>URAK01000027.1 GCA_900545705.1 uncultured Opitutales bacterium | reverse complement strand
TCCTTGTCCAATGCGGCGTCTTTCATTAAAATCCACTGACTTTGGTGTTGACCCTTTTTTTAACCAAATGGTTAAAAATTAAGCGGCTCGCAAAATTTTGCAAGTCGCTTTAAAATAGTATATTATCTGTATTTTAAATGGAGCGGGCGGTGGGGGTCGAACCCATAACCTCAAGCTTGGGAAGCTCGCGCTCTGCCAATTGAGCTACGCCCGCGTTTCTTTATTATCTTTTCTACCTTACTATTCCTTGCTGCTTTTGCAATGATTTTTTATCTCTTACATAAAATTTTCACTATGCGTCAAAGATTGTTGATGTGAATAAAAGTGGGGACGCAATAGAAAAAATATAGTCACTCAGCTTCTTACATTCACTCAAAACTCTTACTTCTCCCATATTATATTTTTCAATATATCTCAGGCTTATTTCGCAAACCCAACCGAATTGCATATCATCGGAGTTTGTTGCCCTTTCAATTTTAATCCCGCTTTTAATTCGGAAACGTCCATTGTCGTGTGCGGATATGTGCCAAGTCCCGTCCCGGCGCAGAATATTGATATGTTTTGCGACACTATCCCGGCGTCCAATCCGCTCCATCTATCGTTATAATCTGACACGAGCACAAGGCATACCGGCGCTTCCGACTGTCTTAGATCCGCTTTGTTCACTAGTTCCAGTGAATGGCGTTTCGCATTGTATAGGTAGGCTCCTTCGGGTAGGCATACGTATATTTTTATATCTTGCCTATTGAGCGCGGACGGTGCGGTCCGCTTGCCGCTCTCGGGCCTGTTAATTCCATTGGCTGCGTAGAGTAGATCTGAGATATCTTGCATGGTCGGCTTGCGGCGCGAAAAAGACTTTGTTGAATGCCGTTTAGTGAACGCCTGCATTATTGTGTCGCCCCTGTTTAAATCAGGCTTGGGCAGTGTTGTTTCATCGGCGTAGGCTATCGATATTGCTGCTAACAGTGCTAGCGTTATTTTTTTCATGGAACGTCCTTTCCCTATATTTTATATTAAATATTCATTGCGGTGTTGAAATTCAGCGGGCTGTTCGTATTTGATTCTTCTCAGACTCCTAAAATATTTTAGCGAATTGTCACTAAAACTTTTCATCTTTTCTGAATTTGTTTTTTATTTGTACGAGAAGTCTAAATTTGCAAAAATGAACTTTCGGCACGTCGAATGGGGTAGGGCAGCTTATATGAAACACATGCAAGAACGGCTCGCTTAGAATGGCAAGGCTTAGAAATTTCCGCATAGCTTGGCGGGGCTATCTGGGCCTAAATAAAAAATGCCCAATGCGAATTTATCTTGGAGATATTGCAAGAAGGGCGTAGGCGATTGCACGCGCCATTTTTTCGTGCCCCTTGGCGTTAGGGTGGAGCAAGTCCGTATCTTTTTTATGGAAGTATTGGGCGTGGGACGGCGTGTTGGGAAAAAGTCCGCAAAGAGAGTTCAAGTCTATCACCGGAACTGCCCAGACGTTTCCGGCTTCCTTTACTGCATCAACGTAGGAATCGATATACTCTCCTATCCTATTGGGGAAAGATTCGTCCGGTTGTACATTCCCTTCGCCGAACTTTGCGAATCCTCGGTGTATTGGAGTAATTAGTATAATCTGTTTGTCGGGGAAATTTTCTTTGATAAATGCCATTGCCGCATTTATTCGGCCTTTGAACGTAGTGGAATCCATTATGTGGATTCTGCGCTTGCGGATTTGCGTTTTGCCGTTTGCAATTGGAGCTTCGGCTTCTTCGTATTTGTACCATTGCCCGATGGGAACGCTGCCGTTGTAGTCGTTTGTCCCGGCGAATATCATTATTGCGTCGATTTTTTCGGCTCCGTCGGATTTTAACTTTTGGGCCTGTTTTAATATTCCGCAAAAATTGTCGCCGTTTATGCCGTAAACAGCCGGCTCTATTCCGAGGATTTCTTCCAAATATTGCCAGTAGTTCTTTGTTGTTCCAACGTGGCATTTGTCTGTTATAGAGTCTCCCAAATATGCGATTTTTTTATTTTGCCATTGGCTCTTTATTTCAACATCTCCGACGGGAAGATTGCTGCCTACCGCTGTTTTTTCAGCAAATGATGGCATTGCATAACTTATTAATAATAAGATATAAAAATATAACTTTAAAGACTTCATACCGCATGTTTACATTATATTTGGCGATTCGTCAAATTTTTTTGGCCCGCAATCCTTTTCTGTGACTCGATTGAGGGGTAATGCCGCTTTTGCGGGGGATATTTTCATTTGACAAGGTCTGTAATTTGGAGTTTTTCTTTGAACTAAGATTATCGGCGGAATTCGGTTTTACCGTTCGCCGTTTTTCATCGCTTAACGTGGGCTTTAATGCTTTCGGGCGGACGGTGCTCAATTTACTCATTTAAAAACTATTAAATTCAGAATATCATGGCCAAAATAATTGTCGATGGGAACCAGCCTTTGGATTTGGGGAAAAAGGGTCGCGCGGGCGGCTTTAAATTCGAGCGTATTTTTACAAAAGAGGGAGTTTTTGCTTACGATACTGCAAAATGGGTTCGCAAAGATATAAAGATGTTTGCGTCGGGGGAAACGGTCTTTTCCCGGCAGAACGTCGAAGTGCCGGAACACTGGGGCGACAACGCTCTAAAAATAACGGTAAGCAAATACATATTTGGCAAAGATCCGGGCACTATTGAATACGAAGACTCCGTTAAGCAGATTTTCGACCGCATCGCAAATACGTACACTGTTTGGGGCTATCAGCTCGGCTATTTCGCCAACGAGAAATCCGCGCTCGTGTACAATCAGGAGATGAAGTACATGCTCCTCCACCAGATGTGGGCGCCCAACAGCCCAGTATGGTTTAACATAGGGCATTGGGAGCAGTGGAGATGGGGGCGCCCGGATCTCCGCGATCTGCTTGGGAACAAGGGCAACGACGCCTATTACGGTTTGGAAACTAAAAACGGCGTCGAGGCGAGAAAGTCGGTCAACGGATACGCAAATCCGCAGGCGAGCGCGTGTTTCATACTCGGCGTTGAGGACTCGATGGACGCGATCTTGCGCCATCAATATACGGAGGGCAGCATTTTCTCGAGCGGCTCGGGCGTCGGCATAAATATTTCTTCGATACGAAGCGAAGGCGAGCCTATTGCGGGGAAGGGCTCCGCTTCCGGTCCGCTTTCTTTCGACCGCGGCTGGGATAAAATGGCAGGCGCGATTAAGTCCGGCGGCAAGACACGCAGGGCGGCGCGCATGGTTGTTATGTACTCCGACCACCCGGACGTCTTTGAGTTCGTGAAAACTAAGTTTAGGCAGGAGGAAGTCGCGAAAGTTATTTTGCAGGAGCACAACGTTGTTTACGGGCTCCGCAAGCTTGCCCAGCAAAAGCTCGCCGACGGCACTCCCGAAGAGCAAATAGCGGCTAAAATGCTTCTCAGCACGCCGTTTGCCGTGGACAAGTCTTTCAGCCCGGCTATGGACGACCTCATTTACGGGCAGACTTTGTCCAACCAAAACGCAAACCACACTGTTTCGATGAAGAGCGGCTTTTGGCTCGCCTATAAAAACGGGACAAAGTACGCGACGCGCTGGGTCAAGGATCCGTCGCACATTGTGCGAGAATATTTCCCCAACGAAATGCTTGCGGAAATGGCAAACGCGATATGGAATAACGCTGAACCCGGCTTGCATAATAACGACATTATCAACTTCTGGAGCACCTTCCGCGACGAATGCATGATAGAAACTAGCAATCCGTGCTCCGAATATCTCGGCCCGGTGTTTAGCTCGTGCAATTTGAGCTCTTTCAATGTCATCCGTTTCTACAAGAACTCAAAGTTTGAAATAGAAAAGTTTATGAAGGCGGTCGAAATCGCAATGGTTGCGGCCGACATCAACGTCACAAAGGGCGGCTTCCCGATACCTGAAATAGCCATAAACACCGTAAACTACCGCACGACCGGCATAGGATTTGCCAATATCGGAGGTCTTTTGATGTCTCTTGGCATTCCTTACGATTCTTCCGAGGGCAGGGCTATTGCGGCTTCTTTGGCTTCTTTGCTTACTTCGGTATGCTATTGCACAAGCGCAAAACTCGGGGTGGCGCTTGGCGCTTTTGCAAAATATCCGCTGATTAAAGGCAGCATGCGCAGGGTGCTTAATATGCACGCGCTAATGAACGATGAGCTCAAAAAATTCCTCGGCATCAAGGTCCACGCACGCAAGAGCGAAGACTTGCCTTTTGAGGAGTCGTTTAATGCGCACGACGCCATTGAGGGCTTTAAAAAGAGCATTGGCGACAAAGTGTCACTCGGCGACAACTGGAACGATGTTGTCGAGGAGGCCGGAAAACTTTGGGATTCCCTCAAAAAAGAAAACTCTTTCCGCAACAGCTTTGTCACTTGCATAGCCCCCACCGGCACTATAAGCGCCCCAATGGGCATATACGAGGAAG
Organism: uncultured Opitutales bacterium; assembly: GCA_900545705.1. Classification (GTDB taxonomy): domain Bacteria; phylum Verrucomicrobiota; class Verrucomicrobiia; order Opitutales; family Intestinicryptomonadaceae; genus Merdousia. The sequence continues at coordinate 7,996 of URAK01000027.1, read as the reverse complement.
GCACAACGTCCGCAGAGCCAGAATACTCGCTTGTAAAACACAAGCAGTTAAGCGGTGGCGGGACTATGACGCTCATAAACGGCCTTGTACCGCAGGGGCTCGCCAAGCTCGGTTATTCATTTGAGCAGATTCTTACTATTATCGCCGAGGTTTCAGGGCTTGCCGGCGCTGAAAACTTCTTGCATGCCAAACGCGTTTCGAATCATCTCGACGCACTTAAATCTATCGGCGACGGCGGCGAAATTTGCCGCGAGATTGTCGCGCGACTCTCCCCTCTGCGCGATGAGTCGGAATATCAAGAATTCTTTAAGCGCATGTGCACCCAGTCCGAAAAGGGCACACTGCCGTTCTCCGATTCCTCAATATACTTTGGTTGCGGACACATGGAGGGCATTCCGTGGGTTGACGAGCGCACTCTCAAAGTTTTCGACTGCGCCAATACGGCGTTTGGCGGAACCCGCTGCATTGCTGTTGACGGGCACGTAAAAATGCTGGGTGCTTTGCAGCCGTTCATTTCAGGGGCGTCGAGCAAAACTATTAATATGCCGGCTTCCGCCACCGAAGAAGACATCGTAAAAAGCCTTGTGGAAAGCCACGAATTGGGTGTAAAGTGCATCGCAATATACCGCGACGGCTCGAAGGCAAACGCGGTTTACAGCACACGCCTCGATTCCGGGGAAATCCAGGAAGCGTGGAACAAAGTAGTTGATGCAGCTGCAAAGATAAGGCAGCACGAGCACGCTAATCCGCTCCGCAAGCGCTTGCCGTACCGCCGTTGGGGGCAAACCATTAAGTTTACGATTGGCGACGACATCAACGGATACATGACAGTCGGCATATCCGAGACTGGCTATTGCGCGGAAATCTTTGGCAGATTGGGACAGGGCGGATCGTTTATAAACGGAATGTTTGATGCTTTCTGCAAAGCATTCTCTATTGCGTTGCAATACGGTGTGCCGTTTGATGACTTTATTGGGGCGTTCCGATACATGTCGTTCGATCCCGCAGGTTGGGTCAGAATCGGCGACTACAATGAGGAAGGCGACAAACCGGAAATACACACTTGCAAAAGTATAGTTGACTTGCTGATGCAGCTGCTGGATTGGATGTTTCCGTCTGAAAACGGGCGGAGACTGAGACAGCTGGATCAGGATTATATTGCGGCGATGTTTACGAGCAACGGGCGCACGATGACCGTGAAGGCGGTCGAGAGGACGCCGTTGCAGACGGAGCTTCCGCTTGCGACTACGACTAATGCGGCGGTTAATACGCAAAAGAAAAAGGACAAGGCGATGTCGAGTGCGTTGACGTGCCCGAAGTGCCATTCGTATGCGTATGTGTTTGACGGGAAGTGCCGTTCCTGTCGCGACTGCGGGTATAAAGACGGCGGTTGCGGCGCCTAATTTGGTGAATGATTTTGGCGCGGTGCGGCGTCGCTAAAAAAAGAGCCAAACTCTTACGTACGTCATTGTACGCTTCGAGCTTGGCTCTTTTTTTGCTTCTTGCCCGGCGCCAAAATCATTGCGCCAAATTACTGTCCGCGACTGAAGCTTTTTTTTGTCTTTTACAGTAAGAAAAGCGTATTGGATTTACTTCTTTTTCACCTGTCTATCTAATTGCAAAATCATTGCGCCAAATTATTAAAAAAAAAGTAGTGTTTTTTTGTAGGAAAAAAGAGGAGGGCGTAGGTACAAATATTTAATTATTTTTAAGTATCAAATCCCTTGGAGTAACAAATACTTTTCAATAGATCTCATTTCTATAAAAAAACTCGCGGAAATAATCTGTGCGATATATCCGCGAGCGTCTTTCTTATTTCTGAAAATACTTTTGCTTTGTCTTAAATTACAAGCCCGCCGTTTACGGAAATCACTTGCCCCGTAATGTAAGAAGCTTCTTCCGATGCGAGAAATGCGCAGACTCTTGCTATATCGTCCGGCTTGCCAAACCTTTTTAGCGGAATTGCGGCTTTTGCTGCCTCCATTATATTTTCGGGAAGCTTTGCCGTCATGTCTGTTTCAATAAATCCGGGAGCTACGGCGTTTGCCGTTATATTGCGCGCGGCAAGCTCGCGGGCGAGCGTCTTAGTGAATCCTATTATCCCCGCTTTCGCCGCAGAATAATTTGCCTGCCCGGCGTTGCCCGCTATCCCGGACACTGACGATATGTTTATTATTCTGCCCCATCTTTTGCCCATCATTGCCCTTACAAGGTTGCGCGAAAGGTAAAAACAGGAGGACAGATTGGTTGAAATCACGGCGTTCCATTCTTCGTCGCTCATGCGCATAAGCAGGTTGTCGCGCGTGATTCCCGCGTTGTTTACAAGTATGTCTACGGCTCCGTACTTCTTGAGTATTTCGGCGCATTTCTCTTTTACTTGCCCGGAGTCCGAGACGTCGAATGCGAAGCTTTCGGCTTTCCCGCCGCAGGCGCGGATTTCTTCCGCAACTCCCCCGCAGGAGGATTCGTTGCGGCTTACGCAAATTACAGTGCAACCGGCTTTGGCGAGCTCCAGCGCTATCTCGCGGCCGATACCTCTTCCGGCGCCGCTTACGAGCGCCACTTTATCGGTGTATGTTAGTTCCATAATGCATGAATAATGCATTATTGCCCGCGCAATTTAAAGCTTTTTATGACAAAAATTGCGGAGCACTGCCGTCTTACGCGCCAGAAGGGAAAAATTGCCCAAATCTGCATGCAATACGCCCAAAATTTGTGTTGAAAAAAATGCTCAAATTTGCCTTATTAAAGACTTCATTTTCCAAATAGAAAAAATTACGAACGCACAATCATGGTAAACATAAAAAAATCGATTCTGTCGTCGGTACTTAAAAAGTTCCTGATGGCGATTACGGGATTCGTGTTGGCGTCGTTCCTCCTGATACACATGCTTGGAAACTTGCAGACTCTCGAGGGCGGGCCGCACGCGATTAACGCATACGCGCATACGCTGCAAACGTTGCCGTGGGAAATCCTTTGGGGTTTCAGGCTGACGCTTTTGGCATGCTTTGTGGTGCACTTCCTTACGGCGTATATGCTTGTATTGGAAAATAACAGGTCGCGCCCGCAGCAGTATGCTGTTAAAAAATCTTTGTCGTCGACATTGGCGGCGCGCACTATGATATATTCCGGCACTATTGTCATTGCGTTCGTCGTTTTGCACATCATGCACTTTACGGTCCTCAACCTCGACCCCGAGTATAAGATCCTCGATTGGGTCGCGACTAGCGGCATGTACGAAGGCAAGACCCTTCACGACGTCTATGCCATGCTCATAATGGGCTTCTCAAATCCGTGGGTGGCGGCGGCGTATATTTTCGCCATGATTGTTATCGCATTCCACCTCTCACATGGTGTTTCGAGCATGTTCCAGTCGGTCGGCCTCCGCAACGAGGCTTGGAGATACCGCCTCAACGCCATTGCGGTTGTCTATTGTGTCGTTATCGCTGTAGGTTTCTCGATAAATCCGCTCGCGGTTATGATTTCAAAATATGCCGGTTGCAACATTCTGCCGGTAAACTGCATTGTAAAGCAGGTTGAAGCACAAAGAGCAGCGGGAGCCAAAAAGATTTTTGTAAATTACGACTTCCTAAATGCCAATAAAGCGGCTAAGTGCAATGTCTCTATATCGCTTAACCCGGAAGCTAAAAAATAGTTCAGGAAAGGAAAAATCATGAATTTGGATTCTAAAATTCCGGAGGGCCCGATAGCCCAAAAGTGGTCGAACTTTAAGGCTCATGCCAAGCTCGTAAACCCCTCTAACCGCCGCAAGTACAAGATAATTGTTGTCGGCACCGGCCTTGCCGGAGCTTCCGCAGCGGCGAGCCTTGCAGAGCAGGGGTATAATATACAATGCTTCTGCTACCAAGACAGCCCCCGCCGCGCGCACTCTATCGCGGCACAGGGCGGTATCAATGCCGCCAAGAATTACCAGAACGACGGCGACAGCATTTATAGGCTTTTCTACGACACCGTAAAGGGCGGCGACTTCCGCTCGCGCGAGGCAAACGTATACCGCCTTGCAGAAGTCAGCGGAAACATTATCGACCAGTGTGTCGCTCAAGGCGTTCCTTTCGCTCGCGAATACGGCGGCCTTCTGGCAAACCGCTCATTTGGTGGAGCTCAAGTAAGCCGCACTTTTTACGCCCGCGGGCAAACCGGACAGCAGTTGCTTCTCGGCGCGTATTCCGCGCTCGAAAGGCAGATTGCGCTCAAAAAGGTTAAGATGTTCACGCGCCGCGAAATGCTCGATTTGGTTGTTGTAAACGGCCACGCAAAGGGCATAATCGTCCGCAACCTTGTCACAGGCGACATTGAAAGGTACTCGGCGGACGCCGTTCTTCTTTGCACGGGCGGCTACGGCAATGTGTTCTACCTTTCGACTAACGCGCAAGGGTGCAGCGTCACGGCGGCATTTAAATGCTACAAGCGCGGCGCTGGCTTTGCCAACCCCTGCTTTACACAAATCCACCCGACCTGCATTCCCCAGCACGGCGACCAGCAGAGCAAGCTTACGCTCATGAGCGAATCTTTGCGCAACGATGGCCGCGTATGGGTTCCCAAAAAGGCGGAAGATTGCACTAAAAACCCCAACGATATTCCGGAAGAGGATAGGGACTATTACCTTGAAAGAAAGTATCCGAGCTTCGGCAACCTCGCCCCGCGCGACATTTCCTCGCGCGCAGCCAAGGAGGCTTGCGACGACGGGCGCGGCGTAGGTCCCGAAGTCAACGGTTTCCGCCGCGGCGTGTATCTTGATTTTGCCGACGCCATAAAGCGCGACGGTCTCCACACTATCGAGGAAAAGTACGGCAACCTCTTTGAAATGTACGAGAGAATCACGGGCGAAAACGCCTACAAGGTTCCGATGCGCATATATCCGGCGTCGCACTACACCATGGGCGGGCTTTGGGTTGACTACAACTTGCAAAGCACTATCCCCGGGCTCTTTGTTCTCGGCGAGGCGAACTTCTCCGACCACGGAGCAAACAGGCTCGGTGCTTCGGCTCTCATGCAGGGGCTCGCGGACGGATACTTTGTCATTCCTTATACGCTCCCCAACTATCTCGCTCAGGAAGGCGCTAAGAACATCTCTACCGATCTTCCCGAATTTGCCGAAGCGGAAAACGGCGTAAAGGCGCGCATTCAAAAGCTGCTGAACGTAAAGGGCGACAAGAGCCCGCGCCATTTCCACCTCGAACTTGGCAAAGTTATGTGGGAACTCTGCGGCATGGCGAGGTCTGAAGAAAGCCTCAAAAAGGCTCTCGAAAAGATACCTCAGATACGCGAGGACTTCTGGAAGCACGTTCGCGTTGTCGGCGACGAACATACAATCAATGCCGAACTCGAAAGGGCTGGCAGGGTTGCCGACTTCCTCGAATTTGCGGAGGTTATGGTTCGCGACGCGCTCGAGCGCAAGGAAAGTTGCGGCGCGCACTTCCGCGTTGAATATCAGACGGAAGACGGCGAGGCGAAGCGCAACGACGCCGAGTATTCCTACGCTTTTGTATGGGAATACGCAGGCGAGGGCAAGCCGCCGATTTTAAATAAAGAGCCTATCACGCACGAAGAGGTCGCGCCTGTCGTACGCTCCTACAAATAAAACCGAAAGGGAAATACAGATGAAAGTGCATCTTAAAATTTGGACTCAAAAAAACGCCAACGAAAAAGGCCGTTTTGTCACCCACACTGTCGATAACGTTAGCCCCGACAGCTCCTTCCTTGAAATGTTCGACATGCTCAACGAACAGCTTGTCGCTCAGGGAAAAGAAACTATTGCGTTCGACCACGACTGCCGCGAAGGTATTTGCGGAATGTGCTCTATGGTCATAAACGGCAAACCGCACGGCCCGGAGGCTAAGACTACCGTATGCCAGCTGCATATGCGCAAGTTTAAGGACGGCGATACGATTGTCGTAGAGCCGTGGAGAGCGGGGCCGTTCCCGATTAAAAAGGATTTGATTGTTTCCCGCGACGCCCTCGACGAAATCCAGCAGGCGGGCGGGTTCATATCTGTCCGTACCGGGGCTGCGCGCGACGCCAATGCTGTTCTCATACCCAAAGAGATAGCCGACAAGGCGATGGACGCCGCCGCATGCATAGGTTGCGGCGCTTGCGTTGCGGCTTGCCCGAACGCTTCGGCTATGCTGTTTACGAGCGCGAAAGTTTCACAGCTCAACTATCTGCCGCAGGGTGCTCCTGAAAAGGATCGCCGTACTATAGCAATGGTTGAGAAAATGGACGAACTCGGTTTTGGCAACTGCTCGAACTACGGAGAGTGTCAAGCGGCATGCCCGAAGGGCATAACTCTCGATTTCATCGCTAAGATGAATAGGGATTACGCCGTCGCGAAATCGAGGCAGATTGCGACCCACTAATTGCATCGCATATTTTTTTAAACCGCGGCTAATAAGCCGCGGTTTTTTTCTTATAAATATCTGCAATATGGAGTGGAATTTTTTTAATTTTTATAAAACAACTCCTTCATTTTTATATTAAAATTGAAAGTCCCAAAAAAAATTGTGCAATTATAAGAAATTGCGCGGCAAAAAAAATACTAAGAGGGGTTATTAATTCCATTGTCTTAACAATAAAGTATTTTGAATGTTGACCGCAGCGGCATAAAGGCTTACTTTTTTATGTACATATTATATGAAAAAGAGAATTGCTTTAATGATGGCGGCGCTTGCAGTGGCGTCGGGGGTGTTGGTTGCGGAGGATTTGCGGGGCAAGCAGGATTCCGCGCGGGTGTTGTCGAATCCGGATAAAGGTTGGTATCACCATTATTATGACAATAGCCTTAATAAATATCTGAGCTCAGACGAGTCGATAGCTGCAATCCCGAACATGCACCATTTGTTTTTGAGGTTCGCATGGAGCTATTTGGAGCCCGAGGAGGGAAAATTCAACTGGGCACTGATAGACGACATAGTAAAAAAGTGGTATGACGGGAAAGGCGTAAAGGTGTCGCTTTCGATAACCTGCAATGAGACAGGTATAAAATACGCAACTCCAAAGTGGGTGTTTGACGCCGGCGCGAAGGGGAATTTGGTAAAGACCAGATACGGCAAGGAAATAGTGGAGCCTGTTAATGAAGACCCCATATTTTTAGAGAAGCTTGAAAAACTGCACAAGGCGATAGCCGAGCGTTACGACGGCAAGCCTTACATAGTTGATATGACGCTTGCGAGCATAGGAAACTGGGGAGAGGGCCACTATTCGTCTTCAAGCAATATTAAAGTTCCGCTAAAAACGATAAAGAACCACATAGATTTATACAAAAAGTGCTATAAGAAAAGCCGGCTTACAATAGGCGACGACTGGATTGGCAACAATTTAAAAGGCGAAGATTTAAAATCGGCAAGAGAGTATGTGAAAAAGAATAAAATAGCCTATCGCGACGATTCCATACTTGTGGCGTGGCACTATTTTGCGCCTATTCACAAGGGTAAGGATTCTCTTTTAAGGCCGGAATTTTTCGACGACATATATTCGTATGCGCCTGCAACCATTGAGCTCGAACACTATGGCAGCACTTTAAAAAGCGGTTCGTGGAAGGGTAAGAACGGCGAGGAAGAGGGTGCTGCGGCGCTTAGGCGCGTAGTGAAGCGGGCGCACTGCACATATCTCGGGTACCATGGATACGCAGAAGATTACGCGAAAGATAATCCCGACTTTTTGAAGGAGATGGCGAACAAAGTCGGATACTGGTATTTTATAAATTCCGCCGACTTTGATTCTGGTAGCGGAAAACTGACTCTTGAATGGGAAAATAAGGGAGCTGCTCACGCGTTCAACCGCTATGTGCTTTTTGTAAAAATTACGGGGCAAGACGGGAAGTTTGAAAAAACTTATCCTATAAAAGAGTGCGACAACCGCAAGTGGGAGCCTAACAAACCCGTAAAAGAGACCTATAAAATACCCTCAGCCGATTTACCCTCCGGAAAATATTCGCTTTCAGTGATGCTTAAAAAAATGACTCCCGCCAATGAGGCGC
>URAK01000026.1 GCA_900545705.1 uncultured Opitutales bacterium | reverse complement strand
TGAAAGACAAATCTAAAAAATCAACCTATTCCACAACCTTTGGTGTTGACCCCAAAAAAGCCGCAATCTCTCTCGAATTGCGGTAAAAAAAAGAGGCGTGGGTCGGAATCGAACCGACGGTCAAGCTTTTGCAGAGCCATGCCTTACCACTTGGCTACCACGCCCTAAAAAGAAGTTTCATTAGAAAAAAACGTAAAACATATTGCAAGCTTTTTTTTCGCATGCGCCGTTCTTTTATTAAAACTATCACAAAAGAAAAAAATCTATTTCTGCGCCGACTCAAACCCATTGCCCCGCCAGCACAAATAAAAAACCTCTACTCTTTCGCGCGGAAAATTGCAAAGCGGGTCCGTTTTGAGGCGTCCTTGAATGTCTCCGCTCCCGCAAACCCGAAGTCCGCAAAAGATTCCGCCGACTTCTCCGCCTGCCCAAGGCCGCATTCAAGCGCGAGAACCCCTCCCCCGCTCAAATACCCTGCTGCCTGCGCAAGTATTTTTTTTATGTCCGCAAACCCGCAGTCGCCCGACACGAGCGCCTCCATGGGGTCGTACTCCCTCACTTCAGGCTCCGCCGATGCCACTTCCTCTTCCGTCAAATACGGAGGATTGGAAACTATCAAATCATAACTGCCGCCTACCTTTTCAAACCAGTCAGACTCTATAAAATTTATCTTGACCCCGTTCTCTTGCGCATTTTCCGACGCAAGAGACAGCGCCTTTGCGCTAGCGTCGGAAGCGGAAACTCTCGCATTCGGATAATGCTTTGCAAGAGCAACTGCTATCGCTCCGCTCCCGGTGCCCATATCGAGTATTCCAAGCTGGGCCGATTTATCCGGAAAGTATTTTTCCGTCAATATCTCGCAAAGTTCCTCCGTCTCCGGGCGCGGTATCAGCGCCCGCCCGTCGCACTTTATTCGAACTCCAAAAAAATCCTGAAACCCTATTATATGTTGAAGTGGCTCGCGCCGGCCGCGCCGCCTCGCAAAGTCGCGCATTCTTTCGAGCGCCTCTCCCATTACCGGCTCGTCATAGCGAAGAAACAACTCCAAGCGCTTGCACCCCATCGCATGCGCAAGCAGCAACTGCGCGTCCAACTTCGGCGAAGGGACTCCGTGCCTTCTAAAAAATTCCTCCGTCTTTGACAGTATTTCTATTACGCTCTGCACTTCAAATATCTCAGACAGCCGCCTGCTTTTCGTCGGCCTCTATGAGTTCCTTTATCCTCTGAGTGTAGTCGGCGTCTTCGAGGGCGCGTATCATCTCCTCTATATCGCCGTCCATAAACTGCGGCAGGGAATGTATCGTCAGCCCTATTCTGTGGTCGGTAATTCTGCTTTGCGGATAATTGTACGTTCTTATGCGCTCCGACCTGTCGCCGGAACCTATCTGTTGGCGGCGGCTTTGGGCGTATTTTTCGTGCTCCTGCTTCTGCTTTATTTCCAAGAGGCGCGAGCGCAATACCTTCAGCGCCTTCGTCTTGTTTTTAAGCTGCGAACGCTCGTCAGCGCATTTGACTATCATTCCCGTGGGTTTGTGCAATATCTGCACGGCGGAGTCAGTCGTATTGACACCCTGGCCGCCGGGACCGCTCGCGCGGGCTATCGAAATTTCTATGTCCTGCGGAGGTATCTGTATGTCGACCTCCTCGGCTTCGGGCAGCACAGCGACAGTCGCCGCGGAAGTATGGATTCTGCCGCTCGCCTCGGTGACGGGCACGCGCTGCACTCTGTGCGTGCCGCTCTCGTATTTCATCGAGCGGTAAACGTCCTCGCCAGAAAGCAAAAAGCATATTTCCTTAAATCCTCCGGCAGGAGATTCGCTAGAGCTTAGGTTCTCCACCTTCCACCCTTTGGAATCGGCATACCTACAATACATTCTGTACAAGTCCGCCGCAAATAGGGAGGCCTCGTCGCCGCCGGTTCCAGCCCTTATTTCCACTACTGTATTGCGCGAATCCGTCGGGTCCGGCGGTATCATCATTCTTAAAATCTCGTTTTTGAGCGGCTCTATCGACGCAGTAAGCGCGTCTATATCCTCCTTGGCAAGCTCCACAAGCTCCGGATCCGCATTCTCGTCGATTATCTTGCGATTTTCCTCTATTTGCTCGATTGTGTGTTCAAGATTCTTGTAAGAGTCCCGCAATTTCGATAAGTGCTGGTGCTCGCGCGAGACTGCCGTAGCCTCGCGCTGGTCGTTGTAAAAATCTGGCTCGCCCATCTTTTTGGCGAGAGTTTCAAGACGGATTAAAAACGGTTCTATTGGCGGAATACCTTCCATTTGTGCAGCCTCTAAAATTATTCAATCTTATGCAAATTAAAATTCGCTCAAAAGTATTTTTTACACTATTGGCGACCCTACATCGGGAAGAACAAGCCCCTGTTTACCGAAACAAACGATGTATTAAGCTCTGCTATCTTCTTGTCTCCCAAATATATTTTCCGCGACATCGGGAACCTGTACACTCCGTCCGCGTCCCCGTAGTCTCCCATGGAAATCCTCATTTCTTCCGTTCCGAGCGGGAAAGTTATGCCTTTTAGCATGCCGGAATCCTTGTCGAAGTAGAATAAAGTCTTGTCGGACCCCCCGTAGGAAGCTTCTATTGCCTCCATTTTCTTGCCGTCGAAATTGCGCTCGCCCAGGTAGTCCAGCTTCGGCTTTCCGCGCTTGTCGTACTGGTCCAATGCGAATGCCGATTGAAAGAGTATGTCGTCCCATTCGGTGAGCGCGCGAAGCAAAGCCGCCTTATCGGAGTCGAGCTGCGTTTTCTTGCCGCCCATTCTTCCTTCTTCAAGCAGATATACGGAATTGTCTTTCGCTACGTGGTAGGTTTTTTCGTCCTTTCCGGAGCCCACTTTGATAAATGCCCCAGAATCGTACCTTTTTATGCAATAGAAATTCTTTGGGGGCTCGCCGTCGGAAAAATTTATCGAGCCCGTCACTATTATATCGCGCAAATTTTCAAGCGTAATGGGGTTGGAAAGCTTGGAGTAAAAAGCCCCCGCAATTTTATCTATGTCGCCCGACAAGAAATGGAGCGTCAGCGCGCCGTTTTTAACAGGTTTTTCGGCGGCATTCCCGCCTTCCGGCGCAAATATCGACGCAAAATATACGCTGTCTTTAAATGAGTAATATATTCCCCCTCCAAAGCCGGCAATTATTAGGAGCGCAATTAACGGCAGAATAAATTTTGAAGTTTTTTTCTCGCGGTGTATTTTATCGTAATCATTTTGCTGTCTAGACTTAACCGCGGCCTTGAAAGCTTTATACGGCTTTGGCTTTGGCGCGGCTCTTGGAGGCGCAGGGCGCTCTTTCGGCGCATTGGCTTTTTCTACGCTTATTTTCGATTCCGAAACAGACGATTCTTGCTGTTTTGCATTTTCAGAATCCCCGCCCTCAGTCGGATCTTCCTCTATTTCCTCGATAATTTCCTCTTCGATTACATACCCGCCAAAAGGTGGCGGCGCAAATCCGCCCATAGGGGGGATTCGGCCTCCTTTCGGTGGAAACGGTCCCCCGACCACTTCCTCGTATATTATCTCTTCATTTTGGGAGTCGTCAGAACCGTCGGTTGGCGGAAAGTTTTTCATTTATATAAAAATATCGGAATATTTTTTTAGACGATTGGCGCAATGTCAACATATTCCTATACTTTCCGCTTTTTATTTTTCCGCCTTCGGCGCCTCCTTCTTTTTTAGATGCATAATGTATCCGGTATTTATGATGTATGAGGCGGCCGGCGATATTGTCGAATTTTCTATTTTCATTGTCCGGCCGTCTTGCAGGGTTTTTCTATAAGCCGTATTTGGATTTTTGTACAGCGGCCTTACCTCTTTAAACAATTCGTTTGTAAGATAAACAGGGCCGGGTTCGTACCCTTCAGGTATTTTCACTTTGCCGTCCATTGACAAAAATACGAAGAACAGCTTGTCGGTCTTTGGCTGAAGCCCCGAGTAGGCGTCGGGCGATATTTGCGCCGTGGGGCTCTCGTACCTCTCTCCGTCCCACTTTCTCTGTTCGAGGGGAATGTTCAGCAGGTTTTCCCACACTGGGATTGCCTTTACAAGTTTCAAGCGCGCGGGAATCTGAGTTATTATCTTTAACCCCGGAGTGTGCCCGTTGCCGTCAGCCATGCCGAAAAACGCCGTCCACGCTCCGTTCTTCGCCGCGAGCGCCGCTATCTTGCGCGATATCGGCTCCTCGTAGGCGTTGGGGGTGGTGGAGCACATTTGCGAAGGCTTTACGGTGCCTTTTGCAAAAAGGCGCTCGTCCGTCACGAATCCCGTTGTCGCACCCTCCACTGCGATGAGGTCGGCCTCATACTTTTTTCTCTCTTCGGGCGCCATTTTATCGTACGGCGGGCACTCAAAATATTGCACCCACTGCTTGTAGGGGGCGCTCGGTTCCACTATAAATTTTGCGTCTTTATTGATTTTTTCGCGGACTTGCTCAAAGAGGTATCTGTAAAATTCCATATGCCCCTGAGAATACGTCGGGTAGTCGTGCACAACGTCCGGGTGCTTGACCCCAGAATCCTTGCCTGTCCACCTGCTTAAAGTCACTTGGGAACCGTTGGCGAACCAATCGTCCTTGCGGCCGTCCCAGAAATCTCCCGGAGGCTGTGGAACGTCCCAGGCGAATCCGGCAAATTTGAAGTCAGGGTTTTTCGCCTCTATCCGCTTTACCCTGTCCACTATTTTTGCGACAATATCCTTTATTACAGACTTCTGCTGAAGATCCAAAGTGGCCGTAAATTTCTTTCCGATTCTCCACCCCGGGGCTATATTCCACGGGAAGGGTTTTTCGAGGCTGATTAACGAGCAGTGGGTCTCCCACCATTTTATCTGCTCCGGAGAATATGTCTTTTCAGTGTCGATTAGGCGGGGATACACGGAATATTCGGGCGACTCTATAAAAAATTTTAAGCCTTTTGACTTTGGATTTTTCTCCATGCCGGCCTGGTAGAATACGTGGGTATAGCCCATTTGGCAGGCGTATTCGAGATTTTGGTTGGGTGTTCCAGTCCATACTATTCCGTATAAATTCCTGAAATCGTCAGGCTTTATAGTTTCGGCGGCGGCGATTTCGGCCGCAATAAGCGACGCAACTAGCGGCAGGCTTTTAAAAAAAACATTCATATTTGTCCTTTTGCGTATTGTAGATAAAATTTTTACGAAAAAAAAGATATACAATTCTGGAGAAACAAAGCAAATTTTTTGTATATATACAGTTAAGTTGAACTCGAAAAAAGGCGTAAAAAAACGCAATTCAGCCAGTTTTAACAGGCGGAAAATCTAAAATTTGGAGTACACACAAATAGCGCGCCAGACATCAAAAAAAATTTCCCCGGCAAACCATTGCCCGAAACTCTTATGCGGCGCGGCGCAAATACAGCGGAAGCTGTTTTTCCCGCCGCAAAATACAGCCCAATATGGATAAACTTACGCTACTTTACTATCTCGGCTTCAAGCGCGGTTGTTGTAGCCGCGTTTATCTTTACGTCCACAAGTTTCCCGAGCATATCCGGCGAGCCTTTAAATACGGCCTTCCTGTGCGTGCGCGTGCGCCCCATGAGCATATTTTCCCCCCTGCGGGCGGCACCCTCCACGAGAACTTCCTCCACTCTACCCACAAAAGAGTCGTTATACGCGCGCGAAGTTTTTTCCAGCTCGAAAAGCAGTTCGGAATTCCTGCGCTCCTTTTCGCCCTCGGGAACATCGTCTTGCATCAGCGCGCTTTTAGTTCCGGCCCTCGGGCTGTATTTAAATATGAACGCCATGTCAAACGCCGCCTCCTTAAATACTTTTCGGGTAAGCTCGAAATCCTCGACTGTCTCAGTCGGGTAGCCGACTATTATGTCGGTGGATATTGAAATATTCCCCGCCCTCTGGCGGAGCCTGTCCACTATTTTCAAAAAGCCGTCGACTCTGTAGGGCCTGTTCATTTTTTTCAAAATTTCGTCGCTGCCCGATTGCAGCGGCAGATGGACGTATTCGCAAAGCTTTTCGAGAGAACCGTACGAGTCCGTCAGCGCCTCTGAAAAATACGCCGGGTGCGGAGACGTAAACCTTATGCGCTCAATTCCGTCGATGTCGTTTATATCCCTCAAAAGACGCACGAAATTCGGAACGCCTCCCGTCTGGGGGAACTCCCGCCCGTAGGCGTTCACCACCTGCCCGAGCAGCGTTATCTCTTTTGTACCCCTCTCCGCGAGCGCCTTGATTTCCCTTATAATATCCGCCGCCGGTCGCGAGCGCTGAGCGCCCCTTACCTTCGGGACTATGCAGTAGGAACAATTCATTTGGCAGCCCTGCATTACAGATACAAATTCGCTCGCAGGTGCTTCAAGATGCTTGTCGATTCTCTTAAAGTCCTCCATATCCACGGACGTATCCACGGCCGCCGCCGAATATTTTGCAGTGCGCCTGCCCATAGTTTCCGGCATCGGGGGGTGGGACTGCCCCGCAAGCCTTTTCTTGGCGATTTCCTCGACAATGTCGGGGACGGAGGCCGTCTTGTAAGTTCCGGCGACAAAATCTATTTCCGGGAATTTGGAGACTATTTTTTTGCCGAGATTCTGCGCCATGCAGCCTGTCACGCCGATAATCGGGAAACCTCCGCGCGGGTTTGCCAAGCGGTTTGATATTAGCCTGCCGATAAGCCCTATCGCCTTTAATTCGGCCTGTTCGCGCACGGAGCATGTATTGACTACTATCGCGTCGGCGGAATCGGGGGAATCTGCCAGTTCCCAGCCGCGCTCCGCAAAATCGGCCGCAATATGGTCGGAATCGCGCTCGTTCATCTGGCAGCCGTACGTTCTAAGATAGACTCTCATTTACAAAAATTTTCTTGAAATTGCGGACAAATTCAATCCTACTTTACACAATATAAATTTATCCGATACAACCGATGGTAGTTTTTTAAACTTTTGCAAGCTTTGTCATGCGGGCGGGACTTTAAAAAATTACGTCGCAACCTCCATGCGGGGTGTCGGAGGAATAGAAGGACAAAGAAATATGGCAAAAATAAAACCCGTAGTTTTCAACAATACAGTACTGCGCGACGGGCACCAGTCGCTCGCCGCAACGCGCATGCCCACTTCAATGATGCTTCCGGCGTGCCCGATACTCGACAGCATAGGCTTCAACGCCCTCGAAACATGGGGCGGCGCCACGATAGACGCCGGCCTGCGCTTTTTGGGAGAATTCCCCTTCGACAGGCTCGACGCTCTGAAAAAAGCCTGCCCGAAAACCAAGCATATGATGCTCTTTAGAGGTCAGAACATAGTGGCCTACTCGCATTTTCCGGACGACGTCGTAGAGGCGTTTGTCCGCGCCTCCGCCAAGCACGGAATGGACATATTTAGGATTTTCGACGCCCTCAACGACACCCGCAATATGGAGTGTTCCATAAACGCCGCAAAGAAAGCCGGCAAAGAGGCCCACGGCACAATATGCTATACGCGAAGCCCCGTGCATACGGTAGAAAGCTTTGTTCGCATGGGCTGCGAGCTTGAAGAAATGGGCTGCTCAGCCGTAGTTTTAAAAGACATGGCGGGGCTTATCGCCCCGTACGTTGCGGCGGAAATTGTCAAGGGCTTGAAGGCCAACATAAAGATCCCGGTAATATTGCACACGCACGAGACCGCGGGCATGGGCGCGCCGACTTACTGCATGGCAATAGACGCGGGCGTGGACTGCGTCGATACGTCAATCTCGCCTTTCGCCAACGGCACCGGCCAGCCCGACACCGCGAGAATGCTCGCCATGCTCGAAAACAATCCGCGCAAGCCCGACTACGACCTTGAAAAACTTGCCGAATTAAGGAAATACTTCCAGGGCGTATACGAAAAACTCGGCTTCTATACCGCACTTAAAAATGAGGTTATCGATACCGACGCCCTCATATATCAGGTTCCCGGCGGCATGCTCTCCAACTTCCGCGTGCAGCTAAAAGAGCAGAATATGGAGGATAAATTCGACGAAGTTTTTGCGGAAGTACCGTATGTGCGCGAAAAGCTCGGCTGGATACCGCTCGTCACTCCCACCTCACAGATTGTGGGAACGCAGGCGATGATGAACGTAAAATTCGGCAGGTGGAAGATGTTTACGCCGCAGGCTATGGACATCGCCCTAGGCTACTATGGGCGCACTCCAGCGCCGGTCGATCCGGAAGTTCGCAAGCTCGCGCAGGAAAAGTCAAAGAAAGATCCTATCGACTGCCGCCCCGCCGACCTCAAAAAGCCCGGAATGGAAGATCTCCGCAAGGCTCTGCGCGAAAAGGGAATAAAGGACGACGACGAACACTGCGTAATCTACGCCATGTTCCCGCAACAGCTTGAAGACCTCTACAAAAAGCCGCGCTCGGCTTTTGAGCTTAAAAAGCCGGAGGACAAGATAAAGGCGGAAGCTCAAAAGGGCAAAATTTCCCCGGAAAAGCTGCGCATTACAATCGACGGCGAATCAAAAGACGTCACAGTTCAGCCTCTTTAATAGTCTTACTTTAAAGGAAAAAAATCCCGGAGTCGACTCTCTGGGATTTTTTTTTGCGCGGAAAAAATTGGAGACTCAGTATTTCGGGTTTTGCGCGTAGGAATATTTAATAACGCCAAATTTAGGGGTTTACACCAGAATATTTAATAAAACCGCATTTAGGTTTTTGTGCTCGGAAGTGCTTAGCGTAGCCGAACTTAGGGTTTTGCGCTCGGGAATATTTGCTGCAACAAATTTCTGGAAGTTTTTCTATAAGCTTTAAGAAGGTAAAATTAAATCGGTTTTATAAACTAAAAAAATACAGATTCCGTAAAAACCGAAAAAAAAATTCCACTGCCGCAAAATATTTTTATGAAAAATACTTCGATTCAATCCGCATATATTTTTACAATACGCTTTTTAAACGATTGCAAAGCGAACTATAAAATTGCCGTTTTCCAGCGTGCCGCGCTCGAAGAATTTTTGGCTTGGGATGGAGAAACAAAGTAGGCGCCGCGCGTTATTTTCGCGCGCGCGGATGGGCGTTTCGATAGACCTCCGCCATTTTTCTAATATTCAAATGCGTATATATCTGGGTGGTCGAAAGGCTCGAATGCCCGAGCATTTCCTGGACGCTCCGCAAGTCGGCGTCGGCGTTTACGAGGTGCGTCGCAAAACCATGGCGCAACTTGTGGGGCGTTATCGACATTGGAAGCCCCGCAAATTGCAGATATATTTTAAGCTCCCGCTGTATTAGCCTCGGGTAAATAGGCTCTCCCTTAGCCGTCCTCAAAATCTGGGCGTCGGGCTCATGCGGGGAATTCCCGCTTTCCCTCCATGCGGCAAGCAGCCTGCCGGCCGACTCTCCATACGGGCAAAATCGTGTCTTACCCCCCTTACCCAATACAGTTGCCACGTTTCTGCGAGTGTCGATATCCTTCCACCTAAGCGCACAAAGTTCGCTTATACGCATTCCTGCGCCGTACAGGAGTTCGAGGGCGAGGGAATCCCTCAGCGCCCTGAACTTGTCTATCTTCCCTGACCGCTCGAGCGTCCACGGCATTTGAAGCAGCGACGCCGTCTGCCCCTCGTTCAGGCAGACCGGAAGCTCCTTTTTCATTTTCGGGAGCTTTACGAGTTCAAACGGGTCGCGTTCTGCGCTGTGGGTGCGAATTAAAAATTTGTAAAATGAGCGGAGCGCGGAAATTTTGTTTCGCACAGTAGCGGGCTCCAACTTCGACGACAGCTCCGCCACATACATTCTCGCCAGGCGCTTGTCCGCCGAAAGATAGTCGCCGTCGGAAAATTCGCAGTTCCCGAGCCAGCCTATCCACTCTTTTAGCGATTCGCCATAATTGCGTATAGTATATTTGGAGTATCGGCGCTGTTCGCCGATTGCCACCATAAACGCCTCTATGTTTTCGTCCGCCATTATCCGAAAAGCATATTTGCAACCGCCGCAAAATATTCGTCCACTCCCCGCGAGAAAAACAAATAGTAGAGCCCCCCGCCGAGCGCGAGCCACGGCCCGTACGGTATCTCTCCGCAGCCGGCTTCGCCGCCGCTTTCGGGGCTACCCTTAGGTTTCGCTTTTCCGGATTTTTTCCCGGAGTTTTTCGATTTTTCCCAAAGCGCCCTAAACGCGAACAACGGAAGCATAACAATAGCTCCAATTAGCGAACCTGCAAATATCGCGAACACCGCGCCCTGCCAGCCGCAAAACGCGCCAATCATTCCTACGAGAATAACGTCGCCCTCGCCCATCGCCTCGCGCCCGAAAGCAACCTCTCCCGCGAGCCTTAGCCAATAAAGTATTCCAGACCCCACCGCAATTCCGCAAACCGACGCCACGCACGACGCCACCGCCGACGCGAGAAACGGCGCGCCTTCAATCCGCGCGGAATGCACGTCTGGAAGCACCGCCGAAATTGCCAACCCGAGCGCCGCCCCGCCGATAGTCGCAAAATCCGGAAGCATCATTGTGTCTATGTCCACGAACGAGCAAAATATGAGTATCGAAAGAAACACCATTCCGACAAGCGCCTGTACCGGAGGAAGGCAGACCCACGCCGCGCAAAACACGGCCGCAGTCAGCGTTTCGACAAGCGGATAGCGGAAAGATATTCTGCGCCCGCAGCATCTCGCCCTTCCCCTCAGGAGGATCCACCCGAGAATCGGAATGTTGTCGTGCCAGGCAATCGGCTTTCCGCATGCGCAATGCGAAGGCGGCCTAACTATCGACTTGCCCGCGGGTATTCTGAAAATGCATACATTCAGAAAGCTGCCCACACACGCTCCGAATAGGAAGAAAACCGTCGGGAAGAAGAACGGGAATTGTGAATTTATTTGAAGTACGCTGTTCATTTTTGTGCGGCGAGCGTTTCGAGCATAATGTCGCCAAGAAGCGGTTTGTCCGTCCATATAGAGAGAGACTTCGCCCCCTGCCAAGCGAGCATCGTTATCCCCCCGCACGCGGCAATTCCGCATTTTTTAGCGGCGGCGACCGACGAAGTCTCGCGGCCTTTCGCATATGGCATATCGAAGAACACGGATCCCCTCGGATAGGCGGAGAAATCAGCGCACGGCGGGTCGCCCTCTTTCAGCCCGAGAGAAGTTGCGTTTATTATTATAGGCGAATCCGGTATATCAAGATTTTCCGACGCAAGACGCGCTTGGCAGTCAAACCCTGCGGCGCGGATATCGGAAGAGAGCTTATCGAGCCTCTGCGGGCTTCTGTTCACTAACGAAAGGCTCTTGCAACCCGCGAAAAGCGCGTGGAAAGCCGCCGCGCGCGCTGCTCCCCCCGCTCCGATTACAACTACATTCGAGCCTTTCATATCCCGCCCGAACGCTTTTTTTATTGCGGTCTCCAAGCCGAACCCGTCGGTGTTGTACCCTTTCCAGCCGCGCGGAGTTTTCAAAAGCGTATTGCACGCGCCGACCTTCGCCGCGTACGGGTCGAACTCGCCGACTATCGACATCGCAATTTCCTTGTGCGGAATAGTGAGGTTCACGCCGGCAAAATTTTTGCCGTACAAGACATCGAGGGCCTCTTTGAGGTTCTCGGGCGCAACTTCAAAAGCAAAATACTCCGCCCCCTTGTAAGATAGGTCGGACTTCGCAATCTCTGAAAGAGCCGCATTTTGCATAACCGGGCTGAGTGAATGGCCTATCGGCTTCCCCAACACGGCAAAAAACGGCGGCTTTGAATCAACTGTCCTGCCGGCGAATCTTCCCGTATCGGCATCTTCTATTCTATAAATCATTTCTCCCTCTCCCCGAAAAGAAATGTCCCGACCCTTATC
This sequence comes from uncultured Opitutales bacterium, assembly GCA_900545705.1. Classification (GTDB taxonomy): domain Bacteria; phylum Verrucomicrobiota; class Verrucomicrobiia; order Opitutales; family Intestinicryptomonadaceae; genus Merdousia. The sequence continues at coordinate 4,676 of URAK01000026.1, read as the reverse complement.
ATAGTGGAGCCCGCCTCCACCGCGAGTTCTAGGTCGTCGCTCATTCCCATTGAAAGCTCGGGAAGCGGGTGCGAGAATTTCCCCTGCAATGACTCGCGCAAATTGTACAGATTGTCGAAGCAGATTTTGGCGGATTTCAATGTTGGGTCGAGCGGCGCGATTGCCATTAGTCCCTCCACCAAAATGTTTTTAAGCCCAAGGGCGCGCTCCATTAGGCGCGGAGCCTCCTCCATATCCGCCCCGAACTTGGCAGGGTCGGCTCCGGAATTAACTTGCAACAGCACCCTCTGAACCTTTCCGATAAGGGCGGCGCGCGCGTCAATTTTATCGAGTATCTCGATAGTATCCACGCTCTGTATTCTGTCGAAAATCTTTACGGCAACCCCCGCCTTGTTTGACTGCAAATGCCCTATCAGCTCCCATGACATCTCGAAGTTTGCCGCGGCAATTTTTTCCGCCGCCTCTTGGACGCGGTTTTCGCCGACAGCGGCGAATCCGTATTTGCATGCAAACTCGACCGCCTGCAAAGGATGGAATTTAGTCACGGGCAGTATTTTTATTTCCGACGCCTTTCTCCCGCACGACTCCGCAGCCTTTGCGACCCGCTCTTGCAGGCGCGCGCAATTGTCGGCAAATTTTTCGTACGGTATCATTTTGAGGACTTGTCGGATATGCTCGCGGCGATTAGGCGCTTGCCGAATTTCCAAAGCGCGCCCGTGGGATTTGCGGCCTCGGACAAAACTTTGTCAAAGGCGTCGATGAACCTGTCGATTTCGGCGTCGGTGATTATGAATGGAGGAAGAATTTTAACGGCGTGGACTTCGTGGCAAGTGACTTGGGTTATAATCCTGTGGTTGTCCATGAGTGCGGTGACAATCATCTGGGTGAACAGGGATTTGTTTGCCGCGTTGAGCGCACGCCATGCAGCCTTCTGCAAAATCCCCTTCGGCTCCTGAAATTCTATCGCAATCATAAGTCCAAGCCCCCTGACTTCCTTTATGTAGGAGTGCTTTTCTTTAAGGGCGTTGAGGCGTTCGAGAAGCTTCGCGCCCATTTTCGCGCAATTTTCGACCATTCCCTCCTTCTCTATTACATCGATGGAGGCGAGCCCGCAGACCATGGCGAGGTTGTTTCTCCCAAAAGTGGTAGAGTGCACTACGCACCTTTCGAGCGACGAGAAAGTGCTCTGGTGGATTTCGCGCGTGGTGACAAACGCCGCGCACGGGACGTATCCGCCGCTCAGCGCCTTCGCCACCGTGACTATGTCAGGGTCGAGATTCCAGTGTTGGAATGCGAACCACTTGCCTGTGCGGCCGAGGCCCGTCTGGACTTCGTCCATTATAAAAAGCGCACCGTACTTTCTGCAAAGCTCCTGCGCCTTCGGGAAAAATTCGGCGGACGGAATGTACACGCCGTGTCCTTCGACAGGCTCGGCGATGAACGCGGCGACGTCGCCCTGCTTCAATTTATTTTCAAGGTCTTCGAGATCGTTGAAATTTACGACCTCCGCCCCCGGCAAAAACGGTCCATACCCGTCGTGGAAATGGGCGGTCGCGGTTATGGAGAGCGATCCGTAAGTAAGCCCGTGGTATCCGCCGCTCATCGACAGTATCCTCGATTTTTTTGTGTGGGCTCGGGCAAACTTTATCGCGCCTTCGTTTGCCTCGGTTCCCGAGTTGCAGAAAAAGCACGCCGTTAGCCTGTTGTTCAGAAGCTTTACGAGGCGCTCCGCAAGCAGCCCGCTAAGCAGAGCGCAGTCGAGCTGAACCATATTGGGCAAGTCCATGTCTATGGCGTCCTTTATCGCCTTTGCGATTACCGGGTGGTTTCTGCCCATGCCATACACGCCGTATCCGGTTATAAAATCGAGATATTCGTTGCCGTCGGCGTCGTATAAATACGCGCCTTTCGCGCGGGTGTAGCATTTGTCGAAACCTATAGTTTTTAGAACCGTGGACAGGGTTCTATTCATATATAGGTCGTGCAGCTTGTAATTTTCGCCCCTGCGGGACTCGACGAGTTCCTTAATGTCGAATTCTTTCATTGCCATATAAAAATTTCGTTTCTAAATTTAGAGGCAAAAAAAAATACTTCAACTTAATTTTGGGAAGCAATTGAATATACAGGGACACTACATAGTCGATTTCGATCCGTTCGCGGTAAGATTTCCTGAGTCGTTTTTCGTGGAGGGGATACGATGGTACGGGCTCGCATATCTTGCGGGCTTTGTGATAGCGTATCTGCTCCTCAACCTCTATACGTCGCGCGGAAGAAGCCCGCTGAGCAAAGACGACAATTCCACATTCATAACATACCTGTTGTTCGGGGTGATAATCGGCGGCAGGCTCGGATATATGCTTTTTTACGATTTCTCCGGATTCTGCGAGAATCCTCTTACCGTATTTTACATATGGAAGGGCGGCATGGCAAGCCACGGCGGATTCATAGGGGTAGTTGCCGCAATAATGGCGTACTGCTTTGCGCGTAAAGTGGGCTTCTGGACGCTCTCCGACATGATAGTGACAATATGCACACCTGGAATATTTCTCGGGAGGATTGCAAACTTTATAAACGGAGAATTGTGGGGAAAGATTTCAGACGTAAAATGGGCAATGATATTCCCGCATTCGGCGCCGTCTGGAACGCCGCTCGAACAGATAGCGCCACGGCACCCGTCGCAGCTCTACGAAGCGTTTGGAGAGGGCTTGTTTCTTTTCCTATTTTTGCAGTACAGATTCTGGCGCGGGAATCTCCCGCGGGGGCAGCTGTCCGGAGAATTTCTTCTGCTATACGGCATAATAAGGATAATGTGCGAAATTTTCCGCGAGCCCGACGTAGGCGTGGAGCCGATATTGGGGCTAAGCCGCGGGACGTTCTACTCTTGCATATGCGTTATTTGCGGGATTGCCATAATCGCCTGGGCAAGATTATCCAATAAGCATTCCGGCAAGAGCGCCCGCGGGTAGCCGACTCATTTTTTGCGAAGGTTAAAAGCGCTCTAAAAATTTTAATTCAACTTTTTGTTGTATTACCGAATTTGAAAGCCGATACTTAAAATAATGGATTTTGACGTAGAAAAAATCAGGCGTGATTTTCCGGCGCTGTCGCAAACGCTCGACTCCGGAAGAAAACTCGTCTACTTCGACAATGCGGCGACCGCTCAGAAACCACAGTGCGTAATAGACGCCGTATGCAGATTTTACTCGCGCGACAACGCCAATATCCACCGCTCAGCCCACGAACTCGCAGGCAGAGCCACGCGCGGGTACGAAGGAGCCCGCGAAAAAATCGAAAAATTTTTTAACGCCCCGAAAGACTATTGCGCAGTGTTCACACGCGGGGCGACAGAATCCCTAAACCTTGTTGCGAGCTCATGGGGGCGCGCCAATCTTAAAAGCGGCGACGAAATACTCGTCACAAAAATGGAGCACCACGCCAATATAGTTCCATGGCAGATAACGGCTGAAATCACCGGCGCAAAGCTTGTCGCGGCAGATATTCTTGAAGACGGCTCGCTCGATATGCGCGACTTTCAAAATAAGCTCAACCCCAAGACAAAAATTGTATCCGTCGCCCACGCTTCAAATGTGTTAGGAACAGTAAACGATATCGCCGCGATTGGAGAGCTTGCGCGCAAAAACGGCTCGGTATTTTCCGTCGACGCAGCCCAGTCCGCGCCGCATATGCTCGACGACCTTTCCGCAGTCAAGTGCGATTTCATATCCCTGTCCGGGCACAAATGCTTCGGGCCAACCGGCATCGGAACGCTCATAGGCCGCCGCGAGCTTTTGGACTCCATGCCGCCCTATCAGGGGGGCGGAGACATGATAGAAAATGTATCATGGGAGCGCACGACCTTTCGGCCCGCTCCCGAGAGATTCGAGGCGGGAACTCCAAATATTGCGGGGGCAATCGGCTTTGGCACGGCTATAGACTACATGTCGAAAATAGACAAGCAAGCAGCCCACGCCCACGAGTCGGAACTTCTCGAAAGGCTCACCCGCGGGCTTGAAGAAATAAAGGGATTAAAAATATTCGGAAATGCCAAGGGGAAAGTCGCGGTGGTTTCATTCGCCATAGACGGAGTCCACCCGAACGACATAGCTTCGCTGCTCGACGCCGATGGCATAGCCGTGCGCACAGGGCACCACTGCGCCGAGCCGCTACTTACAATGCTCGACAAATTTTCGCTCACGCGCGCGTCGCTTGCATTTTACAATACAGCGGAAGAAGTCGACTACTTTGTGGAAAGCCTAAACCGCGCCGTAAGGCTTTTGAAGTGAGAGTTTTTTATAACCTCCCAACTTTCCGCACAAAGCCGCGTTTATCGGTTTATCAAAAAGTATATATTTCCCGCCTATATTTATTTTAATTGGCGCGGCGGGAAGTAGTTTGCGGAATTGGAATCTGGCATTGTCGCTCTGTCTATCCCAAATTCAGGCACTATTTCAACAATCTGCCCCCATTAGGGCTTTCTCCGTTATTTAGATGTCTCGTAGGATATGGGCCTTTGTATATTCCCGCGCTTATCCGAGGCTGTATTATTATATAAGAATTTACCCGAAATTAAACCGGCGGAGAATCTACATTGCCGCCATTTACACAATAAAAGTTTTTAATGAAATAAAAAAAGCCTCCGCAAAAACGGAGGCTTTTTATTTTAAATACAACTATAT
>URAK01000025.1 GCA_900545705.1 uncultured Opitutales bacterium | reverse complement strand
CGTTCTCTTTGCCCTCTTTTTTTTCCACCATTCCACAATCTTTGACGTAGAACGGTAAAGGGCGCAAACTCGCGCGCAAATATTGCAATAATAGGATGGGGCGGGCAGGGCAAATCGTCCGTGAACTCCATTTTTAACAGCAACGACGCAAATATAGTAGCCCTTTGCGACGTCGACGAAGGCTATGCGGCGTATTGTTACCGCGACGACAGAGGCAAATTTTTGATGCAGAATATTGGCAGCCTGCCGAAATTTAAAGACTACCGCGTAATGCTCGATAAAATGGACTCCGACATCGACGGCGTCTGCGTTTGCACCCCCGACCATTCGCACTATCCGATATCCGCGTGGGCAATTTCCAAGGGCAAGCATGTTTTCTGCGAAAAACCCTTGACGCGCACAATTTGGGAGGCCCACGAACTCAAACGCCTCGCGGCAAAGGCTGGCGTATATACGCAAATGGGCAATCAGGTCCATACAAACGACGCTTGGCGCACTATCCGCGAATGGTTTGAAAGCGGAATAATGGGCGAAGTGGAAGACATCTATGCTTGGACAGACCGCTCCTGGGGGTTCGACTCCATGCCCCCGGAGACCTCCAAACCCGCTACCCTCGACTACAACCTGTGGCTAAATGTGGCGCATCCAAGGCCTTTTAGCGGAAAGGTTGTACCGTTCAACTGGCGCGGGCTTCGCGATTTCGGAACAGGTTCCGCAGGCGATATGGGCTGCCACTTCCTCGACAATCCGTATTCCGGATTGGGCTTGGGAGCTCCCTATAAAATCGTGTCTGACGCGCTTCCCGCCAAGGATTTCAGCTGGCCCAAAGCCGCGTCGATAGACATGTTCTTCAAGAATAAATTTGGAAAGGACGGCATTGTAAAATTGCATTGGTACGATGGCTTGCGCCGACCGAAGGAAATAAAGAGAGTCGATCCGGCTTTCTTGAAAGATCCGAAAAATAAAAACTGCATATTTATCGTCGGTACAAAGCATACGATGACGTTCGCTTATACGGGCTCCGGCGTAAAGCTTACCGAGAGGGACGCTCAGATAGAGCTTATGAAAGCCGGAAAAATTCCGCCTAAGACAATCAAGCGCAACCGCTTCCCGTTCAATCCCCAGGCAGATTGGGCGTCTGCGATTGTGGAGGGCAGAATGCCGGAATCAAACTTTGACTACGCAGCTCCATTTACAGAGATTGTCCTGCTTAGCATGATTTCCTGCATACACCCGGGAGTTGAGTTGGAGTACGACCCAAAAACTATGTCGTTCCCGAATTTTAAGGAGGCTGACAAATATGTGAGGTCGCTGTACTCCTACCGTCCGGAGTTCCTGCCTTCGGTGGCGAATGTGTAGCGAAAACTTTGAGATATGATTTTTTTAGGGGCGCAAATTTAAGCGTCCCTTTTCTTTGTCGGAAAAGTTGTCGCGCAAAGCTTTTTGGGCATTTGCCCGATTTTTAGTCATGCGGAAATTTTTGGGTGGAATGCCGATTCCAAAACAGATTTTAGAAAAAATAATTGCTAAAAAAAAGCGCGCAAAATATGCGCGCTTAAATTCAAAAGAATCCCTGCGGGGTTGAACCCACGCTGGTCTTATTTCTTGATTTCTCTGTGCAGGGTTCTGCGCTTTAGAGAAGGATTGTACTTCATCTTCTCTACTTTTTCCTGCGTTTTGCGGAAGTTGCGCGTTGTCATATAGCGCGAGGGCGATTTGCCTTCCTTGCGCGCTTCTGTGCATTCGATTATTACTATTTCTCTGGGCATGGTGTTTCCTTTAATTAAAAAATTTAAAATACAATAATGCCGCGTATCCTGGCAATTTCAATATATTTTTTAGAAAAAAAACGCGCCTGTTTTAGGCGCATTTGGGAAAATCGCACGGACGGGGAATTTTTTTTATTAGGCGCGAAAAAAATAATGCTACTTTTTTGACGGCTTTTCTCCGCGCGCGGAATCTTTCACTATTCCTATATCGCGCTTTAATATGTGCCTTACGAGCGGATCTCCTCCAAAATATCTTTTTATTTCCTCAATGGTGAGCGCCGGATTTGTACGTATCGCTTCGGCATCGTCTTCGTTGGAGGGGGCTATATATGAATTGCCTCGCAACTCCAAAAATCCGTTCATTGCCATTGAGGAGTTAAATATTTTATTATTGTAGGCGTAATTTATGCGCGGTCTTTGCGGGTCGAGAATTTGGGCGAGCTTTGGGTAGGACTCAGGGTAGGGGCCGCTATCGACGTCGATATTTTTCGCGCGCCACTTGGCTTCGCCGTCGAGCTTTTTGGCGTATTTTTCGTTCGTCCAAGTTTGAGATCCGAAGGCGGACTGGCAGTTAATGAACACGTTTTCCTCAGCGCGCGTCTCGCAGCCTCCGTGAATGTATATCGCGCCGAAGCTAGATCCGCCGCTGCGGCTGCCGGTGTTGCAGAATATGTTGTGCTTTACAAGCACCCCAGCGTTTGACTCGTCGACGTACACTCCCGCCGTGGAGCCAAGTTCAGAGTGGTTGTCCGTGAAAAAGTTGTAGCGCACAATATTTCCGAGCTGCGCGAGGTTCGAGTATGTGTACACGACTCCGTAATCGCTCGCATACTGGCAGCAGCGCTCAAAGAGATTCTTTTCGATTATGTGGTTGTTGCCTGTGAAAACGAGAGTCGCCTGGCGCTGGTTAGATATGTGGGAATTAGAGAGCTTGACCCCGACGCCCTTAATTTGCAGCGCGCCTCCGCCAACTGTCAGGCGGATTGAGTTGCGGCTAAACTCGCAGTTGTAAATTAAAATATTTGAGGGCTCGAGCGTGCGTTTGTTGCCGCCTCCGATATGCGCGCCGCCCGTTGCGTTGTTGAAAAATTTGCAGTTGGCAATTTTATTGTTCTTTGAAAGGTTCGACTGGTAGTCTTTTTCTTCGGGCTTCTTATAGCTTACGCCGTCCAAAATAAAAGGCTTTCCGCAGTCTCTGAACCAGCATTTGTCGAATTCTATTTCTTGGCAGAATGAGCCTTTTACGGGGCTCTCGCGCGTAACGGCGAATTCTATATTGCGCACCTTAACGTTGCATGCTTTCTCAAGGCTCAATAGGGGCTTGTCGAGCAGTGAAAAATAATATGCGTCGGAGTCTTTTGGAGCGGATTTCAGCATGGTATAAAATATTAGATTTTCGCGGTCTATGTAGTACTCTCCTACTTGGTCGAGTTCTTCGAGCATATTGAAAGCCTGATAGCCGCGCACTTTTAGGTCGGCTACGTCTACGTATAGCCTGCTACCCTTCGGGGGGGTGTTGGAGCGCACTCCGTAAGCGTGGGGATCGGCGAGGGTTATTGTCTTTGCAGACGTGTCTATCTTTTTTATTTTTATCTGGTCGTATGCCCACCCAACGGAAAAATTGCCGCGAAGAAATGCGTCGGGCGCATTTACCCAGCGCGAAGCCCTGTCGAAATCGTATTTGAAGGTGCCGCCTCTTTTGCTCTTGTCCTTGGGGGTGTAGGAGTCGTTCCCGGCGAAATCCCTTATCGTTCCGGGGTCGAGAACCTCGCCGATTTTAAGAAGGGAGTCGTCGTTCGGGTAGCGGGCGTTCGTCATTGGGTTTAAATTGAAAAATGCCTCTCCCTCCAGCGGCTGCGGAGTCCACGTTCCCCAGCCGCGCTTTATTATCTTCCCAATGTCTTTTACCCCAAATTTTTTAAGGTTTAGCTTATAAAGAGAGCCTTCGGCGTCTTGCGGGATTTTTGAGAGTGTCTGCTTGTCCGCCACTCTTACGAGATTTTTGGCGGGTATTTTTATTCCGCCTATAAAGCGCGCCTTCGGAGCCCGCGTGAATTTTGGGCCGATTATCGACAGCGTCTTGCCCTTCGTATTTTCGGACGTTATGGAGACGCTCTTTTCAAAAAAGTATTCGCCTTCCCCGACGTTTATTTCAAATTCCCCGGATTTTGCGGAATTGAAAACATCGACGGCGCGCGCGAACGACGCAAAGGGTTTTTCTTTTGAGCCGTCGCCGCTTTTGTCAGAACCGTTTGGCGATATGAATATCGCCTGGGCTCCGAATGCCGATGTTGAAATAAAAGCGAGGGTTGCCAATAATGTTGGAATTTTCATTTCTGATTTTTTTTGCGTTTTTTTTAGAGGTTTATTGGACGCAATCAAAGCGGTTGGTCGAGGTGCCTGACTACTCCGACATTGGGAGTAGAGCCGATGTCTTCATATTTCTCGATGCCGGAATCTATATCCATAGTTCTTAGGTGGGTATTGAAGTTGCAGCGGAAATCTTTCCAAGTTGTGGAGTATTTGGACGGGTCTGAGCCCCACGCCGCGTTTGCTGCGGTATAAAATAGAACTTTTGCGCTGTTGCCCATCGTTCGGCTCCATGTGGTGGCTATCATTCCGTATAGGTTGTTGTCTACTGCGCTTCTCGAAGCATTTTTTATGTTTGAGATTAAATAGTAGGGGCATATTAGCGTATCAAATCCGTTTTCCTTGAAGAAAATGGAGGTCGGCCAATATTTCTTGCCTTCCGGAAGCGGCCTTGTTTCACCGTATTGCCAGTCAGCTATAACGATGTCCTTTGGAAGGGTCTTATAAATATCTTTCATATCGGTTCCGGGGTGCCCGTTTGCCTTGCAGTCTTTCCAGCGTGGGTCGCCATCTTCGACAAGCATATCGTGCCACATTATAGTGCGCGCGCCGCGCTTTTTCAGAAAGTTGCGGAAATGGGTAATGTGGGATTCAAGCAGTTTGCCGATTGGCTTGCTGCGGCATTTGTAGCATGTTGCCATGTCGTATGCTTCGTCGCAGCCTATATGGAAAAACGGGGGATTGCCGAAAAACTCGTGCATTTCCGCGGCAGCCTCTTCAAGGAGCTTTACCGCATTGGGGTTGGACATGCACCACGACCAGCCGTGGGGTTCGAGCAAAGCCGCCATTTTGGGATTGCGCGTGAGTATTGCGTGCTTTGCGCCCGCGTCCGTTCCTCCCGATGCGTGTCCGAGAATTGAAAGCTGCGGTATTGGAGTGACGCCGAGGGAGTACGCGAGGTCGATTATCCGCTGCAATTCTGCGCGGCTAAAAGCCTTGTTGAAAAACGACAGCTCCGGGTGGGTTTCAAACGGGAAAGTTCCCCACGGCTCTATTATTACATAGTTGAATTTGTAGTATGCGGCGAGCCTTACGAGTTTTTCAAGGGCGGCGGGCGTTGTTTCCGGGTATACGCACAAATGCAGCGCGCGAAAGGCGAGGGCGGGGCGGTCGGATATTTCGCAGGACTGGATATAGTAGCCGTCACCGTCGCGCCCGTATTCCGACAGCTGCCGCAGGGTTTTTAGCGCATGGCGAACGCCGTCGAATCCGCCGGCAGAGATTTTTATGGAATCTTTTGCCACTTTTAGAGAATAGCTCTCGGGGGAGGACTCTGCTGTTTTCTCCGCGGCTAAAAAATTTAGTTCGGGGACAATTTCCCAGTAATCGGCAAAAGTTTTGCGGATTGTTTGCTTTTGGGCTTCGGATAGACCACTGGGCGTTTCGACTATCGCTTTTGAGGATTTTACAAGGTTGAAAAGTCCGTCAAAATATTCTGTTTTTACGGGCTTTGGCGCGAGCCGTTCGTCCATTATGGCTGCGACCCCAGCGGAAGCAGATTCTTTCGCCCACAAAATTGCAGGCAGCAGGGTGGCAGCTGCGGCAATTATAAAAAATTTCATATGCATAATGGAATTTATAATATAATTTCCCAAACGCCCCGCAAGAAAAAAGGCGCGTATATAAAAACGCGCCCTTTAACATTCTATAAGTTATAATTTGAAGCGCAAATGAGCGCTACATTTTTATCGGTACATTCTGGGTTAGCACGGACGGACTCATCTCATAGACTCCAACCTTTGTGGCCGGGCCGCTCATTGTTATAGAGTAGTCGGGGGCGATTTTTATCGAAAGGTCTCCGCCCTCCATGTGAACCGTAATATCGCCGTCGCACAGACCGAGCTTGTGCGCGACCGACGCCGCAGCGCTCGATGAGCTTCCAGAGGCGAGCGTGTATCCCGCGCCGCGCTCCCATATCTCTATTTTTATATTGTTGCGGTCGATGACCTGCAATAATTGCACGTTTGTGCGGTTTGGGAAAAGCGATGTCATATTTTCGATTACCGGCCCGATTTCGCGGGCGAGCTTTTCGCTAACCTCCTTCATCGGAAGCACGCAATGGGGATTGCCGACAGTGGCGCAGCAGTACTTGTATTTTTTGCCGTTTATTTCAAACTCCTCGTTTACGACTTCGCGCTTAGGCCCTATGACGGGAATTTTCTCCGAATCGAAGCTTACACGCCCCATGTCAACGGTGATGAAATCGCCGCCTTTTGAGACTACGCATTTGACGACTCCGCCGAGGGTGTCCACCGTAAAAGGCTTGTTTTCTTCGACTCTGCCCGTGTCGAAGAGGTAGCGGGAAAATATGCGCAGACCGTTGCCGCTCTTTTCGGCTTCGCTCGCGTCCGGATTTAGAATGCGGAGCTTGAAGTCGGCTTTATCGCTCTTTTCCGGGCCGTAAAGTATGCCGTCCGAGCCGAGGCCGAAGTTTCGGTGGCAGATTTTCACTACGTCTATGCCTTCCGGCATTTTTGGGCAATCGACAGGGTCGAGTACGAGATAGTCGTTTCCGAGGGCGTGGTATTTTGTAAATTTCATAATTTTCCGCTTTTAAAAAGGGGGAATTTTTGTTTGCCGCGCATATTTTTCAAGTTTTTTTGAAAATTTTTAAAGAGTTGGCTGCAAGAGCTATATTCTGGTATTGCCCGCATTGGCGGGCCGATCCCGCACGCAATCCGGGATTGCCGTCGCTCTTTTCCCCCGCGCAAAGGAAGTTTATTGAGGGCAGTTTGGCGCGTTTTTCCGTTTTGTCTTGAAAGAAAATCTATTTGCGTAAAATGGAAAAAATTGCGCTATTGAAAACTCTATATGGAAAATAAAATCATAAACGGTTACGTCCTTCCCTTCGAGGAGGCAGTCGAATTGTGCGGCAGCTTGTCCGCGCGGCGCCTCGGCGAAATGGCGGACGCCGTTAGAAAGCACTTTCTGGGAAACAAAGTGGACACATGTTCCATAATGAACGCGCGCTCGGGGCGATGCTCTGAAGACTGCAAGTGGTGCGCACAGTCTGCCCATTTCCACACAGGTTGCGAAGTGTACGATTATTCGTCCGTCGAGGACGCACTAAAACATGCTGAGAGCGCCAAGCGCCTTGGCATAGCGAGATTTTCCCTCGTCACGAGCGGTCGCTCTATCCCGGACGCGTATATTGATAAAATGTGCGAATGTTTCCGCGCAATGCGCACTTTGGGGGGAATCGGACTATGCGGCTCGTTTGGCCTGCTTACGGAGTCCCAGTTCCGAAAGTTGAGGGCTGCCGGCATGGAGAGGTTCCACTGCAACCTCGAAACGGCTCCTTCAAAATTCCCCGAATTGTGTTCGACACACACGATAGACGATAAAATAGCGGCAATTTCCGCCGCCCGCGCCGCGGGAATGTCGATTTGCTCTGGCGGAATAATCGGCATGGGCGAGACCATGCGCCAGAGGGTAGAGCTCGCTTGCAAGCTTCGCGAAATCGGCGCCGACTCCATTCCTGTAAATATCTTGCAGCCCATAAAAAATACTCCTCTTGAAAACGCCGCCCCGCTCTCGAAGGAGGAAATTTTAAAGACGTTTGCGATATTCAGGCTTATTAACCCCTCCGCGCACATCAGGTTTGCGGGCGGAAGGCTTTCGATAAAAAATTTTCAGGAGGAAGCCCTACATTCCGGCGTAAGCGGAATTTTGATGGGGGACATGCTGACGACCGTCGGCTCAGACGTCTCCGAGGATTTTGCCATGCTTTCGCGCATGGGGTACGAATTTTAACAATCTACAATTTATATGGATACCCGCGAGATAATCGATTACGACAGCCTTCATGTTTGGCACCCCTACGCCTCGATGAAGAATCCGCTCCCGTCGCGGCTCGTCGAATCTGCACGCGGGGTGAGATTAAAAATGGCGGACGGCTCGGAGCTTATCGACGGAATGTCGTCGTGGTGGGCGGTAGCGCACGGATACAACAATCCGCACATAAACGACGCCGTCCGCAGGCAGCTCGAGAAAATGAGCCATGTGATGTTCGGGGGGCTCACCCACGAGCCCGCAGTAAGGCTCGCCAAACGCCTGATAGATATGACTCCGCCGAAATTGCAAAAAGTGTTCTTTTGCGATTCTGGATCTGTCTCGGTGGAGGTAGCCATGAAAATGGCCCTGCAATATTGGCACAGCCTCGGGCGCCCCGAAAAAAACAAATTTGCGACGTCTCTGGGAGGATACCACGGAGACACTTGGCACGCGATGAGCGTGTGCGATCCTGTCGGGGGAATGCACTCGATGTTTGCGGGAGGCCTTCCTGTCAGCTTCTTCGCCCCGCGCCCGGAGCCCGCATTCGGCGCGGAGTGGAACGACTTTTCCTTTGCCGAGCTCGAAAAGATGCTGCGCGAAAACGCGGGGGAAATAGCCGCGTTCATAATTGAGCCTATCGTGCAGGGCGCGGGGGGAATGCGCTTCTACCACCCAGAATACCTTTTGCGGCTTCGCAAAATTTGCGACGAGCTTTCGATTCTCTTGATTCTCGACGAAATCGCGACCGGATTCGGGCGGAGCGGAAAAATGTTCGCCTGCGAATACGCCGGCGTGGAGCCCGACATAATGTGCCTCGGAAAGGCTCTTACAGGAGGATACGTAAGCTTCGCGGCGACGCTCGCTACAGACGCCGTGGCAGACGCCATTTCAGAGGGAGTTCCCGGACTTTTTATGCACGGCCCGACTTTCATGGGCAACCCCCTCGCATGCGCCGCCGCAAACGCGAGCCTCGATTTGATACAAAAAGACGGGCTTCTCGGGCGCATACGCAGCATTGAGGGCATATTGCGCGAGGGGCTTTCTCCGCTTGTAGGATCCAAGAAGGTTGCCGATGTCAGGGTTCTCGGCGCTATCGGGGTTGTCGAGCTTAAAAAGAGCGTTAATATGCGGAAATTTCAAGACGCCCTCGCGGCAAGGGGCGTGTGGCTGCGGCCGTTCGGCAGGCTGCTTTACACAATGCCCCCGTACATAACCGACGACGTCGATCTCAAAACCATAGCCCGCGCCATGGTCGATACCGTGGAGGAGTGCGCTGAACTATGAACGACTCTGACGCATGCGAAGTTTTGCAAAAGCTGCGGGAGGACGGGCTCTTCCGCGAGCTCGTTCCGTCGGTAATAAGCGGCGCGCATGCGAGTTTCGGAGGGGTGGAGTACATTAATCTGGCTTCCAACGACTACCTCGGAATTTCTGCGGACGCCGATTTGCAGCGCGAATTTCTGTCGTCGCTCGATTGCGGCAATGGATTTATTATGGGGGCGTGCTCGTCGCGGCTGCTTGGCGGCGACAATCCCGCCTTTGAGGAGCTTGAAGAATACCTCGGCCGCGCGTACAGCGAGTCGGCGGGGAAGGATAGGGCGGTTTTGTCTTTTAATTGCGGATACCACGCAAACGCGGGAATCCTGCCCGCAATAGCCTCTCCGCGGGATTTGGTGCTCTACGACAAGCTTTCCCATGCGAGCCTTATAGATTCGATAGGAAATCTCCCTTGCAAATGGGCGCGCTTCCCCCACAACGATATGTCGGCGCTAAGGCGGATACTCGGAGCGCGCCGCTCGGAGTTTGAAAATGTCTTTATAGCAACCGAAAGCGTTTTCAGCATGGACGGAGACACTTCCGACATCGCCGAACTTGCAAGGATAAAAAATGAATTCAATTGCTCGCTCTACGTCGACGAGGCCCATTCTACGGGATTATTCGGGCGCGCTGGGCTTGGGTTGTGCGACGAATTGTCGCTCGTAGGGGAAGTCGATTTTATAATGTGCACTCTCGGCAAGGCGCTCGCTTCCACCGGGGCGTACGTCGTATGCTCGCCGGCCCAGAAAAGCCTGCTTGTGAACCGATGCCGGACTTTTATTTTTACGACAGCCATCGCTCCGATAAACGCGATGTGGACGCTTTTTGTGCTAAAAAAGGTAGCCAAAATGGACGGCAGGCGCGCGCGCCTTCGGGAAATATCGTCGATTCTTAGAAAAAAACTCTCGGGGCTTAAAACTTTGGGAAATACACAAATTTTGCCTGTTGTGCTCGGATCGAACGCTGCCGCCGCCGATGCGTCGCGCATTATGAGGGAGGCCGGGATATGGTCCCCGCCCGTACGCTATCCGACTGTTCCGAAAAATTCCGCCCGCCTCCGCCTCTCGCTAAACGCGGCGCTCACAGACGGGCATTTAGACCTTATTGCAGACACTTTGAACAAATACGCGGAGAGGGCCCTATGAAACACGCATGGATTAGAAAAAACGGCGCGCGCAGACTCGTAGTTTTCTTCTCGGGATTCGCGTGCGACGCCGATTTCTTAAAAGAGGAGGATATCCCCGAAGGCTGCGACGCCGTCGCCTTTTACGATTACAGAAGCCTGAATTTCGATATTGACGTGTCGGCATATCCCGAGATTGGCGTGGCGGCGTGGTCGTTCGGAGTGTGGGTGGCCGACTTTTTTTCCGAAAAGCTGTCGAGGGCAGACGCGCGCGCCGCTGTTTGCGGCTCTCCATATCCGGTCGACGCCCAGATGGGAATACCTCCAAAAATTTTTAACGCCACAGTAAATGCGTTCGATGAAGCCTCCCGCGAGAAGTTTTATTCGAGGGTTTGCGGAGGCACCCGCAACGGCGGGCTAAAAATCCGGCTGTCCAAGCGAAGCGCGGGCGAGCTGCGCGAAGAGCTTGAAACCCTCGGAAAAGCATTTTTTGAAATGCCGTCTCCAAAACCCCGCTGGACGCTTACGCTTGCCGCAAAGGGAGACAGAATTTTCCCTGCGGAAAATTTAAGGCGCGCATGGAGCAAAATACCCCCGATATTCTCGGACGGCGACCATCTGGATATGCGCCTCATACGCCGCGCTCTCGTACATGCCGCGC
The DNA here is from genome assembly GCA_900545705.1 of uncultured Opitutales bacterium. Taxonomy (GTDB): domain Bacteria; phylum Verrucomicrobiota; class Verrucomicrobiia; order Opitutales; family Intestinicryptomonadaceae; genus Merdousia. The sequence goes on along the minus strand of URAK01000025.1, from coordinate 5,679 downwards.
ACCCGCTCTCGAAAGTCGGGGGGGCATTTGAAAAAAATGCGCAGTCGTACGAATCAAATGCGCGCGTGCAGAAAGACGCCGCCGAAAAGCTTGCCGAGGCCGTTTTGGCGCTAGATATTCCGCATGGCGAGAAAATTCTTGAAATAGGCTGCGGGACTGGTTTTTTGACGCGGCTGCTCGCGCCGAAACTCGCGCCGTCTGTCTGGTATTTAAATGACTTGTCTGCCAAAATGTGCACAATGGCGATGCGGGGTGTCGAATGTAAATGCGAGGTTTTGGAGGGCGACATAAGGCGGTGCGAAATGCCAAAAGACCTCGGGGCGGTCGTGTCATCGTCGACTCTGCAATGGATACCGGATTTGCCCGCGCTATTTGGGCGCATTGCCGACTCTTCCAAAACGGGCGCAGTATTCGCGTTTTCGACATTCGGGCCGCGCAATTATGAGGAGATAAAAATGCTCTGCGGAAATTCGCTCTATTATCCCGACGCCCTCGAAATCCGGGATATGCTCTCCCGCGCGGGCTTCGAGTGCGACACGGTGGAGGAATCGGTTCGCAAAATATACTTCCCGCGGCTGCGGGACGTCGTCAAACACATCGCCCTCACAGGAGTAAACGGGCGCTTCACTACTTTTTGGACTCCCGCGCGCTTCCGCGAATTTTCCGATAAATACATAAAAATCTTCGGAGACTCAGACGGGAAGGTCGCTTTGACGTACAATCCTATATTTATAATAGCGTTTAAAAAATAATATGAATGTTTTTTTTGTAAGCGGAATAGACACTGGAATAGGGAAGACGGTAGCAACGGGAGTTTTCGCAAAAAAGCTCGCCGAGAAGGGGGCGAATCCGATAACACAGAAACTGATACAGACCGGCTGCGAGGGAATCAGCGAGGACATCTTGGAGCACCGCAAAGTAATGGGTATTCCCTTGACGCCTGAGGACAGGGATTTCACCACGTGCCCGTATGTGCTTAAATATCCTGCCTCCCCGCACTTGTCGTGCGCGATGGAGGGGGTGAAAATCGACTACTCAAAAATCGACGCCTGCACTAAAATATTATCCGAAAAATATTCTCATGTAATAATAGAAGGCGCGGGAGGATTGATGGTGCCTCTCGAAGAAAATTACCTCACGGCGGATTTTATATCCGATAGAAAATTTCCCCTAATTCTCGTTGTGTCTTCGCGGCTGGGAAGCCTAAACCATGCGCTTTTAAATTTTGAAGTATGCAAGTTGCGCGGCATATCTGTGTGCGGGATAATTTACAATACTTTTCCGAAGGCCCCTGTGGAAATTGAGGATTCCACGCGCGACTACCTGAAAAAATATTTGTCTAAACACTTGCCGGACGCCTTCTTTATGGAAATCGGCGAACAGAAATTTTAGTATGGATATGAGACTCTACAAAGCGGCGCTTTTCGACCTCGACGGAACTCTCGTCGACAATTACAATGCCATACACTCCACACTTGCGGAGTCGTTTTCATTGTACGGAATTCCGGAGCCGTCGTACGACGAGGTGTTTAAAACTGTCGGGGGGTCAATACTCATAACCGCCGGAAAAATACTTGCGGCGCACGGCAACGACGAAACGCTCGCGCGCCCTATATGCGAGCATTACCTAAAAATATTTCCCGAAAAGATGTTCGACGGCCTCCGCATAATGCCGTATGCGCGGGAAATTTTGTCCGCGCTGAAATCGCGCGGCGTAAAGGTGGCGTGCTTTACGAATAAACAGCAGGAGGGTGCAGACGCGATTCTTGAAAAACTCGGGCTTATAGGGAGTCTCGACGCCGTTATAGGAACGGCCCTCCATTCCCCGCGCAAGCCGGATCCAGAATTTACAAAAAAAGCGCTTTCCATACTAAACGTCGAAGCGGGCGAGTGCGTGGGCATAGGAGACTCGCCGTACGACTACCGCGCGGCGCGCTCGGTGGGGGTGGACTCGGCGCTCGTTGCTACAGGATCGGACTCGATGGAGTCGCTGGCGAAAAATTGTCCGGAATCCCTCGGCGTATTTGAAAATCTTGCAAAACTCTCGGAGTCTGTTTTTGGCATTGCGCTATGACGCCTTGTGTATAATTGTGTGTCTATGCGTAAAAACGGCGAACAGGCGATACTCGAAGGAGTTTTGGAGCGTATTATTTTCTTTAACGAGGAAAATTGCTTTTGCATAGCATCCTTGCGGCCGTCTGACCCTTCGTACAAGGAAAATGTCACAATTTCCGGCATAATGCCTGCGGTTCAATGCGGGGAAACGGTGCTCGTAAAAGGGGAGTGGACAAACCACCCGGCGTATGGCGCGCGGATAAATGTGAAGGAATTTGAGTCGCGGTTGCCGTCCAACGTTTACGGGATTGAAAAATATCTCGGATCGGGGCTCGTGGACGGCATCGGCCCTGTGTATGCAAAAAAAATAGTAAAAAAATTCGGCGAGGATACGTTGCGGATAATAGATACGGATTCCCGCCGGCTTATGGAGGTAAGGGGAATAGGCGTAGAGCGCGCAAGGCGCATAAAAAAATCGTGGGACGAGCAGAGGGCGCTGCGCGACATTGTAGTGGCTCTCCGCATATACGGAATAGGAATGGCTCTGTGCGTTAGGATAATGAAGCGCTTCGGATCTGACAGCGCTGAAGTAGTGCGCTCGAAACCCTACAAACTTTGCCGCGAGATAGACGGAATAGGCTTTAAGACCGCCGATATGATAGCGCTGAATATCGGCATATCAAACGAAAGCCCCGAAAGAATCGAGGCGGGCATATTGCATGCGATGTCCGAGCTCGAAGACGAGGGAGGCACTTGCGCCCCCGCCGGTGAAATAATCGCGCGGGCGGCGTCATTATTGCAGGTCGATGTCGAAAAATGCGCGCAGGGGCTGGAAAGGCTTGTAGAGTCGGGCGATGTGAAGCGCCTGGAAAATTTCGTGCAGTCCGCGCCGCTTGACTACGCCGAAAGAAAGATAGTAAAAAGCCTTGCCCGAATAAAAAAAGGAATGTCGATTCTGCCGCCCATAAAAGCCGAGATAGCGGTGCAATGGGCAAAAGAAAGGGCGAAAATAGACTTTGCTCCCGAACAGTCAGAAGCGATATTGTCTGCGCTCAAAAATAAATTTAGCGTCATAACAGGCGGGCCGGGAACTGGCAAAACGACAATTTTACGGGCACTTTGCGACATCTTAAAAGCGAAAAAGTGCATGCCCGTTCTAGCCGCGCCCACAGGGAGAGCGGCGCAGAGAATGGGCGAAAGCGCAAAGACTCCGGCGCAAACAATCCATAGGCTGCTTGGCATTGAAAACGGAAAGTTCAAACACAACGAATACAATCCGATACCCGCGAGATTCGTCGTGATAGACGAGGCGTCTATGCTTGATACGAAGCTTGCGGCGGCGGTATTTTCAGCGGTGCCTGAAGGCGCGCATCTTGTGCTTGTCGGCGATACGGACCAGCTCCCGAGCGTTGGGGCGGGGAATGTTTTAAAGGATATAATAGGGTGCGGAAAATTTCCCGTCACGCGGTTAAAGCATATTTTCAGGCAGGGGGAAAGAAGCGGAATAGTTTTGGCGGCGCGCGCAGTTCTCGAAGGGAACGAGTCAACCTCCGAATTTCCGCCGCGTCCGATAGAGGGGGTCGATTTGTCGAAAGACGTAAATTTTGTGTTTGCATCTACGCCTGAAAGCTGCCTCAAATCCTGCATAGAGCTGATGTCAGGCGATTTTGCGCGGAAGATGGGTGCGAACCCGATATCGGACATGCAGTTGCTGGCGCCAATGCACAAAGGGGCGGCTGGAATAGAGAATTTTAACTCTGCGATAAAAGAGGCGCTCAATCCCCGAAAGGACGGCATGAGATGGGCTGGCACCGTGTTTTGCGTGGGAGACAAGATAATGCAGACGCGCAATAATTACGATATAGACGTTTTTAATGGCGACATGGGGCGCGTCGTGCGCGTGGAGGATGACGGGAGCGGTGTGTTGGCGGATTTTGACGGCCGCCGCGTATTTTTGTCGAAGAACGACCTGTCGGATTTTAAGCAAGCTTACGCAATAAGCATACATAAATCGCAAGGGAGCGAATTTCCGATAGTGGTGATGCCGCTATTGAGGCAGCATTTTATAATGTTGCAGAGAAACCTGCTGTACACCGGATTGACGAGGGCACGTAAAAAAGTTTTTATCGTAGGGGATCCCACCGCGTGGGTGGCAGCGGTTAGAAATTCGCGCGCGGCGGAGCGTAAGACATATTTAAAACACAGACTTGAATCGCTATGAGTTTAAAAATTTACAATATATCAAAAGGTAAATTGGAAGAAGAAAAAGTATGCGCTGAGAAGTTAATGCGTTTTTTATATGGAGGCAAGATGGGAGAGGCGGCATTGTGGCTTCTCATATCCCGCGGAATATTTTCCAAGGCATGCGGGTTATGGGCAGATTCAAAGATTAGCCGCAAGAGTGTTGAGAGTTTTATAAAGGAAAATGAAATAGAAACGTCGGAAATGTTAAAAAAGCCCGGCGAGTATAGTACATTTAACGAATTCTTTACGCGTGCGCTGAAAAGCGGAGCGAGGGAAATAGAGCTTTCCGGAGAAAAGAATGTGGTTTCATTCCCGTCCGACGGACGGCATTTATTGGTGAGGGGAATAGGAGAAAACGATTCTTTTTATGCGAAGGGGCAGCGTTTTAATTTGAGTAAATTTCTGGGCGATGCAGCGCTTGCAGAGAGATATGAAGGAGGGGACATGCTGATATCGCGCCTGAGCCCGATGGATTACCATAGGTTTCACTATCCTGTAAGCGGTGAGATATGCGCACGGAGGGCGGTCGCTGGGAAGCTATACTCTGTGAGCCCGATAGCGTTGGTAAAGAGGCTGTCAATAATATGGGAGAATAAGAGGGTGGTGAATTTACTGGAAACAGAAGAGATGGGTTTGTGCGCATTTGTGGAGATAGGGGCTACAAATGTGGGGACGATAGTAAATTTTGACAAAGTCTCAGCGCGCGTGGAAAGGGGAGCTGAGGCTGGAATGTTTAGGTTTGGGGGATCGTGCGTGGTAAGTATTTTTGAGAAGGGAGCAAATATAAAGTGGAGGAGAGAACTTTTGGAAAAGAGTTTGGATAACATAGAGAGCTACGCGCGCGTTGGGGAGTTTGCCGGTAGAGCAGGGGAGGAAGAATAAAAGTAAAAAAAAACGGCAAATATAACTTGACAGAATAAAGACAAAATGTAGATTAACGAATCTTTAAAAGAGCCAGAGTAGCTCAGCGGTAGAGCAGAGGACTCATAAGCCTTTGGTCGGTGGTTCAAATCCACTCTCTGGCATGAATTTCAATAGGAGGCGCAAATGAGAGAAGTTTGCGCTGAATTTTTAGGAGAGGTGACGGAGTGGCCGAACGTGCGCGATTGGAAATCGCGTGTGGGTCAAAAGCCCACCGGGGGTTCGAATCCCCCCCTCTCCGCGTTCCTGAAGCCGCAATTCTAATATAGTTGCGGCTCTTTTTGTCCATTGAATAAAGGCTTTGCGCGCTTTCAGGCAATGCGCGGCGCGTGCGTTCGGAGTGCTTGATTTATGCGTTTTTTATCTTGAAAAGTCCTCACTTCTCCCGGATTCAAACTCAAAAATCGGGTCAACACCAAAGGTTGTGGAATAGGTTGATTTTTTAGATTTGTCTTTCAT
>URAK01000024.1 GCA_900545705.1 uncultured Opitutales bacterium | reverse complement strand
CTATGAAAGACAAATCTAAAAAATCAACCTATTCCACAACCTTTGGTGTTGACCCGTCTTTTTAGCCTCCTTGTTCGACTCTTTCCAATCCACGTTTTTGTCGGACAGGTCTGCGGCGCCGATATTGTCGAGGCGTATTAGGTTGCGGAACTCGGTCTGCCCATAAAATATTGCCTTGTCGCGCGAAAACATGAACGAATGGTATGGAACGTCCGAGCCGATTCTAAACCAGTTATATGCGTTTAACCCCTGTCCGTACGCGGAGGCGTAATAGTAAAGCTCTGCAACAGGCATGCCTTCTTCAAAATGCTTATTGAGTATCATTGTTATCCGCGAGGTGTCGTCGGCGGCATACGCTTCAAATACGTGGAGTCCCCAGCGTTTTTTAAAATTCTCGCCGCCGCGCACCATTATCGTTGAATTTGTAGCTATCGGAGCGTCGAAGAATATCGGTACTGGGACTTTTGTTTTATCCATGCCGTAATTGTATGAGCGTTTTTGCCATTGCGGCCATTCGGTATCGATTTTCGACTGGAATCGGGGGCCGTCGCCGCTGTTTGATTTGTCTTTTGCTGCATCGGATTTGTCCGAAGCGGCGCATAGTGCGAAAGATATTATGAGTGAGAGTATTGCCGATGTCGTTTTATTTTTCATGCCGGTAAAATATTTTATTGGGAGTATCCGTACAAGTTTAAAAAGAGCAAATTGCAGAGTTGGCTTGACAGCGTTGTCAAAAAAATCAAAATTCAATAAATCACTTGCGCGGCCGTTTTGGGGGAGGCGCGTTTATTTGAGTAATTATAATGACAATATACATGAAAATAGAAAAGCTGATAAGATGCGCGGCGTGCGCGTCAACCTTTGCAATCTGCGCGGCATTCGCCCAGGACGCGAATGAGCCGTCGAAGCCCGCTAATGAAGCCGAAGCGGCAAAGCCCGTTCCTGCAAAAGGCGCGGCTCCGGATATTCCGAACTATTCGATGGACGATTACAGAAACTTTTTCGGTCTTTGCTGGATAAGCAGCGTGGACGAGACTTTGCGCTACGCCAAGCAGATGGGCTACCGCCACGTCTATTACAAAGGCGGAATGGAAAAGCACCCGCTCTCGAAGGGAATGTTCTTTGTCATGGAATCTCCGGAATATAGCGTTTATAGAAGGACGATAGACATATCAAAAAAATATCCGCCGGAAGTCATACGCGAATGGGAGACGACATGCTCTCTAATATCGCTCGACAAGCCTTTCCCCCAGAATATGGCAACCGGCTGGTTTGTGCCGCCGCACCATTTCACGGCGACTTTGGATTTGCAGCAGGAGAAGGTTATTGAGGACATAACAAATAAAATAATCGAGAAGGTAAAGAAGATACAAATGGCCAATCTCGATTTCAAATTCTCAGGTTTTGCTTGGGACGTTCCCCAGCCGCAGGGCGACTTTTGGAGCGAGCACAAGACAAAGAAGATGGACAACGGCTCGCAAGTGACACTCGCCTATTGGACCGGCAAGGACGCGAGCGTAAAGCACCCCGACGTCACCCACGAGTACGCAACTTACTCCGAGGGGCATTTTGAATTTTACCGCAGGCTATTCGAGAAAGCGCGCAAGATAAATCCTGACGCGAAATGGATAGTGGAGCCGTACAGCGTTTACAACGACTGGATGCGCTATATGGATTGGGATTTTATGAAATCTAAAGGCGACAAGCGCGCCGAATATATGCCCGACCTTATATGTTCCGAAGGTACCGGAACCGAATTTGTGGACAATCCGAAAAACTTTGAGAACGGGCTGTTGGACAAGACGCGCGTAGCTTCCACCACCCCGAACGTTTTTGACGACGAGACGCTCAGGAAAATAGCCGGGGCCGCCGCCTCAAACGGCGCGTGGACAGGCTGGTTTGGACGTCCCGGAGGCACTGGAAACAACCCTAGCTACCGCACAATAAAAGATATACCGGCTCGCATGAAGCTCAACCGCGCCGTTGCAGTGTGGGAAAACCTGAACGGCACGCCCATTTCCAAGCGCAAGTGGGACGGCGTAAACTATTCGAGCCCGACGGCGGAAATGACGCCCGACGTAATATGGGCAATACAGCCTGAAACGAAAAAGTTGTTTTTCGTATTTCTATCCGACAAGGGCCAGGTAAAAATTCCGGAGGGTTATAGGGTAAAGGAAATATACCATGTCGACGGATTGTGGCAGGAGATAAAAACGCCTCCCGCGAAGAAAAACATAGTTGGCGTAAAGAAGGGAATGATAGTCCCGAAGAGCCCGTATGTGGTGAATGCCGGGTTCATAGCGCATTTGGTTAAAAAGGGAGGGGCGGCTAACAAATAGCCCGAAACGCAAATAATGGGAATTACGACGATGAACACACTTAAAGCAACGAGTATTTATATTTTTTCCGCCGCGGCGGTATTTGCGCAGGAGGCTGCGACATCGGCGCCGGCGGCCGAACAGGCTACTCCTTCTCCGGCGATAAAATATGATAAGGACGATTACCGCAACTACTTTGGCGCTGGTTGGCAGGCTGATTCTGGGGAGGTTATATCCTTCGCGAAGCGCATGGGATTTTCGCACGTCATGGCAATGGGTGGCATGCCGAAAAACCGTGACTCCGACGGAATGTATTTTTATATTGAAACTCCTGAGTACGGAACACATCGCAGGTATGTCGACCCGTCTAAAAAATACACTCCCGAGCAGATAAGGGAGTGGGAGACAACTTGCGCGCTCAAAGACGCGTCGAAGCCTTTTCCCGAAAATCTAGCGACCGGCTGGTTTTCAACGCCAACGGTTTTCAGCGTACAGCTCGACTTCCAGCAGCAAAAGGTAATCGACCGAACGATAGACAAAATTATCGAGAACGTTAAAAGGTATCAGAAACAGAACCCTAAGTTCAAGTTTGCGGGATTCAGCTGGGACGTACCCCAGCCGTATGGCGACTTCTGGGACGCCGAGCAGGCGACTTGCAAAGGGCGTCAAATAACGCTTTCGTTTTGGACTGGCAAGGATTCTGGCTCAAAGCACCCCGAAGTCACGCACGACTACGCAACTTATTCCGAGGGGTACTTCGAGTTCTTCCGCCAACTCCGCGAGCGCGTTGCGAAAGAGCTTAATCCCGACGTAAAGTTTATCGTTGAACCATACAACGTATATAACGACTGGATGCGCTATATGGATTCCGACCTTATGAAATCCAAAGGGGCCGACGTAAAAAAATATATGCCCGACTTTATCCTGGAGGAAAACGGGACTACCGGTTTTGTCGACGACGAGCGCGCGTTTAAAAACGGGCTTATAGATAAATCTCGCACAGGGTCGTCCACCCCGAATGTTTGGGACGAGCCACAGTCGCGCAAGATAGCGGCCGCGGCCGCCGTGAACGGGGCGTGGAACACATGGTTCGGGCGTATTGGCGGAACCGGGAACTGCCCGAGATACATGTATATAAGGGACGTTCCTGCGCGTCTTAAAATAGCGAAACTCTTGCCTGTGTGGGAAAATCTGAATGGCACTCCGTTATCCGAGCGCAAATACGAAAACGGCGTGTATTCTTCTCCTTCCGCGGGAATGTCGGATTCTGCAATATGGGCAAAACACCCGGAGACCGGCGAAGTGTATTTTACATTTATAAATATGGACGGCTACGTTCCGGTGCCGCAGGGGTTTGAAATCGATGAAATCTCGGCGCTAAGCGGCGTCTTTGAAAAGTTAAAGGGAATGGCTCCCAACGAAACCAACAAATGGGGAAAGAAAAACCCGCCGCTAATGGAAATAAAAGACGGGAAAATAATTCCCAATAATCCGGGCGTCATAAACATGCCGTATTGCGTTAAATTTAAAAAATCCGAAGAATAATATTAAATAGAAGATTGAATGGTACATATTGAAATGAAAAAAATTTTTAAAATGGGAGCGCTTGGCGCGTGCATGGCGGCTTGTGCTGTGGCTGCTGTCGCCGATTCCACAAAATACGAATTGGACGATTACCGTAACTTTTTCGGTATATCGTGGAGGGGGAACGCGCAGGACAATGTGGACTATGCGCGGCAAATGGGGTACACGAGCCTGTTTTACATGCCGGGCATGGAAAGATGCAAGAATGTAGAGGGTTTAAAATTTTACCTTGAATCGCCCGAGTACGCCACATACCAGCGTTCTGTAGACATCTCAAAAAAATACTCTCCTGAGAAAATCAGGGAATTGGAGACCTTTGCGGCATTGAAAGACGCTTCAAAACCCTTTCCGGAAAATATTGCGACAGGTTGGTTCAACCCGCCAAACGGAATAACAATAATACCCGATTTCCAGCAGCAGCGGGTGATAGACTCGACTGTCGACAAGATAATAGAGCGCATAAAGAAAATCGAAAAGGCGCGCCCCGGCTTTAAGTTTGCCGGAGCCGCGTGGGATGTTCCGCAGGCAGAGGGCGACTTTTGGACGGGCAAGCCCGGAAAGCCTATGAGCAACGGCAGGCAGGTGACAATCAAATATTGGACAGGCAGCGATTCGGCGTCCAAGCATCCTGACGTAGTGCACGACTATCCTACGCACGCACTGGGACATTACGAGTTCTACCGCAAATTGTTTGAGCGTTGCCGCAGCGAAATAAATCCAAACTCAAAATTTATAGTCGAGCCGTACCGCGTATATACCGGCTGGGTGAAGGATATTGAAAAGCTCGTGAATGAAAAAGGCTTGGAGGAGGCTAAAAAATACATTGCGGATTTTATTTGCGAGGAGGGCCATACGACCGAATTTGTGGAGGACGAGCGCAACTTTAAGAGCGGAATCTACAAGAAGGACCAAGTCGCTTCGACGACCCCCGATGTATTTGACGAGGCGACCCTTCGAAAAATATCCGGGACTGCCGCAGCAAACGGGGCGTGGACGCATTGGTACGGGCGTCCCGGGGCAACAGGCAATATGCCCGATTTTAAAAGCATACGCGACGTCCCCGCGCGCATAAAACTTGTAAAGGCGCTTCCTGTTTGGGAAAATTTGAACAATACGCCCATTTCCGAGCGCAAGTGGGACGGCAAGGTATACGAGTCGCCTACAGCCGGCATTTCTCGCGATGTTGTTTACGCAATGCAGCCCAAGACGAACAAGTTGTTTTTTGTATTCAATACTCCGGACGGAAAAGTTAAAGTTCCAAGCGGATATTCGGTTTCGCGAATATATTTTACCGACGGCTTGTTCCGCGAATACAAGGGTAGCGCAAATTACCCGATAAAAAAGCCGATGCTCGACTCTTTCATAAAATATGAAAATTCTGAGCTTACGCCGAAAGACAAGACAATATCGGGATTGGGATTTATAGCGGATCTCGTTCCGGAACAGAAATAGGAGAATTATGGCAAGAATGAATAAATCGTTAAAAAAATATTTGGTTGTCTCAATATTCAGCCTGCCGTTTGCATCAGCAGTTTTTGCAGAGGGAGAAGACTCGGAAAAACTGAATTATACGCCCGACGACTACCGCAATTTCTACGGCATATGCTGGCGCGGTTCCCCGCAGGACAACATAGACTATGCGCGCCAAATGGGATATACGCATGTAGTCTATCAATGGGGTATGGAAAACTGCAAGAATATCGACGGCTTGAAATATTTTCTCGAGACTCCTGAGTCCGGAACTGCCAACCGCACGGTTGACATCAGAAAAAAATATACGCCGGAGGAAATACGCGAGTTTGAAACCACACTCGCGCTCAAAGACGCCACAAAGCCCTTTCCGCAAAATATAGCCACCGGATGGTTCGGGCCGCCATACAGGCTTTCCGGGATTCTCGATTTTCAGCAAAAGCGCATAATAGAGCGCACGATAGACAGGATAATGGAGCGCATAGACAGAATGGCCGCCAAGGCGCCCGGCTTTAAATTTGCCGGCATAGCGTGGGACGTTCCGCAGGCCGAGGGAGATTTTTGGAGCGAGCGCGAAGGGGCGCCCATGAATAACGGCAGGCAGGTGACAATCAAATATTGGACAGGCAGCGATTCGGCGTCCAAGCACCCCGATGTCGTGCACGACTACCCGACCCACAAGCTCGGGCACTACGAGTTTTACCGCAAATTGTTTGAGCGCTGCCGCAAAGAGAAAAATCCCGACTCAAAATTCATAGTCGAACCATACAATGTTTATAGTGGTTGGATAAAGGATATTGAAGAAGATCTTTTAAAGACAAAGGGTCTTGAAGAGACAAAAAAATACCTGCCAGACTTTGTGTGCTCCGAGGGGAGCGGAACCGAGTTTGTCGAAGACCCGCGCGTGACAAAGAGCGGCCTGTATAAGAAAAATCAAGTTTCCTCTTCGACTCCGAATGTATACGACGAACTGAATGCGCGCAAGATAGCCGCGACCGCAGCCATAAACGGCGCGTGGACCCACTGGTACGGCCGCCCGGGCGCGACTGGAAATATGCCCGATTACAAGACAATCCGCGACGTTCCCGCCCGCCTAAAGCTCTCAAAGGCGATTCCCGTATGGGAAAACATCAACAACACGCCTCTTTCCGAGCGCAAGTGGGACGGCAAAACTTATTCGTCTCCGACGGCGTTTATGGATAAGAATGGGCTTGGAGCGCTTCAGCCGCAGACGCAAAAGTTCTTCTTTGTGTTTAATTCCGACAAGGCGAAAGTTCCGATTCCCGCGGGATACGCGATAACCGCGATATACTTTACGGACGGCTTGTTCAAGGAATTTACCAACAACGAAATGAACTCTTTCAAGCCTTCGATGAACAAGCAGTTCTTCCTCGTAAAGGACGGATATGTTTTCCCGAAAAACACGTCTGTTGTGGGGCAGGGATTTATTGCATCGCTAAAAAAAGTTTCTCCCGCGACTGAGATAGAGGTCAAGTAGGGGCGAATTTTTCCGATATTAAAAAAAGAATATGCCGCAGCCCTTGCGGTTTCGCAAGCCAATCGGGGTTGAATACTGGCGGCGGCGCATTCATTGGACGCGTTCTTTACTATTTGGTAAAGAGTTTGTTTGCGGAATTAATTTGCCTGCCCGACAAATATGACGCTAAGTGCCGGCATCGAATCTAGGCAGGCTGTGCTGCAATGGCTAGCGTGCGATTTAGATTGCGCGCGGCTGCTATTTTGTTCAAACTTACAGCCACAAGTTTTATGAGAAAAATATATGCGATATTGATTGCGTCCGCGGCATTGCTCGCGGCGTCTTGCTCCACAATAATAAGCGACGAAAGCTACGCAATGGCAACGCGTGGCGAAACTGTCCAGACATATTCCGGGTTTGGTTGTTCCGAAGCCGTCCTTCGCAACGCGACTCTGCTTGCTCTCCAAGAGCGCGGCTGGGTTGTGACTGACACAAACAATCCGATAAAGGCGCGGCTTTCCGAGCTAAGGCAGGAGGCGCGCATTTCGATTCAGGTAAAGTCGGGGGTGCTCGTAGTAGATACGAAGGGCTCGCTTGTTGACGGCAACAAAGCGTATGTTCCATTGCGCTATCTAAACTACCTAATGGCTTCCGTCCGCAAGAATGTTTTGAGGGCGTCTGCCGCCAACTAATGTAAATCTGCGCGCAGGGTGCGCGCATGGTATTTCCTCCTTAAAAATTTTTGAGGAGGAAGCTGGCAGCTTATAATTGTAAAATTGGCGCAGCATGGAAAAATGTGCTGTATTAAATAGGGCGGGTATTTGTCCCGCCCTATTTTTGCATAAAATAAAATCGGCGGATTTATAAATGGGCTTTTTATAAAAAAGATTAAAACAATATTTTTGATATTAGTGTGCCAATGAGTGGTATCGGCAATTTTATTTTGTATGGCGCGATTGAATATTTATGTTGTATGGCAGATTTGCATAAAAAAACACTTTTATACAATTGCAAAAATAGATGGCAATAGACGGCGCGCAGAATTTCCCATTATAGAATGAAAGCAAGTTTTTTTGCGATTGAGCAAAATAAATCTACATAGGTATTTACGGCGAAAATATTTTGCGGAGTAAGCACTTCTGTTATGTCTTTGCCGAAATTTGCGTCGCGCAATAGATTAAAAATATCGTCGGGAAAGAGTGAATGCCGTGAAATTGCAGGTAAAGCGCGGTATTTTTACTAAAAAGCGCGTGAAGCAATCGGAATTTGATTATTTTGAACGGATTAAATCCGTACTGGTAAAATCAAAAAACCTTTCAAAATCACTGGGCGCTCGGGCGTTATTTTCGGCTTTATCTGTTGACAACGGCGCTGGCCGTCCAAAACTTTCCATTATGAAATTTGAGAAGATAGACCCAAAAAGTTTGAATGAAAATTCGGCGAAATTGATAGGCTCGGACTGGCTTTTGATATGTGCCGGAACTCCCGAAAAATACAATATGATGACGGCAAGCTGGGGGGCTTTCGGTTTCATGTGGAATGCCCCGTCAATATTTGTGTTTGTGCGTCCCACGCGTTATACGTACAGATTTATGGAGGAGTCGAAAGGCTTTACAATAAACGTCCTTCCGGAGTCGCGCAGGGAGGCTTTGCGCGTTTGCGGGAGCGTCTCTGGAAGGGATTGCGACAAAACAGCGCTTTCAGGGCTCACTCCCGCGCCTGCCGAAAACGGCGGAGTATTTTTTGAGGAGGCAAGGCTCGTATTCGAGTGCCGCAAGGCGTATTCGCAAATGATGGACGCGCGCTCGTTTGAGGACAAAGGCTTTTTGGAGAAATGGTACGCCGACTCTAATTTCCACAAGATGTACGTCGGGATTATCGAAAGCGCGTACAAGAGCGTGTAGCGGGCGGCCTTGAAATGGAGGAATTCGGGACAGCTTTCCGGATACCCGACTTTTGGCAGGCCGAGGCGGTCGCGCACATGAAGGCCGGCCGCGATGTCGTGTTGCATGCGCCGACGGGCACGGGGAAGACGTTTGTATTTGAGCTCTTTTTCTCGCAATACGGGGGCAGGGCGACATACACTGTTCCGACGCGCGCCCTTGCAAACGACAAATATGCGCAGTGGAAATCCAAGAATTGGAGGGTTGGTATTTCTACGGGAGACAGGCTTGAAAATCCCGACGCGCCTTTGATAGTTGCGACCCTCGAAACGCAGCGGCAAAACATTTTATCCGGAAAAATAAACGGGCTTTTTGTAATAGACGAGTACCAGCTTTTATGCGACGAATCGCGCGCGGCCGCCTATGAGACAGCGGTGGCGGCGTTGCCTTCCGAATGCCGCATTTTGTTGATAAGCGGGAGTGTCGCAAATCCGGAGTCTGTTGTCGAATGGCTCGGACGGCTTGGGCGCGACGCTCGCCTTGTCCGCCACGATGAGCGCGCTGTGCCGATAGACGAGGTCTGCGTTGCCGCGCTTCCGGAAATATCCGCGCGCGGCGTAAGAGGATTTTGGCCTACGGTAGTGCAGAGGGCGGCGGAATCCGACATGTGCCCGCTCTTGATTTTTGCCCCGAAAAGGCGCGACGCCGAATCGATAGCTGAATCCCTCGCGGCGGAGCTGCCTTGCCGCGATTTTTTAAAGCTGCCGCGGGAGATAGAATCGGCCGCGGGGAGCAGGCTTTCGAGGCTTTTGAAAAGGCGCGTTGCATACCACCACAGCGGGCTTACGGCATTTAGGCGTGCGGGAATTGTGGAAAAGTACGCGCGCGAGGGCGCTTTAAAAGCGGTGGTATCGACAACTGGGCTTGGCGCGGGTGTCGATTTCTCAATGAAGAGCGTCATAATAGCAGACCGCGAATATGAAACTTCCGACGGCGCCAAGCTCTTGCGGCCCGACGAGCTTTTGCAGATGTACGGGCGCGCCGGAAGGCGCGGAAAAGACAGCGTTGGCTACGCAATTTCGATTCCGGGGAAACCATCTTTGCAGCAGGCAAAGCCGCTTTTCTTGGAACGCCTCGATTTCACCGACTGGCCCGCAATTTTAAGGATAATGGATCAAGCAGGCGATTCCGCCAAGTTGCGGGCCAGGGCTGCCGAAAATTTTTGCAGGCGCCTGTTTACAAAGAATCCGCCCGACCTTGGCTTTGGGCGTGTGGAGAGCAGTTTAAAAGCTTCCGTTGCCCCGGCAGGCACGGCGGGCGGCGGGAGAGTTGAGATATTGAATTCGCGCGAATTGTGGGAGCGCCGAAAGCCCGCGTGCAAGGCGCGCGTCGGCGACACGTTATACCGCTTGGCGGACGCTTGGGTTAGGTTTGATTCTTGTGCGGAAGCCGTAAAAAAGCTAAAAAAAGGCGCGGTTTGCAGGCTCGCGGGCGGCAGGTATGGGCTGTCTATCGACGTAGCAAAGGTTTCAGAGTCGAAGTGGAGGGCAACGCGCGCGTTGTCTAAGATTGTGAAAGCATGCGGTTCGCGGATTCCCGGAAATCCTCTTTCGGGGAAAACTCTGACTCTTAAAAATATCAAACGAAACCTTCCAAAATATATAAAAAACGCGCTGGCGGGCGCGGAGTGCAGCGGAATGGATATTTGCGGGGATATTTTGCGCGCGCGTGTTGACATATCCGGGGCTGTTTTAGAAGTATTTTCGGATTCTTTTGGCGGACGGCTTTTTAATCCTCCCGTACGTTTGGTCGATGTTTCGGGCGAGTGGGATTTTGGGAAGCTTGCCGGATTTAAGGAAAACCTCGGAAAGTGCGGCTCTACGGTGGGGGTCTGGGGCAGGCTCGGGTTGATAGGAGAAAATTTTGCGCTGACGCGCCGCGGAAAAATATTTTCGTTTTTTTCAAAAGGAGAGGGGTTGGCAATAGCCGCCGCGCTTGAGGACGCCTCGTATGCGGTTGAAGACATATCGTTTGATATTGCGAACCTTAGGGCGGGACGGCGTTTTGCGCTGTCAGAAATAAAGACGGAGGCGTCCACCCGCATGGCGGACTTATGCCGCGTGGCGACATTCGGTGCGACACTTAAAGGGTATCTGCGCGGCGGAGTCCCGACCGAATACGGGGCCGGGGCGTCTGAAATAGTGCGCGAGATACGCGGTGGCAGAAGTGCGCAGACCTTTGAAACGCCGACTTTGTCGCGCGGGGACATTGAGCGCGCGATTCTTGAATGGGAGAGTCTAATGCGCTGCATAGTCTTAGCTCCCGATATTGATTGGGATAGGTGGGAGGATTTAAAAATCGAGTGCGAAAAGCTGCTTTCCGCCCCTGCATTCGGAGTGAGAAAAAATCGCTGACCTGCGGACAAAAAATTGCGGGGCTAGAAAGCCAAAAAATATGCCAAATATGCTTTTTTGGTGTTGCAAAAACAGCTTTTGGATAATTGACTTATGTGCGATGAAAAATTTGGGAGAAAAATTGTCGGCGGCAAGGAACGCCATGGGCTATACTTTGAGAGACGTGGCCGATCAAACGCGCCTGCGTACTGATATTATAGCCAATATGGAGTCTGGCGAATTCAACTTTAATTTGCCGGAAATTTACAGGCGCGGATTTTTGAGGATATACGCATCGTTTTTGAAGCTGAATGTGGACGAAATTCTTGCGGAATACGCGGCACTGCAAGCCTCGCGCCGCGGGGATTCACGCAAGGCGAAAAACTTGCTTGAACGCATTGCGCCGGCATCACCAAAGGACGTGGAGCCCCCGCAGCCTATGGAATCCCGGTACGACACTTCGCTTGAAGAATCGGACGATTCGATTCCCGAGGATCAAATGAAGTATATAAAGCTTGGCGCAGTGTTTGTCGGCGTTCTTTTGGCGGTTGCGGTCATTGTTTTTGGAATTTCGGCGCTCGTGCGCCCAAATGCGCCGGAGGAAAACCCCGATATAAATATGGCGGCTTCTTCTGTTTCGACAACGGCGTCTGGGCAGCCCGTTTCCGGCGCGGATACGGCCGGCGCAACTGCTGCGAAAGAGTATTCGTTGGGTATAGCGGCAACAAACGACACATATATCAGGCTATACTATCCAAGCGATGCCAAGAATCCCATTTATTCAGGGCCTATTTCTGCAGGAGAGAAAAAAGAGTTCAAATATAAAACTAAAATAAATCTGGACGTCACCGATGCGCAAAATATTGAAATATCCCGCAATGGTAAAAAGGTAAAATTGTTGGATGGCAACGGTGCGCCTATACGCGGAATCCATACCATTAAAATTTCCGCCAAGGATTAATATTTTATCTCCAATGACTTGGGGAATAAGATTCCGGGGTATAATTGCTTAATTTTATTTTTACGAAAATGCTTACACATGTAGTTATTTTTAGGACGAGAAACGCCGATAAAGTTTCCTTGTTGCGCGAGGGGGTCGAGACGTTGCGCGCGATAGATGGCGTTAAATTTTTTCATTGCGGAGAGCCCGTTCCAAGCGAGCGCCCGGTTGTGGACGATTTTTTTGATGTAGCTTTGGTGGTCGCTTTTGAAAACGACGAAGAGGGGCTTAAACGCTACTCGTCACACCCCGTGCATATAAACTTTGTCGAGAATTACTTGAAGCCCGCAGGCGGCAAATTGCTCGTTTACGATATAAAGTAATTCGCGCCGAAATATTTTGCTGCGGCGCGTCTTTCAAAATAATGCTTCAAAAGTAAATTCGCGCCGAATTTTTTTAAATTGCGCGCAGCCGGCATTATTGTTGCCGGATTTTAGAGGAAGATGCTTGCATTGCAATGGCGCGATTGCCGATGAATTTTTGCGCGCAAGTTTGCCGGATAAAAATGAGGCTCCGAAGGAGCATAAAAGTATCCGATTACAAAATGCGCGCAATTCTTCCAAAATAAAAACAAACGCTGCCAAATGCGGAGCGACTATAAAATGATAAAACTCTCAAAACGCGAATCCGAAGCCTGCCGTTGGATAAGCTCGGCTGTAAAAGAAGCTGGCGGGCGGGCGTATCTTGTCGGAGGTTGCGTGAGGGACGCCCTGCTTGGAATAGCGCCGAAGGACGTCGACATGGAAATATATGGGCTTGCACCCGAGCGCATAGAAAGCATATTGTCGCGCCGCTTTCGGTTTGAAGTAGTCGGAAAAAGTTTTGGCGTTTGGATTCTTAAAGGATACGACATAGACGTGAGCGTTCCGCGGAGGGAGCGCAAGGTCGGCGAAGGGCACAAGTCGTTTGAGATTGAGTGCGATCCGTTTCTGCCTGTAGAGGCCGCATGCGCGCGCCGAGACTTTACTATAAACGCGATGTTGTGCGATTACCTGACCGGAGAGATTGTGGACCCATATTCCGGAAGGGAAGATTTGAAAAACAGGATATTGCGTCATACGTCCGGCAAATTCGCGGAGGACTCGCTGCGCGTGCTTAGGGCGATGCAGTTCATAGCGCGTTTTGGCCTTGCGCCCGCGTCCGAGACAGTTGCACTGTGTTCGGAGATTCCGTTTGGCGAACTGGCGCCGGAAAGGGTGTTTGAGGAGTGGAAGAAACTAATTTTAAAAGGTGTAAAAATATCGTCCGGCCTGAATTTCTTGCGGGATTGCGGATGGGTGAAATATTTTCCAGAGCTTGCCGCATGCGTAGGGTGCCCGCAGGATCCCCAGTGGCATCCGGAGGGGGACGTTTTTGTGCATACGGGCTTTTGCCTCGACCATTTTGCGAAAGAGAGGATAGGCGACGAGCGCGAAGACTTAATTGTAGGCCTCGCCGTGCTCTGCCACGACTTGGGCAAGCCCCTATGCACCAAGAGGGGGGACGACGGCAAGATACATTCTTACGGGCACGATATTCTGGGCGTGAAGCCCACTCTGAAATTCTTAGGCAGAATGACGCGCGAGAAGTCGCTGGTAGAGCAGGTATGCGTGCTTGTTGAGCGGCACATGGCGGTTTTGGATTTATGGCGCAGCGGGGCGGGCGATTCTGCTATAAGGAGGCTTGCGCGGAAAGTGCAGCGAATAGACAGGCTTGTTAGGGTCGATTCCGCGGACCGCAACGGGCGTCCTCCGATAGAGCCCGGCGACTCGCCGCAGGGTGTATGGATTTCCGAGAGGGCGCGCGAGCTTAGCGTGCGCGATTCCGCGCCGGCGCCGATATTGATGGGGCGGCATCTTATTGAGCGTGGCATGGTTCCTTCGGCCAAATTCAAGGATATATTGTCGGAGGCGTACGAGGTGCAGCTCGATGGTGGATTTTCTGACTTGGACGGGGCATTGAAGTGGTTGGAAAATCGGGCGGAGAAATAGGCGCTTGAAAAATACGCCGAAATATGAGACTTTTTAGCTAACAGAATTGTCATATTTTACGATAAATAAAATTTAAGTTAAACCATGAAGCATAAACACGAGAATAACCGGGGCGCAAATGAGGATTCAGCGGAATTGGGAAAAGAAGGTTTGAAGCCGCTCGAATCGGCTCGCGCGCCCGAACTCGAACCGATACCCGGCCGCGAGGCCACGGAAACCGACGCCGAACGCGCCGCCGACGATATGTGCGCGGAAGAGCAGGCGATGAACGCCACAGATTTGATGAGACGTTTGGACGATGCCGTGGCGCAGGCTGAAAAGAATAAAGATTTATACATGCGCACTCTTGCCGATTTGGATACATACAGGCGAAAGGTGCAGCGCGAGAAGCAGGAGCTTGCAAAGTTTGCGGTGCAGCCGCTGATAGAGGAGCTAATACCCTCCGTAGACCATCTTGAAATGGCGATAGAGGCTGCAAAGACGTCAAACGACGCAAAGACGCTGTTGCAGGGAGTCGAAATGGTGTATTCGCAAATAAAGAAAGTGCTTGCGAACTACGGAGTGGAAGAGATTGCCGGCGAAGGGTCGGATTTTGACCCCAATACGCAGGAGTGCGTATCGCATTCTCCGAGCGACACTGTTGAAGAGAACAAAGTGATAAAGGTAATGCGCGCGGGATATAAGATACATGGGCGACTTGTGCGCCCCGCGAGCGTTGTTGTTTCGAGCGGCAAGCCGAAGAAATAGAGACTTTTTATGGCGGAAGATTTTTACAAAGTATTGGGCGTTGACAAAAATGCGACAGCCCAAGAGATAAAAAAAGCGTACAGGAAGCTCGCATTAAAATACCACCCGGACCACAATCCTGGCGACAAGGCGGCGGAGGAGAAATTTAAGCAGGTTTCCGAGGCGTATGAAGTATTGTCCGACGAAGAGAAGCGCGCAAAATACGACCAATTTGGGCATGCCGCATTCACACAGGGCGGCATGGGCGGCGGCGCGGCCGGATACGGCGGATTCCAAGATCCGTACGACATATTCCGTCAAGTATTTGGCGGCGGCGGAGGCGGCGCATTTTACGATTTCTTTGGCGGCATGGGCGGCGGCGGAATGCAAGAGGAAGACGTAAATGCGCCGGAGCGCGGATCCGACATAAGCGTAGAATTGGAGATTTCGCTTGAAGACGCTGCGAAGGGGACATCGCGCACAATAAGGTACAACCGTCTTGTTGAATGTCCTGACTGCAAAGGGACTGGCTCGAAGAGTGCCGAGAGCCGCAAGGTTTGCCCAAAATGCGGCGGGACTGGGCGAGTAAATATGGCCAAAGGGCCGATAAGATTCAGCCAGCCTTGCCCGACATGCCACGGCACGGGCACTGTAATTGACAATCCTTGTCCACGTTGCGGCGGCGAGGGGCGCATTAGAGAGCGCAACGAAGTTAAGATAGACATTCCTGCGGGAGTTTACACAGGCTCGAGGCTTAGAAAAAGCGGCGCGGGGAACGCCGGATACAACGGCGGGCCGAGCGGCGACCTATACGTCGTAATAGTTGTTGCGTCGAATCCGAGGTTTGAGCGCGAAGGCAACGATTTGTACACGGACATAAACGTAAAATTTACTCTTGCCGCCCTTGGTGGGCAGGTTGAAGTTGAGACGTTGACCGGCAAAAAGGCGATATTGAAAATAACGCCTGGAACCCAGCCGGGAGCGCTGATGAGGCTGAAAGGGCAGGGAATTCCGAGCCTGCGCGGCGGAGTTGGCGACTTGTACGTGCGAATAAACATAGAGGTTCCGACGCGCCTAACTGACGAACAGCGCAAGAAACTCGAAGAATTTGCAGTGCTTTGCGGAGACGACAACAATAAGGGATCATCTTCGCAGCCCTTCTACAAAAAATTCTTTTAGCTTGGCGCGCCGTAAATAGATTTAAAAAAGAGCTTTCGCATTCAAGCGAAAGCTCTTTTTTTGCTGGGAATGTTTTGGGGCTATTTGCCCTCCATAATCACGGCGTCAACCCAGAATAACAAGGCGGCGATATTATCCCAATTTATTGGACTATATACAGGCAGCACGTATATCCGTTTGCAGGCTCGTATTTTTTGGGATTTTTATCGAAATCTTGCTGGTGAGACGGCAATAGAATGGAGCGCTTGTCTATTTTAGAGTCTGACATTTTGAATTCTACGATATGGCGGCCGTCGTTGCCTTCAAAAATTAGAATGGGCATCATTCTATAATAGGAGCAATATCCGTCGAAAAATCTTATTTTGCGCGGAGCCTGAGAGTCTATCGATATTGTCGCCTCGCCGCCCCCGGGGCCGTAAAGGACGTACATTACAAGTTTTCTGCCGTGGAAATCGAATTTAAAGCCGGATTTTTTCTTAAACTTTTTGAACTTAAAGGGAGCGCGTTCTGAAAATTGTTTAGACATTATTGGGGAGTCCCAGGAGAGGTCTTCCGTATCTCCAAAAAGCTCGGCGGCGGCGAATGGAATAGTTTTTATATTGGTGGGGGACTGGTTGTCGGCGGCGGGTTTAGAGCGCGCCGCAGCGAGCGCGTCCGAGTCTTTTGGCATTTTGGAAAATTCTTCAAAAGCGCGCGCAAAAGCCCCTGCGTAAAGCAAGTGGCCGGTGTTGGGATACGGGTGTACGCCGTCTTTTGAAAATGGGATTTTCCCGTCAGGAGTCAGAGAAACTTTCGACGTTTCATCGAGGGCTTCTCCGTCGACATATTTTACAGGCGAATCGGATTTCATGACGATTTTATCCGCGGCGAGCGCGTCTGCAACGGCCTTTCCAAAATGAATTGACGGAATTGAATAATAGTCTGCGAGAACTTCCATTGCGCTTGCGGAGCGCGACATCTTGCCGTCTTTGAGTTCTTGCATATTGTTTGCAGTTATGGTGTAGACAAAACATACATCGATATCTTTCGATTTTCCCCAGATTTGACGCACAATGCCTTCCATATTTCTAAAAATGGTATTGGGGCGTTGATGTGCGTCGTTGACGGCAAATTCCACGAAAACAGCGTCAGGATTTTTTGATATGACGTCTGCGCCGACTCTTAGGCAGCCGAGGTCGGAGCCGGTGCCGCCGATTGCGGCGTTTATTTCTTCGACTTTTGCATTTGGGAATTTGCGTTGTATTAATTTGCGCGACAGCACTCTCCACCCGTTTTGTGCAGTAATGCTTCCGCCGAGATATGCAATTTTTACAGGTTCGCCTGCTTTAAGCTTTTCAATCAGATTCGGCATGCCGAGTCGCGCGTTGGATTCGGTGAGTGGGCTTGGATTTTCCGGTAAATCTGGGTTTGCCGACGCTATTGCGGCAAAAAACATAGATATTATGAAAGTCAGGTGTATTTTGTATATATTCATATGAATTTTTTAAAGGTAAAGGCTTAAGAATTAATGAATTTTTAATGTGGGTAGTTCTCATATACAAGCCAAATTGTAAAAAGAATTATGAAAGTCCTCAAAAAAATGAAAAAATATATTGACATATTCGTCTATTTAAAATGAAGTAGGAGCTTCAATTTTTGGCCGGATAGCTCAGTTGGTAGAGCGGAGGACTGAAAATCCTTGTGTCCCTGGTTCGATTCCTGGTCCGGCCACCATTTTTGACCGCTCCCAAAGGGGGCGGTCTTTTTTGGGTCAACACCAAAGGTTGTGGAATAGGTTGATTTTTTAGATTTGTCTTTCAT
>URAK01000023.1 GCA_900545705.1 uncultured Opitutales bacterium | reverse complement strand
CTCTTTGCCCTCTTTTTTTTCCACCATTCCACAATCTTTGACGTAGAACGAAAAAGACTGTCAAACGCGAAGACTACCCGACTGAATCCACATACCGCCACGCAATCACTGCCGAGGGATACAAAAAAGAGGCAAAATATTTGAAGGCAAATGCCCTAAAAAAAGCCGGAAACGGCACGATGTTTTACGATAGCGACTACGACATAATAGTGGTAAAAGTAGGCGGGAAATGGAAAAAACTGCCCGTGGAGGAACTTCCTGAAGGGCACCCTCTAAAAGCAGAGAGCCCCGCAAGCGGCTCTGCGGATAATAAATAGCTTCCCGCATGTACAGGGCTTTGGAATATTTTGCACAAGCCCCGGCTTCATAACCAGAAAGCTTGTACGCAATTCACTCCGGGATTGGGAGAACTTTGCACCAAGTCTCGGCAGACGCCTTTGCCCTCTACAATCTCGGCGCCGCCCAGATTTTTGCCGCAATGCCGCGCGCGGTTCAGTTTGCGCCAAACGCCACAAATGCAACTTTGCATTTCAAAATATGATGCGTTGGAACAATAAAAATGCCGCAAAAAAATTTTCTAAATAACCGCAAGAAGCCTATTATTGCATAAGATGCACACACAGTTGCGCCTGTTACACGCCTTTTAGAAAAAACGCACACGGCGCACAATGCGGCTTTTAGATAAAAAACGCCGTTTGTTCCTTTTGGCGAAAAACTAATTGAGTATTTACGTTGGCGAAGTCACCCGCGGCAAGGCGCGGGCAAATGCGCGCCACTAATGCTGTAAAAATTCGGCTTTGGCTTCGAGAAAAACTGCGCGGAAAATTTTTATACAAATATACCCCAAATACAACGACAATTCAGCATTATGCCTGCCGCAAAAAATCCCTCCGCAAAAAAATTTTCTGTTTTGCGTCAGTCGCCGACGGGCAATTTTATGTCCCCGCGCGGCTTGCCGCCCTTTGTATCGATAAAGGATATATCGATTTCTTTGGGACCGGCAGAAACCACCATTAAATCGACGTTGGAATTGACCACGTTCGGGACATTTATGCCGTCTTTGTCTGCCGGATATAACGGCAGGCTGTTGCGTTCCGGATTAAACTTGTGCAAGTGTCCGCTTAAAATCGCGTCAGCCCCGGACTGGTTTATTAGCGGAGTAAAAAGCTCCCTAAAATGAAGCGAGCCATGCCATGCACCCCACGCCGGAGGAACGTGCACTATTATTATTTTTACGGGCGCTTTTTTGAAATCCTCGCTCTTTATCAATTCAGAGAACCATTCGGCCTGCTCCCGGCGGTATGCGTCAAAATTCGCTGTGGAAAAATATTCTATGTCGCTGTCTGGCTTGTCTTCGCCGGCATCAAGCATTACAAAGTATGCGCAGCCCCATTTGAAAGAGTAGTACGGCTTGCCTGTTGGAGTCGGGAAATATTTTAAAAATTCCTCGGAAAATTCCCCGCGGGACTCGTGGTTGCCGCGCGCGAAATAAACAGGCATTTCGCTTCCGGTAAATTTAACTATCTCGCTCATGAAGCCGTCGAATATCTGCCGCTCGGAATCCATTCGGCTTACCATATCGCCGTTGAGCACAAGAAACTCTATATCTTTCGGCGCGCGAGAGAGCAAATCGGACAGGCGCTGGGAGTCCGCATGAATATCGTTGACCACCGCAAATTTTACCTTTTCAGATGAGTTTGGAATGGGGCGCAGCAAAAAAGGTTTTCCCCTATATACGTCGCTTCCAGCATAGTCTCCATAGACGACTTTCTCGCCGTCCCTCCCCGTCACCTCTGCAGAGAGCACCCTGTATCTCACGGGCTTGGAGATATTTTTAAGGCGCACATTATGAACTGTTCCAATGAGTTTTTTCCCCATAGGGGAATTGAAAAACTTGGGCCGCTCATACGCATAAAAGTGCGTGCCGTCATTCGGGGCAGTTTCCACCCATGAAACCGCCGGGCGGTTTGTAATCCAAGTTATAATTGCTTCGTCACCGTAAATAGAGTGAATGTACGGCCCGTATTTTATGGCAAAGTTTTCCGACTTCTCAGACTTTTCCGCCGAAAATGCGCAAACCGCGGCGATAAAAAACACCGCAATAGCAAATATTATGCGTTTCATAAGATAAAAAATATATTTTGCGTTTCTGCGCGCAATAAAAAAGCGCTCCTCTTTTGACTTCCGCGCATTCGAGAAAAAAAGCGGCTTGGAAATAAGCCCAAGCCGCTTTTTTAAAGTAAAATTTTTCTTTTTCAGATAGACTTCTAACGTCTGCGCCTAAACACCACAAGCCCAAGCCCGAGCCCGCCAAGCAGAACCGCCGCCACTGCCGGCTCCGGAACCACTGTCAGTTGCAAAACCGTCCCGTCTGAATTAAATCCCAAATCGAATTCGCTATCCAGCCCGATTATGCCAAAATCCATTGAAAGATCGTCTCCGGCCGTGCCGTTTAAAGAAAATCCGCCAGTCGCGCTTATCAAATCGTATGTGCCAGCACCCATTTCTAAATCCGTAAAGTCGAAGTTAACCATTCCACCCTGTGTCGAGCAGCTTCCAGAAACGGTTATAAGCGCGTTTTCATTAGAAAAATCAACAACTTGAAAATTTAGAATCCCAGCTACAACAAGGTCTTTTGGGGTACCTCCATAAACAGATACAGCCAAATTTTCAATATATGTGTTTAACACTGCCCCGGATTTTATCTCAATTCCAGCGCCGCTAACTTTATTCAAAGCTCCCGTTTCCTTTGTCCCAAAATTTACTGTACCCGCGTATATTTGAATCGGATTATCCGCGCTCATATTAAAAGTAGTCTGCGAAGCGTCCGCAGCCCTCACTACACTTATTGTAGATTCGGCATTTTCAAGGGCAGCCCGAAAAACGGCAGTATAATAAGTCACATCTGTATCAGAGGTATCCTTAGACCCAAGCGATATTGTCATATGTTTGCCACCTCCAAACGAAAATACCGTTTGAATACGCTGACCAGAGTACCAGCCCCCCATATCGACTTTGTTGCTCGTAGGCAAAACTATTTCAAGCGGAGAGCAACCGCTTTCAATACCAGAAAAGTCGCCTATGCCAATCCACGGGTATTTATAGTCATACCCCGGCAAACTCTCAAGAGGTGTTAGTTCCGTATTTACATAAAATCCTTTTTGGGTGCCATCGTGCAAATAAGAGCTAATATTTGTGTTTGAGGTTCCGGCATCATAGTAATTAGAATAGTCAAGAAGGCTCGCTCCGGAATCGCCTTTAAAAATCATGGCTGCGTTTGAGGCGGACGCCATAGCTAACAGCGCAACATATGTAAGGAGAGACCCATAAATAGTTTTCATATTTCAGATTAAATCGGATTTATTTTCAAATACTTATATGGCATTTTATAAATGTCAATAGCATTTAAATACTCAACCTTTTCAATATCATACTATACTTAATTAAATCTGCAAAATTCACATGTCTTATATTATTCATTTTGCAAACTGTATAATTCACACAAAAAAAAGTTTAGCCGCGCTCAGCTAAACTTTTTTACATTCCTTAATTTTTACCTAACGCCTGCGCCTCATTGCCGCATACCTGCCGCGCAAGCTCTAAATCTGGTAGTCTTCGCTATTCTGACCCTCTTTGAAAAGCCGCGCGTATGCCGCCGCTATGAATGCCGTTAAAGGTATTGCCAATATCATTCCAAGTATTCCGTCAAGCGCTATCCCCCAGAAAAATACGGAAAATATTATGACTGTCGGGTGCAAACCAGTCTTCCCGCCCATTATCTTCGGCGTCAGGAAATACCCCTCCAACATCTGCACCGCCACAAACACGCACAGTGCAAGCGCCACTGTAATCAACCCCCCTCCGGGCTGGAAAAACGCCGTCGGCAATATGGTTCCCAACCCAACTATCGTTCCAAAATACGGTATTATGTTCAACATTCCAGCAGTAAACCCAAGCAAAAACCCAAACCTTACCCCAACAACCGTGAGCCCCAAGCCTATCAATAGTCCCATTATGAACGCTATCAGCACCTGCCCCCTAAAAAATGCCGACATTATCGAGGCAAATCTGCGCGCAAAAAAAATTGCGTCCGCCTTCATCTTCGGGCTCATAAATTCTATATTATTTTCAAGGAACGCAAAAAAGTCAAAGCGCGACGTCAACATATAGTACAAATAAATCGGCGCCACTGCAAACGCCGCCACAAAAGACGCAAATGAAACCGCTCCGCCCGTCGCGCTCGCTGCCGTCTTAAAAAAGTTGCCCACATACCCGGCAACAGTCTCCAACGAAAGATTTTTTAGCGCAATATCCTTTAACGCGGCGGTTTTTTCGGCGATTATATCCTTTAACTGGGGGAAATGCTCCACTATGCGCGCCGACGCCTTAGAAAACAAATCGGGCAGCGACGCCGCAAACGCGCATATCTCCGATATGAAAGCCGGCAAAACCGCCACGAGGCACCCGGTTATCACCACAACCAAAAACGCCATCATTATCCAGCACGCTGCCGTTCGCCCAACCTTTAGCTTATCCGCCATGAAATCCACCGCCGGCTTTAAAATAAACGATAATATCACCGCAAGCGCCAACGGCCAAATCACCGCCCCGAACTTGTCCAGAAACGCACCCAATATCTTAAACACCGCAATCGCGAATCCGCCTATCGCGCATATCGATACGCAAAGAATCGCAATCCCCGCCACTTTTTGCTGGAATCCGTTTAACATTTGAAAAGAATATAATCTTTAAAAAACCGACAATGCAAACAAATTTATCAACCCCCAAAACCGCGCCGGCCCAGAAAAAACGCGAATCCGCCGTCGCAGCCGCGGCAGATAGGGGATTCATTGAGGTGCGCGGCGCATGCGAGCACAACCTCAAAAATGTGGACGTCGACATTCCGCGCGGAAAAATTGTCGCCTTCACCGGCAGGAGCGGTTCCGGCAAGACAACCCTCGCTTTCGACACAATTTACGCGGAAGGATACAGAAAATACATGGAAAGCCTATCCGCGGACGCAAGGAGGGCTTTGAGCCAAATCGACAAGCCGGCAGTCGGTTCAATATCGGGGCTGTCGCCGGTAATCGCCATAGAGCAGATAAAATCACTCGGCTCAAACCCGCGCACAACGCTTGCCACCCTTACGGAAATCGCGGACTACTCGCGCCTCGTATGGAGCGTCGCGGGAGAACAAAAATGCCCGCACGACGGCGGAAAAATATCCCGCAGAAGCCTCGACGAATGCGTCGACGCAGTCCTCGCCCTTCCCCCAAACGCCCGCATTTATATCCTCGCTCCCCGCATTTGCGCACGCCCTTCGGAAATTAAAGACGAAGTAAAATCGCTAAGGCAGCAGGCTTGGCAGCGCGCAAGGCTCGCGGGCGAAATTTTCGAGCTCGACGATCCGTCGGAGGAAAAGCGCATCTTCTCATCGCTTTCCGCTGCGAAAAAATACCGCCTTGAACTTGTAGTCGACCGCTTCACATCAGCATCGGCCTCGCGCGAAAGGGTCGCGGACTCCCTCGAACTCGCGTTTAGGGAGGGGGCAGAATCCGCCGTGGCGCTTTACTCGTCGGAATCGCAAACAGCTGGAGAATTTAAGGAAATGCACCTAAGCTCGGCTCTCTCGTGCGAAATCTGCGGGGAAACTTTCAAGGAGCTAAGCGTGCGAAGCTTCTCCTTCAACCACCCCGACGGCGCATGCCCGCATTGCGGCGGCATCGGAAGAGTAATGCGTACTTCCCCGGAACTCGCCGTTCCTGACGACTCCAAAAGCGTGAGAGCGGGCGCCGTAAAAGCGTGGAGATACGGAGCAAAAAGCATGATTATAAAGCGGAAATCAATTCTCCGCCAACTCTCCGAGCAAATACCGTTCGACATCAACACCCCCTGGCGCGACCTCCCGCAAAAAGTCCGCGACACCATTCTCTACGGCGATCCGGAAAGAGTGTTTATGCTGAGGCTAAAACGCGGAAACTCGCGGCCCGAGCCTGTCGTATTCGGAGGGGTCCTCGCAGACGTGGACAGAATCTGCAAATCCACTCCAAGCGACGCCCTGCGCGCGCGCCTATCAATATTCCAGACTTCCGTCACTTGCCCCGAATGCGGAGGGGCAAGGCTATCGGAACGCTCGCGGAACGTATTTGTAGGCGGCGTTTCATACGACAAGTTCTTTGCTATGAGCGTCGATGAAGCCCGAGAATTCGTAGAAAAACTGCTGAAAGACCCAAAATATGCCCCAGTTTACGAGGCTCTCGAGGGGCTCTCTGCGCGGCTAGGATTTCTCGACAGGGTCGGGCTCTCGTACCTTACGCTTGACCGAGAAGCCTCGACGCTATCCGGCGGCGAAGCGCAGCGCGCGCGCTTGGCAACACAGCTCGGCATGAATCTCACAGGGGTCACTTACGTGCTCGACGAGCCCACAATCGGCCTCCACCCCGCGGACGACAACATGCTAATCGGCGCGCTCAAAAGCCTGCGCGACAGCGGAAACACTGTGCTTCTCGTGGAGCACGACGAAGCCGCGCTTAAAGCGTCGGACTGGATTGTGGAGCTCGGCCCGGAAGCCGGCGAAAACGGCGGAAAGCTCGTATTCAACGGAACTGTCGCCGACTGCATGAAATCGAAGGAGTCGCGAACCGGAATGTACCTATCGGGGCGGGCGAAAATCGAAAGGCATTCGCTGCAAATGCCCCCGGGAAAGCAATGGATAGAGATTAAAAAGGCGCGCGAAAACAACCTTAAAAACATAAACGCTAAATTCCCCGTGGGGCTATTTACCGTCGTATGCGGCGTGTCGGGCTCAGGCAAGAGCACGCTCGTAAACGAAATACTCGCAAAGGCCGCGGCGTTCAAGCTAAACGGCGCAAAGGAAATATGCGGGGCGCACGGGGGAATTTCGGGCCTTGAAAATTTTGTATCGTGCGTGAGGGTCGACCAGTCTCCAATTGGGAAGAGCCCGCGCTCGAATCCGGCAACCTACACAAAACTTTTCGACCTCCTGCGCGAGCTTTATTCGCAATGCCCGGCAGCAAAAGTCCGCGGATACGGACCGGGCAGATTCAGCTTCAACCTCAAAGGCGGCAGGTGCGAAAACTGCTGCGGAGACGGCTCGATACGCCTCGATATGCAGTTTCTCGGCGATGTATACGTCACTTGCCCAAGCTGCGGAGGAAAGCGCTACAACCGCGAAACGCTCGAAGTGCGATACAAGGGGCTCAACATCGCTGAGGCTCTAAACCTGACCGTAGACGAAGCAATGGAAGTTTTCGCTCCGCACCAGCGAATAATGGCAAAGCTTGAAACGCTTAGCAACGTCGGGCTGGGATACATAAGGCTCGGACAAGCGGCAAATACCCTTTCAGGAGGCGAAGCGCAGCGGATAAAGCTTTCGCTCGAACTCTCCCGCCGCCCGCGCGGGCACGCGCTGTACATTCTCGACGAACCCACTACCGGACTGCATTGGGACGACGTCGACAAGCTCCTCAGGCTGCTATTCGGGCTTAGGGACGCCGGGCATACAGTTATCGTAATAGAGCACCACCCCGACTTCATAAGGCTTGCCGACTGGCTTATAGAACTCGGACCATCAGGCGGCAGGGACGGCGGAAAAATAATATTTGAAGGGACTCCCCAAAAGCTCGAAGGGGCGGATACGCCGACGGCGAAATTCACCCTGAACAAATGACGGAGTATTTTGTCAAAATGAAAACAAAAAAATATTGCCGCCGCGGTTGAAAATTCCGGGCGGAAGTTAAAACAAAGGACTTATGAATTTAGTCGAATACGGAATCGACACGTCGCAGCTTAGGGAAATAACGCTTGCGGATAAACCTAAAATCGACTCTCTCCTGTCGCTCGCGCCGAATTTAGGCTGTGAAAACTGCTTCACAAACCTGTTTGTGTGGAGAGGCATATATTTGCTAAAACTGCTCGATATTGCAGAAGACAGGGCTGTAATATACAATGGCCGCGACAAGTGCATATATTTCCCGATAGGGCGTATTCCAAACCCCCGGGAACTCCTTGAAATCCACCGCGCTTTCGCAGAAAACAAATTGCTCTCTCCGGACAGCCGCATATACAACGTACCTCCGGATTACCCTGAAAAGTTCCCTGAAGCGCGGACACTGTTCGACTTTGACGCAAATCCCGGCGAGGCAGACTATATTTACGATGTGGAAAAGCAGATAGCCCTCACCGGCCCTAAGCTTAGAAAAAAGCGCAACCACATAAAACACTTTACCGCACAAAATCCGAATGCATCTGTAGAGCCCATAGACGAGTCCAACTTCAAAAGCGTACTCAGGTTTATGGACAGCGAAGACGATAAAAAGCACCTCTTCGCGGAGGAGGTTGCAATCGCAGAAGCCTTCGAGAATTTCCGCGCCCTCGGCCTGTACGGGACTATCCTCTACTCCGAACCCGGAAAAATAGCGGCAACCGCAGTCATGGGGCCGATGAGCTCTACCGCACACTCCGTCCACTTTGAAAAATCCGACAAACTTGTGGAAGGGGCAAGCCAGATGATAGTAAAGTGTGAAGCACAATCCATACTCGAGCACGGCGGAAAGTTCATGAACCGCGAGCAAGATCTCGGCGATCCAAACCTAAGGCATGCGAAGGAATCTCTCGACCCGAATTTCATGTACGGCCGCCTCGGGGCAAAACCCAGAAATAGCACAATACCATGATTAAAATATTTGAACTGGACACACAAAGCCCGAAGTCGTACGCCGACGGAGTCGAAAGGCTCTATGAACTCGCGGGGTGGTCGCCTTCCGGCGAAAGCTCGGAAAGTGCGGCAAGAGCTATAAAAAACTCGTATTGCGCCTTCGGGGCTTTCGATGGGCAAAAACTTGTCGGCTTCTTCCGCGCCCTATCGGACGGCGTTTCCGACGCGTATCTGCTCGACCTGTTTGTCGATCCGGAATACAGGGGCCGCGGAATAGGCGGCGAACTCGCGGCAAGAATAATTGCCAAATTAAAGGGCGACGGCATTGAATGGATAACCGCAATCTCGACCCCAGAAGCGAAAAATCTATATTTGCGCATAGGCAAGCGAATGAAAGCTCATGTCCCGATACGCTTTTTGTGAAATGCTCCAAAACCTACGAGCCAAACGCGCCATTTAAGCCGTGCGAGACAAGTTTTTTGGGGCGGCTGCGCCCTCGCAATATAAAGCGCATAAATGCGCATTGCATTCCGCGTATAGCCTACGCCATTGAGTTTTTGCCCTGTAAAGGCAGCCGGCCCATCGCGCGAAATATGCCTTGCAGTAGCCGCCGCGGCGCTTGTTTAATGCAATCGTGCGCGCAAAATCCGATGTGGAAAATCTTGAGAAAAAAATGTGCTTTTAAATTTTGCCACGATATTTCCCTACAAGCCCCGCATGAAAAGCCCATGCCGTAAGAGCTCTTTAAGCATTGCCTCAGCCTTTTGGGGAAAGCGACTTGCCGCCAATATAAATCTTTTATAACAGTAAAATGCCCGCGCGCTGTCAAAACATAGTTGACAAATTAAGCGCGTCTAATTCTATTAAATATCTCTTATGCCCGAAAACCAACAAAAACTTTCGGAAAATCTCGAGGACTACCTCGAAACAATCTCGTCGCTCTCGGCGGGAACGGGAGCGGCGCGGCCGTCAGGCATCGCCGCAGCAATGAGCGTCAAAAGGCCGTCGGTGACCGCCGCGCTCAATTCGCTCAGGGAAAAGGGGCTTGTAGAATACGAGAAATATAAACCAGTAACCCTGACAAAAGACGGCGAAGCAGTCGCTATGAATGTAAGGCGCAAACACAGGCTGCTTAGCGACTTCTTCACCGGAGTTTTAGGCGTAAACGCGAGCGAAGCAGATCTCGCCGCATGCCGCATGGAGCATGCGCTCGAAGACTCCATAATGAGAAAGCTCGTAAAATTCCTCAAAGGCCGCGGAACCGGCATGTGCTCCGCCTGTCCAAACCGCTCGCCGACCTGCGAGGCAACTTGCCCCCACGCAATGCCGCTTAGCGAGCTCTCAAAAGGCGAACGCGCGCTTGTCCTTTCAATAGATAAAAAAATCGGGAACCTCGCGACTTACGCCGGAATGGGCCTTACAATAGGCTCGACTGTTTCCATACTGCGTGTGGCGCCGCTCGGAGACCCTGTGATAATAAGCGTCCACGGCTCGGAAATTTCAATGAGAAAATCCCAGCTGCGAAACATTATGGTTAAGCGCATATAAAAATTTTTAAAACCAAGTTAGGCAAAACTAACATATGAAAAACGGCCATCTTAAAATACTGCTCGCCGGGAATCCAAACTCCGGAAAGACGACCATTTTTAACGAGCTCTCGGGAATGAGGGCGAAAGTCGGCAACTACGCCGGCGTGACAGTGGAAAAGAAGACTGGCAAGTTCAGCGCGGGAGGCTTTGAAATAGAAGTCGAAGACCTGCCGGGCGTCTATACGCTATCCGCCTCCACTGCCGAGGAGAAAGTCGCGGCCGACGCCATTTCGGCGGGAGGCTTCGACCTTATCGTAAATGTCGTCGATTCGTCCAATTTTGAGAGAAACCTATTTCTTACGATGCAACTCGCGGAGATGAAAATGCCGATGATTGTCGCCCTAAACATGAGCGACGAACTCGAAAAGGAGGGCAAATTCATCGACGCCGCTTCCCTTTCTGCCGCGATTGGCTGCCCGGTGATAAAAACCACAGGCTACGACGCCCGCTCCGTATCCGGACTAAAAAATTTCATTGCGGAAAACGCGCGCGCATGCACCCTCGCGCACTTCCCATGGAAATCCTCCGGCGACAATATCCTCACGAGAAAAATGGCGGAAATTTCCAGAATAATTTCCGATGCCCTGCCGCCGCCTTTCAAGTCGTACGCGGATTGGATGGCAGTGAGATTTCTCGAAAAAGACGCTTCGGTGACCGCCTCCATACGCGAAAAAGCCCCGCATGTATACGAAGCCGCAAAAGCCTGCGCCGCCGAGCTCGAAGCCCAGACGGACGAAAATCCGGGCGCGCTCGTGGCAGCCGCAAGGTACAAAATTATAGACGATATTTGCATGCCGTGCCTAAAAACCCGCGCCCACGCCCGCGCAAACGCGACAAGAATACTCGACTGCATATTTCTAAACAGGTTTGTAGGCATACCCATTTTCTTCGCGCTGATGTACGGCGTATTCGAATTCGTATTTGCGCTCGGCGAGCCGCTAATGGCGGTGCTTGAACATTTTTTTGCGGCGCTCGCAGGCGCAATAGGAGCTTCGTGGCCCGAGAGCATGCCTTTCCTAAAAAAGCTCGTTATTGAGGGCGTAATAGGAGGAGTTGGCGGCGTATTCGTGTTTCTGCCGAATGTCGCACTGCTCTTCCTTGCGCTCTCTATTCTCGAAGACAGCGGGTATATGGCAAGGGCGGCATTCTTATGCGACAGGTTCATGCGAAGGTTCGGTTTAAGCGGCTCTAGCGTAATACCAATGCTTCTTGGCTTTGGCTGCTCGGTCCCGGCTATTATGGCAACGCGCGCGCTAAAATCGCGCATGGAAAGGCTGGCGACGATTATGGTCATTCCGCTATTTAGCTGCGGGGCGCGCTTCCCCGTATACATGCTGCTTATTCCCGCATTTTTTGCGCCAAAGTACTGCGGCCCGGTTATGTTTGCAATATATATAATAGGAATCGCGGCAGCTATGGCGCTAGCAAAAGTATTGCGCGAAACCGTCGTAAAAGGCGAAGACTCGTCGTTTCTGATAGAGCTGCCTCCGTACAGGTTACCGAGAATTAAGACGGTGGCGCTGGAAGTGTGGTGCAAAACCTACGGATTTATCCAAAAGGCGGGTACGATAATCTTGGCGATGTCCATTATACTCTGGACGCTTTCAACATTCCCGGAAAAGAAAAATTTTACGCAAGATTATGACGCCGCCGCCGCAAAAATAGAGGCGGACGCCTCCATAGACGCAAAAACAAAAGCTTCCCAAACCGCGCAAATAGAAAACGCAAAGCTAAAAGAATCGTTCGACTACACCGCAATGGGCAGAATTGGCAACGCGCTTGAACCGCTATTTAAACCGCTCGGATTCGACAATAAAATAGTAAGCGCGCTTATAGGGTCGCTCGCGGCGAAGGAGGTATTTATATCGCAACTCGGAATAATATACGGCTCGGGCTCGGGCGACAAAAATGCGGATGTTTCGCTTCGGCAAAAAATATCTGCCGACTACACACAAGCGCAGGGTGTAAGCATTCTTATATTCATATTAATGACAGCCCCCTGCATCGCGACTCTCGCAACAACATACTCAGAGACTAGGTCGTTAAAGATGGCCGCGGCGCAATTCTTTGGGCTCGCGCTGCTCGCATATTGCATGGCATTTATTTTTTACAGGATAGCGCTGCTCGCATAGCGCGTTGTTGCTGTGGTTATGTTTTTTTGCAATATGACCACGTCTGAAAGGCATTAGTTTTTTAATTCTAAAACAAAAACCGCATTCTTATTTTATTATTAAAAAAATAAGGAATTTTTAGCCGTCGGAAAATATGTTGATTTTATTAAAAAAACGGCAAAATACCTGCATGAATGCGAATAAATTATCTTTCAAAATAATACCTTTCGCTTTGGCTCTAAACTGCTTCAGCATGCTAGGCGCCGCGGAAAATACTTATTACTATTGGGGAGACGCAACGGGATACAATAAAATGCCGGACGTTGTCGACCCAGCATCTTGGAGCACATCAAACAGCGAATATGTTGCCCACCAGAAGGTGCGAATGTAAACTCTCCAGACGCAAACTGGGTGATAGACTATAAAGCGCATCTGCCCATAAGCATGCGCATAGAGGGGTACTATTACAATATAACAACCCCCACCCTAAACTTGGGCTCGATATCAATAGTAAACTTTAACTATAACAATATAGGCTCCTATTACGACTCAAACAACAATCTGGTCTCAGACGGCAGCGCGGGCGCAAAAACAAATATCATTTCCAATGCCGAAAACTCCTACTGGAACATAGGCAATTTTACATTCTCAGGCGGAACGTCAACCGCAACGGTAGTATTTGGATCGTCGAGATACAATACGACGCAAGCTGAAATAACGTTAGGAAGCGTAAATATAGGCAGCGACGGCACAACTTCAAGTATTCTTTTCGGAGGAGACGCATCGGGAGTTTGCGTCGCCACCATGGGCGACAATGCAGGCAAAAACATGACTATGACCGAAGACGCCTGCATGAAATATCTAACTGTAAACGGCGATTTCAACATAACAGGCAATTCAACTGTCGGCTTGAATGTCTGGAACGAGGACACATCCGCGCTGCACTCGGAAAACACGCCCGACATTGTAATAGATGGAGTCGTGAGAATGACGCCTTCCAGCGCCGGAGATCTCCCTCGGCTAAATATATTAAACAGAGTAAGCGTCATAAGCTGGAGCTCCTCGAAGCCCGCGCCTGGGGCAACGCACATTTACGCAAAAATCGGAGGTCTTGACGGCAGAGGCGTTTTTACGAACAACTCGCGCACATTGGAATCGAGCACGGTGAAATTGATATTTACAAATGAAGTTGACTGTGAATTCAGCGGTGAATTCAGCGAAAAACCCGCCGACGACGTCACAACCGTAATGAGCGTTAAAATGGCCGGAGTAGACGGGAAAAAGCAGATAATCCACGCAGACGCGCAATTTAGCGGCACAGTGGAAGTCGAAAGCGGTGCGCTTATAATGAAAAGTACAACTGCCCTCGGCAAGCTTACTATGACGGGCGGAGCATTTGGCGGTATAGACGGCGGAGTGACAGTGTCCGGCGCCGACTGGTACGGCGGCGACATTATCCTTTACGGCGCCGATGCGCTCAATAGCGGAATCGCCGACAAAATAACCGTCGACGGCAAACTTTCAAAACTTGGAGACGGCCCAATAGGAGTAGATTTTAACGGCTATGAAGTGTCGTCCGACTACATAGACAACGAAGAAATGTTCTATGAGCTGCTAACAGCAACCGAACGCGAAGGCTTCTCCGACGACGCCAATGGAGATTTTTACGCGAAGAATCTCGAAAACTGCTTTGCAAAATTTGAATGGGTTGGGGATACGCTTACAGTGTCGTTCGCGAGCGTCCCAGAACCCGCCGAGATAGGCGCGCTGATAGGGCTTTTAGCGCTTGCAATCGCGGCGCGTAGAAAAAGATAACCCATAAAGTTGGCATTGCGCGCCAATAAAGCGACAAAGAAGCTTCGGTTAAGCCGAAGCTTCTTTTGTATTCCGAATTAAAACGCATAAAGCTTTTTTATAAGTACATTTTACACATAATAATACAGAAATTGGTAAACATCGAGCGCGGAGATTTGTTTTATATAAAAAACTCAATTTCAATACAAAGGATTGACAGATTCCATACATCTATTTTTATGTAAAAGTACGGCGCGCAACTATCGATATTTTAGACGCCGCTTCGCCAAAGGGGAGGAAATAATAAACATGAGGGAAATACTGCTCGACACCGATATCGCCGAACTTCACATGCCGCTTATATTTGAATCGCATGAGGAGGCTATTTCCGAATTCGGACGCGCATTACGCACAATGCAAAACCTCGGAGCTCAAATTGTCTGCGTAGAACTATTTGGGCCAAAGTGGGTGGCGGACGCAGCTGGAGATATTTTGATGGGAATCCCCGCAAACCATATATTGCCGCTCTGTGAAACAGAACTCCCAGTTCTCGCGGGAGCCCACATCACCGCAATAAGAGGAACACGCGCAGATTTTAATAAAGTAGGAGACTACTTTACCGCAACATACACAGCAGGCGGTATAAAATATTTCAGGAGCTTCGGAATAACACCGGGAAAATCCAGCGCAGACGGATACGGGGAAACCATAAAAAATCTCTCTACTATGAAGGTTTTGCTCGAAAGCTGCGGATACAAATTTACAGAAATCGCAAGAACGTGGTTTTACAATTTTGAACTGCTCGACTGGTACTCCGAATTCAACCGCGCAAGAACTGAATTTTTTGAAAAAGAAGGCATATTTAAAGCATTGCTGCCAGCAAGCACGGGAATCGGCGCCCCCAATCCCGCTGGAGCAAAGATAGAGAGCGGAATACTCGCAATAAAAAGCGACGGCAGCAATAGATTTTGGGACGTGCGCGAACTTCAATCCCCTCTGCAGTGCGGAGCGCCTGAATACGGAAGCTCCTTTTCAAGAGCAGTGGAAATTGATACAGAGCATTCAAGACGCATAATAATATCAGGAACCGCAAGCATAGAACCTGGAGGAGCAACTGCACACCTTGGCGATATTGAAAAACAAGTCGATCTTACAATGTGTGTTATTGAAGGCATATTAAAATCACGCGGCATGGATTTCTCCGATACGATAAGGGCGATAGCATACTGCCAGCGGCCAGAATTCTACGCCGCCTTTAAAAATTGGTGCTGCAAACGCAATCTAGAGCTGCCCCACTGCCCCTCATACAGCACAGTTTGCCGTGACGACCTACTATTTGAAGTGGAGCTAGACGCCGCTAAAAATGGTGAAAAGCAATAGGGATTCAAAAATTCCAAAAACTTTTCCCCAATCAACTCTTCCCAAAGTAAATTTGCGGCGATTCCTGTTGTGTGGTATTTGTAGCCCATCATGGCTACACAAAGCAATTCAATCACAAACAGAATAATAATACGCGCCGACTCGCAAAATTCGGACTCCCCGAAAAACGCGCAGACTTCGCGCGAGATATCGTTAAAGTCGCACGACGACATCGAATTCGCAATAACGCTCGCAAAATCCGGAGAGAGCATATCCGCGGCGGCCGTAGCGAAAGTATGCGTCGAGATATTCGACATAGGCGCGAGAAACGCTCCGTCGCCGCGAAACGTAAAACTTCTATTCTCTAAAAGTACTGAGAATATATCCGACATATCCGACACTTGCCCTTTCAATGCAATAATAGAAGTTGCAGCAGAGGAAAACGCATTTGATGCCGGCTCCAAATGGATCCGCGTATGCGCATTTTCTCCCGAAGGGAAACGGACAACGTTTACGCAGGGATGGATAAATATTGAGGAATCATTTGGCGATTCCCCGTCTGCAGAAACGGAAATTGTGCAGTCTTTTTTAAAAACAGAAGATGCGAAAAGTATTTTTTTACAAAAAAATAAAAATCTGTCAGACTTGCTCGATAAGGCTGCTGCCCTCGAAAATTTAGGCGCGTTTTCTGCGTCCGAAACTTTGCAATCCATAGAATCTGCATGCGCGCAAAAGGCAGATACAACCCACGAACATTCGGAATATTTGAAAAAATCCGACGCGCAAAATCTTTACGCAAGCGCCGAAAGCACAGAATTGTCTCTAAACGAAATTGAATCTGAAATAAGTACATTAGAGAACAATATAACATCTACTGAAAACAGTATAGCAGCAGTAGAAAATAAAGTTTTAGATTCGCGTCTTTCCAAGATTTCGGCGGGCGCGCTATATTTTAACTCAGGCAAACTTTCAGGCTCTAACTTTGCGATTCCGACATTTCCGTTTTCGATTTGCGCGACAGTGCGAATTGATGCGTGGAGAGGCGCAAATGAGAATTCGCAACCTATATTTCAATACGGCGAACTTGGAAGCGGTACTGGCTCGATATTCGCAATATCCTTTGTTAACGGAGATGATAATCCAACATTGCGATTGATAATTACGGACACATTTGATGGAGCGAATAAAAGTACAAATGTAAATTGTGCATTAGATCTTTCAAGTTTTCTGGGGAAAGTACATACAATAATAGGCATTTGTCGGGCTGTCACAGCCGAAGCGTTGAATTGGGATATTTATATTGACGGCGCAAAGCAGAATATAAATTCAAGCGCAAAAAATGCGATAGTTAGTTCACTAAGCGGAACAAGAGCATGGGCGGTTAATACGTCGAATTATAATTTTTCGAGTCAGCCCGCTTCGGCGAATCCGATGATGTTGCGCAATTTGTACATTTTTAATTTTGATATAAGCGCGGAAGGCTCGCCGTACAGCATTGCAGACTATGAGGCGGGCAGGCTTATTCCGCCCGAATTAAAGCCTTCGCAAGTTTCGCTTGCGCTCGAAAACTACACAATCGCGCGCAATGCAACGACTACGCTTGTGAAGGACACTTCGGGCAACTCCAACGACGCGACAGTCAAAGGGAATGCCGCGGGCGATAACGACCAGTCAATAAAAGTTTTTGTCGACGAAATCAAAACTCAAATAAATCAATCCAATGGCTAGTCGGTAAAAAAAACTTAAACGTTAATCGAAGGCGCATTGTTTATACAATCGCCGCACATATAGGAACAATAAAATGGCTAAAAAAATTCTAATCAAAAGCAAGGAAGGTGTAGAAATACACTTTGCGCTAAAAGAAATCACTCTCAAAGGAGAGGCGATAACAAAATTTCCGAGCGGGGAGGAATGGAGCGACGGGCTCTCGAAGCCGTATGTTTACGGTGAAAGCTACGTTGACCAGCTTCCTGACGCGATAGTCTCGCAAATTGCGGCGCTCTTGATTCCCGCAGACATTGAAACGGAATCGGAGGAAGCGGAGCAAGCCGCTCAAGCGCAGGAGCAAGCTTAATGCAGGAGGATAATATATGATATACACAAAAGAGAAAATGGCGGCTATCCGCGCGGGCATTCAGAAAGCGGGGCTGTCCGCGCCGCAGGAATTTTTCGACGCGGGAATCGACGAACTTTGCGAAGTTTGCAACGGAGTGGGCGGTTCGGGACTCTCGAACGACTCGCGCTTAAAACTCACAAGGGCGTTTTCTTTCATAGAGTATTCGGCGGCAGTGCACGATTGGCGCTATGCGAAGTCGGACGGCACAGAGGAAAAAAGACTCGAAGCCGACAAGGAATTTAGGGCAAATATGCTCGATGAAATTTTGTACCGCGCGCCAAGCTGGAAGTGGTGGAAGGAATTAAAAGCGCTGGGTATGTATTCGCTCGTGCGCAAATTGGGCAGAGCCGCTTGGTGCATTGCCTTTGCGGAAAGCACGACAAAACAGGCGGAATCCGCCGAAGAAACGGGAGCGCAAAATGGGTGAAGTAATACAGACTCTTTGGGATTCGGGAGCGCTTGGCGCGATATTTACAGGTCTTGTCACAATATTGGGGCAACTGTCGGCTCTTAATACGCAAAAATATACGGCAGTCTTGGAAGCCTTACAAAAGCAGCAGACGGCAGACATAACGGCGCACGACGCGGCATTTACTCGCACAAAGGACGATGGAGGGACGTGGACGCGCAGAGCGATGATGTTTGCGGCGTTTGCGATGCTTGGGATCGCGCCGTTTGTATTCGCGTTTTTTAAGGATATACCCGTTGCGGTGGAGACTGTCGAGCAGACAGGCGGCTGGCTGTGGGGATTGATTCCCGAAAAGGAAAGTTTTGCAGTGGCGTATGTAAAAGGATTTTACCTTGCCGACGTCTGGAAAGAATTGATGGCAAACCTCGTTTCGGCATACGTCGGCGCAGGGCTTACAAGAAAAGCTTTTAAATTGGGGAAATAAAATTTATAAACAAGTTGTAATATGCAACCGGGTTGAATGTAGAAAATTTAATCCGGTTTTTTTTTAGAAAAAGAGAATTTATAAAATGCCAAAGAGATTTATTAAAATTTTAAATCGGCACAAATGCCATAAACGACACCCATTATATATTTCGAAAAATTTTATATTGTTTGTATAATATATTTTATACGGGAAGTTAACTATGCAAAGGCAAGAAATGTATGCCAAAATGTGAGTGGGAAATTTTGCTTGCAAAATTTTGCCGTTAGCTCAAACGTTTGAGATGTATGTAAGTTAAACGCTTAGCAAACAAATCGCAAAGGTAAAATATGAGAAAATTTTTACAAATAGCAGCAATTA
Organism: uncultured Opitutales bacterium; assembly: GCA_900545705.1. Lineage (GTDB taxonomy): Bacteria > Verrucomicrobiota > Verrucomicrobiia > Opitutales > Intestinicryptomonadaceae > Merdousia. The sequence continues at coordinate 2,097 of URAK01000023.1, read as the reverse complement.
CAGCAATAGCCGCATGTTTCTGCGCTTGTTCTTCGACAGCCGAAAATACCACCGTCGCCAAGCACAGAAAAATAGGTGTGCAAATGTATACTTTCCATAAAAAGACTTTGGAAGAATCACTGCCTCTGATGAAAAAAGCCGGAATAACAGGTGTAGGGTTGACGGCAGGGCAAGCGCTTAGCAAAAAATACCCGAATGTAAAACGTATAGGGCCCGACATGAACAAAGAAGAGAGGGATTACCTCAAAAAGCTGCTTGCCGATAATGGTTGCGTGCCTGTAAGTTTCGGGGTATATTACACACCAAATAAGTCAGACATAGAAAGAGCCTGCGCTTTTGCAAAAGAAATAGGCGTCCCGATAATCCTCACAGAATCTCCGGCAGACTGGCTTGACGACTGGGAAAAATACTGCGCCAAATACGGTGTAAAAATGGCTTTGCACAATCACGCGATAGACAATAAGGCCAATAAATATTACGACCCGAAAGTGGTCCGCGACCTCATAAAGAACTACAAGCATATATACGCCTGCCCCGACAACGGCCATTGGTCGCGCTCAAAAATTGACGGTGTAGAAGGATACAAGACACTTGAAGGAAAAATTGCGATAGTCCACTTTAAAGACCAGAAAGAGTTTGGGAATATTAAAAACCAGCCGGTAGTCTTTGGAACAGGCCAGCTCAACACGGAGGCGTTGCTCGCCGAGCTCGATAGACAGGGTTTTGACGGATACTTCCTCATTGAACACGAAACCAACTATGACAACAACCTTCCGGAAGTCATAAAGTGCGCCGAATATCTAAGAACTCATTAGTTTTGCTGAAACAAGAAGGTTCTATCTTAGAAATTTTACTCTAAAAAATAAAAATCCGCCGAAGTGCGGATTTTTTGTTTAGGGACAAAGTAATTTTAATAGCCGCGCCAAAAATTGGACTTAAATGGTTTTTTTATTTCTTTTAGTTTATATTTCTTGAAGTGTAGCGCAATTCAGCAATATATTTCGGTTATGAAAAAGCTTATAACTATATTGATTGCAGCAAGCGCATTTCTATGCGGATGCGCAACATCAACATGCCCGGCAAAAGCTCCGAGGAAAGTTGCTGTTCAGACTTGGACATTCCACAACAATACTCTGACCGAAACTGTAAATATGCTTAAAGGCACGCCCGTGCGCGCACTGCAATGCTATCCCGGGCAAAAGCTCGGTGGCAAATTCGGCAAAAACGCCGCATTTGGCCACTGGATGACACCGGAGCAGAAGGCGTACGTAAAAGAGCTCGTTTTCGGCAACGGATTTAAAATCATAGGCTACGGCGTGACGGGAGCCGGCAATGAAAAGGAAATACGCGCTGTCTGCGAATTCGCCAAAGAATTTTCAATACCCGCAATAGCCACTGAATCGCCCAAGAAACTCCTTCCCTTATGGGATAAAATCTGCGGGGAATACGGGATAAAAATGGTGATACACTGCCACCAGAAAGGCAGCGGGAACGACTACTACAACCCCAAAGTTGTGATGGAGCTAATAAAGGACGCGAAAAACGTAGGCGTCTGCGCGGACAACGGCGCGTGGGGCTGCTCGGGAATAGACAATGTTCAGGGATTTAAGGACGTAAAAGAAAAGCTTGTTGAAATACACTTTAAGGATTTGAAGGAATTTGGCAGGTTAAACAGCCCAACAGTTGCGTATGGAGAAGGCGTCTTGCCCTTGAAGGAAATGCTGGCCGAACTCGACAAACAGGGCTACGACGGCTATTTTATTATAGAGGACGGCTCCGCCAAAGATCCGCTTTTAAATGTCAAAAAGGATCTTGAATTCTTAAAAAACAACTAATCTATAAAAAAATCTTCTACCCACAAAAAAAATTAAAAAAAACACTTGACATAAAGATAATAATGTTCAAAGTGGTGGCATAATAAAAAATTTCTCCTACGGGAGATGGGGTAAATAAATAAAGTAGAAAATAAACTGGCCGGTAGTGTGGGGTACACTACCGGCCTTCTATTTGCGGAAATTCGTGAGATTTCCGCCCCGCATTTTCGGGTCAACACCAAAGGTTGTGGAATAGGTTGATTTTTTAGATTTGTCTTTCATA
>URAK01000022.1 GCA_900545705.1 uncultured Opitutales bacterium | reverse complement strand
CTAAGCCGCTTGTCTAACTCCTTTAGCTTTTATGCACTGGAGATTTTAATTCGCGGCCTATTTTAGATTTTCGCTTCTTCGCTTGCGCAGATATGAAAAAATTTTAAGCGCCCGCGGAATATATTTTATTGGAGGATAAAATACATACGCTAAAAATATTATCGCAAAACTGCACTCTCTAAGCCATATTATTAGTATTATACAAATTATGAGGGCTACGAATGAGCGGAATCTCATGCTGGTAGTCCAATTAATATGCTTGAAGGACGGATAGGGAAAATTGCTTATCATAAGCCATGCAATTAACAGCATTAGCGGAATTAAAAGCGGCGTAAACGTCTGCAAATCAAAACTCAGTATGGTTAAAGCTATGGAAGCGACAGCCCCGGCGGCGGCGGGCGCAGGCAGACCACTAAAATCGCCTTTTTCGTATTTTTCGTGCCCGTTTATGTATGGGTTTGTCAGAACGTTGAACCGCGCAAGCCTTATTGCCGCACACAACATAAATATAAACCCGATTAGCCAGCCGGTGTTCCTTAGTAGGCGCGCCCATGTTTCTGACAGAATGTCGGAGGGCTGTAAAATGAGAAAATACATCAGAAGGCATGGCGCAATCCCGAAGGATACGCTGTCGGCAAGCGAATCGAATTCTTTCCCAAAAAGCGAAGTCTTGCCGCTTGCACGCGCGACCCGCCCGTCAAGGGCGTCGCACATAAACGACGCCAGTATGCAGATTATCGCAAGCACATAATATCCTGTGCTTGGAGCGTCTGCGCCGGCGGTGTAGTTTGGCGTTATTAGAGCCGCAATGTGGTCGATTGTTCTGTCGGTTGAGGCGGCGTTGAATTTTCCCTGTATGCACAAGATTATCGAGAGGAATCCGAAAAATAGATTTCCCGCGGTAAAGCTGTTGGGCAAAATATATATTTTGCTTGCTTGGTGTACATTTTCCCAAAGGGACTGTTCGGACTTTTGATTGTCGCTCATTTTTTAAGGGATTCGAGGTATTTCCAGAAGTTGTCCTCCTGCTCAAACATAGTTTCTTCTTTGAATGGCAGCTTGAATCTAAATACGAAGTCGGCGATTGTGCTTCGGTGCAGAATGTAATGGGCGTGAAGGGTTTGAGTTTCTTCAATTAGTTCAAAATATATGCGGTAGTCGCCGGTGCGCAGGCGGTAATAGACTTTGCCTTCGCGGTGTATTCTCCCGATATCTTTCAATCCGCCCTCCAGCTGCTCCGAGGTCAAGGAGCCGAATGCGTCGATAATTTCGAGCTGGGCAAGCTTTCCGAGCTTATTGAGTTCGGACATTGCCTGTTTGCTGAAAGTCACCTGGTACATTTTTTCCTTTTTTTGTTTATTTTTTGGGATACGCTAAACGCAAAAAAAAAATCTTCAAACAAAAATGAGATGAAACTTTTTATGAAAATTTGCGTTTTTCATATGGCAAAGGAAGTTAAGAATATGAAAAAGACGATGCTTATAATGGTTGCAGCGCTTGCGGGGGCGGCTTTGTTCGCGCAGGAGGCGAGAGGCTTGAAAGGCAGGCCAGGTGGAGGTGCCGCCAAGTCCGACATGCCGGGGTTGGATCTGAAAACTCGGATTCAGCTTATGAAGCAGTTTGATAAGGACGGCGACGGCAGGCTGAACGATGAGGAGCGCGCAGAAGCCATGAAGGCTCTGAAGGATAAAACTGCCGATTTGGAGCAAATGCGCAAGAAGTTTGCTCAAGAGATAATTGCCAAGTTCGACAAAGACGGCGACGGCAAACTCGGTGTGGACGAGCTCATGGAATTTTTGGAAGAGCAACGCAGGGTGTTCGATGCCGGAAGACGCAATTTTAGGCGCGGGCGGGACTTCGTTCCCCCGAAGGAGATTCTTGCCAAGTTCGACAAGGACGGCGACGGCAAGCTTAGCCGCGAGGAGCGCCGCGCCATGTTTGACGATGCCCGAAAAAAGCGCGAGGCTCTCATAAAGAAGTACGACGCCGACGGCGACGGCAAGCTAAACGATGCCGAAAAAACAAAATTGATTCAGGATCCGGAAGTGCAGGAGATGATGAAGCGCATGATAGGCAATCCTCCTCCGCCGCCTCCTCCGCCCGGCGAGTAGCAGCGGGAGTTTTTTGGGTGTGCGCCATACTTAGATCGGTGAAGCTGCCGGACAGGGAATGGGGCGGCGCCTATTTATAAAAATGAGTTTTTAGAAAGCCCGGATATATACTCCGGGTTTTTTTGTGTTCCTGCGTGCGAATTTTAACCGCCGCGCAAATTCCAAATAAGGTTGCGATATAGATAAAAATGAATCGTGTGTGGAGGCGAAATTATTGCATCGCTTAATTTGCAGGGCGTGCGGGGATTTTATAATTTTTCGGTTTGGTGAACGCAAGAATTGGAGAATTTTTAGCCTATGCGACGCAGAGATGGGGGACAGTACATTCCTGTGCTTTTGCGCCTATATAATGCGGTGGCGGAAGCGCTGCATTCCCGTTTTTTGCGCCTATGCGGGGCGGCGGTGGCAAAAGTGGATTTTGCAAGGAACATTTTTTTGATTTCCGAGATTAGAGAAAATCAAAGTTAAAAGGCGCCTTGCCGCTATATGCGGCTTGTGAAAAACCATTGCGCGTCCGGGTCGCATCAAATGGCTTTCTGAAAAAAGAGCAATTGCTTATTTTTGGTTGACAAAAAAAGAGCAACTGCTCTTTTTCTATTCATGAAAAACGACTGCGACATACATATTAAAAACGCTGTAAAATGGCTGCTTTCAAAACAGTGCGAAGGCGGCTATTGGAATGCTGAGCTTGAGACAAACTGCTGCATGGAGGCCCAATGGCTTATGGCTTCCAAATTTTGCGGCATAAAAAGCGGGCAGGAGGAGTCGATTATAAAATATATAATAAATTCGCAGCGAGAGGACGGCAGTTGGGACGTTTACAAAAACGCCGAAAACGGCGACGTTAACACGACTCTCGAATGTTATTTTGCGCTGAGGATATCGGGGTTCAACAAGAACCTTTCCTTTATGAAATCTGCGCGCCTATGGCTGCTTGAAAACAACTGGATAAACAATATAAGGGTTTTTACAAAATATTGGCTTGCGCTATTCGGCGAATGGGATTGGAAAAAAACTCCGGCCCTAATGCCTGAAATTATATGCTTTCCCAAATGGTTTCCGTTTAACATATACAATTTTTCTTCGTGGGCGCGCGCAACAATTATGCCGCTTGCGGTTGTCGCATCAATGCGCCCGGTAAAAAGGCTTCCAGACGAATTGCGCGCCGACGAGCTTTTCCCAAACGGCCGAATCTATCCAAAAATAGAAACCAGCACTCCTTCAAAATTTTCGCTTTCCGACATATTTTTGCTGACTGACAAAATTATCCATTTTTACAACGAGAAAATGGCGGACACTTCGTTTAGACGCAAAAGCATGAATTCCGCCATGAATTGGATTCTAAAACACCAAGACGACGACGGCTTCTGGGGCGGTATCCAGCCTCCGTGGATTTACGCGATTATTGCAATGCACATACTTGGATTTTCCCCCAAGCAGAAGAATATGGCGGCCGCAATAAACGCCTTAAACCTACATTGGACTGAAAAAACCGAAAAGGGTACGCGCGTAAAGGCAACCGAAAGCCCCGTTTGGGATACAATGCTCGCCCTAAACGCACTCCTAGACGCGGGGTTAGGCGCGGACGACGAGGGAATTTTAAAGGCAGTGGATTACCTGCTCGAAAACGAAAACAAGACCTATGGAGATTGGTCGGAAAAATTGGGGCGCAATATCGAGCCTACCGGCTGGTCGTTTCAGCGCGCGAACAAGTTTTATCCGGATATCGACGACACTGCTGTTGCCATGATTGCCCTCAAAAAATTTAGAAAGCTGCTTTCTGATGGCGACGGGCGCGGAAAGCGCGTTGACGGGGCGATAAGGCGCTCGATATCGTGGCTTGCGGCGATGCAGTCCAGAAACGGGGGGTGGGGCGCATTCGATAAAAATAACGACAAGTCTCTCATTACAAAAATTCCTTTCTGCGACTTTGGCGAAGTGCTTGACCCTCCAAGCGTCGATGTCACTGCCCATGTGGTCGAGGCGCTCGTCGCCTGCGGCGTTCCAAAAGACAGCGCGGGCATAAAGGCGGCCGTTAAATTTATTTTGAGCGAGCAGGAAAACGACGGCTCGTGGTTCGGCAGGTGGGGAATAAACTATATCTACGGGACATGGTGCGCGCTTAGCGCTTTGAAGGCCGTCGGCTTCGACTCGTCCTCCCCGGTAGTCAAGAAGGCGCTGGCGTGGCTTGCCGGAATTCAAAACAAAGACGGGGGTTGGGGGGAAAGCGCGTCGACTTACATGACGCCCGGGAGCGCGTCAAAATCTACGGCGTCGCAGACGGCTTGGGCGCTGATAGGCTTGATATCGTTCGATTCAGGCTACTCAAAAGAAATAGGCATGGGATTGAAATTTTTAAGGGATACCCAGACAAAGGAGGGCACGTGGGTGGAAGAAGAATACACCGGCACGGGATTCCCAGGGTACGGACTTGGCGCAAAGCTTGATATAAAAAACGGCAAGCCGCTTCCGCAAGGAAAAGAGTTGTCGCGCGGGTTTATGCTAAGGTACGGAAACTATTGCCATTATTTCCCGATGGTCGCGCTTGCCAAAGGAATTGGCGTATAATATCGGCGCAAGTAAAGCAGCGGCATTAAGAGAGGGGGAGGGGCGCAACCTGCGAGACAACGAGAATTTTGCGACGCGCGCGGAATTGCGGCATGAAAGGCGGAATTGCGATACTCTGCGCTTGAAAGCTTCAATTAATGTTGCCGGCGCGCGGAGGTTTTTGCGTCGGCAAGCTCGTAGCTTGCGTCAATCAGCTTGTAAATTTCCCTCGTAGGTACGGAACCGTCGAGGATTACGGTTATCCACCTGCTCTTATTCATATGGTATCCTGGCAGGTACTTTTTTTCTTTGGCGGCAGGCGAAGAAGGGTCGATTCTAAGGTCAAGTATCTCAACTTTCCCGCTGGTGCCGGGAATGAGTTTGTCTTTTCCTACCGTAAGGAGGGCTCCGTACCACTTCCCGCTGCTCTTTCTGCGGAAAACTGCGCTGTCGGAATATTTCTCCCACAGAAATTGCGGTTCGTCGCCGTATTTTTTAGATATGTGGGAGATTATTTTCTTCGTCTGCTCGCATTTAAACGCGTTTCTTTCAAAACATTCTTCGGCTATTTCCAATAGTATTTTTTTGTAGGCGTCCCTTATTTTCCCGACAAAATCCCCGACGGCGTTGGGGACGAGATGAAGGGTGTATTCGTCTCCAAATTCTTTTTCGGTGAGTTTTGTTGATACGTCTCCGGCGGCGGATATTTTTACGGAAAGGGCAAACTGTCCGCCGAGAATTTCGTATTCGCGTACAAACGCGCTGCCTTTGCGCTTGAATCCGTGCAATGGCAATGCTTTGGGATTGGGCGTTCTATCCTTAAAAATTTCTTCGGCTATGTAGTCCATAAAAAGATTCGGGGCTGTTCGATTCTCGAACGCCCCGAATGTGTTTAGCGCTTTAAAAGCTTTGAAATTTCCGCGATTTTCGCGCGGCAGTCTTCAAGCTGTTTTTTAGCGCCCTCGATGACCTTCGGCGGAGCCTTTGAAACAAACGCTTCGTTCGCCAAGCGCGCGACTGTCGCCTTCTCGACGCCGGTTAGTTTTTCCAGCTCTTTCTCTAACCTCTTGATGTCCTCAGGGCTTGCGTCGGCGCCGCTTACGTCTATATATACCGTGCCGAGCTCCGTTATCTGTGCGGGGCCGTCAAAAGATTCAACAACGCTTATCTCCGAGGCTCCCACGAGCTTCATGAGGTTCTCAATATTGTCGGTTAGGAGTTTTTTAGAACTGTCGGAGTCGCAGACAATCCTAAGTTTTGAATCCTTGCGGGAAGCCTGTTTTGCCTGCGCTTTTAGCGCGCGCGCCTTTGTCGCAAAATCTTTGAGCTTCTCGACGGATTCCGCCGCGGATTCGTCGAGCAAAAATCCGAGGCTTTCTTCGTCAAACTCGGGCGACTGGTTTTGAATAAAGTCTCCGTCTTTTCCAAAGCCCATGCTGTGCCAAAGCTCCTCCGTAATAAACGGCGTAAATGGGTGCAGCAGCAGCAATGTTTGGCGCAGGCACAAGTCTTGGACGGCAAGAACGGTCTCTTTTGCGGATTCATCCGCCATTCTCGCCTTTGAAACTTCGAGGTACCAGCCGCAGAAGTCGTTCCAGAAAAATGCGTAGATTTCCTGGGTGATGGAGTTGAATTGGTATGCCTGGTAGTCGCGCGCGATATTTTCCGCGCACTTGCGCAAATTTACAAAGATAGAGTGGTCGTTTGCGTCGAGCTTCGCGGGGTTTATGCGCTTTGCAATCGCCTTTATAGACGAGTTGTCCGCTGTCGCCCCCGCCATCTGCCTGAAGCGGCATGCGTTCCAGAGCTTGTTGCAGAAGTTCCTTCCGAGCTCGACTCTTTCTTCGCTGAAAAGAATGTCCTGGCCTTGCGGCGCGCAGTTCATAACCCCGAAGCGCAAGCCGTCTGCGCCGTAGCGGGAAATGATGTCGAGCGGGTCGGGGGAATTGCCGAGGCTCTTGGACATCTTGCGCCCCTGCATGTCGCGGATAATTCCCGTGAAATACACGTTTTTGAACGGAATGCGCGAGCTCATCGTGCCCGGCAGAAATTCCAGCCCCGCCATAATCATTCGCGCGACCCAGAAGAATATGATGTCGGGCCCCGTGACAAGGTCGGTTGTCGGGTAGAATTTATCCATTTGCAGCTCGCGCATTTTTTCTTCGTCGGGCCAGCCCATGGTTGCGAAGGGCCAGAGCCAAGAGCTCGCCCAAGTGTCGAGGGAATCTTCGTCCTGCACCCAGTTTTCGGGATCCGACGGCCCTTCGACCGAAACGTGTACTTCGTCCGGATTGTTGATGTCGGGGTTTTCGACTCCCTTCTTATACCACACGGGAATTCTGTGTCCCCACCAGATTTGGCGCGAGATGCACCAGTCGCGGATATTGTCGAGCCAGTGCGTGTAGGTTTTTTCCCAGCGCTGGGGCCAGAATTTTATGGCTCCCGATTCGACCGCCGCCTTTGCCTCCTTGACTTTCGGATAGCGCATGAACCATTGGTCGGACAGGCGGGGCTCAATCGGAACGTTTCCGCGCTCGGAGTATCCGATGTTGTTTTCGTAGTCCTCCACGGCGACGAGCTGCCCGAGTTCGTCGAGCTTTTTTACGGCAAGCTCGCGAGCCTTGAACCTGTCGAGCCCCTCGAAATCTTTTCCCGCAAGTGCGTTCATTGTGCCGTCGGGATTCATTACGTCGATTACTTCGAGGTTGTGGCGCTGGCCTATTTCAAAGTCGGCGGGGTCATGGGCGGGGGTGACTTTCAATACGCCCGTTCCGAATGTCATATCCACGTATTCGTCGCCGATAATCGGGATTTCCGCGCGCGGGAAGGGGCGGATTGCGTGCTTGCCGATGAGGTGGGCGTAGCGTTCGTCCTTCGGGTTTACGGCGACGGCCGTGTCGCCCATAATAGTTTCCGGGCGGGTTGTGGAAATTTGCAGAAAAACTCCCGGCTGTTCGGCGAGCTCGTACTTCATTTTGTAGAGCTTGCTTTTGCAGTGGGTCATTATGACTTCTTCGTCGGAGAGGGCTGTGAGGTTTACGGGGCACCAGTTTACCATTCGCTTGCCGCGGTAGATGTAGCCTTCTTTAAAGAGCTTTACGAACGCGGTGAGGACGGCTTTTGAGTAGTCGTCGTCGAGAGTGTGGACGAGCCTGTCCCAGTCGCACGAGGCGCCGAGTTTTTTCAGCTGTTCAATGATTATGCCGCCGTGCTTGTCGCGCCACTGTTTGGCGATTTCTATAAATTTTTCGCGGCCGAGTTCCCTTGCGGAGGTTTTCTTTTCCTTGCGCAGATACGCCTCGACTTTTGTCTGCGTTGCGACGCCCGCGTGGTCGGTGCCGGGTATCCATACGGCGTTTTTCCCAAGCTGGCGGGCGCGGCGCACGAGAATGTCCTGAATTGTGTTGTTTAGGACATGGCCCATCGTAAGCACGCCCGTGACGTTCGGCGGGGGAATGACTATTGAAAACGGCTCGGCGTTGGAATCTTTTTTAGCCTTAAAGCAGCCGGATTCCACCCAGACTTTATACCATTTGTCCTCCACTTCCGAAGGGTTGTATGCTTTTGAAATTTCGCTCATTATTATATTACAGTAAACTGTACAAGGATTTTAAAAGAAGGCGGCGTGTCAAGACTATTGCTTTTGTTCGGGTCGTGGGCATTGCGGATTGTGTTAATTTTTGCGTGGGAAAAAAAGAGCAGGCGGGGAGAATTTTTTATAGATTAGCCGCGTATTTTTCTTCTTTGCGGCCTGCAGGGAAACGGGGGCAATTTACAGTGTACACCGTTTTTGAGTCTTGCCGGGCAATGTGTTAAGTATGCGTGTATATGTAGCTTTGCGCGCAGAATAGGCAATTTTTATTGTAAATTTGGGCGATACAGAATAAGTTTATTTTAGATATTTTCTCGTGTGCCATAAGATATGAACGTAAAAGCAAATAGGTTTTTTAAATACGCGCTTTGCGCACTATTAATTATACCGCTTTTGGGGTGCGTAGAAAACCGCCTTGCGGCGATAGACGCCCAAACGGGAGAACCTATCGCAAACGCAATGGTTTTATCCTCAAAAAATCCAAAACTCTTTCCCGTCGTGGATAGCAATTTTATAGGGCTTACGGATACAAATGGTCAAATGCGCGACTTCTCCATGTTTTCCGAAAATTTTATCGTGGTGTGCGAGGGATATTACCCGGGCCTTCAATGCGCCGTATACGACAGCCGATACCTAAAAAAATTGAATCTCAAAAGGGAAGATATTTTTGTAACAACTAAGCGCAGCTTGCCGGGCGGCGGAAGCGTAATTGAGACATTTGTAAAGCCCGAGCACCGCGAGCTTGCCGATAGGCTTGAGCACACTTACGCTCTGGAAAGGTTGGGCAAAGAGGAACTTGAAACAGATAAACGGAAAATATGCTGGAAAATGCCCCGCAAAGAGCGCCTTGAAAGGTATCTCGCAACCCTCCGTTCGGAAATATCCAATACCGCCGACGGCAACGATAAGAAAAAACTGTCGGCGGGAATACGGTCGATAGAGCTGTTTTTGGAGAGGCTAAATTAGAATTGTCGGTTCTTTTAATCGCATGGAGCGTCGGCGTGTCGGCGTGTTGTTTCGGGGAAAATGCCGATAAATTTCGCTTCGGTGTGCGGGCTTTTTTTATTGTGGAGAATTTGATGCCAAAAGCACCGATAAATTTCGCGTCGGAATAGAAAGTTTTTTAGGTATGTGATAGCCGCGCGAATAAATTCAAACTCCAAAAAGATTATTTTGCTTCCGATTAGTTTTCAAAAAAAAGCGCGGAGCGTTTTGCCCCGCGTGTATTTCATTTTCAATTTGTTTTGCGCTGTGGATTTTATCGTTTTTTTGCCCCGCGCGCCGATTTCATTTACCGCGTATTCTGTTCCGCGCCTCGGATTTTTATCGTTTTTTCAGCTCCGTGCTCCCCTCTTTTCCTGCGTATTTTGCGCAGCGCCGCGGATTTTTATCGTTTTTTCCGCCCCGCGCTCTTTGCGAAAGCGCGGTGGGCGGCGAAAGGCTCTATTGGCTGGTAAGTTCCTTTTGTATTTCTTCGAGCGACTTGTTTTTTGTCACCGGAAGTTTTAGAGCGAATACAAAGGTGAGAGCTGCCATAATCGCAAAGAAGCAGAAGGTCGGTACCGACAATCCGCTCTCTACGAGGGTGGGGAATACCCATGTAAGTATCGCGCACCATGCCCAGTGCGTCATGCTTCCGAAAACCTGCCCTTTGGCGCGCACGCTCGTCGGGAAAACCTCCGATATTAGAACCCATATTACGGCTCCGAGAGACATCGCAAACGCCGCAATATACAGCATCAGCGAGAACAACATATAATATCCGCCAAGAGATTCGTACTTAAAGCCCGCCGCCACGGAAAGCAGCGCGATAGTCATAAAGACAGAGCCGATATACAGCAGGTTTTTGCGCCCAAATTTGTCGATGACAACCATTCCGAGCATGGTAAATATGAGGTTCGTCATTCCGATGAAAATCGACTGCAATAGAGCCGATTCGCGGAAGACGCCCGCCGCTTCGAGTATTCTTGGCGCGTAGTAGTTTATTGCGTTTATGCCGGAGAGCTGGTTGAATGTCGCAACGAAAAACGCGATTAGAATCGGCTTCCAGTATTTTTTCTGGAATAGAGGCTCCGAGATTTCCGTTTGCGATATTGAGTCTTTTATCTGGTTTAGGGCCGCGGTGACGTTGGAATCGCCTATTCTGCTGAGAACACTTCCGGCGTCAGAGTCTCTGCCCATTAGCACGAGCCATCTCGGGCTCTCAGGGATAGTGTAGAGCAGGGCGGCGAACAGCACGGACGGAAGGGCGAGAACGCCGAGCATCCACCGCCAGTCGTCTGTGAGCTGAAGTCCGCTTAGCCACCAGTTTGAAATATACGCCGTCACGAGTCCGAGAACGATATTGAATTGAAAGAACGCGACGAATCTGCCGCGCCAGTCCGCCGGTGCAATTTCCGCTATGTACATCGGCCCCACGACGCTCGACGCGCCAACTGCCACTCCGCCCATAAAGCGGAAGAAAATCAAAATCCACCAGTTTGTCGCGAATGCGCAGCCGAGGGCGGAAAATAGATACAAATATGCGATGGCTTTCAGACTTGCGAGCCTACCGAACTTTTCGGCTGGCCTACCGCAGAAAAGAGCACCCGCGATTGTTCCGAAAAGGGCTATCGCCATTGTGAACCCGTGCAGCCAGCCCGATAATTGGTAGTAGTTTTGTATTCCTTTTTCGGCTCCCGAGACAACCACTGTGTCGAAGCCAAAAAGGAAGCCGCCCAACGACGCGACAAACGCGACATAAAACATGAATTTCTTTGCTTTTTCCATAAACTTTTCCGCAATCAGAGTGAGAACTCTATTCTTCTTATGACGTGGTCTTGATAGCATTCGTCGAGTTCGACGAAATAGCCGCTCCAACCCCACACTCTAACTATCAAGTGTGGATATTTTTCGGGGTGTATTTTGGCGTCGAGCAGCTTGTCCCTGTCGATTGTGTTGAGCTGGAGCTGATGGCCGCCGAGCTTTATGAATGTCCGCACGAGCATTGCGAGCTTTTTTATGGATTCATCGTTCCTGAAAACGGAACTGTCGAATTCGAGCGTGAGCGGCCCGCCGTTTGCGACGTTTTTAAGATGCGGCTTCGCGAAGGATTTTACGACTGAAATCGGGCCTTTTTGCTTAATGAAAAGCGAAGGCGAATAGTTTGCCGGGAGCACTTCGCCCTTTCTCCTGCCGTCGGCAGTTGCGCCGAGGCCTGTGGCGTGGGCGATGTAAAACATTGCAGATCCCGTGCCAACGCGGTAGCAGCCGCCGCGCTCGTTCCTCTTATCCTTAAACGCCGCCGCAAAAGAATCGAGAAGCTTAGTCGCAATATCGTCCGCAAAGTCGTCGTCAGTGCCCATTTTCGGCGCTTCATAGCGCAGCTTTTTCAGGAGCTTTTCGTTGCCTTCAAAGTCGTTTTTGAGCGCGTCGATTAGCTCGCGCTTTCCGACTGATTTTTCATCAAAACAATATTTTTTTATCGCCGCGAGCGAGTCCATCGCCGTGGCGATCCCCGTGCCGTGGACGCCGTAATTGTTGTATTTCATTCCGAGGGAAATGTCGTGCCCATTTTCGAGCGCCCCTACGGAGAATGCCGACATTATCGGCGAGGGCTTCATAAAGATGTTTTTGTGCTTCTGGACCATTATGTCGGCGCGGCGGCGTATTTCGCGCTCGACAAGCTCGTAAAAGTCCTCGAACGAGGCGCATGTTTCGAGGTCTGGCACGCACGAGTTTACGCAATCTGCGAGCGACACGGCGTCGATATTCGGTATGTCGAGCGCGCACTTGGGGATTATAAATTCCCAGCATGCGGCAACTACATACTCGCAAGCGTCGGCGAGATCGTAGCCTTTCTCAACGAGGCTCGGGATTACGACGTCGTCGTTCGAGTATTGGGGAAATCCGAGCCCGATTTTTGTCAGGCGCGAGCCCATCTCAAAAATTTCTATCGGGGTTTCTGAATCGACGCGTATGTTGATTTTGGGGTCAATGAGGGCGAGTTCGTAGCTAGCTTTAAGCGCCATTTCCGACAGTTCGTTGAAAGCGCGTTTCCCCGAGGGGTCGCGGCCGCCGAGAACGAGGCTTTGGCCGTTGTCGCCCTGCTGCATTCCGGGGTATAGGTCGCTGTCGCGGTTGCAGGCGAGGAAGAATTCCTCGAGCAGCTCAAAGGCTTCGTCTTTGGAAATTTTGCCGGACTCGACGTCGGATTTATAGAACGGATACAGGTATTGGTCGAGTCTTCCGAGCGTGTTGTGGTAGCTGCCGGAGGCCCATATTGCAAAGTGGACGGCTCTGAGGAGCTGCAAGGCTTCGCGGAAAGAGCTTGCGGGATTTTTCTGCACGGCGCGGAGCGTTTTTGCGATATCGTCCTTTCCGAGCTTTTCGGCGGCGTCGGCGTATCTGCCAATCAGCCTTTGCAGGGCGGCGAGAACTTTTTCTACCGATTCCGCGAAAATTTTTGTCTCTCCTTCCGATGAAGCGGCGAGCTTTTCGGCTTCCAACCTTCTGGCTTCAAGACCCTTATTGAGTATTCCTTCAAAGTCCGCAGATATGTTGAATACTTCTCCCTTCTCGTGGACGAAGTGCGACTTGCGGATATCCTGCCATTCAGATGGGGTCACGTAGTCGGGGATATCTTTTATAGTGCGGGTGAATACTATTTTTTCTTCGGGGAGTAATACCGGGGTTTCCGCGTCGAGGAAAGCGGCGAGCATGTTGCCGGCCCTTTCCTGAAACCCCATTCCTGATGCCCTGAAATCTTCGGGCAATTCGGCGAGCCCCGCTTCTGTCGAGCTCTTGCGGTATTTGCGGTGGGACTTGTCTATGGTTGTATATTTCTTTAAGTTTTCTATGCGCTCGTTCATAATACTATAAATGGAATTGAATTGGCTGTAAAAGTATCGTGTATATCAGGTTGAATACTTGTATTAAAATCCGGAGAATACTTTTTGCCAAGCATATAATATTTTGCGCCGGCAATTTTGTTATACCTTAAAAGCTCCACTCTTTTTAGCCGCTTTGCCCCTTTTAAAATCTCCGACAGCGCCTCCATATTTTTGAGAGTATCATTTACTCCGGGTATCAGCGGAACGCGCACTATGAAATCTGTGTCGGCGCGGCACAAAAATTTTAAATTTTCGAGAATTTGAGTGTTGTCGACACCCGTAAACTTCTTATGGACTTGCGGGTCGCACGATTTGTTGTCCATGAGAATCAGGTCTGCCAATCCGGTAGCCTCTTTAAATATTGCCCCCGTGGCGAATCCGCTGGTTTCTATCGCGATATGCACTCTATTTTTAAGCAGCCTCATTGTCTCAAACAGAAACTGCGCTTGTGCAAGAGGTTCCCCGCCTGTGAAGGTGACCCCCCCTTCGTTCATCTTGAAGATTTTTTCGTTGCGCAGCAGCTTGTCGGCGAGCGCCTTTGCTGAGATTTTTTCCCCGCACATCTCCTCCAAGCCGTTTTTCTTTTTGAGAATTTGCGGCTCAAATGAAATTCCCTCGGGGTTGTGGCACCACTGGCAACGCAACGGGCAGCCTTTTAGAAAGACTGTCGTGCGTATTCCGGGGCCATCATTGACGGCGAATTCCTCGATTGAAAAAATGGTCCCGTCCATTACTCGACAGAAAAATTGTACGAGCAAACATGGCAGTATTTTTCGCCCGCCCGCAGGAGTGTAGACGGAAATTCTGGCTGGTTGGGGCTGTCCGGAAAATGCTGCGTTTCAAGCGCAAATGCGCCTCTATAAATGTACGGCTTGCCGTTCTTGCCAATCTCGCCGTTGAGGAAGTTCCCGCCGTAAAACTGCATTGCGGGCTCTGTCGTATAGACTTCGAGAACCCTTCCGCTCTCGGGCTCGGAGACTTTCGCCGCAAATTCCAGTGCTTCCGGTATCTTGCGGTTGAGAACCCAGTTGTGGTCGTATCCGCGCCCGCGCGCAAGTTGCTCGTTTTCGTCGTTGACGCGTGCGCCTATCGGCGTTGGCAAGCGGAAGTCGAAGGGGGTCCCGGACACGTCCGCTATTTCCCCCGTGGGTATGAGGTCGGATTTCACAGGCGTGTATTTGTCGGCGTTTATTTGCATTATGTGCGCGTTTACATCGCCGTTGCCTTCGCCGCGCAGGTTGAAAAATGAATGGTGGGTGAGGTTCACGACTGTGTCGGCGTCCGACTCGGCCAAGTGCTCCACCTCAAAGCGGTTGTCGGAGGTCAGGCGGTAGGTCATGGTCACTTTCAGTTCGGCGGGGAATCCCTGGTCGCCGTCGGGAGATACAAGCCCGAATTTCAACATGTCGGGGGCGATCTCAAGAATGTCCCAGACTTTCATGTCGAATCCTTTTATGCCGCCGTGCAGGCAGTTGTTGCCGTCGTTTTGCGGAAGGGTGTATTCTTTTCCGTTCAAGGTGAATTTCCCACCTGCGATTCTGTTCCCGAAGCGGCCGATTGTCGCCCCATAGAACCTCTCGCCGGGAAAGTTTACGTATTTGTCGAGCGAAGCGTGCCCGAGGACGACATCGGCAAAGTTCCCGCTGCGGTCGGGCGCAAAAAGTTCCACCACGCGCGCGCCGAAGTTTGTCACCGACAATTCAAGCCCGTTGTCGTTTTTCAATATAAAAAGGCCAGTCTTTTTTGAGTCTATTTCCCCCTCAAAGGCCGCTTTGTCAACTTTTGAAAAATACGTCTTCATGAATTTATTTAATAATCTTTATATTATAGAGTCCAGAAAAAACAAATTTTACGATGGTTATTTTGCATGCTGGAGCACAGGGGTATTTGCCGAGTAAAATTTCTTTTCTGGCGCATAAGTTTATTCAATTTAATCGCAGTGCATGCGCGTGCGGAAAAATAGGCTTACTGATGTCCGGCATTGTGTTTAATTCTAGCGCACATTACTTGTCTATCCATGGCGTACGGAATTGAAATCGTTTTTTTCAAAGGCATAAAAAAAACTTTGCAAACACATGCTTGCAAAGCCAAATGCCGGTCGGGCGGAAAAATATACCGCGCGCCGATTTTTTCCAGGAAACGCTAAAAAAAGCCCCGCCAATAGGTCAGGGCGCATGGCAATTATTTGTAGTATTTTACAAAAGCCTTTTTGCGGAGCCCTTCGACCCATTTTTGATACATCGCCCTTCCGTTCTGCTCTGCGATAGTCCATTCTATCTGTTCGCGCACGTCGTCGATGGGGCTTATGCCGTCCGGCTTTTTTTCTTCCACTTTTAAAATGAAAATCATGTCGCCTATTTCGACAGGCTCGGTTATTTTGCCCGCATCGATAGAGAACGCCTGCTTGTCGAGAAGGGGATTGAGCTCGCCTTTTTTGTACCAGCCCCATTCACCGCCTTTTGCAGAACTGTCGTCTTTGCTGTACTTTCGCGCAAGGTCGGAGAATTTTTCGCCGGCATTGTATTTTGCGACTATCTCTTTTGCGAGCTTCCTGTTGTCTTCAAGAGTCGCGTTCCTGCCGCTTTTTAAAGTGATAAGGCTGATTTTTGCGCTTGCAGGAGTGTACCACTTGGATTTGTTTGCCTCATAGTATTCTTTTATTTTTTTGGGGCTTATTTCGGCGACAGTTTGGCGTTTCTCATTTTGCATGTAGCCAACTATCAAATCCTTTTCCTGGTCTTGCTTGAACTGCTTAATGGTTTTACCCTGAGCCTGCAAAAATTTTATAAACTCGGCGCGGTCGCCGTTAAACTCCTTCTTTATGTAGTCTTCAAAGTGCGAGTCCAAAAAGCTTTGCGGTATTGACATTCCCCTTTCGCGGAATTCTTTTACGATTAGCTCGCGGTCGACCATGTTTTGGACGATTTCCCTGATGTAGTCGCTTACCCTCTTGTTAAATTCAAATTCCGAAAGCGACTTTTGGCGTATTTGCGGAATGAACGGTGCAACCTCCTTCATCACCTCGTCGCGCGTAATTACGCGGTCTTCCACAACCGCGAGAATCCCGTTGGAGCCCGTCTCCTGGGAGCCTGCGTTGCCAAGCAGCCCCTGCGCGGAAGCCGACGCCGCAAATATCGAGGCAGCAACGAGCGCTATCGTCTTAAATGTGTCTTTCATTTTTTCCTTATGCTGGGAAGGGTGTATGTCAAAAATTTTTCAATCTCTTGAAGTTTGGCGACGGCGCGGCATTTCGTCAAGATGGGAAAATGCCCGTTTAGCCTGAAATATTCTCCCCCTCCCGGGCCGGGCAGCAAAACTTTCAGCTGGGCGCCTTGCGTCTCAACTCCCAAGACGCCCGACGTCTCGGCTATTATTCTTATGCGCTCCATGTAAAAGCAAAATTTCAATGGGTCGGGGATTGGGCCAAAGCGGTCTTTTGTCTCGAACATTAGCGCGTCGAGCTCTTTCTTGGTGGATGCCATGGAGAGCCTTCGGTAAAGGTCGATTCTAAGTTGGGTTTGCGGTATATAGCTTTCGGGAATATACGCTCCGACAACTTCAGAATTGTTGCCTGATATTTCCCTCATTCTTATTTCCTGAAAATAGTTGTCGGCCTGGGAGACGTCTACCGAGAATTTTTCGCCCTCGCCAAGGTGTATGAAGTCGAAGTTGACGTTTGCGCGAAGCACTCCGGAAGTCTTCTCGCCTCTAAGAAGCGCGATTCCGCGCTTTAAGAGCGCGCAATACAGGTCGAATCCAACTCCGGCGATGTGGCCGCTCTGCTTGGCGCCGAGCAGGTTTCCGCAACCGCGCAGCTGCAAGTCGCGGGTGGCGATTCTGAATCCGGCGCCGGGCTTGTTGTACTGGCGTATCGCTCCGAGCCTCTTTCGAGCGCTCTCGACGAGCGCCGCATGCCTGTGCAGCAATAGCCACGCATACGCGCGCCTCGTGAACCTTCCTACCCTCCCGCGGAGCTGGTAGAGCTGGGCGAGCCCGAATTTGTCGGCGCCTTCTATTATAATGGTGTTGCAGTTTGGAATATCGAGCCCCGACTCTATTATTGTAGTGCAGACGAGCACGTCGTATTTCCCACCTATGAAGTCAGACATCAGCTTTTCGAGCGCATGCTCCGACATCTGCCCGTGGCCGACGCCTATTCTCAGATTCGGAAACATCGCCCGCAATCCGTTTGCAGTTTCATGTATTGTCTTTACGCGGTTGTGCAGATAAAAAACCTGTCCCCCGCGGGAGACTTCGCGCTCTATTGCCTCTTTTACGGTTTCGGGGGAGTATTCCTTCACAATGGTTTCGACCGGGAATCTGTTTTTGGGAGGAGTCTCCATTAGGCTCATTGTGCGCGCACCCATCATTGCGAAGTAGAGTGTGCGCGGGATTGGAGTTGCGCTCATTGAAAGCACATCGACGCCGGTTTTAAGCTTTTTTATTTTTTCTTTGTGCCTGACCCCAAACCTGTGCTCTTCGTCGATTACAAGAAGTCCCAAATCCTTAAAAACGGTAGAGTCCGAGAGCATGGCGTGCGTCCCTATCAGCACGTCTATCTCGCCGGCGGCTAGCTGTTTTCTAATTTTGTCGGCCTCCGCCTTTGTGCGGAAGCGCGATAGCATTTCCACTACTATCGGATACCCTCCGAACCGCTCCCGAAAATTCATGAAGTGCTGTTGGCAAAGGACTGTTGTCGGGCAGAGGACTGCCGCCTGCTTCCCGCCCATCGCGCATTTGAAAACGGCGCGCATTGCTACTTCCGTTTTGCCGAAGCCGACGTCGGCACAAAGAAGGCGGTCCATCGGCTTTTCGGATTCCATGTCGGCCTTGACCTCCGCGGCGGCGCGAAGCTGGTCGGGCGTTTCGGCAAACTCAAATGCGTCTTCGAATTCTCTCTGCCAGTTGTCGTCCTCGGGGAATGCATACCCCTTCGAAATTTCACGTCGAGATTGCATTTCGAGGAGCTCGGCGGCGTAGTCGAGCGCGGCGAGCTCGGCGGAAGTCTTTATTTTTGTCCACGATTTTGAGTCGAGCCGCGAGAGTTTCGGGTGGCGCTTGTCGAGGCCGATGTACCGGCTTAGCAGATAAGATTTATGAAGCGGCAGATACAGCGTGGCGGAGTCTTCAAATTCGAGCTTTATGACTTCTTCGCTCTTTCCGCCCGTTTCAAGTTTTGTCACGCCGTGGTATCGGCATATCCCGTGCCCGAGATGGACGACGTAGTCGCCCTCGCAAAGTTCGGAAAAATCGAGAAGCTGGTCGACTTGCGCGCGGCGCGATAACATTCTGCGGCGCGGCTCGAGGCGCGTTTTCTGCCGCCGCCCGAAGATTTCATGAGGGCCTGCAAATACGACGCCCTTTGCGTTTTCGGAAAGAATTTTCCAATCGGGGCGCCTGCCTGCGAAGTCCGGTATTATAAATCCCTCTCCGAATCCGCCCGCGACAAATTTTCCATTAAAAGTTTTCCCCGCAGCCTCGAAGATACCGCGCGCGAGCCTTTCGTCGCCTTCGCCTTCCGAGGCTATCAAAATGTCGATGCCCTCTTCCCCCCATTTTGCGAGCTTTTCAGCGAACCTTTCGCGGCTTTTTGTTTCGGACTCAAACCTGTCGCCGCCTATTGCGCTCTCGTCCGATATGGCTGCGACTTCGGCAATCGAGCCTGCCGGAAAACTCTTTTTTTCGCACTCGCAAAACGATTCCGACGGAGTGTCGAGAGACGATACCGCGACAAAAGAGTCGGCGATTCTATCAAAAACTTCTCCGAAACCGCGGTGCGCGTGCGCCGAATCTTCGGGTTCGAGAAATAGTTCGGGCGAGCGCGCGGCTATCGCGGAGGGCTCGAAGAAAAACCATGCGGCGGGTTCGCCTTTTGGAAGGTAGTCGCACGCGTTCCAAGAGGATTGCGCGCCGTTGATTTCCGGAACGGGGTCTATCGAAACGGAATCCACTTTTTGGTCCGCAAGCTGTGTGTCGGGGTCGAATTTTCTGACCGAATCTACTTCGTCGCCGAAAAAGTCGATTCTGACCGGCGCGTCCGCCGAGACGGGATAGACGTCGACAATTCCGCCGCGCACGGCAAACTGTCCGGGCGCTTCGCACAAAGTTTCGTTGTAGTACCCGAATTTTACAAGGTTTTCGCGCAAGGTCGCCGGCGAGATTTTTACGCCACGCGATATAGCGATTGACGATGCAAGCCCCGGGTTGGGAGCGGGCGCAAATAGCGACTCCGCCGTCGCGATTACAAAAGTCTGCCTGCACGACTCTCCTGCGGCGGCCATGGCCCTCAATGTTCCCGCGCGCTCGCACGCGATGTCAAATCCGGCCGCGTCGCTTGAGGAGCTTGGCGGAGGTTCCGGCAGCATTCTGATGCCGAAAGGCTTTCCGTCGAGGCTTAAAAAGTACTTTAATTTTGGGTAGAAAAACTCGCATTCCGCGGCGGAATCAAGCACCGCAAGCACGATTTTCCCGCGATTTTCCCGCGCAATGCGCGCGCAAAAATATCCCCACGCCGCCTGCGGCACGTCGGGATAAAACGAAGAGTTATTTTTTTGGGGTTTTGCTACCCTCATTTTTGATATGAACCTTTGCGATTTCCGCAAGCCAGAGCGCAAAATGCGCGCCTCGCGCCAATTCGTCGGGCGCGGAGGCCGGCTTTTGGGAATCCAATCTATATTTATCGGCTGCGCGTCGGAAAAAACTATTCTTTTTTACCGTTTTTTGTTTTTTTCCTTGCCGTTCCCTCAGATTGTGGGGCTCCGATTTCAGGTGTGGGGCATGCTCCGCCGGTAAATTTTGAAGGCTGCTTTTTTGCAGACGGCGCTTTTGATTTTGAATCGGGCAAAGCATTCCCGGAATCCGCCCGCGCGCATTCGGCGGCGTAGTCTTTTATTGAGGCCCTCGCAGCCTTAGTTTCGGCGGATTTTTTAGAGCTCGCCGAAGCCTTCGCGTAAGTTCTGCCGCCTATGTGGACTTCTACTTCAAATACTTTGCTGTGGTCGGGACCCGTTTGAGACAAGAGCTTGTACTCGATTTTGTCGCCGCGCTTGGCGGCAAGCTCTTGAAGGGCGCCTTTCGGATTTTGCTGGCTGACAAGCGTCGGAAGGTCGTCGAGCTTGCGCTTGTACCACGATAGGACGACATCGCGGGTTTTCTCGAAGGAACTATCCATGTAAATTGCGCCGATTACGGCTTCAAAGGCATCCTCGGCGGCGCTTTGGGAGTCGCGCAGAGACTCGCACCCCTTGGGCAAAATCAGGCAGC
The DNA here is from genome assembly GCA_900545705.1 of uncultured Opitutales bacterium. GTDB lineage: Bacteria > Verrucomicrobiota > Verrucomicrobiia > Opitutales > Intestinicryptomonadaceae > Merdousia. Next base: position 1,514 of record URAK01000022.1, on the reverse strand, counting down.
GCGGTATCCCGATATGCTCCGACAATCCGCTTAAAAATTCTCCCTGAGTCAGCGCGATTCGTATTTTAGTAAGCTCACCCTCGTCAAGCTCGCCGAACTTTTTAAATACGGTGTCGGTGATAATCGACTGCAAAATGGCGTCTCCGAGAAATTCGAGCCTCTGGTTTGATTTTATTTTTCCCTTTGAAAATCCGACAGCGCCTGGGTGGGTTAGAGACTCTTTTAAGAGGGATTTGTCCGAAAATTTGTACCCAATGCTTTTTTCGAGATATGAGAACGAGTCGTTTTCGGCCTTTTCAGCCGCCTTTGAGCGCGCTTTTTTCGCCTTGCGCATGGCCTTCGCGCGGCGCGTGACGGAGGGCTTGAATAGGCGCTTTATGTATTTTGGCAAGTCCATGGCTATTGGCGCAGGCCGAAACGTTTGTCGACTTCCTTCGCGAGCTTTTCGTATGCGAATGCGCCCTCGTTCCATTTCGCGTATTCGAATATTGTCTTGCCGAAACTCGGAGCTTCGGCGAGCCTTACTGTGCGCGGGATAAGAGTCTTAAAAACGAGGGGGCCCATGTAGTTTTTAACCTCCGAGAGCACCTGCTTTGACAGGTTCGTGCGAGAGTCGTACATCGTCATGACAACGCCCCCGACTTCGAGGGTGTCGCTGATACCCGCGTTGCGCAGCTGTTCGACAACCCCCATTATTTGTCCCAACCCCTCCATCGCCAAGTATTCGCACTGCAAGGCGATAAGCAGGTAGTCTGCGGCTGCGAGCGAATTCATTGACAGCAGGCCGAGAGATGGCGGGGCGTCGATTACAATGGCGTCGAAGTCGCCGCTTTCCTTTAACGGTTTCAGGCAGTCGCGCAAGCGCACAAGATAATTTTCCTCGCCAGACAGCTCGACTTCTATTGCGGACATGTCTGTTTCCGAGGGGATTAGCCATAGGTTTTGGCGCTGTGTCTGAATGAGCTTGTCGCGGGCGGAGCCTTCGCCGTGGAGAACTTGGTAGAGGCTGCCGCCGAGGGATTTTTCGTATCCGAGGGCGCTTGTGGCGCTGGCCTGCTGGTCCATGTCAACGAGTACAGTTCTGATTCTGCGCCTCGCGAGCCCAGCCGCGAGGTTTACGGCGGTGGTTGTCTTGCCGACTCCGCCCTTTTGGTTAGCGATTGCGAAAATTTTAGCTGCCATAACGCCTTTATTGTATGTTGCGATTCATTATTCGGACAAAAAATAAAATGGTCGAATTTTTTGCGCTTGCAAGACAAGTCTTAATGTTTTGGAATTTGGGGCAACAAAATTCGCAGGCATAAAAGCCTGGAAAATATACGCTCCCGTAGTTCAATGGATAGAGCAACGGTTTCCGGTACCGTTAATCGGGGTTCGAGTCCCCGCGGGAGTGCTTATCGCAAAGCGAAAATTACAGTGTTGGGCGGGTGACGGCCGCCATTTGGTACTTTTTCTTAAATTGGGTCAACACCAAAGTCAGTGGATTTTAATGAAAGACGCCGCATTGGACAAGG
>URAK01000021.1 GCA_900545705.1 uncultured Opitutales bacterium | reverse complement strand
TGTTGTCTGTTGTGAGCAATGCGCCTTTGAAGGTGCTTGTTCCGGAATTTGTGAATGTGAGATATACAGGTGCGGCGTTGTAAGTTTCTTTATTAGGCGTAAGGTCTTGAGTGAATTTTTTAGTTATAAAGATTGAACTATTGCCCTCCATTCCTCCGAATGACAAGTTTACGCTGTCGATACATTTAGCATCCCATATGTCTATTACGTTGGATGCGAGGTTTATAATGCCTGAGCCAAGGCGTACGACGCCTTTTACTGTTGAGCTATAGTTTGAAAATACAAAGTTGGTGTTATTTTTATTTATTAGATCGCCTCCTATTTGTACATTTAATCCGAAGGTTTCGCCTCCCTGGATTCCTTCTTGGGCGAATCTGAAGTAGTTTGTAATGTCCGAATTGACAATAAAGTCCCCGCCGACATTTACGGTGGAGTTCCCGTAAGCGTCGATTCTTGTCCAGATATAGCCTGATTCCGATGGGGATTTTTGCAGATTTATTTCTAAGTTTCCGGAAAGATTTAGGTTTGCGAATGAACCGAGTAAAAGAAGCGCATTGAAATTATCCCATTGGCTCTTGTCGGAGAATACGACATTTTTCATATTGTATGTCATATTGTTTGCCGTTATGGAAGTTCCTCCTGTTATGACTGAGGCGAATTTTTGCCCTGAGGGCGAATTGTAATCGTAGGAAATATCGATATTGTCAGCCGCTGTCGGAGTTTGGTCGGGCGACCAGACTCCGGGTTTATCTATTCTTACGATATTTGAATTGTACTCTTTTGAATCGTTAAATGTGCCGTTCCAAGAAATATCTGTTGCAAAAATGCTGTTAGCAACAACTAATGCAGTTATAAGTGCAGGTAAATTTTTCATATTCGCATGCTAATTTTTTTCATAAGTATAAATATCTGCCTATATTTAAGCTTCAATAATAAAAGAATGAGAATTTAGTTAACTGTAAAATAAAAAGACCGGGGCAACAAGTCCCGGCCTTTTTTTGGTTGTTTTGTTATGGATTATTCTATGTACAAGCCGTTTTTAATTTGCGGCTTTTTATCAAGAGCCTTCCATTTTGCGACAAAGTCTTCGCAATTAGTTGCGAAGAGCGGCGATATTTCAATATCGATTTCAGGCACACCGTCTGGAGAGGTCTCGATATTTTCTCCTGCAGCTTTTAGCCATCTTGCGGCCTGTTTTTTCTGGTCGTTTTTGCAGGTTGCGGGAGAATCGACACCTTCTGCGTTTTTCACCGGCGAGAATTCGTCACCGCGCGCGCCTTCGATAATGACTGGATTTTTAGCCATGGGAAGGGCGTCGAAGACAAACATTTCAAACTTTATTCCGTTTGGCTTGTCGGGTTTTACCTGCGTTCCGGAGTCGTCCACAAATGGGATTTTTTTATCTGCGCGGTGGAACGGGAGCTTCGCGCCGCCGGACGAACCGCCGAGTTTTTCGACAAAGTTGCGGTCGAGTATATGTATTGCGACACTTCCTGCGCGGAATTCAAGCTGGCCGTTTTTATCGAGGCGCTCTTGATATTCTTTGGGGAGGTCGGAATATTCCACGACGCATGTTTTGCCGTCGAGCAGGCAGAAGTGGCCGACTTTTTCGAGCGGATATGCTTTGGGTATCATTTTAGAGGACATATCCGAGCCGCCCTTTATGTGGAATCCGAGGAAATACGGGTCGATAATGTTTACGAGTGGGTTGTCGACTTGGAAGTAGCTTATGCAGTCGACGCCCCTGCGTTTGAGTTCGTCGATAGCGCCGCTTCTGCACATTCCGCGTAGACAGCCGCCGTGGCCGTCGGGGGTCATGGCGATTTTACCCTTTTGTTCGAGTATTATCTTGCCGTTTTTGTCTACGGCGGGCATGAGGCCCTGTTTAAAGAATATTACGTCGTTTTTATCGAGGCCGAAGAAGTTGTTTTCTTCAAAGAAGGCGCGTGTTGCGTCGTTATTGATATGGCTTGTCATTACAAGCCACGGAATTTTTACCCCGTATTTGCGCTGGGCTGAAAGGATTTTTTCCGCGAAGATTTGGAATAGGCTTTTTTGCTTTACAGGGGAGACTTTATAAAGACCCTTTGGCGCGTTAAAGCCGAGCCTCGTTCCCTGTCCGCCGGCAACGACAAATGCTGCGAGCCTTCCCGCGCGGATAGCGGCCTCTCCTATTTCCTTTGCCTCTTTCCATATTGGGTCGGACGCCTTATTTTCTGGAAGGGGAGTGAATGGAGCAGGGGAGAGTTTTGAGAAGTCTATGCCCGACTCCGCCGTTTGCGTTTTGAAGACGAGTTCGTCGAGCAGAGTGTTGAGCTCTCCGAGATCGACCTGCTCGAGTTGCGCGAGCAAATTTTTCTTTTCTTCTTCCGAGAGTGAATCGAAGAATTTAAACACTTGGCTTTGCCCGGCGTTGGAAAAATTTTCCTGAATAGTCATATTTTAGTCCTTTGGAAAGCCGTTGGGATTGTTTTTATGCCAGCGCCATGCGGTTTCGATGATTTCGCGCACGTCGTTGAACTTTATTTTCCAGTTTAGTTCCGTCTTGGCTTTTTGTGAGTTTGCGTATAGGGCGTCGGGGTCGCCTTCGCGGCGCGCGCCGTACACGACAGGGACTTTCAAGCCCGTCACTTCTTCGACTCCCTTGATAATTTCCTTTACCGAGTTTGGGGTGCCGGTACCGAGGTTGTAGAACGAGCACGAAGATGGTATTTCGAGATTTTTGAAAGCGGCGATGTGCGCGCGGCAGAGGTCGTCGACATGAATGTAGTCGCGCAGGCATGTGCCGTCGGGCGTGTTATAGTCTTGTCCGAACACGTTAATGGACGGAATCTTGCCCATTGCTGCGAAGATAGTGAGGGGAATCAGGTGGGTTTCCGGAGTGTGGTCTTCGCCGATGGTTCCGTCTTCGGCGGCGCCTGAGGCGTTGAAGTATCTGAGCGCGACAAAGCTCAGCCCATAGGCTCTTGCGCACGCTTTCAGGAAGTTTTCTACGTCGAGTTTTGTCTGTCCGTATGGGTTAATTGGCAGCTGTGGGTGGTCTTCCGTGAGAGGGAGTTTTTTGGGGACTCCGTATGTGGCGCATGTTGATGAGAAAACGAATTTTTTGACGCCGTGGGCGATCATTGTTTCGATGAGGTTGATTACGCCCGCGAGGTTGTTGTGGTAATATTTTATGGGGTTTTTAACCGATTCTCCAACATTGATGAAAGCGGCAAAGTGCATGACGATGTCGATTTTTTCGGCGTCGAGTATTTTGCCGACGAATTCTTTGTCTTCGAGGTTTCCCTTATAGAACTTTACGCCCTCTTTTAATGCGGCTCTGTGTCCGTATACGAGGTTGTCGAGCACGATTGGGTTGTGCCCGGCTTCAATTAGCTGTCTTACGCAATGGCTTCCGATGTAGCCTGCTCCGCCGATGACGAGTACATTCATATTTACGATTATGGTTTAAAGTTAAGGGTTTTGTCTGGTTTTACTGGACGATTTTTGCGCCGTCGCCGGAGGCGCATGTAAATATCATTGGCTGTTTGCCGAATTTCTTGGCGTAGATTTGCGACACTTCGTTTGCCTGTGTTTGGCTGAAAGTGTCGTCGGTGAACGCCATGACTGCCCCGCCGAAGCCGCCGCCCGTGAGCCTTGCGCCGTATACGCCTTCAATGCCTGAAACTGTGTCGACGAGGAAATCGAGTTCTTCGCATGAATTTTCAAAGAGGGTTTTAGAGCTTTCATGGGAGGCGTTGAGTAGCTTTCCGACGCCCGTGATGTCTCCGCGCAGGAGGAGGTCTTTGGCTTTTAACACTCTTTCGTTTTCCTCGATGACGTGCTTTGCGCGGTTATAGACTTTCTGAGTCATTTTCGACTTAGCCGCTTCGAGGTCGGAGATTGTGAAGTGGCGGAGCAAGCGCATTTTTCCGCCTTCTGAGAGAATTTTTGCGGCTTCCATGCATTCCGCATGCCTTTCGGCATAGAGTCCGTCAACGAGTGCATGCTTTTTTGTGGAGTTGAACAGCCAGAATCTGCATTTATGCGGAAGCGGGAAGTTTGAGAATTCCTCCGTGAGGCAGTCTATGAACACGAGAGAGTCGGCTTTACCGTAGCCTGAGACGCCTTGGTCGAGTATTCCGCATGGCATGCCGACAAACAGGTTTTCGCTCTGCCTGCCTATGCGCACGAGAGTTTTTTTGTCGGCGTCGAATCCGTAGAGAGCTGCCATGGCGTATCCGCTGGAAAGCTCGATGGCGGCGGAGGAGCTGAGGCCGGCGCCCGGGGGAACGGAGCTCATGTCGAGCATGTCGAAGCCCGAGTTTGCGGTCATGCCAGCTTCAAGCAGGTATTTAAATACGCCGAGAGGGTAGTTTACCCAGTTGTGCTCTTTATTTTGTTTTTTAATGTCGTTGATATCGACGTAAACTTTTTCGCCTGTTCTGATGCTCGCGAAGCAAAGTTTGTCGTCGTCGCGCTTTGCGAGGGCTGCCATTACGATTTTATCGATGGCAACACCCATAGTAAAGCCGCCGTTGTAGTCTGTATGGTTTCCGATAAATTCGATTCTTCCGGGGGCTTGTGCGAAAACTTCGGCGGGTTTGCCGTATATTTTTTCAAAATAGGAGGCGAGTGTGGATTTCATATTTTTTATGATTTAGCATTCAAGTGACGCCGGATATTATACACCGACGAAGTTTTATTTTACGAGCCTTATACGACTGAAAGAAATTTCTGTAAAGCTTTTTGTAAGGGAAGGCGGAGGGTGTGGATTTGCGGGGTATGCGGCACAGAGCCTATCATACGGGTATTCGGATATTGTCTACGCTTTCTTTTAAGCAAAAATATTAAAAGTATGAATAATTTTATTCAGTTGACACAGAAAAAGCAAAAATTAAAAAATATAGTTATAACTTAATTATTTAGCCATGGAAAAATTGTTAAGGGGTGCTTTTTGGGGTGTAGTATTGGCTGTGTCGGTTGTTTCGGCATATTCGGCAGATAAATATTTTAGGGTGGGCTCCGGGACGTATTTAAGCGGCACTTCGTGGTATGCCGACGAACAGCGTACAGAGCAGTCGTCCGTGCCAAACTACGAGGACACTGCAATATTTCAGTCCACGAACAACGGGACGGCATGGGTCACGCAAATAGACACATACTTGGGAAACTTAATTGCGTCGAAGGGCATGTCGAATATAAATCTCGGCCGCGAATTGATAAACAGCGAGGTTCCCGCAAATTTTCAAATATACGGCAAACTGTCGGTTCAGCTGAGCGACGAATACACAAACTTTGGATTCCGGACTTCGTTTGACGATGCCGAGGGTACGGTGGGAGTCGAACTCAGGGTAGGGTCGATAGACATAGGCACGGAGGTGTACGGCGGCGGTAGCTACGATAAATACGGGCAGGCGCAGCTTACTTTGGACTATCGGGACGCGCGGTTGTCGAGCTCCAAGGTGTTTGTCGACGGAGACGTTAAAATGGGCGGCGGGCTTGCAGGGGTAAGTGCGGCAGCTCTAATGTACGTAGGTGCGGATCTTTTAGAAGTTGGCGGAACGGTGACGTTTTCTCGGAACGGCGTCGGGTATAACAATATACATTTTTTAAAGAGCTGCACATTTGAAACCGGAGGGTTGATATCCACAAATACTACGAGCGGCAATACTGACTTTTTGATAGCAAACGACTTTAATACGGAGTTTGTGTCTTCGGTAGTTTTAAAGAACGCGGCTGGGACGGACTATCAGTTCATAGGGCTGATATCCGACGACGGGAACGGAAGGACAGACATAACTGCGATAAAGGCTGTGACAAACGTGGTAATGGAAGGCGAAGGCACGCAGAGGATATATTCGACGATAAAGGGCGGGGTGGGCTTGACGGCGCGCCAGAGCGGAACGTATAGCGTAAAAAGCGGCAAGCTGATTTTCGATAACTCGAGTATTGCGGCCGATTACAGGCTTGCGGTGCTTTCGCTTGAAGGCGGCAAATTTGGGGCGGCGCATTACGATTCCGCGCAGGCGGGAATTGCATATTTTAAGAGCGCCGAGTTAATTAGCGGCGGATTGGCGTATGAGAATTTCAAGGAGCACAATTCGATAGAGACAGGCGTTTCGGATAAGATAGTGGTATCCGACACGTTGAAAAAGACAGACGCTGGGAAAATAGCCGTGGATTTTAGCGACAGGAGCGGGAATTCGCTGGATTTGTCAGATTTTGTGCTGGCGGAAGACGCGCAGTCGATAGAGATGTGGGTAGAGATACTAGCGGCTGGCGATATCGAGGGTTTTGACATGTCCGACGCCAATTCCGACTTTTATGGTGAGGGATTAGAAAATGGAATTGCGGTATTTAGGTGGATTGAGTCTTCTGGTGGCGGATACGGCCTGGAGGTTGGGTTTGCTCAGGTTCCCGAAGGGGCGACTACCGCAGCGGCAATGGCGCTTGCGGCGTTTAGCCTTGCATTTTTGCGCCGGCGCAAATGACTGAATGTGGGGGCTTGCAATGCCTTGAGTTGCGCTGAATGCCTTTGGGGGCGCCGCAATGCGGACGGTTTATGCGCAAATGATTTTTACTTTTGGTGCGCGATTCTAAAAGCGCGAGTGCGAAGGATATTTTTTATTTGTTGCAGGCGGTTCTAAAATTGTGTGGGAATATTTTGCAGCGTTAAAGTAGGTCGCGCAGTGGGGAGATGATGTAGTTTTTAGGTACGGCGGCAGTATTGGTTGAGCGCGAGTGCGCTATTTTTATGGGAATCAAATGATAATTGTGAGCGCGCCGATAAATATGAGTGAACATCCGGCTATAACTTTAAGCGAAGGTTGTTCGCCGAGGATAAAGAATGCGAGAACAACAGTAAAAACGACGCTTAACTTGTCGACCGGCGCGACTTTTGATGCGTCTGATATTTTAAGAGCCTTAAAGTAGAAGAGCCAGGAAAGCCCAGTAGAGCAGCCGCTAAGGATAAGGAATAGCAGCGAACTTGCGGATATGCGCTTAATCTGTGATAAATCCGAGAACGATAAAGCCGCGAACCAAGTTATTATGAGGATTACAGTAGTCCTTACGGCAGTTGCGAGGTTGGAGTTTATGGAGGAAACTCCGACTTTGGCGAAAATGGCAGTAAGGGCGGCGAAGAATGCGGATAAGAGCGCGTAAGTTTGCCACATATAGAGTGCGAAAAGGTTGGAGTGAGATTGAAGTGATTTATAAAATGAGAGAGCCGGCCGCAATAAAAGCCATACCCGCGAAAGCGCCAATAATCCCGTAGTGTTCCTGCCCGTATTCTTTTGCCATGGGTAGGAGCTCGTCGAGGGAAATAAAGACCATAATTCCGGCGGTGAGGGCAAGTATTGCGCCTATGAAAGGCTGTGATATGAATGGTGCGAATATTAGGTACGCGGCGAGTGCGCCGGCGGGTTCGGCGAGTCCTGAAAGCGAGGCAATCCAGAAAGCGCGTTTTTTGTTTCCGGTGGAGTTGTAGATGGGCAGAGCTACGGAAATCCCTTCCGGAATATTGTGGAGAATGATGGCAAGTGCAATTGCTGCGCCCATTTTAACGTTTTCGAGGCTTGTGACGAAAACTGAGAGGCCTTCGGGGAAATTGTGAATGCTGATAGCGATTGCAGTCATAAGGGCTGCATGCTTTGCCTTTGTTTTCTGTGTGCATTGAGGAGCTACGCCGATTTTTTCGGATTCGACGTGGCCCGGGACGAAGTAGTCGATTACAGCTGCGGCAATTACTCCGACAAAGAACATGGCGTACGCGAGGGCAGTTCCGGCCTTGCCTTTTAAAAAGCCTTCGCCGCCGGATATAAAATCGACGGACATGGGCATAATATCCATAAAGGAAATGTAAATCATAACGCCCGCGGAGAAGCTCATTCCGAGCGCGAGTGCGCGGAAGTCGTTTTTTCGCATAAAGAAGGTGAGAGCTGCTCCAATGGCGGTGGAGGCGCCTGCTATAAATGTAAGGGCAAGTGGTATAATTGCGGAATTTTCCATTTTTTTTTCAATAAAATGTGTTGACAGTGCGAGTCAAGAATATAGCAATAACGATAATGATTATTATTAAGCTAAAAGAATCCCGTAGAAATTTTGGGAGCGGAAACGCTGACAAAAATGGAACCGAGGCTTGCAAGAGGATGTCGAAGCAGAGGAGAACCATACTCGACCTTGTAAAATCGGGGCGTCTCGGGCATCCGACAGCGGCTGATGTGTACGACGAAGTTCGCAAGGCAATGCCGAATATAAGCTTGGGCACAGTGTACAGGAATTTGAATATGCTTGCGGACGACGGCGACATATCCCGGGTCGATTTGGGGGACGGCTGTGTATCGCGGTTTGACTGCGAAACGGCGGAGCATTCTCATTTTGTATGCAGGCGTTGCGGAGGCATATACGACGCCCCAATTGGTAGCAGCGAGCGAAAGAAGTTGCTGTCCGCATTCGGAGAGGGATTTGAGGCCGACTGGGCCAACATAGCTTTTACGGGGTATTGCCCGAAGTGCGTAGAAAAAATGGAACTCGAAAACAAGGAGAAATAATAATGAAATCGTTAAAAGGAACAAAAACCGAAAAGAATCTAATGGCCGCATTTGTCGGCGAATCGGCGGCGCGGAACAAATACACGTTTTTTGCGAGCGTAGCCAAGAAGGAGGGCTATGAGCAGATATCTGCGATATTCCAGGAGACTGCCGACAACGAGAAGGAGCACGCGAAACGTTTTTATAAGTTTTTGGGGGAAGCGACTGTCGCAGTAGATTCCGTATATTCAAGCGGCCTTGCCGATACCGCTGCGTGCCTAAAAATGGCGGCGGCTGGTGAGCATGAGGAATGGACTGAGATATATGCCAAGGGCGCGAAGGAGGCGGAAGAGGAAGGTTTTGCCGAGATAGCCGCCGTATTTAGGAATATAGCGGCAGTCGAGAAGCACCATGAGGAGCGCTACTTGAAGCTCGCCCAGAATATAGCCGACGGAAGCGTATTTAAGAAGGATGCTCCCATAGCTTGGAAGTGCAGAAATTGCGGATATGTGTATGTCGGTTCGCAGGCGCCGGAGAAATGCCCGGCATGCGCGCATCCGAAGGCGTACTTTGAGGTGCTTGCCGACAATTTCTAGAATTTTAGAGGAATCGGCAGAGAGAGTTGAAATAGGCGTGGCAATGGCGGCGAAATCAGCCTAAGTTGTGCCTATTTTAAAGTTTCAGACAGATAATGCAAAGAGCCGCGCTGGGATTTCCGTGCGGTTTTTTTTGCGAGGTTGAATGAGTTTCGGAGTATGAGTTTTCGTGGGAGATATTTACGCGCAAAATTACGGCATAAAAAAACCCGCCAAAGAATTGATTCAAAGGCGAGTTTAATAAAAATTAAGCAGCGGCAAAAGGCGTTTAATGCGGCTTGCAATAATATGAGAATTGCGCTTATTGCGCTATTCGGCGATTTCTATATTTGCCTCGAAAGATTTTATTTCGATTTCAATACGGTTTGCCATATCGGAAGCGGCGGACTCGTCGAGGCCCTTGTTGAGAAGCTCCGTATAGAAGAAATCTTTTAGGAGGTTGGCGACGTTTGCGTCGTCCGCGAGTTTTCCGAAAATTTCTGCGATAAGTTTTTCAAAGCAGTTTCCGCCTTGGCAGCCGCACGATTTTTTTGGGTCGTTTTTGCAATCGCAGGACTTTTTGGGGTCGTTTTTGCATGCGCATGCTTTTGCGGGCTTTGGTGCCGGTTTTGACGCTTTAGGTGCGGGCTTTTTAGGAGCGGCTTTCTGGGCGGGTTTAGCGGGAGCCTTTTTGGCCGGAGCTTTCTGGGCCGGCTTAGCAGGAGCCTTTTTAGCTGCGTTTTTTGCTGGTTTGGCGGCCGGAGCTTTCTTCGGCGCGGTTTTTTTTGCGTTTGTTTTAGCCATAATTTTTTGATAGATAAAGTAATCGAAAGTAAGAATGGGGGCTAAGAGATAGTATTGATTATATTTAAAAAATTTTTTTATCAAGTATTTTTTTAAAGAACAGGCGATAAATTAGCTGTAAATATGGATTGCCATTTTCAGTCAAAAGGGCTTTAAATGCGACGATTATGAAAATTCCGCTGTTAGACCTAAAAAAGCAGTACGCGTTAGTTCGCGAAGAAACAGAGAAATCGATACGCGATGTATTGGAGAGCCAATATTTCATAGGCGGCAAATACGTGACCGAATTTGAGGGGGCTGTGGCAGAGTATTCCGGCGTGAAGCATGCAGTCGGAGTATCGAGCGGCACGGACGCGTTGTTGGTGTCGCTGATGGCGCTTGGGATATACCGCTCGCCGCTCGACGAAGGCAAGGCTGACGAGGTTATAGTTCCTGCGTACACTTTTTTTGCGACAGCCGGTTCTGTTTGGCGCGCTGGGGCGAGGCCCGTGTTTGCGGATATAAATCCGAAAACCTACAATATAGACCCCGACAGCGTGCTTGAAAAGATAACGCCGCGGACTCGTGCGATAATTCCCGTGCATTTATATGGGCAGTGCGCCGAGATGGAAAGGATACGCGAGATAGCCGAATCGAGGTCGTTAGCGGTGATAGAGGACGGGGCGCAGGCGATAGGCGCGTCGCGCGACGGCATAAAAGTCGGCAATTTTGGGGATACGGCGTGTTTGAGCTTTTTCCCGTCGAAGAATTTGGGCGGGCTTGGAGACGGCGGAATGGTTTTGACAAACAGCGACTCTCTTGCGAGCGGAGTGCGCGAGCTGCGCAACCACGGAATGGAGCCGAAATATTACCACAAGAGGGTTGGTGGGAATTTCAGGCTCGACGCCTTGCAGGCTGCGGGGTTGTTGGCGAAGATACCGCATTTGGACAAGTGGGGCGACATGCGCCGCGCGAATGCCGCCTTCTATAACGACGCCTTTTCAAGCAGCGGAACAGTAGTTATTCCATACATAGATCCGCGCAATCGTTCTATATACAACCAATACATAATATCCGTAAACAACCGCGACGAGGTGCTTGCGCATTTGCGCGAGAAGCAGATAGGCTGCGAGATATATTATCCCTTGCCGTTGCATGTGCAGGAGTGCTTCAAGGAACTTGGATATTCCGAAGGGGATTTTCCGAACAGCGAATACGCCGCGAAGCACACGATAGCGCTGCCGATATATCCAGAGCTTGAAAAGGACGAGCTTGAATATATAGCGGAATCTGTATTGGAAGCTGCCAAGTAGGGCGTTTGTGTGCCCGGGATTTTGCTCTTAAAGAGCGTTGCTGATTTGGCGAGAGGCATTGCGACTTATGGTGCGTGGCTGTTGCGGATAAGCTGGCACAGTGGTATCCGCACCAGCCGCGATTTTATAAATTTTCTTTGCGCGTTTTTTTTTTGATTTATCATCTCTTAGGCTTGCCGGCAAAAACGTTTGACGAGCTTGTGTGAAGTCGTTTAACATATGGGAAAGCAATAATAAAAAGAACAGTACTGCATGTTAAATATATTTTATACGATATTGGAGGTTGCGTATGTGGCGTTGCCGCTTTTTGTTGCGGCGATTTTTCTATTGCGCAGATCTGAGACGTACGCTGAGAACTATCAGACGTCCAAGTTTAAGGCTTGGGGCGTATCGCTTGCCGGCTACAAGATATTTTATAGGGCAATAGGGCTGATATGCTTGTGTCTTGCGGGCCTTGCAGTTTACAAAAATTACATAGAGGAGCCGGAGGACGAACTTAGCGACGCGCGTAAATTTTGGGAGGACGTGAATAAGAGCAAGGATTTGCCCTTGCAGGGGGCGATGTTGCTTGGGGCTGCGATAGCGATACCCGCGCGTATGGGGTCAACGAGGTTTCCCGGGAAGCCGCTGGCGCTGCTTGGCGGCAAGGCCGTATTGGAGCGCGTGTATGAGAGCTGCGTAAAGAGCGAGCTTGCTGAGAAGGTCGTGATATTGACGGACAGCATAGAGATAATGGAATTTTCCGACAAGATAGGTGCGCCCGCAATAATGACGTCGGAGAAATGCCGCTCCGGCACGGAGCGCATAATAGAGGCGTTTGGCGAGATAAATGCTGATTTTGTTGTGAATGTGCAGGGAGACGAGCCGTTCATATCGTCTAAGCTAATAGATGCGGTGATAGAAGCCCATTCTTCGAGGGGATCGGATTTAGTGACGGCGGCGTCAAAGATAACCGATGCTGAAATGTTGTCGAATCCGAATGTGGTGAAAGTGCTTAGGGACAACAGCGGTGCCGGTATGTATTTTAGCCGCAGCCCTCTGCCGTACAACAGGGGCGAGCCGGATATGGCAAAATGGTTGGATAGGTGCGATTATTGGCGGCACATAGGAATATATGGATATTCCGAGAAGTCTCTTGTAAGATACGATTCGCTTCCGGTGTCGAAGCTTGAGAAATGCGAGATGCTTGAGCAGCTGAGGTTTATTGCCGCTGGCTGGAAGTTTGACATTGTGGAGACGCAATACGAGTCGATAGGCATAGACACTCCGGACGATCTTGAAGCAGCCGAGGAATTTTTGAGAAAGCGCAATTCATGAATGACGGTGAAATAATATCGCTTGCGCGCGAGGTATTAAAATGCGAGGCCAATTCGATATTGGCGACGGTGGATAGGCTCGATGCGAATTTTGCGAAGGCCGTAAACGCGATACTATCGCACAAGGGAAAATTGTTGGTATGCGGCTTGGGCAAGTCTGGGCTGGTGGCACAGAAGATAGCGGCGACGCTTTCGAGCACGGGAACGCCTGCGGTTTTTCTGCATGCGTGCGACGCCGTGCACGGGGATCTTGGAGTGTACGAGCCTGGGGATCCAACGATATTGATATCCAACAGCGGCGCGACTGTCGAGTGCGTGAGGCTGATACCGATATTGAAGAAATTCAAGTCTACGATAATAGCGTTGATAGGCAACATAGACTCTCCGATGGGCAGGGCGAGCGACATAATACTCGACGCCTCATCGCACGGCGAGGCTGATCCGCTTGGGATAGTCCCGACGAATTCTACGACTTTGGCGATGGCGATGGGCGACGCGCTTGCGTGTGCGCTGATGAAGGCGCGCAAGTTTTCGAAAGAGGACTTTGCAAAGTTTCATCCCGCCGGGCAGCTTGGCAGGAATTTATTGCTTGACGTTGCCGATGTAATGACGCCTGCGTGCGATTGCGCGACGGTATCAAAGGACGACAGTGTCCGCAAGATAGTGATAGAGATGACCCGCAAGCCGCTTGGAGCGGCTTGCGCAGTTTCAGCTGACGGAAAGCTGGAGGGATTGGTAACTGACGGCGACGTGCGCAGAATGCTGCAAAAAACATTTGATTTGGACTCCATGAAATGTTCCGACATAATGACGAAAACGCCCGTATGCGCGGGGGTTGACGCATCTCTTGGGCAGGCGGTAAAGCTGATGGAGGCGCGCAAGTCTAAGTTGTCTGTATTGCCGGTGATAGACGGCAACGGGGTTTTCAAGGGGCTTGTGAGGCTGCACGATATATATCAGGCGCAATAATTGGGCGCATGTACGCATGGGAATGAATATAAAAGACGCGTTAAAATTTATGTGTAAATACGTCCGGCACCCCGCGAGAATAGGCGCGGTATGCCCGAGTTCGAGCTTTCTTGCGCGGCGCATGGCAGCGGCTGTCGGAAGTGTGGGCGAAGGCGATGTAATAGTGGAGCTTGGCGCGGGCACTGGGGCGGTTACGTCCAAACTATGTCCGTTGGCGGCAGGCGGGGGCGCGAAGCTTTATTGCGTGGAATTTGACGGGGCACTTGCGCGGATATTGGAGGAAAGGTTTCCCGCGGCGGTTATTGTGAATGACAGCGCCGAAAATATAGAAAAAATACTTGCTGGCGAGGATTCCAAAAGAGTGAAGGCGATAGTTTCATGCCTTCCATTGGTGAGCCTTCCAGGGAAGGTTGTGTCCGCAATATTAAACGCCTCTGAAAATGCGCTTCCCAAAGGCGGGCGTTTTATACAATTTACATATAATTTAGTGCGTTCGCCGGAGTCGTTGGGATTCAAAAAAATGAGGCATGAGAAGGTTTCGTTTGTAGCGTTGAACATACCTCCCGCGAGAGTTGACGTATTTGTCAAAGAGTCGCAGTGAGTTATATTAAAGTTTTTTTGTGCGGCTGGGCGTGTGGACAATTAAATTTTGCATGCATTGGCGGGTTTTTGAAAAATTTTGCATTGAGGCGCGCATTTTACAGCAACTGGCGTTATATTATTAGCAGCTGAATTTTTTGGCGGAGTTTTATTTGAGACAAAAAAAAAGCGCACAAATAATTGTGCGCCTTTTTTGCCGTGAAAATATTGCTATACGAGCTGGTATTGGCCTGGGAGCGGAATCGGGTCAATTGGCTTTTTGCCGAATTTCCATTCCTGCGGCGCCCAAGATTGTTTGGAGCGGCTTACAATCCATTCGTATTTGAAGCTGCGGCCGGAATATGCGCTTTCTCTGCCTGCAATGGCGAGTCTTGTCGATTTCACCATTTCGCGGAGGAGATTTTGCGGTTTGTTGTTCAAGACGCAGTCGATAAGCACCCTGTGTTCTTCGACCATAGCTTGCGGGTAGTTGCCGTCAGCGGTCCACGGTTTTTGGCCGAGAATGCGCATGCGGTTGCCGTCGAGGTTTGTTTCGAGAACGCCCTTTGACCCGATGAAGCGTTCGCAGACGATGTCGGCGGACTTGTTTTCGCGGCGGCTATAACTTGCGCAATGCAGGCCTTCGCCAAAGTCGAAATCTACTCCGAAGTGGCTGAAGCGGTCTCCGTATTTTGGGAATTCGATATCCCATCTTCTGCCGCCAATGCCGCATACTTCTTTGGGATCTTTTCCGAGGCCCCAGAGTATGACGTCGAGGTTGTGGACGTGCTGCTCTACGTAGCAGTCTCCGGACGTCCATCTGAAAATAAACCAGTTGCGAATTTGGTATTCAATTTCTTCGGGGTCTGGATTTTGGAGGCGCAAAACGCCGTTGTCCTGAATAAAGAAGCGCGAGTTAAGCCAATACGCTTGTGCGCCGAGAACTTCACCGATTTGGCCGTCCTGCATGCGTTTAATAGCTTCTTGGTATCCCGCGTGGAATCGGCGCTGGATTCCTGGGATAATGGTGAGGCCTTTTTTATCGGCTTCGTCGGCGATTTCAAGCATTTCGCGGCATTGGACGGGGTCGACGCACGCGGGTTTTTCGACAAACAGGTGTTTGCCGGCCTTTACAAATTCTCTGATGTGTAGTGGTCGGAATACAGGCGGGGTGGCGTGGATAATAATGTCGATATCTTCGCCGAGGATTTGCTTGTAGGCGTCCCAGCCTGAGAATCTGCGGCTTGGGGGTACGTCGATGGTATCCTTTCCAAATTTTTTTGCGTATCTTTCGAATGCCTTGATGGCTAGATCGTTTCTATCGGCGAATAGGTCGGCGATAGCGACGATTTTGACAGAGCCGTTTGCAGCTTGTAGCATATTTTCAACGGCGCCGATGCCGCGTCCGCTGCAGCCGACGAGTCCTACTTTAAGCTGGCTTTTTTTGCCGACCTCTGCGGCCGAGAATTTCGGCAAAGCCGCTGCGGCTCCTGCGACAGCGATTGATTTTATAGCGTTTCTTCTATCCATAATGATTTCCTATTTTCCCTTATATGTTTTAAACTTGCGCGTCGAAAGCGCGGTATCTTTTAAGAATTTCGGCGTCCTGTTCTGGGGTTTTTATGGACTGCCCGTGTTCAAGCCCGATAAAGCCGCGGTAGCCCTTGTCCCAGATTTTTTTGAATACTTTGGCGTAGTCGATTTCGCCCGAGCCGGGTTCGTTTCTTCCCGGTGCGTCTGCGACGTGGAAGGAGACGATGCGGTTCCAAACGTTTTCGTCGTCGAGGGACGAGAGGTTGCCGGTTTGCATGTATTCGTGGTAGATATCGTATAGAATGCCGCATGCGGGGCTGTTGACGTCGCGTGCGATGCGCGCTGCGAGGGTATTGTTTACGCAAAATACGCCCGGATGTTCCTTTACCGTATTAAGGGCTTCTATTTCCATTATGAAGCCGCGCTTTTTGCATATGTCGGCGCAGAATGACATGTTATCGATGACATTGTCGTACTGTTTGCGCCATTCTAATTCTTTATCGAGCGCGCCGGGGCCGATAATGAGAATTTTTGAGCCTACCCGCGAGAGGACGCCGAAAGTGTTTTCAAGCTGTTCTTCGAGCATTGCGCGCAGAGCTGGCTTGTCGGCGACAATCGAACCGTCTGGACGCTTTATTTTGTTTGCGGTCATAGTCGGCACATCTTTTTCGTTCATTGAGGAGAGTGAGCCGACTTCAAGACCGAGATTTTTCGCGGTTTCGCCGATTTGTATTTGTTTTTCGATATCCTGCTGTGAAATTTTTTTGGAGTGGTTTATGGGGCAAACGCCTTCGACAGCCAGCAAGCCGCAGTTTTTAAAGTACTGCATTAGTTTGATGGGGTCGTTTCCGGCGGTGGGAGTTCCGAATGAGAAACCCAGGCGCGGGGAGAATTTCATTTTAAACTTTTTAATGTCTGAGCCAAAGGAATGCGCCGAGAATAAAGCGGCGCCAGCGGCGACTGAAAATGTTTTAATAAAATCGCGTCTATGCATTTTGGAAGGGAATATAAAAATTACATCTCAAACGTTTGATTAAAGTTTTGGAGGCTAAAAAATGAATGTCAAACTCAAATTTATGAAAAAAGGCGATATTGCGAATTTTTACCTATAAATCGGAGTGGAGATTAAGCAGTTAAAGATAAAATGTGCGGGGGGGGTATAGATTTGAAAAAACGGCTTGCGAAACTTTGATGGTTGAATAGGTTTTAATTTAGATATGAAAAAGATACTTGCGATAGTGTTGATTGCAGCCTTTGCCGCTGGGATATTAAGCTCCTGCCAAAGCACTGGATTTAGTTGCGACGCCATTGGCCCGGCATTGACACCCGATGTTGACGCAACGACTACCGAGCGTACGTGGAAGAAGGAGCCCGGAAAAAACCGCGAAGTTCCGGTTGAGACCGAGACTGAAAATCCGCCCGCATATAGATGATTTTTGCGTAGGGGCAGAGACTGTCGTGCATTTTTATTTTTGGGTGAGGGTTGTTAGTCGTATTGTGATACTTAGTGCCGATGCGGATAAGCTGGAACATAAGCCGTAGAAGGGTTGTAAGCGGAGTGCCCCCCGAATTGATAAAACTTTTGAGGTTTGCTGTGGGGTGCAAAGATTTTAGCGCGGCTGCCGCTTTTTTTGCGGCTATATTTACATTTGTGCCTGCCGGTTTGAGGGCAGAGCCATACGATGCCGATTACGATAAATTTCTGAAAAAATATCCCAATGCGGTGTACGTGTCTGACTTTGGCGCGATTGCCGACGACGGTCGCGACGACACTGGCGCAGTTGCTGCCGCGATAAAAGCCGCCGTAGAGATTCCCGGCACGCGCATAGTTTTTAATGAGGGAAGGTACGATTTTAAGAAGCTTAAAATGGGAATTGCCGCGATAGGGCTTTCCGGGATTTCCGACCTTGCCATAGACGGGCGTGGAGCGATATTTGTTGGGCACTCTGAAGGAGCGTACATAGGAATGTCTGAGTGCGAGAATGTTTGCGTTCGGGGGATAAAAATAAGGGATTCAAAAATGCCATACGCAGTTGGGCGGGTTGGCAAAATCGACAAGGAGTCAGGAAGTTTTGAATGTGCGCTATTTGCGCCGTTTGCGGCAAGTTGGAGATACGTGAAGGCGGTGACTTCGTACGATATGGGCCGCAAAATATTTACGTCGGAAACGGACGCGTACCAGACGCGATTTAGAAAATTTGCCAAGCCTGTGGATCCGTGGGTATTGAGCGTTCCACTTGAGAATCCGGCGAAAATGCCCGAGGCTGGGGAGGTGGTTGTTTTGAGGTACCAGGTTTACGCACCACCTGCGATTATAATTGCGGATTCGCGCAATGTTAGGTTTGAGCGCATATCGATAGAGTCGCATGCGGGGGCGGGCATATTCGGCTGCAATAGCGAAAATATATTGCTCGACAAAATCAATGTAATTCCCGAAGGAGACGGGATATTGAGCACAACGGCGGACGGCATAAATCTGGATAATTGCCGAGGCAAAATACGCGTGTCGGATTGCGAATTTTATGGCACTGGCGACGACGCTGTGGGTATTCGCCAGACGTACTGGGTGTTTTGCGAGAGGACCGGAGAGAATTCTGCTAGAATCAAATTGGGAAGGAGGCTGACTGGGCTGATAAAGGAGTTTGCGCCGCGCAAGGGCGACGTGCTGAGGATAGGGGGCAAAACAAATTGGCTAAGGCCTGAATTTGAGAGCGTGGTAGTCGAGAGCAAAATTGGTGAGAAGCCTGGAGAGGTGTATATAACATGCGAGAATCCGTTGCCAGAATACGCGAAGGCGGGAATGCCTGTGTCGAATGCAACTGCTTTCCCGAGGGTGGACATAGTTGATTGCAAATTTGGCTCAAATAGGGGGCGTGGGCTGTTTTTGCTGACGGAGGGGGCGGAGGTGAAAGGGTGTTCTTTTACTGATACGGCGCTTCCTGCGATATACATGAGATGCGATTTTTCGAAGTGGATGGAAGGGCCTGCTCCGCGCGATATAAAGATAGAGGGTTGCTCGTTTAAAAATTGCAACCATTGGCGCCTAGAAGATGGGGCTCCTGCTATATATGCTTCCGCAAAGTTTCCCGAGTCTGCTGCGGCCGAGGGCTGGGTGGGGGAAAACATATCCGTTGAGGGTTGCACTTTTGAGGATTGTTCCGAAGTTCCTGTGCGGCTTGAAAATATAAAAAATATTGGAGAAAGCTCAGAAAAGTAGGAAAAAATGTTTGCGCGCATTGAACGCATTTGAGAATGTAATGGCAATGGACTGCTTTTTGATAGACGGATTCAATCTTGGGTTTAGATGCTTTTACGCAATGCCCGACCTTTCGCGTTCGGACGGGTTTCCGACGGGGGCGTTGCATGCGTTTTTTCAGAGTCTTTTAAAACTGTCCGCGCTCGACGCGCCGCATGCGGGTGCTGTTTTTTTTGACAAGGGCGGGTCTGCGAGGCACCGCGAAATTTATCCGGAGTACAAGGCAAACCGCGCTGAAACGCCCGAGAATTTTAGGCGGCAGCTCCCCGCCATAAAAGACCTATGCGGGTTATTTGGCTTTGATACGGTATCGGAGGAGGGCGTGGAGGCTGACGATTTGCTCGCGAGCACCGTATGCAAGTTGAAGGGGCTTGATAGGAGCTCTACGATAGTCAGTGCCGACAAGGATTTTGCGCAGCTTGTAGGTCCTGGAGTGAGGCAGCTATTGCCTCCGTCTGGGCGCGAGAAGAATTGGACGCCTCTCGATTCGATAGGGGTTAAAGGCAAGTTTGGAGTGTCGCCCGCCCAGATACCGGCATATTTAGCGATAGTTGGGGATACTGCCGACAATATACCGGGTTTGCACGGCGTAGGGCCGAAGACGGCCGCCAAGTGGCTGAAAGACTTTGGGGATCTCGATACGATAATAAGGCGGTACGATTGGTTGAAGCCAGACAAGTTTAGGGCGGTTGTTAAAGAAGGCGAAGGGTTGTTGCGCAGGAATTTGGAGCTTGTGACGCTAAAAACCGATTTTGAAGTAGAAGTCCCCGAGCATAGGGTTCCGGACTTCGACGGGCTGATGAAGTTTTTGGAAGAGATGGAGATGAAGAAATCCGTCGTGAATCTCCGCAAATTTGCGCGAGATTCTTACGGTGTTAGCCTGTAATTTACGGTAGAAAATGCCGTATAGGCGCTGTCGTGTGGCGGCGCATTTTTTATTTCCATTTTGTGCGGAAGAATGCGGTATTTATAAGCAAATATGTTTGCGGCAATTCTGCCGCGGAGTTTTTGCTTGACGCACTTGCGCCGTATGGTGGCTAAGAAAGTTTTTGTGGTTTAGCAGTCTGCCATGCGCCTGCGGTAAAATCGGGGAAGTCTGCTGGTGCGGAGCGGTTTGCGGCACTCCATATGCTCAGCGGCGTGACGGCCGACCAAGCAGCGGCGTCGTAAACGTCCATGTCGAGCGGCAGTCCGTTTCTCAGGCAATGTATTAGCCTGTAAACCATAATGGTGTCCATGCCTCCGTGGCCGCCGATTTTTTTGGCGAATTCGCCTATTTTTATGATAGTTTCGGGGGAATATTTTTTTAGAATTTTTCCCGAATCCTCTTTCGAGAGCTCTTTTCCGCCGAGGAAAATGGTTTGCGACGGATATTTTTGGACGAAACCGTCTGTTCCGCTTAAAATATGCCTTCTATCATATGGGCGCGGAGACGAGACATCGTGTTGAAGGACGATAGTTCTGCCTTTTTTTGTGCGAATAAGGGAGGAGTTTATATTGCCTCTGTATTTGTCGAAAAGCGGAATGGACGGAACTTCCTCTTTTGCGCGCTTTGCATTTTTAAACCATGTAAAGTCGTCGCTAGACATAGATGTCATGTAGTCGAAGGAGTCGCCGCGGTTGATGCCCATTGCAAGCGACACTGGGCCAAGTCCGTGTGTGGGGTATAGGTTTCCGCTTTTATTATTTTCCTCCCAACGCCAAGTTTCTTTTTTTGGAAGGGCCTGTATTATTTTATGAATGTATGCTCCTTCCGCGTGTATTAAATCCCCGAGTACTCCGTCGATTGCCATGTTTATGGTGGCCGATTCGAAGAAGTCGTAGACGCAGTTTTCGAGCATAAAGCAGTGCTTTTTTGTGTGTTCGCTCGTTTCCACGAGGCGCCAAGCCTCTTCGAGTGTTCTGGCTGCCGGCACTTCAACGGCGACGTGTTTTCCCGCGTTCATGGCATATTCCGCCATCGGGACGTGCCATTTCCATGGAGTTGCGATAAATACGAGGTCGATGTCGTCCCTATCGCAAAGTTTTTTAAATTCTTCGTCGTTTCCGCAATAAGAGGCTGCTTTGGGGAGCTTCTTTTCGGCGAGGTATTTTTCTATTTTGTCCACCTTTTCGCGCACGATGTCGCAAATAGCGACAGTCCGCGCGCCCTCGAAGAGGTGGAATCTTGAAATTCCCATGAAGCCGCGCCCGCCGAGGCCGATGACGCCGATTCTTAGGTCGTCGATGCGCGGGGCGGCATAGCCGTGCATATTAAATTTTTGGGTTCTATTTTTTCCTTTGCGGACAGATGCCGAAATGTCGTCGGCAAGAGCGTTTATAGAGGCGAGAGCTGTTCCGCCGA
Organism: uncultured Opitutales bacterium; assembly: GCA_900545705.1. Taxonomy (GTDB): domain Bacteria; phylum Verrucomicrobiota; class Verrucomicrobiia; order Opitutales; family Intestinicryptomonadaceae; genus Merdousia. The sequence goes on along the minus strand of URAK01000021.1, from coordinate 3,344 downwards.
GAATTGCATTTTTTATAAAATTGCGCCTGTTTAGCATAAATTTCCTCCTGTTATGTTAGAGAGTTATTTTTATAGGGCGCGCGTTGCAACGCAAAATTTGCCGCATATAGCTAAACAGTTAAGAAGATTTTGGCGCGGCATATATGAAATGCGTTTGATTTTTTTGTGCGCGCCAACCTCAAGAAAAAAGTGTTAGCGAGGATTTGCCCATTACGCAGTCTGCTGCGGGCAAAATGGCGCATGCCGGGCAGGTATTTGCAGAGGGAATTGGAGCGGATTTGAACGGCATGAGTTTGCGATTGCTCAAACTCTCGAGTGTTGGTGGGCCAATAAAATGTGATGTGGATTTGCGAGCGGAGGGATATTACACGCCGTCTGGGGCGTTTGCGGCGTCGCTTTCTACTTGGAATATTCTGATGTCGAATAGTGGAGCCGATGCGATGACAAAGTCGAAAGTGTCGGACTGTATTTTTTCGTAGTCGACCCATTCAGTGGTGGTGAAGAAGTATAGCTCGAGCGGCAAGCCGTTTTCGGTTGGTTGGAGCTGCCGCACGAAGTGGACCATAGACGTGACGGTGCGCGGATTGTTTTCGATATAAAGTTCGAGGTATTTTCTGAAAAGGCCCGAATTGGTAAGGCGCGAATACGGGTTGTTTGGGTCTTGGTTGTTTTTTATGATGTTGGAAATGAAGTCCGAGAGGGCAGGAATGGAGGATAATTTTTTAAGGAAAGCGTCGTCGCAGAATTTGACGCTGTTTACGTCGATGAGGACATGGCGCATGATTCTTCTTGCGTTGCTTTCGTACATGCCTCTCCAGTTTATGTAGGAGTCGCTTACAAGCGCGTAAGTTGGGAGGTTTGCGATGGTGTTGTCCCAGTTTTTAACTTTAACGACAGTAAGGCCAATTTCCGTGACAATGCCGTCTGCGCCGTACTTTGGCATGGAAATCCAGTCGCCGCATTGGAGCATGTCGTTAGCGGAAAGCTGGACAGACGCGACGAATCCGAGGATAGCGTCCTTAAATATTAGCATTAGCACAGCGGCGGAAGCTCCGAGGCCTGCGAGTATGCGGAATGGGGATTTGTCGATGAATGTTGAGGCCGCCAGTATGACAACAATGACCGCGACGCTGAGTTTCATCATTTGAACGAAACCGCGCATGTATTTGTGGCTTCTCACTGAAATGAGGTCGTTAAACACATTTACAGCCCCCACGAGGAAGATCCATAAGACGACATAGAAGTATAGAAAGAGTATTTTTTCGGTGACGATAAATATAGTGTCGCCGACATCTTCGCGCGGGAATAGAAGCGGGATTACAAATAGGAATACTATCGGCGGAATTAGCGCGGATAGTTTTTTAAACATTCTGTTGTCTGAGAGGATTTGGGCCTCGCGCGAGAATTTTTTTAGCTGAATGTTGGCGGAGAATTTCCTTAGTAGGGCTGCGATTGAATAAGTAGCCGCGTAAGTGAAGACAACGAGTGCAGATATTACGATAGCTGAGGCAGCGGAGTCGTTGTGCAAGCCAAAAATTCCTTCTTGGGGGAGGATATTTGATATAAATTTTAGCATGTTATAGAGTCTGACAGTAGGTTTTGATAATGGTTCAGTTGCGCGCCATGTATATTTGAAATAGGGCGAATGGCGGATTGCGTAGAATTAGAGATTTTTATGGGAAAATTTTATGGAATTTTAACTTAAAATATTGATATTTCAAGGCGGGAATTTTCCGGGATAGAGCAGACAGTCGTGTGTTTTTTTAAACGGTGTTTAATATGGTTTATAAAAAATATCGGCGTGCATGCAGGCACCGCAGGAGAAAATTGCGGCGGCTATTCGGGTAGTCGGGCGTTCGTGAAAAGTTTTTTACGATTTTTAGGAATGGAAAGCCGGGGGTGAGGTTTTGCCGCAATGGGCAAGGACTGCGGAACGCGCGAAATCTTCGATTTTGAAAGGGCGTCTTTATTTACGTTTTTTCCCAAAGAAGGCTCTGCTATTTTCCAAATAAAATGGAGATAATTTTAGCGCGGCCTTTCATGGCTTCGCCATGGTTTCCGGTGCGGGAGGTCAACACTACGGCGGCAAAGTTGTTTTCCGGATCCACGCAAATGGTTTGCCCCGTCCAGCCGGAGTGTAGAATTGTTTTATCCGAAAGGCCCTCCGGGCGCGTGCGTGGAGACATATCCCAGCCAAAGGAGCGCCTGTCGCCATTCTTATCGAAAGCGGGGGTAAAAAGGAGATCGTAATATTTTTTAGGAAAAGTTTTTTTGCTTAGCAGGTCGGATGCAAACAACATCAGGTCATTTGCAGTCGAGAAGCATCCGGCGTTTCCGACCGGGAATGGGCAGTTAAAAGCGACCGGATCGTTGCGCTGTCCGGCGGGGCGGTTTGGGAACCAGTGCTCGACTTCGTCAGGCCCGTCTCCCGGAGGATTCCAGAGCGTGCGGTTCATTCCAAGGGGCTTCCAGATGCGTTTTTTTGCGAATGATTCCAAGTCGGAATTTGCCACGCTGTTTACGATCTTTCCTAGAAGCACAAAATTGGCGCATGAGTATTCAAAAGCCGAGAGGCGGGGGCGGACGGGGCGCAAATTATAGAGTTCGCGATAAAATACCTCCATATCGGGCGAGCAATAGGGTTTTGAGTTGTCGAATCCGCCGACATGCATTGCCAAGTCGCGTACAGTAATGTCGCACTCTTTGCCAAGAGAGGATTTTGGGAGATATTTTGTAAATGGAGTGTCCGGGGAGATTTTGCCGTCGCATATTAAAATGGCGCAGGCGGCGGCCGTGAATGTTTTTGTGACAGAGGCAATGTCGAAGCGCGAGTTGGCTGTCATTGGTGTTTTTTTTGGGTGTATGCGCTGGTATCCGACGGGAGTCGGCGGTATGTTTGTCGCGGCAAATACGGCGCCCTGGATTATGCCGGCGTCTATTTGTCTTTGCGCTTCCGCCTTTGCGCGCTCTATTCTATCGTTAATTTGGCTTTCCGTGAGCTGCCTATTTGCACTGGCTGGTTGGGTCGAAGAAAATGCAAAGGCCGCTGTGAGTGTGAGAAGAATAGGTATTAGAATTTTGTGCATCAAAATAACTTAAGAAAAAATAAGGCAAAAGGACAAGCTGAAATTAAGTTAAAAAGCTGAATACTCATATAAATTTCCCACGTGTCTGCTTGCGGGCAAATGCAGAAGGCAAGAGAAAGATGCAAAACAAATAAATGAGGTTTTACAAGTTTGCGCACTTGCAATAAGTTGGCTCGGAAATCAGCGGCGGGCGAATAAAAATACGTTCTACGTCAAAGATTGTGGAATGGGAGAAAAAAAAGAGGGCAAAGAGAACGA
>URAK01000020.1 GCA_900545705.1 uncultured Opitutales bacterium | reverse complement strand
TCGTTCTCTTTGCCCTCTTTTTTTTCCACCATTCCACAATCTTTGACGTAGAACGGCATTTTCCAGCCAAATCCAAAAATTTGGGTCAACCCCAAAGGTTGTGGAATAGCGTTTTTTTGACAAATGGGATTTCATAGCTTCACCCCGCCCTTGCCTAGCCTCTAATCTAAAAAATCTCCGTATTCCTTTTTACTCTTGATCCAAAAAATTTCGGAGGATTGGCCTTAAAACCCATATGAAAAATTGAGCCACTATGCCGCCGCGGCTTTATTCCGCGCAGGGCTGCAAAAAAACATACTTTACTTTGCAACGCCGCCTAGCGCTATGTCTCTGTCCCGCTTCTTTATCAGTATATTAAAGCGTTTTACTAAGAACTCTACCCTACTATTTGTAATAACAAATTCCAAAGGCACATTATACCCCAACCCCATGCTTCCTTGTAATTTTCAATCGCTTTGCGAAGACATCTGCTTCTACTCTTGCAATATCGCGCTTCCCCGGCATACTTAATACATAAACACCACCCAAGCCGGCTGTCTTTTTTTGGTAATAGAAGCCGCTCCCAATATCGCAATTTTTAATAAAATTTTTCCGTTTTATCTTATATGAAATAATCATCAAATGTATTCAGATAAAAAAATACACTTGCACGCACAAATATTAGAGAATCTGGAATTATTTTTAGCTTGGTTATATTACTTTTTTAATATTACAGTTTTTATCGCAATATCTTGAACTATCTAATTCCCTAATTTTATTAATGCCTCTTTTGCAGCATCAAGGCCTTGATTGGCTGACTTTCCCCAATATTCAATCGCTTTTTTTTGATCTGCTTTTTCTACTCCTAGTCCTCCGATATAACAGCAACCAATATTATATTGCGCATCGGCATTCCCGCTGTCTGCTGCCTTCTTCCAATATTCAAATGCCTTTTTAAAATCTTCTTCTATGCCTTTACCTTCGGCATAGCAAAAACCAAGATTATATTGCGCGTCTATATGCCCTTTATCCGCAGCCTTCTTCAAATATTCAAATGCTTTCTCATAATCTTTTTCTATTCCTTTTCCTTTATAATACAACGTTCCAATGTAGTATTGCGCATTGACGTTACCATCATCCGCAGCCTTCTTTAAATATTCAAACGCCTTTTTATAATCTTTTTCTATTACTTCTCCCTTATAATACAACTTTCCAATGTAATATTGCGCATTGACGTTCCCCTCATCCGCAGCCTTCTTATAGTAATTTTTGAAGCGTTTTTCGATATCGCTACTTTTATTGCATTCTCCCTCTGTCTCACTTATAAATTCACTCATAAATTCGTCAGCAAATATATTTAGGTGAAAAAATATACTTAGGGACACAATCATAAAAAAAGATGATATCATTTTTAATTTGCTCATACTACATCACTCCTTTTCTTTTTTTAATGTATCACTATTTTCTTTTCATATCAAGGTAAAAATATGTTTTATCAATAACATCTTAATATAGCATCATATTTTATATACATTGTTTTTGCTCTTATAATTGTCCAAAATCGCTTCTGTTTTTTTTATTCCTTTTACGCACACATTTAAACAAGTTCATCGCCAAGGGCAGGTTTCTTTGCGGAAACCAAATATTTCTTCCATTAGGGCGGATATGCTTTCTGACTCTGCTTTCGCGCCTTTTTCAAACGATATTATTTTTACGCTATTGCTGTATAACTCGTAGTTCCTATCATCGGCGACAATTCTGTACAAAATAAAGACATTGCCATTTGATGCCATCTTCATAAGCCTAATATCTGAAAACTCTGTAATTTTCCCAAGATTCTGAAGTACCAAAACTTTTATCGTTCCCTCTCCGTCGAGAACCTCAATATCGCGCATTGCTACAAAATAAATATAGGACTGAACCAGCGAACCTCCATCATTCCTATAAATGCTCAGAACCTGCACACCGCCTTCCAATTCTCCCACCAGCTCGTAAGAATATGATTCAAATGGGCCCGATTTCGTGGTGTCAATATTGGGATCTTTCCAAACCGTTCGGCCGCTAATATAGACATTTCCCTCCTCGAAAAAGGCGTTGGCTTGCGATGGGTCGATTACATATGTGTTGTCGCCCGACTCCGACAACAGGCCCACTAGCTTGATTACAGCCTGCAAGGGCATAAGTTTCTTTTGCCCCTCCGGTATATCCCGCAAACTCAGATTCGGATTCGCCAAACGATAGAATTCACCCTTTATGTATTCGTTCGGCGGACATTTTAACATTTTAGTCCATTCGTACGACTCATTAGGATTAAATGTATACGGAGTGTCTTTCATTTTATGCAGGTCTCCCGCTAAATGCGACAAATTTATTTTTTTCAAATTCAGATCTGAAAAGTAAAGCTCGTAACAAAACCTCGCCTCTGCGCTATTTGGGCTGAATTTCAACAGTATGCCCCTGGCGAGCTCTATATTTTTGTCTGTGGCAATGCCATTTATCAGCATTAGTGCGTACATCACCGCGCCCTTTGGATTTCCCATCAAAGCGGCCTCCCGCAACAGCTTATGCGCACGCTCCTCACAGATCTCCCTTTTAACACCAAGTTTTTTTGTGATTTTTAATACCTTGTCGCTGTCATAATCCTCCATAACCCATTTAGGCAACTGGATAGGAAATTTCGTATCTCCCAAATAGACGCGCGCCAAATAAATTTGAGCCTCAAAATTTCCCTCTTTTACGGCCTTGATTAGAGATTCGTAGTCTATATTTCCGCTGTTGTCGAAGAACGCCTCCCTCCCCTCTTTTGAGGGCGCAGGATTATTCTGTTTGGCACATAAAGAATCGTATTCAAACTTGGCGATATCATAACCCTCTTTGTCTATTAGCGGAAAGATGTATTTTTTTGCTGTATCCAAATTTTTATCAGGATTTTCATCGTTTGAATAGACATAGCTCAAATATAGGCGCGCTCTCTCGTCTCCAAGCGACAACAACTTGTTGTACCATATTTCCGCCTCATTGAAGTCTCTTTTAAAATAGTGGTAATTGATAGAATTTCCGGAAAACATGTCGCCCAGCATCTTTGCGGCGATTTTTGAAGCGCGCTTTATTTCAGGATTGCCGTCGGAAGGCCTGCCGGCGATATATTTTAAAATTTCCACCGCCTTTTTATTGTCGGGAAAGTCGCTATCGTTGCAGTATGATTTCTCTAAGTAAAAGTCTGCCAAAGAAATATATGCAGTAATATCCCCGCTTTCCGTGCGCTTGCGCATTTCAATTATCTTTTCTCTATCGCATATTATTTTATATCTGCTATTGCCGGAATCTTCCGCATTAATTTTTGACAGAGCCTCGTCAAACACCTTAATGTAAACATCGCCTTCTCTGGAGTCCTCAGGGATTGTCACGCAATGGGTCAGGCACAACAACAGCGGTGCCGCAAGGAACAAACATTTTATTTTATCTATAATTTTCATAGTATTTTTATTATAGTATTGCTGCTGTGCAATAGAAGCAAACGCAAAAATTGCGATGCTTGCCAAATTAAAAGGCGCGCTGTCAATCCGCAGCCATTAAACCTTGTTTTTTTACATAGTTTAAATGCAAAAAAAATAACCATGCAAGCGTGTTTATTCTGTATAACATAATTAAGGTCCATTTGTAATTTCTGTCATGGAGTGCGGCGCATAAAATAAATTGCAGGCGGAACCGGCACGCTTTATGTTTTTTCGCGCCGCCTGCTTCAGCGAGAAACGAGGCAGCCGCAATTGCTGCGCGGCAAAGTTGATCTGCAAATTTACTACTCTTTAATTCTATTTATCCCGTTTTAATATTGTTCGCAAAAAATGATTTTTTCTTCCTTCAATATATAAGGATTTTCTATTCATACACGCCAAAATATTTTTATACAGCACCTATAAAGATATGCTTCCCGCCTGAAAAACGGGCGTACAAGCGTAGGACAAATTGTGCGCTTATTATAAAAAAATAATATTTATATTTACTTTTAGTTCCCGCAAAAAAATATCACGTCAGATTTCAATTAAAAAAAATTGAGCATTCTAAAAAAAATATACGTAAACATCAATCTGACATGCTTTTTTTGTTGAAAACTCCCATATATTTTAGATAAATAAAAAAGCTTACAACAAATTTTGAGTTTTTTGAAAATATTAATAAATACAATGAGATTTATATATATAGCAAAAAAATGCTCGCCTTGTCAATAGCGTCCCTATGCGGAATTTGCGCCTATGCAAAGTCCGACAAACCCAACATAGTTTTTATTCTTGCGGACGATATGGGGATAGGGGATCTCAGCTGCTATGGGCAAAAAAAATTTACGACTCCCAACATAGATTCGCTCGCCGAACAAGGGCTTAAATTCAACCGCCATTATGCCGGCACAACCGTATGCGCGCCTTCGAGAAGCTCGCTTATGACTGGGCTGCACACAGGACATGCCCCTATAAGAGGCAACATACAGTCGAAACTCGACACCGAAGGTCAGCAAGAAATGCCCGCTGACACTAAAACCATTGCGCATATGTTGAGTTCCTGCGGATATAAAACAGGGGCTTTTGGCAAATGGGGGTTGGGCGCGCCAAATTCGTATTCCTCGCCAATGGCAATGGGGTTCGATTTATTCTTTGGATATAATTGCCAATTCCTTGCGCACAATTATTATCCAGACCACTTGTGGGAAAACGGGAAAAAAGTTGTCTTGGAGGGAAATCTAAACGGCAAGAGAACCCAATATTCCGGCGACCTTATCCATTCAAGGCTAATAGACTTTGTAAAGAAGTGTTCCGAAGAATCCAAGTCAGATAAAAAGCCTTTTTTCATATATTATGCGATGACCCTGCCCCACGCTGAAATGGCGGCACCAGAGGAGGCAATTGCCGAATTCGGCGATAAATTCGCCCCTGAACCAGAATTTAAGGGTAAACCCAAAGAACTGTACGGAGCTCAAAAGAAGCCGCGTTCGGCATTCGCCGCCATGATGAAACGCATAGACGGATACGTTGGCGACATCGTAAAAACACTGCGCGATTGCGGGGAACTCGACAACACAATAATATTTGTAACTTCCGACAACGGCGCGCACTGCGAAGGCGGGCATGACCCCGTTTATTGGAACTCAAACGGCGGTTTCCGCGGAATAAAGCGCGATTTATACGAAGGGGGCATAAGAGTCCCGATGATTGTGTATTGGAAAGGGCGATTGCAAAAATCAGAGACCGGACATATCTCCGCATTTTGGGATATAATGCCGACTCTAAAAGACATTTCAGGTGCAAGCTTCAATACCCCGACGGACGGCATATCGTTTGCTCCGCTTCTTCAAGGAAAGCCGCAACCGAAGCATAAGTTTTTGTACTGGGAATTCCACGAACAGGGGGGAAAACAGGCCGTTTGGCAAGATGACTGGAAACTTGTAAAAATAAATGTAAACAATCCAAAGAAAACAAAGTTTGAACTATACGATCTTTCAAAGGATCCTTCCGAAAAACATGATTTGTCCTCAAAATATCCTGAAAAGATGGCTGAACTAAAAGAACTTCTTGAAAACGCCCGGACTCCGTCGCCAATAAAGCAGTTTAATTTTAAGAACAGCAAAGGGTAAGGCTGGTGTGAAATCTCCTATAAACAAAAGCCGCCGCGATTATATATAAATGCGCGGCTTTTTATTTGCGCCGAATGCTGACGTAAAAATTTACATCAATCGCGCAAGAGTTATTTGCTGTCCACAATTTCTTTTAGCCTTCTTTTTAGAGCCTCCGCAACTTGCGGGTATTCGGACGCGAGATTGCGCTTTTCAGACGGATCGGCCGACAAATCGTATAGCGAATCTTCCGCGACTACCGCTTCTGCAAAACGCTTGTCGCGCGTGTTTGCATTGCTGCCGGCGTTAATTGTTGCATTCTTTGACTTTGGCACGAACTTCCATTTCCCCGATCTTATTGACAGGCCGTTGGTGCCCTGCAACACAATTTCATTTCTCCCGCTTTTCCCGTCTGCCGATTCAAACGCCGCCGAGACGTCGATGCTGTCAAAAGCAGCTCCCTTGGGCACGGGAATCCCAAGCTTTTTTGCGAAAGTCGCCGGAAGGTCGTTAAGGCCTACCATTTCGGAACTTAATCCATTTTTAATCGCATCTGGATTTACTACAATAAACGGGACCCTCATGCCGCCCTCGTAAATCAGGTATTTTCCCCCGCGCAATATCCCCGATGGAGAGTGACCGTTTGTCTCGTTTTCGGAGTTGTCGAAATAGCCGTCAAAAAGCACGGAGCCGTTGTCGCTCGAAAAAATTATGACGGTGTTTTCGTATATGCCTTCATCTTTCAATTTCTTAACTATCTCGCCGACCTGCCAGTCTGCCTGCACTATTGCGTCTCCGCGGATTCCGCATTGCGAGGCCCCTTCAAATCTTTTATCGACCGTTCTGGGAACATGCGGCTCGAAAAGCCCGACATACAGAAAGAATGGATTGTTTTTGTTGGAATCGATAAACTTAGCCGCTTGTGAAACAACAACATTAGGTATTTGCTCGTCTACAAACCTCGCAGCTTTCCCGCCGCGCATGTATCCGATTCTGCTGATTCCGTTTATTATGCTGCCGGAATGCTGTGCGTCCGCGCCCTGTTTGAGAAGGTCCGGTCGCTCCGCGCCAGTGGGGGTGTCGCTTATATTTTTTGAATAGCTTACTGTTATTGGGTCTGTTGGATCCAGATTTTCAACTCTTCCGTTTTTAAGCCATACAGATGGTACCCGATCGACAGTAGCGGGGATTATATAAGAGTAGTCGAAGCCGACTGAGTTTGGGTTTGGCGTGATTTCACCGTTAAAATCAAGCTCTTTGGAGCCGTCGCCGAGCCCGAGATGCCATTTGCCTATTGCGGCAGTGCGGTATCCCGCCGCCTTAAAAATTTTAGGAAGAGTGAAAGCGCCTTGCGGTATGCAGAGAGGGTCGTTTCCATCGAGAATTACGGTTTTTTTGCCCTTTTGCCTCCATGCATATTCGCCCGTAAGCATGCTGTAGCGCGACGGCGTGCATGTAGATGCAGTGGCGTAACCCTGCGAAAACACAATCCCATTTGAGGCAAGCGAATCTATGTTTGGCGTTTTAAAGTTTTTGGCTCCCATACAGCCTATGTCGCCGTATCCTAAATCGTCGGCGACTATCAGCAAGACGTTCCGCAATTTTGCAGGCTGGGAATATGCGTGCAAAATTACTGCAAACAGCAACACGCACACAAACGCAAAGAATGTCTTATGTTTCATCGCATGAAATTAAAAGTCTTTTTGTGTTTTTAGCATATTTTCAAAAAGATTCAATTTCTTTAAATATATTTCGCGCGTCCCAGGCCTAGGAGCGCTTGCCGGAAGAAGCGGGCAGAAGGCTGATTCCAAGAAACCCAGTTCAAAGTCGGGCGATGCAGCGCGGATTGCGGCCCCCAGCGCCGCAGAATTTTGGGACGACGCAAGCCTGAATATCTGCGAACCGAAAACGTCAGCAAACGTCTGTGCGATTCCAAAACTTTTAGAAGCTCCTCCCGTAAGAATTATCTTTTGCGGAATGCTTCCCATTTTTTTTGCCTGCAAGCAAATATTAAGCGCCTGCCCCTCCACAAATGCCCTTATTCTGCTTTCCTTAGAGTCCCTGTCGCAAAAGCCGGAAAATACTGGAGCGCTGGCGCGCAATTTGGGTGATATTTCGTCAACGAAAAAAGGCAGGATCATTTTGCCGTCAATCGACGGGAAATATCCGGCAAACGCTTCTTCGTCAAAAAAGCGCCAGTCAACCCCCATAAGGCGCCTAAATTTGTCCCTCGCGAGCGATCCGTTGCGGAAGCACACAAGCCCCATGTATCCGCCGTTTGGATTGCAGAATACATGCGCGTTTTCAATTGGGGAGAAATTTTCCATCGAGCAAAAGAAAGTGTCGCTCGTCCCCAAGCTTACCGCAGCCGAACCTTTTCCCGAAGCACCGATCCCCACGAGACTCGACGAGTTGTCCCCCGTAAAAATCACAACTCCGGCGTTTTTGTCAAAGCCGTATTTTTCGCTAAGATACGGAGAAATCTTTCCCACGACTGCCGCGGGAGGCGCAAGCTTCGGAAGCTTGCCCTCCAAATTCTGCGCGCATGCCGCAAGCATTTCGGAATCCCAAGAGAAATTCCTCAAATCCATAAGATTCATGCCGGATCCGTCGCAAAAATCAACAGGCGAATCCGCCCCGCACATAACGGAACACATAAACGACGAATTCAAATGTATTCTCTTTGTGGCTCTATAAATTTCAGGCTTTTTTTCGATATTTTCCGTATCTGAGCTCCGGAGAAGCGTTCGATTACAACCGAGCCCGTCTTTTGGAGGACTTTGTCGTCTCCCCCCGCCGCCCCCGCAATCTCGGCACATTCCACAGAAGTAGATGCGTCGAGCCACACTGGGGACTTTTCCATACTGAGAAACGGCTTTATATTTTCTGCAAGCGACTTCGAGCAATCGCAAGCCGCAAACGCGCTCGCGGAGTTCAGCCATACCGTGGCATGCTGCTGTCCGGAACCGCTCACCGCGCGCACAGTTTGCAAGTCTACATATTTCGATATTCTTTTTAGGAGAATTTCAAGGGCATCGAGCCACATCAGAGGATACGACCAGACTTCGAGCGGATTTTTTTCAGATACGCAAACACCGGCCGACGTGCCATATTGCAGAAGCTCTCCCTCAAAATTCACGCTTTCCGACGCTAAAATTTCAGAGCTGCCGCAGTCGATGACAATTCCTGTCATCGACTGCGTGCTTGCGTCTATGCCCAGATAAACGGGTTTCATAATTTATTTTAAGATTTTTTCGGCAGCTGATTTGTGAATGTCGTCCGCAGATTTAGACAATTCCGACAGCTTTGAAAATAACTTTTCCTTTTCAGCCGCGTCAATTCTCGAAGCCACAGACGTTAGAATTTTCACGGCATCCGTCAAATCCTCCTTTTTAATTGAATTAAAATCCGAAATAAGCGTCCCCGCAGTTTTGCCCATTCCGATAGCCTGCAAAGCTTCAGCGCACAGGCGCTTAAATTTCGCGTCTTTTGCTTCAACATATGCTTTTAATACATCTGCTTCTGCCTCGGCGCAGCAGCGCATTTTTGCAGCGGCCACTCCAAGTTTTTGCCCATCTCCGGCAAGCGAAGATATCACCCCTTCCGAGTTTTTCGCGGAAGCAAGAGCCGCCGCAAATTCTGCAAAAGCGTCGGGATATGTTTCCGAAATTTCAGATATTTTTCTCGCGCAAGAGTCGTCTTTCGAATCGATTCTCGCAAGCCCGTAGCACTGCGCTAGCGCGATTCTTTGATTTTGCGCCTTGTATGACATAGCGAAGTCGTAGAAGTCGCTGGTCGGTTTTGCCAAACCAAAAACTATTGCCTTTTCATTGTCGTCTAACTTGTCGAACTTCGCGAAAAACGACTTTGAATACGCCTTCAAATCTTTCTTCGCGCCCTTCAATATCCACAAAGCCGTTTCGGCCGTTTTCGAGCCTTTGCCGGCCAAGTCCCGCAAATCAGAGGAACTTTTGCGAGCGCCGTATTCGGCGAGCGCAAGAATTGCCGCAGGGCACTTGTCGAGCTCCTTTTGGGCGACGGCAAGTATTTTTTCGTACGCATCGCGGCTTTTAAGCTTGCCCAGAGAATATATTACGCCGTCTCGAAGATTTCTGTCGGATACCTTTTCAAAAGCTTCAAGAAGTTCTTTTTCGGCATTTAACTGCTGCAAATCCATTCGCGCATTATCCGCTGTGTGAATGTTAGAATCGTATATGTTTTTCTTGGCATCGTCGAGATTCGCCGCGAACAGCGGAAGCGACAATATCGACGCCGCGATTATGTTTGCAAAAATCTTCATAGTTTTAAGCTCCCAAAAAATAAGGTGAACGGCGCGGACGCGACATCATAGCCGCTGCGGCAGGATTGTCTATTACTCGCTCTTTTTTCGGATCCCACTTGACGTGCGTTTTAAGCCTTCTGGCAAATGACATCAGGTGGCATACAGTTGCGCTGCGATGGCCTATTTCCGCGGTGCAGATATTTTTCTTGCCGTAGATTATGGCTTCGAGGAAATTTCCGCGGTGGTCGTTGGAAACCTGCAAGCGGACGTCATTCGAACGCATGGGAAGAGTTCTGAGGGAAACGGGAGATGTCTCAATCCGCCCGTCGCGGCTTACGAGGATTTCGCCTTCTTCGCCTATAAAATGTATCATATGGCGGTTTTTCATCGGAGTGTTTACAAATACCGTCGGGCCATTTTCGTATTTGTAGTGCCTAAACTTCGAGCCGTTTGCGCCTTCTGGATAAAAATCCGTAGGGCCCGAATCGTCCATTCCCAAAGCCCATTGAATTATGTCAAAGTGGTGCGCGCCCCAGTCGCCCTCCTTGCGGATTCCATATTCGTAGAATCTGCGCCAGCCGCCGCCATAATCGCCCAGCACGCGTTCGGCGTTGTAAGGCCTCCATGGAGTCTGTCCAAGCCATTTGTCGTAATTGAAGCCTTCGGGGATTGGCTCTTCCTTCAAGTCCTTCGGCTCGGGCGGGAAAACGCCTATGCCCGTTTTTATAGTGTGGACATTGCCGATGTAGCCGTTTCTCACAAGCTCCGCGGCCTTGCGGAAAGCCCATTCGCTCCGCTGCTGGGAACCGACCTGCAAAATGCCGTCGCTTTTCTTCACGGCGTCGGCGAGTATCCTGCCTTCCTCGATTGTAAGGCTCATCGGTTTTTCGACGTACACTGCCTTGCCCGCCTGAATTGCCTTCAACGCAATCTGGACATGCCAATGGTCGGGTGTGCATACAGTCACTGCGTCGATGTCGTCTCTATCAAGTATTTCTTGGTAATCCTCGGTGGTAAATACCGGGACCTGCCCGACGTCAGAGCGCCTTTTATTGACCGAATCGACATGCTTTTTTGCCGAATCCAACCTGCCTTTGTGGACATCGCAGAGCGCAAGGACCTGCGTCTGCGGGCACCATGCGAAGTGGTTGCGATGCCCTCCGGAGATAAGACCGTTGCCGATTATAGCCATGTTTATTTTGCCGCTTGGAGCGACTCCTCCGCGCCCCAAAACCCTAGACGGAATCATTTGGATTCCAAGGAAGGCAACCGCCGCCTTTCCCAAAAAATCCCTTCTTCCAATTTTATACTGACTCATATGTGCTCCTATTTTCTTTTTCTAATTATAGCCGCAGCAATCGCGAAGGCCCCCAGAGCGAAGCCTATGTGCGATGGCTCGGGTATAGTACCCATAATTGATACGTTCAAGCCGTAGTCGTACGCGTAAAATTCGTACAGTAGGCCCTCAATTTTAGATCCGTTGTACGTAAACTCTGCCTCGTACTTGGACACGTCTCCGAACAAATTACCGTCCGACTGCAATACAGTGTACTCGTCGCCCTCAAAATTGAAATCCGAGGCAAAGTTCGAAAGATCCACTTCAAAAACGTATTTTGAACTTTCGTCCCCAAGCTGGCTTATGCCGTTTGTAGATTTTAACGAGGTATTGTTTATTGAAATTTTTATTTTTCCGTCAATCCAGTCTATTCCTCTCACCCAGAGATGGCCGCCGTTCCCCGTTCCGTCCGATTCTGCGACAGCAAGTGCGCCCCCTTCTATTTTTACACGCGCGAACTCCATTGTACTAGCTCCGGAGAGTGCAAGAGTTCCGTTTTTTATCGTAGTTCCAATAGAGTCGAGATTGTCTCTGCTCCAACCTTCATTATAAAAAACTCCCGTATGGCGTATAGTCTGGGTTGCATTCTCGGTTCCGTCCATTATTTCGATATAGAACACGTCTTCGTATCGCTAACCCAGTCGTCTGCAATAATTCCCTTAAACGAGGAGTCGGTTTGATTGGCAAAAACCAATGTCGTAGTGTCTGCCACATAGTCGCCAGAACTATTTCTTATAAGCCCCATTCCGCTTATTCCGCCAACTCTCAATACGATATTTCGAGTCTGCGTGTCATTGTTGCCGCTTCTGTTTAAGAACCATGTTGTGTTCTTTAAATCGTTGGGGCCGGTCGGCACGGTGCCGTTTAACGCTACGCTTGCGGCGTCGAAAGTGACATTGTTGTCGCTCTTGCTATTGTAATAATATTGCGTTTGGTTTGTTAGGCTTATTGTCTGGCGCAAAAAGATTAGCTGGTCGCCATTTTTGGAGGAGTTGTTTCCGATTTCAACATTCCCAAAATTTATGTATTGAAAATTGTTAAAATCGGCCCCTCCGTCAACTGCGCTGCCTTCAGTATCATAGACACCGTTGACAATTGTCTTTCCGGTGACTTTTATCGACGGATCAATTCCAGTTTCAAGTTGGTTCGTATTGACGCCAAATCCATTCCATACATTTCCGGTAGTTGTGAAAATTAAATTTTCCACCTCCAACTCTCCGTAATTTTTAAGAACAATAGCAGTATTGCTATTTACAAGAGAATTGAATTTTAAAGTGTTTCCGGCAGCCCAATCATTGCCTGTGCCGAGCGTTGTGGGGGCGCTTGGATCCCAGGATGCGGGATCGTCGAATGAATATCCGGTATTAGGTCCTATATATGTGTATTCGTCCGCGCGGGTTGCCGATGCAAGCATCGACACCGCGCAAACTGCGGAAAATCCGCACAATAATCTTATACGGTTATACATGGCGCTATCCGTTGAATGGGTTTTCGTTTTCGTAAACTGGCTTTAAAAGCGGCGTGTATATTTCACTTACGCCAAGGACCTTCAGGGCGTCGAAGATTATCCCTCCGCAATGCGAGAACGCAACAGCTGCGTGGTGGTGGAATTTGCCTAGCAGGCAGTTCCTGTAAAAGCGCATGAATCCAGGCACATATGCCACTCCCGTCGAGCCGAAGGTTTTAGGATCCACGTTCAAGAACGAGCCTTCGCAAATGTACGCGCGCAAGGCGTCGCCCGAACCGTGTATCTGGAACATCGTTATATCGGACGGCTTTATAGCGCCCTCTATCGTTCCGCGAGTCAGATCCGGCTTTTTATTTGGCTCCATAAGCCTCGACATTATCAGCTGGTAGCATACCTTCGGGGACTTCATGTATTTGGCGGGAACATTTCCGCAGTGGAAAAGGCCTATTGCATCGCGCTTGTTTTCAATATTTAAACCTTCAAGCATTTCCGGCGGAATTGTATGATTGATATCGAGCATTGTCGGGGCGTCGCCGCTCGCGTACTGGCAGATCAGCTCGCTTGCCAGAGAGTACGCGTCGTTCTCGCATGCTACCGGGAATCCGTGCTCCGTAAGGCGCGAATTTATAAAGCACGGAACATGCTTAGAAAACTCCTCTTGGCGCGTCCAGCACTGTGTAGAAGCTCCAGACAGCCCGAGTTTTTCGCGCATGTTAAGCAACGCCCTCTCGTAGAGCGCGAGGCGTTCCGCGAGGGTAGTGTCGTCCACTCCGTCGACTTGCGATATGGACTCTTTTATCGCATCGGCCGACGCCGGATTTTCCGACCTTATTTTAGCGATTTCATTTTCCAGATCGAAAAGCCCAAACTCCTCGACCTCCACTCCTATAGACGCCAGCGACGCAACATTGTAATTGCAGCTTTCAAAGTCTCTCGGCCTCGGCCCGAACAGGCCTATTGTTGCGTTTGAAATCCCCTTTACTACTTTCACAATTTTGGAAAACCTCAGAATCTCCTCAGCGCCCTCCCGCGCGCCTACGAGCGGATTTTGAGGAATTACGACTTTTTGGGAAAGCCCGCGCTTGGCGATAGCAAGAGTCGCGCTCATAAGGCCGCATAGGGCGTCTCCGCGGGCGCTCGAGACGCTTTCCGCGCTCTCCTCTGCGGCTGCGATTGCAAGTATCGGCCTTCCGAATGCCTTTACAAAGTTTGCGTCCTCAATTTCTGGCGAGAAATTTCCGAGATACAAAACGGCCGCGTCGCAGCCTTTTTCAAGCAAGCCCGCAGCCGCTTCAAGCGCGTCCGCCTTTGATTCAATAATAGCGCACCTTCCTTCTGGACGAACGATTTTTAAGCCCAATTTTTCCGTTTCCGCCAAAATATTTGCCGTGCGCTTTTCAGAGAGTTCGCGCGGGAAACAGTTGCGGGAAGCGCTCACAATTCCGATTTTTACATCGGGGGAAAATTTATCCAATTCAAGAAACATAACAACTCCTTTCGATATCGCGGCGGGTCAAGAAAATACAATTAGTTTCGAGAAACGCCGCAGTTTACTTACATTTGAGATTATAATTTTTTTACAGCCAAATTACTTTCATTTTATTTCAGTGAAAAATTTTATTAAAAAATTTTTGTACTTTTTTATGCGGAGAATACCCGCCCGTGCAAGTAGCCATAGAACCTTTTGAGGCAAACACTTTCAGGACATGCCCCAAGAATCTGCTTTAAACCATAGAAAAATTTTCAGCCGTTTCCCGATAAAAAACCAAATGCTAAAAGTTGCCAACCGCAGCCGCATTGAAAAAAATATCCGCCCACACATTTGCGCACAATAGGCTGCAAACGGACATATTCACATAAGGTCGCGGGCGCGGGCTTAAGAATCTTTTTCCCGTGATGCGGAGCAAAAATCCCATAAGCAGGCAAAACGTTTAAATACGGCAAATTTCAAAAACGAATCCGTTTCATCGCCGCGCGTCCCCACCGCCGCGCGCGGAGATTTCGGAGGCGGATTTTCCAAGCTGCGGGAATGCTCTTAAAAAAACGCTATCGACAAAAATGTCTTTTATTTTCTAGAAAGATTTTATTTTTTACCGCGATTTCCAACTTTTACGACCCTGAAAAACGATACAACTGGCTTGTATCCGTCGGTTCCGAGTATTTCAAAATCGTGTTTGAGGGGCATATTTTTTAGAAAATCTGCAGTTATAAAAAATGTCGCCGTTTTAACTTTACCGGAATCGCCGCATTCTACGGTCTCTTTTTTAACCTCGCCGTCATGATTGTACGCCAAGGAAAATTTTCCTTTCCCAAAATCAAAATAGGATATTTTGACGGCGACTTTCTTGTTTCTTCCCTTCAAAAAATTGTCGTCTACAAAAAATCCTATTTTATTTCCAGTACGGGCAACATAGTCGTAATACTTTCCGGGGCGAACCATCCACATTTTTATCGCATGGTTTATCCTCACATCGGGTTCCGTCTCGTAGCCTTCGCTGTCCCGCTGGTATATCCACCTCTCGAAGTTTTTCACCCCCGAACTTGCGTCGGTAACCCCGGCCTTCTTCATATAGGACTCGCGCAAATAACTTTCCCTCAAAGCGCACCATGCGTCGGGCGCATTCTTCGCCGTGCGCCCCATTTCAAGCCCTGCCCACACAAACATCTCAGGATTTATCACCCAGTCGTTGTTCCACATTACATCGTTTACGCGCATTTGAAGCAATCGGAGAGTAGATGTAAAAAACCTGTATTGAAATGAGTCTGTCGTCCGTCCAAAGCGGTATCTCGTGCGCGGCTCCGTCCACATTTCCGAATATTCCTCGTTTTCCTCGCCGTGGCGCACTCCGCTTTTTATAATTTTGTTTTCCTCGTCAACGTAAAGATAGCCGTTGGGATCTATTCTTTGCCCTATGATTTCATCGGGTATATGGTACAAATACATCTCGACAAACCCGCGCCTTATCCCGAACCCCTTTGAAAGCCCGTACCCGCTATATCCGCCCATGAAAACTTTTCTCTCAACGCCCTTTGCGATTTTCGCCCACGCGTCGAGCCTCTCCAATACATGCCCGAACTTGTCGGGATTTTTATCCTCGGGAACAGGCCCTATTCCCTCGTCGCCGTAGGAGTGAGAAGCGTACCCCACATACATTCCCTTGACCTCTTTCATCTGCGGTATCCCGGACGCCCCCAACGCCTCCACCAGCTTCAAATATCTCTTGTGGAACTCGGGGTGTGAGGGATCGTAAGGCGTTACTTTATCGCCTTTGCCCTTCCTGTTTTCTATTATGTTTACATTGTACTTTTCCAGCCACTTCGGCGCGAATATTGGTGCTGCCGTATGGATTCTAACCATGCTTCCATACCCTTTCTCAGCGGCGGCCTTTATCATGTTTATAAGAGGCTGGAAATCGTACTCGCCCTCGTTCTTTTCGATATCCTTCCAGTCACACCAAAATCCGACTACGGGTATCGACGGAAATTCCACAGGCTTCAGCTCCGAAATCTTTTTCATTCCTCGCATATTCGCGCGGTATATCATCGAATACGAACTTTCGTCGGGCTTCACATTCGGCGGAAGCGACCAGTCCCAGCCGTCCTTTATTGAATTATTCCAATCCCACTCGGCGGCTTTCACGTCGGTATATTTTACTTTGCGGTATTCCCCCCAATACGGGTAATCGCTCTCGGGCAAAAGATGCTTTGTATTCTCGGCGGGCTCCGCACCCATTGCGCAAACGGGCGCCAACGCAAGCGCAACATTCGCAATCAATAATTTTTTCAGCGTCTTCATCGGATTCTTGTCGGTTTGAGTTTTAAAATGAAAAATGCCGCGCGAAAAACCTACTCAGCAGGAAAGTCGGCCTCCAAGAACGATTCCACTTCGGGAATCCACCTGTTTTTTACATAATCCAAATGGGAGGGATTGTTGTTGTAAAAATCGTATTCCTTGCGTGAAGCAAACTCCATGGAAAAGCAAAACTTGTGCGGATTTTTCGGATTAATCTGGCGCCGCACCTTGAAATTTTCAACGCCACTTATGCCTCCAAGAATTTTTTTCGAGTCCTCCAAAAACTTTTTCTCGCCATCGGAGCCTTCGCCGTGTTTCAAGGAAAACATTACAGTATGCTCTATCCGCCCGCTCTTTCCGTCCCCATCGGAACGCGCCGCCGCCACGACAGCGGCAGGCGCCAAGATCCCTCCTAAAAATATTCTCCTTTTCATAGTTTTTTCCTTCCTGCCAAGCCCTCGCAAATATCTACATTCATTAGTCTATTCTCTCAAAATATGCGAGCCTGCTTAGCGGAATTTTTTCTTTCATCACGCATGGGCCCTCGCGTACCGCCCCCAAGTCGTCCCTCCATTTTCCGCGGGGTAGCGTTATGATTCTTTCGTCGGCTTCCGTCAGTACAGGCGCCACGAGATATTTTTTTCCAAGCATAAACTGGTCTTTTATATTCTCATACCCCTCGTTCGGAAATTCATACTCCATATATCGAACTATCGGCTCACCGGTTTTAGAAGCATGCTTTGCTAGCCCCAATATGTAGCTTCCGAATTTTTCGTGCAATAGGGTCATATCCCTGCATATTTTAAGGTTATCGGGCGAAAGGACTCTCCACGGAGCCACGCTGAACTATCGGCTGTCCCGCCATTTTATAGCACGCCCTATATTCATTAAAATCGAATTCCAGCCCGTATTTTGCCCACATGAGGCAGTAGTCTACCAGAAGTGCCTCGGGATCGTTGAAGCGGAAATCCCCGCAAACGAAATTCACGTCGCCCGCGTCGAACTTAAACCCGTCCAAAGAATATTCTTTCTGCATTTTTTTGAGCTCGCCGTAAAAATACCTGTTGCTTTCGGGATTGGTGAGGTCGTATGCGGCGCTATAGCCTCCCCACTAGCGCAGGATTCCAGGCTCGTCAGACGACTTGCGCTTTAGCAGCAAACCGAGCTTGCGGAGCTTTTTAAACTCGCCGCTGTCTGGCGACACAAACGGGGAAACCCACAACATTGTTTTAAAGCCCATTTTGCGCAGCTTTTCAAACATCGCCTTGGCAGAGACAAATTTTTCGGGCTTAAATTCATAGTTGCCCTGATATTTTTGCCACCCTCCGTCAACCATGAAGACCCCCGTTGGGAATCCGTGTTTTACGATGCATTCCGCATAATTTTCTATGTCTTTTTGATTTTGGTTATTCTGAAGCTCAATCCATGTGTTGTATTGCGGGGCGGAAAAAAACAGTTCGGGCGGTATTGTTCCCGATGGGGGAAAATGCTTTTTCGCGGCCGCTAAAAACGCCTCCTTCATCGTTTTCCCAGCCGACACAGGCTCTATTTTTTCAAATTCCGAAGTTATGGTAAGCACCCCGTCTTTGCTTGAAAATTTAAACGGCTTGTCGCTCCAAATATACCTTCCTTTGTTCGAAACAAAAAACGGAGATATCTGATTGGAATAATTCGACTTTCCGATGTTTTTCTCCTTAAAATCTCCGTATGGCATGAACTGCCCGAAGAACGTCGCCGCCCCCCACCATTTTTCCCCGTCAAGATTTTCGACGGAGGTCGTATGGCCCTGCGCCGCGCACAGCGCGCACGAAGCCAATAATAGCGCAGAAATAGCATATTTACAAATTTTCATAATTTAGCCGAACCTTTCAATTTCTAAAGATATTAATCCGCAGTGGGCTTTTCAATGGAAGATACGTTCGCCTTTAAATCACCGCACGCAAATTGCACAAGGCGCATAAGAAGCTTCATTATGCCTTTGTCCTTATAGTTCCTTGCATCGTGCCCAAAACCGAAGTACGCGACCCTCCCTTTGCCAAATTTTTTTATGAATACAAGCGCGATGTCTCTGTCCTCCCTGATTTTTGCTTTTTTCCCGTTCTCGGTTGTTATCGGGCTTTTGTCGACGTCGAGCGCCAACAGCACCCTGCAACTGCGCCTGTCGAAATCTTTAGACAGCTGATAGATTTCCTCGGTTATTTTAAAGGATTTTCCTTTCCAGATTCCCTTTGTAATCGGAGATTTTTCGTCCTTGATCATGATTGTCACGGGATCGTTGTTTATCGTCCACGGGTGGTTGACAAAATGCCCATTCATCATTTTTGCGAAATCAGCGTTTTTGTATGGATTATAGTTGTACGAATCCGCCGAGCCATGAATGCCCAAAAAGCCCCCTCCGTTTTCGACATACCGCATAAAATTGCGCAGAAGCTTTTCGGATTTCTCGACAGACTTTTTCTTCTCGGATTCCGAAAGATTTTTTAGCTCGCCGTCTGTTTTGCCTAAAAACATTCCCGTTGTGTTGTTTAGAATGACGGCGTCATATTTTTTTAGATTTTCGGGCTCGAACTCCGATATGTCGTCCGAGAAAACCGGAACAAACGCCTTCGTCTTTTCCGCGATGCTCTTTATGGCCTCCTTCGCTCCAACAATTCCCATGTAGTGTCTGAATCCGCATGTGCGTGAAAACACCAAAACTTTTCTTTCGGCGGACGGCTTTCTAGCGGCTTTGTCGGGAGCCGCCTCCGATATCGAATCTTTATCTGCCTCTTTGAGGACGGGATCTGCCTTGTATTCACCTGCGGCAAAGGCAAACCCAATCTGCGCAAGGCAAAAGTGTTTTTCA
Organism: uncultured Opitutales bacterium; assembly: GCA_900545705.1. Taxonomy (GTDB): domain Bacteria; phylum Verrucomicrobiota; class Verrucomicrobiia; order Opitutales; family Intestinicryptomonadaceae; genus Merdousia. The sequence continues at coordinate 7,470 of URAK01000020.1, read as the reverse complement.
CAAAAATCGTCTTTGAATTTCTTTTAATTTATATTTTCGGAAACACCATGTTAGCATTCCCAATTAAAACGCCCGACAGAGGCCGTCTCAAATTAAAAAAGCCGTTTTTCCTTTACAGAAGTGCTTATGGGGGATTATTGTAAACATCGATAGTCGGCGAATCATGAATAAAATAAAACCCAGACCTACAGTATTTGTAAGCCAAGACTACAAATACGTTTGCGACACTTGCGAACCCCTCAAAGGGGGAATATCGAGAGGAGAGGTCGTATGGAAGGGCTTTAAGAGGGGGCTGTACCCGGGCGACGACACGCAGTTTTCCGAGCTTGACGGAATCCGGCTCTGCGCCTACTGGGACGCAAAAAACGACCAAACATGGAGCCTTCCATTCCACAGAAACGAGGGCCTTGAAATAGGATTTGTATCAAATGGTTCCGTCGATTTTTCCGCCGACAAGTCGAAGAACGAATTTACAACGCTTACTTCCGAGCATGTCACCGTCACAAAGCCGTGGCAATAGCACGCGATAGGCAACCCCGTCCTCACGTCCTCAAAAATGCTCTTTTTGATAATCGACTTTGGTATAAGAAGACCGAACCAAGACTGGAAATGGCCGAGTTGGATTGTGCTTAGCGAGTCCGACAAAGCGGAATTTTCAAAGTACATCCAGAATACAAACCTTACGATATTCAAGTCCACCGGCGGGCTGAAGTCGGCATTTAAGGAAGTTTACGACATAATAGACCGCGGCGGCGTCGAGAATTCGATTTCATCGCTTTCGATAACGTTCAATAAAATATTGCTCGAACTGCTGTCGATTTTTAGGGGAGACTCGAACGACTACTCGACCGACTCCCCAAACATAAATGTCGTAAAATGCTTTTTAGAGCAGCTTGACACATATTGCCATGAAGACTGGACGCTGTCTGCAATGGCAGAGGACTGCGGATTGAAGACAACGCGTTTTACCTACTATTGCAAACTGCTCGCCAACTCCACGCCAATGAACCTGCTAAACCTCGCTCGGCTTCGGAGGGCGAAAAAAATCATCGAAAATTCAGACCCGTCCGAAAGCATTTCAATTACAGACATTGCTATGAATTGCGGATTTTCAACAAGCCAATATTTTGCGACTAAATTCAGGGAGACTTACGATTGCAGCCCACGCGAATATTTTTTGAAGTTTCACAAAAAAGCAAAGTAGCACTCTACTTATTTTTGCGGCTCAGAATGAAATTTTTAACATTGTAAAGCTCGGCGGAATCGGGAGATAGGCGTATTGCAGTATCTATCGATTTTAGCGCGCCGTCCAATTTTCCCGACTGAAGCTGCGCGATGGATAAGTTGTACCACGCCCTTACGAATCCGGGGTCTATTCTCACGGTTCTTTCAAGCTCAGCGAGCGCCGAGCCAGCGTCCCCAAGCTCCGCGTGCAGCAGGGCGAGCGCGTAAGACACATCAGTGTTTTCGGGATATTTTTGCGCCGCGTTTTTTAGGATTTTTAGAGAATCTTCGGCAAACCCGCTCCTAAACAAAATTATCCCGACTTCCCTGTCTATGGCAGGATTGTTCCGCTCCATTTCAAGCGCGGATTCCGCGAGCTTTTTAGCATTTTTCGGATTTCCCGCGCGCAACTCGAAGTCGGCGTGTTTGAGTGCCCCAAACGGTCTGTCGGAATTGAAATTCAAATATTCTTTAAGCTCCGAATACGCCGCTGAATTTTTTGGGATTGCTTTGCCGAGCGAAAATGCGCTGTCTATCCTCACCAGCGCCGAAGGGTCATTTAGCGCAAGCTCCGACAATTTTTCGGAGTCCGTCTGTCCATTGAGAAGGCCGACAGCCGACGAGCGCACGAGAGGGCTCTTGTACGCCAAATAGCGCACCGCTGTTTCCGAAACAGCCGCGTCGCCCGACCACGGAGTCAGGAGCGACAGCAAAGCCGACTTCCATGCATCGTTGTCCTCCCTTTCGAGCGCTTTCAAAAGCTCCGCCTTCAGAGCCTCGGAAACATCGCCCGCATGCGCCCTCGCAACCGCCATCGAGCGCGCGCGCTTTCTAAGAAACCTCTCAGACCCGTACCATTTTTCAAAATTTTCAATCAGCCAGTCGAGATTTCTTCCGAGCTTTCCTGCGTCGATTTTTTCGTGGCACTGGCTGCACGCGTTCGGCACGCCCGCTTCCCTCGTAAGGACGGGATCGGGAGACGTAAAACCGTGGTCGTAGCGCGAGTCGCGCGCCATATATATGGTTTTAGGCATGTGGCAATTGACGCAAAGATTGCCGTCATTGCCTTTGTGGAATGAGTGCGCCTCGGGAATTATCGTCGGGGCGTTCTTAAAATTTCTCGCGGCGGGGGCGTGGCAGTTCAGGCACAGCTCGTTTTTGTCGACGGGCCTTACGGTTTTCAGCGCGTGCCTGTCGTGGCAGTCGAGGCATGTGAGCCCCGCCTGGTACTGCCTGCACATCATAAACGACGAAAACATAAAATTTTCGTCTCGCACTTTGCCGTCTGGGTAATATATTCCGTCCTGCACGGGAAGTATCGGGCGGAAATAGTCGTAAAAATCGCTTCCGGCCTTAAATTTTTCGTCTTTGAGCTGTTCTCTGCGGGAATGGCATACAGCACAGGCGTACATTCTCTCCGCGGGCGACGGCCTTTCAGCAAGCTCGGAAAGCTCCGAATGTTTGCAGTCCTTCGGAAGGGCATCGTGGCATTGCAGGCATGATACGCCGTGCGCGGAAAATCCGCTGTGATATGAGTTGTCGCCAACCTTAAAATTTTTTCTAAAATCGGTCGTATGGCAATAGGCGCAGTTTGAGTTCCAATTCATTCCGCCCGACAGCCAATGGCCCCAGTCGCCGGGGGCGCGCGGTTCGTTGTTGAAGACGTCGAAAAACTCGTCCTTCTTCGGGTCGTACGCCGCCGACAAAACCTGGTACGCGCCGTTTTTGCCTTCGACTACATACTGTATGAGAGGGTCGAGCCCTATCGCCATTTTCGCGGTGTAAAAACTTTTTTTCCCGCTTTTCAAATCCTCCGCCGACACTTTGCACTCGCCGCCTTCTTTGTAGAACAGATACTTTACGCCTGAATGAACAAACTCCCTCGAATCGAACGCCCTATCGTCGATTTTCGATGGCAAAGCCCTGTTAGCGAGAGTGTGGTGCGCGGCTTTCCCCGGAGCAGCGCATATGTAGTGTTCGTGCTCGTGGCACTTTGCGCAGTCCATATTCGCAGCCGCGGCTGATACGCCCGTGCGATGCAAGTCTGCAGTCGCGCCTATCTGTCCTTCGGAGCTCATTACTGAAGCCCTTCCGACGTTAGGGCTACCCGCCCCTGCAACCTCGCCGCTTGCCGCAAACACGCTTGCGGAAAAAACAAAGCATACTATGGATAAATAAAAAAACATTCTATAACCGTCAGACTTTCAAACCGGATTTTTACAATATAGAAATTCTTGCGCCGCTAATCATTGTTAATGTTTTTAAGCCAGCTGTCCCAAGTCCCAATGAGTTCCGGAGCGGTCCACGGAACTTTGTCGAGCCATGAAGTGTCCTCTCCGAGCGCGCGGAAATCGCCGTCTTTTTTCAGCTCCTCGTCAAGCTTTTCCTTCAACGCCTCGGCTACGGCATTATGCTTCCCGCCCGCGATGAGATTGTTTAAACACTCGGGATCTTTTTGAATGTCGAACAGCTGGAACTCTGGGCGCTTGCCAAAGCTCCATTTGTAGTATTTGTCGAAGCGCTGTAGCAGGAGAGTCTTGGTCGGGCCGTCGTCGCAGTTTCTAAACGACGTCTCCGGCGTTCCCACAGGCCATGCGTCCGGCTCATAATTGTGGACGAGCAAATATTTGTCCGTGCGGATTGCCCTGACAGGATACCCCGCGTTTCCGGGCCTGCCCAAATCGTGCCGCTCCTTCCCAATAAGCATAAATTGTCCGTCGGGCGGCGACGGCGGATTCTCGGCCTTCAACAGCGCCAGAAAACTCTTTCCAGTCATCTGCCTGTGCTTTCAACCCCCGCAAGCTCAAGAAATGTCGGGGCGAAATCGCGCACATTTATGAACGTGTTTTCGACGCGAGGCTTTTTTATGTTTTTGCCCCATCGCACCGCCATCGGAACATTGTATCCGTGCTCGTATATCTGACCCTTTACGCGCGGGAAAGGCATGCCGTGGTCGGACGTATATACAACTAGGGTATTGTCAAGCTCTCCGACGCTTTCCAAGTAATCCAAGACCTTTTTCACATGGGAGTCCATATGCTCGCATTCGTACGCGTAATCAGCCAAGTCGGAGCGCACTATTCTGTGGTCGGGATAGTATTTGGGTATCTCCACGCTTTTTAAATCTTTGCCGCCCCGCTCGCCCGCGCTGTCCTCGTACGGCCTATGCGACTCCTTGAACCCGAGCCAAAAGCAAAATGGCTTTCCCGCGGGGCGCTCCTTCATAAAGTACTCGATAAAATTCCGCGAGTAGTCGTCATTGCTAATGTATCTCGCGGGGGGTTTTTTGAAAAATTTATTGTAAGCTTTTCCGGCAGGATTGTTTTTTCTGCCCGCCGATTTGTAGTCTCCCGGCCCCCATCCCTTGCCGGTGTACCCGACAAAATATCCGTTTTCTTCGAGTATGTCGGCATACGTCACAAAGCCTTTCGGCCACGGATTGTAGTGCTGCACGCCCTCCCTAAGCTGCCATGTGTTTCTTCCTGTTGTGATGCTCGCCCTGCACGGAGCGCATTTGGGATTGGATGTAAAGCAGTTGTTAAACAATATGCCCTCGGACGCCACCCTGTCGAAAGTAGGCATTTTTATCCAGTCTCCCGTTCCGTAGGAAGCAGCGTGCTTTCCCCAGTCGTCTGCTATTATAAATAATATGTTGTTTCGTTTTTGCGGTTCTCCCTCGCCCAATTTTGGGGAATCCGCAAACAACATACATGAATGCGCGATAGACAACGCAAACAATGCAAAGATAATCCTCGTGCCTTTCATGCGGACTTTAACTAACCGATATTTTTTTGGGCGCAATATATTTTTTTGGGCTCCAAATACTCTAAAAATGCTTGTCACTATGGCACCGCACACGCGTTTTTTCGCATTTACCGAGAATTTTTAAGGCGCGCGCCCAACTATTTCTGCCTCGTTGAACCATAAAATTTTTTCGCTTTTTTTATCAAAAAATTTTTTATTCGACGGATTTTTTGCCTAAAAAAATTTTTATCTGCTCCGAAATTGCCAAACTAAAAAGCATTTTCATTGGTTTCCGCCCGAGATAAAACTTTTTTCAAGTAAACTTAAACCCACAAGCGCACGTTCTTAGAAATTTCATGTAGACCAAGCAAATTACGATAAAAATCCCTTGTATCTACCCAACAAAACATGGCGAATCGCACAGTCGCCACGCATACATGCAGGCAGCCCACAGGCAGGGCGGCAAGTAAATCGAAGCCGATGCCAGCACTGTTGCAAATAGGAAAGCAAAAAAACCTGCGCCAACGCAATCAAAGTGCGTGAGAACTACAAACCAAACCTGCATGCAAAATTAAAGAATAGGCTCAACAGAACCGCTCCAATTCTCGCACACTGCGTTTGCCAATTTTTCCTATGCGAATTTTGACGGCTCAAAAATCTTAGGATCGCAGCTGTTTACTATAACCGCGCGGCCTTCCGCTACTGAAGATATATCGCCCAAGGCCTTCATCTGCATTGCAACATTTCCGAAAGCAGTGGATTCTGTGGGGCCTGCCGAAATCTCGCAACCAGTCGCGTCGGCGGCAAATTGGTTGAGCATGGCGTCCTTCGAGCCGCCGCCCATTATGTGTATCCTATCAATCCCGACGCCCGATATTTTTTTCATATTGGAAAATACCTTCGCATACTTTGCTGCAATGCTCTCCTGTATGGCTCTGAACATCTCGCCTTGTGTGCGCGGAATTTTTAGAGAATTTGCGCGGCAATATTCCTCAATCGCAAGCGGCATATTTTCCGGCATTGCAAACTCGGGGGAGTCGACGTCAAAAACCGTGCGGCGTGGCTCAGACCCGGCGGCGGCGCGCTCAAGCTCGCGGTAGCCCATATCCCTGCCCTCGCGCGCCCAGACCTCCTTGCACTTTTGCACAAGCCACATTCCGGTTATATTTTTTAGGAAGCGCACTGTATTTTCGGCTCCGATTTCATTTGTAAAGTTTTCCGAAAAAGCCGCTTCGTTTACTATTGGGCTATCGAGCTCCAAGCCTGCGAGCGACCAGGTCCCGCTGTTGACATATGCCGGATTTTTATTTGCGGACGGAGTCGCGACAACGGCAGAAGCAGTGTCATGGGTCGCGACACACGCGACTTTTATATCGCCTAATTCCGCTTTCAATTCCGGCCTTAGAGAGCCAAGCACCGTTCCGCATTCGGCGAATCCGCTTTTAAATAGGCGTTCAGGAATGCCGAGCTTTCCAAAAAAGTCCCAATTCCAGTCGCGCGAGAAAGGATTGTAGCATTGTGTGGTAGACGCGTTCGTGCGCTCATTTGCCTTTACGCCGCAAAGCATGAACGCAATGATGTCTGGCATCATTAGGAAAGTTTGGGCGCGCTCGAGCCTTCCAGACCGGGCGTCTTCGGCGAGCTGGAAGATTGTGTTAAAAAACATAAATTGAATGCCGGTCGAGGCGTATATGTCGGCCTTCGGGATTTTTGAAAATACCTCGGCATCGATTCCCTCCGTGCGCGAGTCGCGATAAATATATGGAAGTGAAATAAATTTATCAGAAGAATCGAGCAAGCCGTAGTCGACACCCCATGTATCGATTCCGATTGAAACTATCGAGTCGCCAAATAACGACTTTGCCTTTCTTAGTCCGTTCAATATAGAAGAAAAGATCGCGTCAATATCCCAGTGATACGAATTTCCGATTTTAACCGGATTGCTCGACCATCTTGCGACTTCGTCAAGCGATAGTTTTTTTCCGTCGAATGCTGAGGCCATGACCCGCCCGCTGCCGGCTCCGAGATCTACTGCGAGATAAACTTTCTTCATTTCAAGTATATTTGTATATTGCTTTTGTTGGTGATTATTGAGTTTATTTGGGAAGTAGTCAACAGACAATATAAAACAATATGTGAAAAATAGCGAATATTGCAAAAACGGCTTGACAACAAAGTGCGCAAAAGTAAATTCGGTTGGATATAAATTGGAATTCCAAAGGGAACTGGGGGCATAGCTCAGTGGATAGAGCAGCGGTTTTCTAAACCGTTGGTCGAGGGTTCGAGTCCCCCTGCCCCTGCTTTTCAATTTGGGGCCGTAGCTCAGTTGGAAGAGCGCTAGAATCGCACTCTAGAGGTCGTGAGTTCGAACCTCATCGGCTCCACCATTTAAAACCCGCAACCATTCTCTGGATTGCGGTTTTTTTGCGCCTCGGGTGGAGATTATAGGGTCAACACCAAAGGTTGTGGAATAGGTTGATTTTTTAGATTTGTCTTTCATAG
>URAK01000019.1 GCA_900545705.1 uncultured Opitutales bacterium | reverse complement strand
TATGAAAGACAAATCTAAAAAATCAACCTATTCCACAACCTTTGGTGTTGACCCCTTTTTTTTTGTGATTTTACCCTTGAGATGTTTGTCTCGCGGAGGAATGGTGTAAGGCGGCCGCGCGGCGCAAACGACAGGCATAAATACAATGGACGGTAACGATTGCTGTCATTGCGCGGAACGAAAATTTGGATTTCGCAGAGACTAAAAAAGACGAATTTTTTGCTAACTACTCTTTATCGTCTTGCCTCATGTGCGACAGGTATTTCGTTGTTGCATTTAATGCGGAGTTAAAAGCGTCCATATGTTCTTTGGGCATATTGCTGAGCGACCAGCTTATATATTTTTTTGCAAGAGAATTCGTATTGTAATTAGAGAGGAGGCTCCAGCATGCGGATATTGCGGTGGCACCCATGAATGATTCAATATCGCTCATTTCGTCCTTAACATTTTTCCCGGCGCATATCAGTTCCGAAAATTTTACGCAGTTGGCTGAATTATTTATGGCGCATAATATTATTTTTTCTATGGGGGAGTATTCGCCGCTTCCGAAGAATTCGCCCCAAAGAATATCGAGAGCCGCGCCGGAATCGGGAATGGAGTCGGTCTTGGGAATTGAGGTGACTACGTCCCACATGGAGTCCCGCAGGCCTTGCTCAGATTTGTCGAGGCCTTTCAGCCTATATCCTTCTCCAAGCATTTCAAAAAGCTGTATGGTATTTCTTCGCTGTGTCTTGTCGGCTGTCGGGAATTCTTTTTCAAGCTCTGTAAGCAAAAATTTATTTCGCGTGAATGCGGTTTTTGTGAATCCATATACGGCGTAGGCAAAATTCCCTTTGTCGTCCGAATATGTCATGTGCGGACTCGTAAAAATTGCATAGGCTATTTTGGGGTCGAAGGACAAATTGTACTGCGCCATTGCCTTGCTTAATTCTTTTTCGTCTTTAATGGGCTCTGGCCTTTTCCATTTCACGAGCTTTATCGGGGTTTTTGCCTCGGCGCGTTCACCCGTTTTCAGATTCTCTACTTCAAGGCGAAATTCGTAGTCGCCGTATTCGTCCGAGTCTTCAAACATATATTTGATAGTAGTCGGAAAATTGACGATTAGTTGTTTGTTTTCCAACTTTCCCTTAAAAGTTTCTTCATAGGCTTTTCCCAGAGGTTTCCCGACTTTGCCTGAGTATATTTTATATTTAAGCTCAAATTCGTCGCCGTCGTTTTCAACGACTGCCACCGCGCTTGCGAGGTAGTAGGCCGCATCGTTCTTATAGAGTTCGACAGTGGACGGGAGCAGCACCGTATTCATGGGGACTTTAGCTATGAAATCGAGATTCGGGCCGGCTCTTGTTATCGCGGCGAAAGCCTTCATTGGGGGCTTTTTTTCGGCGTGCGCAAAAAGTGGAGCGAAAAGCAGAAATACGGCGGCAATGCGGAATAAATTTATGCGTATCATATCAAAAAAAATTTTAATGTAGGGTTATACAGTGTCGAGTTTTTTTTAATGTTTTAGAACTTGGTAAAGTACGGCTAATTTTTAAAATTGGAAAAAGTATTATAATATTTTTCTCTGGGTTAAATCCGGTAAACATTTCCCATAAAATGTTTTTTACGAAACGCGGCTGCGGGATTTTTTGCATGCGCTTTTATTTCGGCGTGTAGGCTGTACGAGCAGGGAAAAAAGCCTGTGCTCCGCGGGGCAGGCCCAAAAATCACCTTCCGACGCGGAAAATTTCCCCGCCGATTTTCGACAGCTGCGAGTCGAGCCTTTTGGCGCCCGGAATCAGGCGGTTTAAGAATATCCAGAAGGCTGTGGAGTGGTCCATGAATTTTACATGGGCAAATTCGTGCAGGAATACGTATTGTCTTAGATTGTATGGCAGCAGCGCAACCCGCCAGTTAAAGGACATCGTCCCCGTCGCCGAGCGCGAACCCCAACAGCTATTCTGGTTCCTGAGCGAAATTCTTGAATACCCAAGGCCCGTCTCAGCCGAGATTCTTGCGCATTCCCGCTCCACGAGCCCCCGCGCAAAATCTTTGAACACCCTTTCAACAGATTCCGCTTTGTCGCACGCCTCATAGACTATTGCCAACTCTCCCTTTGTCTGCACGAAGAATTCGTTTAATTCGGAGGGCTTCAGCCATACTTTAATTTCGCCTTCTTCGCCGAAAATGCGCGGATTATTTACTAAATATTCGCACAGCGCAATGGCGGGCGAAAATTTTTCTAAAGCTTTTGAGAGCCATTCCGCGTTGGCGCGCGCGAATTCCAAGGCATCATTGACGGAAGCGTAATACGGCTTTGAGAGCACGGCGGAATTTGGAGAATCTGCCCAAAGCCTGAAATTTCTCGATCTTGCGGAATTTCTCACAGCCACGCGCACGGTTCCAAGGCGCGGGCATTCGATATCGAAAATTGTGGCTTTGGGTTGCGCCATAAGGCACTTCTTTTTGGGGGATTGTTCGTAAGCTTTTTTTATTTCCGCAATGTAGTCGCGCAGGGCGCCTTCAGGCTCGATTTTCTTGTCCGCCGCCTCTTTTACGCAGTCGAATATTTTTTGGCCCAATTCAAGGTTGGGGGAATTTTTTTCGGATACCCGTTTGCGGGCTTCGGCGAGAGTTTCGGAATCCGCCTTTTTTGCGATGTCGAGGGCGTAGCGCAGGGCGGAGAGCTGCGGAGGTATGCCGTCGAAAAGCCCGCCTACGGCGCGCTTTTTATGTTCGAGCTCTTTTACTTTCTGCCATATGCCTAAAACTTCATCGGCGTCTTTTGCGCTTTGGCCGCCAAAAACATGCGGGTGGCGGCGCACAAGCTTTTCGGCGAGTTCTTGCGCGACGTCGTCAAAATCGAACTTCCCCTGCTCGGAGGCTATTTCGCAGTGGAGCAGGATATGCATAAGCACGTCGCCTAGCTCTTCGCGCATGCCGTTGTCGTCGTCGTTGTCTATTGCCTCCAATAGTTCGGCGCATTCCTCGACGAGATGTCCGCGCACGGATTTATGCGTTTGTTTTCTGTCCCACGGGCACCCGTCTGGGGCGCGCAGGCGCTTTATTATTTCGATTAGGGTTTTTGTCGAATTTTCCTTCATTGCCTTTGATATAAAATTCGGCATTTACAATATCAAGCTTTATGAGATTTCCCATTTTTTCTCTTAATATTTTCGCCGGAATTTGTTTTGTCTTTGGAGTTTGCCGCGGCAATTTTTTTGTTTAGAAAATTTTTAATTTTTTATTCTATCCTTCCTTAAAAAACTGGGTGAAAGGGTGGAGAACGCCGCATGCGGCGCAAAAAAATTTGCTGTGCGCCCAAGTTGGATTACAGCGTTTTGAAGGCGGAAATATTCTTTTGAAAGCAAATAATGTTGCCTAAATGTGCGCCTTTAAAATAAATTTGCGCTATGGAAAATAACGGACAGTTTACGCCCACCCGGACATGCGAGATTTTAAGGGAGCTTGGGCATAATCCCTCGAAAAAGCTCGGCCAGAATTTTCTTGTGGACTCAAACATTGTCCGGAAATCTCTCGAATTGGCGGAAGTGTCGGAGGGCGACTATGTCGTGGAAGTTGGCCCCGGGCTTGGGACGCTCACAGGCGCGCTTTTGGAGCGCGGCGCAAAAGTATTTGCCGTTGAGCTCGACAAAAAACTCTTCGCCCATTTGCGCTCGTATTTTGCGGGAAATGCCAATCTAAACCTGGTAAATGCCGATGCTGTCGATTTTCCGCTCGCGGCGCTCCCTGCTGAAGTGCGCAATTTTAAAATTGTAGCAAATCTCCCGTACGCGATAAGCACCCCGTGGCTAGATGCCGTACTTTCCGGAAAATTGCCGTCAAAAATGTCTTTGATGCTGCAGAAGGAGGCCGCATTGAGATTTTCAGCGAAAAACTCCTCGGGCGAGTATTCACCGATTTCAATATTTTTGTCTGAAGCCTACGATGTTGGGCAGCCACACAAGGTATCTGCGGCGTGCTTCTTCCCGAGGCCGGGGGTGGATTCAATGCTGTTGCCGCTTTCAATAAAAGAAGAGCCGCATGTATACTGCCCGGCGGCGAAGTCGCTTATAAGAAAGATTTTTTCTTTTAGGCGCAAGCAGTTGGGGAGCATTGCAAAGAGTGAAGGCTCAGGCGACATATCCGAGTGGATAGACGCTGCCGGCATAGATTCGCGCTTGCGCCCGGAAGCCGTCGCCGTGCCCCAATGGAGGCTTCTCGACAAAATTTTGTCCCAAAGATAGGCGCTTTTTGCCTGCTTTGGTTTTCCCATTTCAGCCGGCGGCGCCGTTGCCACTCAAAATATTTTGCTAAAATGAAAGTGTTTTTTATAATCTTATTATCCATAGCGCTTGCGTATGCCTCGCTTCTTGTATTTGCGCGGTTGTTTGCTGAAAAGATAATATTCCCGGCGCCTTCCCCATCTTATTCAGGCGGCAATGATATTTTGCGCATACCCCTTCCGGGAGGCGGGGAAATTGCGGCTATATGGATTCCGTCAAAAGGCTCTGACGTGTGCGCGATATACAGCCACGGCAACGGCGAAGACATCGGAGAAATCCGCCCGATTCTCTCGGAATACGTCCGGCGAGGAATATCCGTATTCGCATATGACTATCCGGGATATGGGCTTAGCACCGGCAAGCCCTCCATCGAAGGCCTAAAAGAGGCGGCGGAGGCGGCGTACTGCTATGTGTCCCAAAAGCTCGGATTTGCTGACTCGGATATAGCCGTAATCGGGTATTCCCTCGGGTCTGCCGCCGCATGCGAAATAGTTTCCCGCCACCCTGACCTAAGGTGCGCAGTCATAGTCGGAGGTTTTTCGAAAGCAGTTAAGGCGGTTTTGCCGGTAGATATAATTCCGTGGGAAATGCTCGACAATTCGTCGAAAATATCGCAATTTAAAATCCCTGTACTTTTTCTGCACGGCCGACGCGACATGATCGTGCCGTTCAGAAATGCGCGCGAAAACCTCAGGTCCGCGCCCGACGGACTTGGAAAACTCGTTGAATTTCCCGAATGCGGACACTACGGCCTTTCGGAAAACCAAGAGTATTGGCGCGAAATTGTGGAATTTATAAAGTCGGGCGGACATTCTAAACGGTGTTAAAATGAAAAAAGTTCTCGTGATACTGTTTGACAAGGTTGAGGAGGTGGAGGCATTTGCGCCTGTCGATATTTTGCGGCGCGCCGGCGCAGATGTGATGACGGCGGCTGTAGGCGGCAAGCTTGAGGTATGCGGCAGAAGCGGTATTTTAGCAAAGGCGGACTCGCTTTTCTCCGACGCGGCCAAATGCGATTACGACGCAGTGGTTTTGCCAGGCGGTCCCGGCACTTCGGAAATAATATCCAACCAAGAAATAGCCGACTTTCTCTCAATTCAAAGCGGTAAGGGATCGCTAATGTGCGCGATATGCGCCGCGCCCTCGGTCTTTATGCGCGCGGGGATTATAGGCAGCCGCAAATGCGCGTCGCACCCATCGGTGGCAGATGTTCTCGGCGCGGCGCGCACAGATTCTTCGACATTGCGCGACGGCAGCCTCATAACTTCGCAAGGGGCTGGTACGGCGGTAGAATTTGCCCTTGAAATTGTTGCGGAGCTTTTTGGGGCATCAAAGGCGGCGGGGGTGTCAAAATCAATTTGTTATAGGAACGGGCGCGGATAATGTTAGACGAGGAAGTGCTTTTAAAGACAAATAGGAATGCGGGCGAGACGATGTCCGTATTCTACGCGGTTGCCGCAGTATGCGTCCCCGCGTTTATGTTGGGTGGCGACTCCTCTTGGGGGGTCGGGACGCTAATTGCGCTCGGCATACTTGCCCCTATAAACCTCTACCAGAGCGTTTCTAATTGGCGCACTGTAAGGTCTGGCGCCTCGTGGAAATTCCCGTTATTGTTGTTGCCGTATATTGCGATGTTTATCATTACGGTTATTGCGGTTTTAAATCCCGTGGTCGAGTCGGTGTATGTTTCGGGGAAAGAATGGGTGAGGTTGTCAGACAATCCGGATTTGGCAATCGTATCCGGCACTTTGAGCCCTGTTTATCCGATTACGTCCGTATTGGCAACATTGTCTGCGGCAGCTTGCGGAATGTCCATATACTTTGTAGTCACTTCGAAATTTGTATTTAGGAGAATTTTTCTGTATTGTTCTTTGTTCGCAGGAATTTTAGCTCTTATAGGCTTCGCTATACGCGCGGTTGCCGCTTTTGCCCATAATAGCGGCGTTGGTTTCGGGGCTGCAGGGTTTTCTCTCTTCCCAGATTCTGCTTCGTGGTGCGGATTCGCACTTATCTGGCAGGGGGCGGCATTGGCGGCGGCTGTATATTCCGCCCAGCGTTTCGCTGTCGTGCATGTCATGTTCTCGCTGCGTTTTTGGGCAATAGTATTTTCTATGATATTGTGGGGAAGCGTGCAAATCTGCGGCGCTCCGGTGGAAAGATTCTTGGCTACGATTATTCTTGCAGCGGGATTCTTGGCGCTTGCTCTCGATGTTTTCCCGTCAAAGTCAAACCTCAAAAAATACAAGATAGGGAGGATTCGAGGGGGATTCTCGATGAAATTGAGGGGAAAGATTCCGTTTATTGTGTATATAGTTGCGCTTGCGTCTTTATTGTTTCTGTCATGGAAACAATATTGTGTATGCGAGAGTGCAGAATCGCTGTCTTTCGATCCTGCCGCGGAGTCCCCGCTGACTGCCCGCCAAATAAAAGCCTACGATGAGGATTTTAAGGAAATGACCGCAAATCGCCCGATATTCGGCTGGGGAGAGTCGTCTTTCACTACCGTATTTTCCTTCTTTCAAGGCGACGACTTGGGGGCGTACTCTTGGGATTCCCCAAAATCCGATCTCCAAAGATGCCTTGCTGAAAACGGCTATGCAGGGCTTGCAATTATGATGATAGCGCCAGTTCTTTTCCTATTGGGTTGGTTGTTCAGGCTGAAACTTAGTTTGCCGTCGTTCGTTCTCGGCGCGACCATTGCGATTATGTTATTCCTCGGCTGCGTTAGAAATCCCTTTGAGAATGTTGCTGTTGTGGCGTCTTTCATGGTTCTAATGTATTCTTTCTTCGGCTGGGACACATCGGAAGGCTAGACGGCGTTTTTAGCGCAGTAGGCTTGCGGTTTTTGGAAGAATTCGCGCGCTTCTTGCAGTGCAAGTTTTATAACTATGCATAATACATTCGCAAGCGCAGAAATTTTCAGGTTTTCGCATCTGCGGAAATTGGGCTGGGACACATGCAGGTTTTTTAGCGTATATTGCGCTGCATTTTAGGCGTATTTCTTTGCGTACATGTTGTGCGCGTCGCAATACTTTCGCCAAAATAGCGTTCAAGAATGAGGAATTATACGATCTGAAATCGTTTATCGGCAACGGCATTTTTTACTTTATGAATTTTAATTGCCGGCATGGGAATATCTTATCGCGTTCGACGAATTGCCAAGAATTTTGCAATCAATGGCATTTGCTTGTTGATTGCATTAAAAATAGCCGCAACGCCCACAACATGCCCGCAATTGTTTTGATTTAGCGTGGCGCACAGGATATCCGCCAGATTGCAGATGTTGTTTTTTATGCCGCAATTATTTCGATTTTGCGGCAATATCCAGAAATTTTCCTTTGCGGCCTATTTTTAAATCGGCGCATTTCTTGTCCCACTGTGTGAAATGGGGCTGTTTTGAATGGAAAGCGTGCGCCGCACGGTTCTTATACAGCTCAAATAAAAAGAATTTTGAAGGATTTTGTGGCGACGAATATAGTTCGTATGACAAAGTGTCCTTTTCCGTGTTGGTGCCGTCGCGCAAAGGCTTTGATATTTTTAGAAATTCTGGAATAAACGCAGTCGGCACTTCGTCGAGATCAACCGCTATGATTAGCGGTGTATCGTTTGAGGAATTTTTCACAACTTCGTATATCGATACTTCCGACTTCGCAGGCGTTTTAAGTTCGCTTTGGGCTTTGGCAAACTCTTTCGCATCGGCGGGTGTGGCGAACTCGGCGTACTTTATAAATTTGTCTTTATAAAAAACATTTTGCATAAAAAGCGCGCGCAGGCAGCCGGGCGCTTTCTTGGCGGCGCTTTCAAAATCTTTTTGTGATTCAGCGTATGTCTTTATGTCGTCGCGCTTTACGGTGTCTATGGAAACAAACACGCATGCCGTCGACGGGGCGGGGGCTGTTTGCGAAAAGGCCGCGGGGACTCCAAAATACAGCGCGAATAAAATAAAAAATGGAAGAATGTTTCGCATAATATGAAACTTTTTCCAAGCACGTTAACGCACAAACATCATTTTATAAAGAAAAAAATTCTGCAAAAGCTGTCTGTGCCGCAAGGCTAATCGTATTTTGCCGGGGCCGATTTTGCGAGGGGGGCGTCAGGGAAATAAGATGTGAGTTTTTTTGACGACCTCGTAAACATTTCAGGCATTGCTTTACCTGTGGTTAAGTCCGCGCATACAGGCCTCTTGGGCGACTTGTCGAGTACACACGCAAAATATTCACGGACAAATTTGTCGAGCTGTGCAGAGTGCGAGTGCCCGGTGTCGGCGAGCTTTATCCATGTCCATTTTCTGCCGAGTTTACGTCCCCATGTGAAGTAGTCGAAACATGCTTTGAGGCGGATATCTTTTTCGCCGCAGGCTATTATTGCGGGAAAATCTTTTTTTAGGCGGCGGGGAAAGTCCCACCAGCCGGCTGCGTACGCGCAGAGAGAACCGACGCGCTCCGGCTTCCATTCGGCAAAGCGCGCTGTAAAATGCGCTCCGCCTGAAAATCCGTACATATATATTGGAAGCTTTCCGTCTTGGATTTTATCAAGTCCTTCTAGAAAAACTTGTCCGGAGCCTTTTGAGGCGTAATAATAGCCCTTGCCGTTTGTCAAGTCGTCGGTATCGGATGCAAACGACAGCCCTACAAGTATGAGTTTTTGCTTTTTGGCGAATTCAATCCATTCCGCCTTTTTTATAAGAAAAGTTCCGTCGCTGTTGTATCCAGACGCCAAGAGCAAAAATCCCTCCGGTTCTTTTACCCCCTCTGGAATTATGTAGGACAAGTTTGCGCGCGTCATTCCCTCGGCTGGAGTGAGTTCCAAAGTTTTTACATTTTCGGCGAATGCGCTTGCCGCCGCAATCAGCATAGCCGAGGCACATATTTTAATTGCCAGGTTCATACGCAGCGTCTTCAACAAGTTTTTTTAGGATTTTTTCCCCGCCGCCGCGCGGAATTTTAAGGAATCTGCATTTGCCAGATTTGTCCGGAGCATATGTTGAGCGCCCTTTGTTGTCGATTGAAACCGCAACTCTATCGGAAACATCGAACAATTCAGGCTCAAATACGTAGAGGACACTAGCCAAATCCCACGAAGGGCGGTCGTGCCTGTCGGATTTTCCGCGATTTAGCATTTTTGCATAGAGTTTGTAGGCGGCGTTTATTGGGTTATTGGGCGACATTCGGGCTTCCATTTCGCGCTGGGGAAATTTTAGGGCGCAGCCTATTTCAAATCCGCCGAATACGGCGTCGTACGGAGTGGTTGCAGCAAATATTTGAGCTGATTTTATGTCGCATTGGATATTGTATTCGGGAGAGCCGGGATTTTTGAAGTCGCCGCCCATAACGGAAAAGTATTTTATTTTTTTTGCGGCGAGGCTCTTGCCGTCGAGAGGCGATATTTCGTCGGGTGCAGACTCTAACAGGCGCGCTATGTTCGTTAGAAACCCTACAGAAATGTACACGACGCTCTTGTCTTCGGACTCAGCAAGAATTTTTCTTGCCAATTTTACGGAGTCCGGAAATCCGCCGCCGGGCATTTCAAATGGGTATTTTGGCGTGCCGTCCGCATTTTTTTCTGAGAGAACTTTTGCGTTGAATGCGCCGTCTTCCGGGGTTTTCCCATTAGAGATGAATCCGATAGGAATATCTGGTAGCCCGTAATATTTATTTAGCGCGGCGCAAAATTTTGGCGCGTTGGGATTGCCTTTGTTTACTAGTATCCCCGCAAGCTCTGCCTTGCCAGACTTGTGGTATCCGTAGAGCATTGCAAGCGCGAGTGCGTCGTCGACATCATTGCCCATGTCTGTATCGAAAATAACCTTTTGAGGGCTCGAATAAGACGCTGTGCACAAGGCAAGGACTGCCGCAAATATTGCGTTTTTTATAAATTTCATATTTTTATATTATGATAAAACGCGCATTCTTCAACATTAAATGTATTATAGTCGCGCGTCTATTGCGTAGCATGATTTCTGCGCTGCAAGCTTTGCAGTTTTTTAGCTTCGGTATATGGCGGAGTTAAATATATATCGGGAAGGGATTTTTTTATAAATTTTCTTCCGCAAGGTTGGGCGCCGATTTCAAGCTAATCCGTTTTGCAAAATTACAGGCGCGGTTGGAAATGCGCGCATGGGCGGCATGCAAAAATTTTTAACAACTGCGCAAAGTGCTTGCCTGAGTCCGTATTCAACCTGCTAATTCTGAGTGTAGTTGGCATTGCGCAAATTTGCGGTTCTATTCGCGCCCCCACGCCGGTAAACGATAAGTTGGGTATTAGCTTAAAGATGTTTGAGGCTTTCTATTCGCCCCTCGTGCCGGAATGCCAGTTATAGACGTTATGAGTTCAAATTCAGAAAATCTATACGTTTACGCCTGCGCGCCAGTATGAAAACAAGTGGCAGGTTTCCCTTCATATCCGAAACGTCTTACGTTCGCGCCCTCGCGCGCCAGCCAGTACCACTGATTCTGACGACGAGGATTTCTTGCTTTCCGTTCGCGCTTTCTTTGTGCGGAAAAATCTTACTTGCCCCTTGCCTCGTCGAGCCGCGCGCGCCAGTATGCGGAAAACACCATATAGGCGCCGTACGGGTCGCGCTCGTGTATTTTTACGATGTTTTGTTTGAGTATGTTTTCCCGCGCAGGGCTTAGACGGTAGCCGTTGGCGAGCATCTGCCCCCACATTATCTCGGCGGCGTCGCGGACGCTCTTGTCAGATACGTGGTAGACTTTGTACTTGTCGATAAATTCTGATATGGCGTCCATAATTATTGAAATTTGCAATTTGCGGCTGGGATCCGGCTCGACTTCCCTTATGAGCTCGAGAGAGGCGTTCATTTGCGCGATTGAGTAGGGCGGGACAAGATGCTTGTAGTATGTCTCGCGCATGCCTATGAATTTTGCCGATCCGCCTACTGCGTCGTCGTAAACCGCCCTGTACCAGTTTAGGTATTTTTTATTTTTTGTAGCGTCGTATGCGGCGGCGTAGAGCATTGCGAGTCTCGCGGCTTCGTGCGGGTAAACGTCGTGCATTTTTGCCACGCCGCGCTTGTCGGGCACTCCCTTATGGAGCTTGTAGGTGTATGGAGGGTTTGTGTCTGGGCGGATTTCCCTTTTCATCTTTTCCGCGACGGCGCAAAAAATTTCTGAAATTTCTTTTTTCTCGGCGTCGGTTGCTATCGGGGAATTGAAGTACCGCCATAGACCGTGGATATTGTGGGTGTATTGGTCGCGTGAAGTCTCGGGATAGACGCTTTTGCCGTCAGCCGGCGAAACGCCGCGGGCGACAAATCCGGGGTCGCCGTGGACTGTGTCGGCGAGCATTAAGCCCTTGGCCAGCTTCCGCGCCCAGTCTGCCGTGGCAGCGTCCTTTTTTATTTCGTACTTGTCGCAAAGTCCGGCGAGCATTATTCCGCAGAGCATTGAACAGTCTTCGGTTCCTGTTCCGCCGCCCATATAGTTTGGGTCTCCATTTTTCTTTAATGGTTTGTATTCGTTGATTAGCTCGGGGCCAGGAATCTTATCAATGCTCCTTGTGTAAAAAATATTAGTTTTGGGGGAGTAAAAAGTTTTTGCCGTTTTATCCCATAGCGTTTCAAGCTTCTGCTCGAATTTTTGGTCGGACAATTTTTCCGATGAGGTATCGGAGAATACTGTAAGCGGCATTAGAGCCGCCGCGATTGGTATCAGGATATTTTTCATTTTTATTTTATTGTCGTTTTGTTATGAGAGCGCGGAGAACGCCGCATAGAGTGATGAATGCCGTGTCGGTGCGCAAGACGCGCCGCCCCATAGAAACGAGCGTCCAGCCCATTTGCCTGAGCAGAATCCGGTCGGGATTTGAGAACCCCCTCTCACCGCCCATTGCGGCGCAAATATGGGATTCGGGAGATATTTGTGAAGAAAGCTCGCAGATGTCGGCAGTGGCTTCGTATAAGTCCGGCGCGATTTTTATGGAGTCGGGCGACTCTATCGCAAGTTCGCGGCAGGCTTCTTCGAGCGACATGCATGCCGAAAATTCCGGGATATCCGTCGCACACGCTTGTTCGGCGCCCTTTTCCATGTATTCGAGAACGCTTTTGCCGGTGTATAGCGAACTCTTGGCGTATGCGGCTTCCCCCTTTGAGGCGGGGTAAAATATCAGGCGGGAAATGCCGGCGCAGGCTGCCTCAAACAATATTCTTTTGGCTATCTGGGGTCTTGTAAAGGCGACAGCCACCGATATTTTCATTGGCGGAGGAGTATCAACTTCCCTGAGAGGGGAAAACATTGCGGAGCCGTCATTGGCAAAGTTAATGCGGCATATATATATTTTTCCGCCGATATTGCCCGCAAAAATTTCCCCGCCGTCGCCGATTTTTAGAACGTTTTTTATATGTTCAATTTTCGGAGAGCCGGAATCGAGTCTCATGGCAGAGCCTTTGGGAAACAGCACGCAATTCATTAACTGTATTAAAATGAATGGCGGGCGGCATGTAAATAAAAATTGAGCGGGATACTTTTAAATTGTTGAAATGCGCGCGCGGATATGTTGATATAAGTCCCATGAATCCACAAAATTTTACATCTGAAGACGAGGCGGCATTGCGCGAAACCCTAAAACGCTGCTCGCCGGAAACCATAGAAAAGGCCGTTGAACTCAGAAAAACCGG
The DNA here is from genome assembly GCA_900545705.1 of uncultured Opitutales bacterium. GTDB lineage: Bacteria > Verrucomicrobiota > Verrucomicrobiia > Opitutales > Intestinicryptomonadaceae > Merdousia. The sequence continues at coordinate 17,077 of URAK01000019.1, read as the reverse complement.
AAACGCGGAGCTTGCAGGCCCGGTGGTTATAGGCATAATTGAACGTTTTCTCGAGCCCGAAAAACGCGACCTCTTAAAAAATCCGCAAGACTCTTTGAGAATGGTGGACGACCTCGGGCTCGATTCCCTGACTATGGTTGAGATTGTTCTGGCGGTCGAAGACGCGACCGGCGCTAGCATCGACAACGAAGACGTTCAGAAGATTCATACGCTCGGAGACATAAAGGCATACATAGCGGCCAAGATGGGATAGCCTTCCCGCGCGCAATACCCCGGCGGATTCCTCGAAGTCTTGGGGATTTCCGCAACAAAGCAAATTGGCGCGCATCGCGGTGCGGCGCATTGCTCGCGCCGCCCGAACCGCTTATCGAATACTAATATAGCGCAAATTATTACCTCAATATGGACAATTCGGAAGAGCCTAATTCCGTCGTGGTGCGTCGCCTGACAAAAGTCTACGGCGGAGTGAAGGCGATAGACAATGTGTCGTTTCGCATAGGCAAGGGCGAAGTGGTGGGATTTCTCGGGCCAAACGGCGCGGGCAAGAGCACTACAATGCGCATCATATCGGGGCTTATGCCGGCAACTTCCGGAAGCGTAAGCATATGCGGGGAAAGCGTGGCGATAAACCCCGACGCGGCGCGAAGGCATATCGGCTTTATGCCGGAAAACAATCCGCTTCCGGAAGATCTCAGAGTGCGCGAATACCTCACTTTCCGCGCCGGGATAAAAGGAGTTCCACGCTCTGAAATCAGGGCGAGGGTAGATGAATCCATGGATATCTGCCAGCTGCTGCGCAAGGCTTCAAACAAAATAATCGGAAACTTATCGAAAGGCTTCCGCCAGAGGGTTGGGATTGCAGACGCAATATTGTCGCGCCCAGAGGTGATAATCATGGACGAGCCCACCATAGGTTTGGACCCGCACCAAATTCTCGCAATACGCGCCCTCATAAATTCGCTGCGCGGGAAGATGAGCGTAATAATAAGCAGCCACATACTTCCGGAAATAGAGCTGATGTGCGACAGGGTTATGATTATAAACCAAGGCACGATAGTCGCTAGCGGATCGTCCGAGAGTTTGCGAAAGGAGTTTATATCCCGCGAAAAGTACGGTATTTCTCTAAGGGCGGATCCCTCAAAGATGCGTGAAATGCTGGGGCGCATATGCAGTGGGGTGGAGATAGTTTCCGAATCCAAGCCTGATTCTGCCGGATACTACGACTACATACTGTCGACCGACGAAAATTCGGATTTGGGGTGCACTCTAATAAGGGAATTTTCCAAGGATTCCGCATTTGGGTTGAGGGAGGTTTACCACAAGAAGCCGAGCCTCGAAGAAATATTCATGGCGGCAACGCGCCGCAGCTGGGAGCAGACTTCCGAACTTCCCGATACCGTCGATAAGAATAGGATAAGAAAATGAGGAAATTCGGTTATCTTTTCAATCAACAGCTAAAGCAGATGTTCATATCGCCGTCTACATACATAGCGGCGTTTCTATTCCTGACATTCATGGGGGTGATGTACCTTTACTCCCTGATAGAGGTTAGCCGCGGCACAATCGGGCGGTCCCCGACCGAGATTTTTCTATCCGCCTTTTGGATACCTGTGCTGTTTATGGTTCCGCTTCTTACGATGCGCAGCCTCTCGGAAGAGCGCAGAATGGGGACTCTCGGGACGATGATGACAACCCCTGTGACGGCGTTTGAAATAGTGCTGTCGAAATTTTTGGCGGCGTACTTCTTCTACGCTCTTCTCTGGGCGGCGACGCTCGTATTCCCGCTGACGACGAGCCTTTACCTGCCGCAGGCTTCTGCCGACTCGCGGCTGCTGTTTTCCGAGCAGGCTGTGACCGGATATATTTTCATACTCATAAGCGGGGCTATGTACGTTTCCATAGGCATATTTGCAAGCTCCCTTACGCGGACTACTTTTGTGGCTGGAATGTTGTCGTTTGGAATGCTGTTTTTAGCAATTGTCGGGGCGGGTTTGGTTTCCAAGTTCCCGGCAGAGTCCACGGGCGCGCTCTCGTGGCTGGGGCCTGCGGTGTCGTATGTGGACACGTTTAAGCATCTTGACGAATTTACAGGGGCCTTGCTTGATACGCGCCCGTTCTTTTTCTATTTGAGCACTGCCGCGGTTTTTGTGGCGTTCACATCGCTGATTACGGAGTCAAAAAACGCATGAGCAAAAATATCAGCAGATTCGACGACTTTAAATATACTACGCGTATCCGCGCCCTGAACTTGTTTGCGCAGATATTTCTGGGTACGCTGCTTTTTGTTGGGCTTAATTTTCTGGCGGCGCGCCACTACGCAAACTTTGACTTTTCAAAAAGCGGCGCACACTCGCTTTCTCCCGAAAGCGTGGCGTACGTTGAGAATCTAAAAGCGCCGGTTGAGATATTCGCGGTGTTCGGCTCGAAGTCGGCGGAGGATCCTGAAATAAGGCTTGCGCGGAGGGATTTGAGGTCGCTGTTTTCGCAGTACGAATACATATCGGGGAAGACCGCGCCTGTGAAGTACAGCTTTGTTCAGGCCCACATAGAAAACTCGCGCGCGGAGGAGCTTGCGCGAAGGTTCGGAAATGACATTGAGGATATGGTAATAGTCGCGTGCGGGCAGAAATTCAAAAAGATTCCGTTTACCGACTTTTATGCGGTGGAGGAAGGCAAGCCTCCGAAATTTGACGGCGAGAGGCTCGTGACTTCCGCAATTTTAAATGTCTCAAAGGGTGGTCAGCAAAAGATATATTTTCTCAAAGGACACGGGGAAATGAGCGTGAAAAACGCGTCTTCCACTTACGGACTATCCGAATTTGCCGCAGCTCTTAAATCGCGCAATTATGCGGTCGAAGAGCTTGACCTGAACGAAGCAAAGCAAGTTCCGCAAGACGCGGGGCTCGTCGTGATAGCTGGCGCACAGGCGGCTTTCCTGCCGCGCGAGATAGACGAGCTGCGCAAATACCTGATGAAATCGAACGGAAGAGTGCTGATACTTCTATCTCTCGGGCCGCTCGGGGGGCTTGAAGACATACTCTTTGAGTGGGGGCTTATGAGCGACGACAAGCTCGTCCTCGATACTAGCGGAGACTATGAGAGTTCCGCGGGGGATTTGATCGCAAGGAGCTTCCCCAAGACGCCGCACCCGATTGCAAAATACCTTGTGGACATAGATATGCCAGTCCAGTTCGGATCAGTGCGCCCCGTGCGCCCCGATATGGGCGCCCCGCTCGACGACTCGCTGAAAGTGGATCCCATAATTTTGAGCAGCCCAACAAGCTGGGCGGAAACATCGTACCGCCGGGCAGGAATGCAGCGCTACGACGACTCTGTCGACTTGCCTGGGCCGCTTCCGCTTGCAATGGCGGCTTCGCGCGTTGGCGGCGACGAGCTCGGGCTTACAATTCCCGGAGGGAGGCTCGTTGTTTACGGAGACGAAAATTTTGCGGCAAACCGCTGGTTTAACAGGCTCGGAAACGCGAAGCTTGCAGTAAACACTGTAAATTGGATGTTCGACGAAAACTCGATGCTCAATATCCCTGCGCGGCAGCTTGAATCGTTCTCGCTTACGTTATCGCTCAACGAGATTGCGGGGCTTGGGTGGCGCTTTATGATACTGCCGGCGGTGGTGTTAGTTATGTCGCTGTTCGTGTGGCTGGCAAGGAGGAACTGATAATTATGAGGTTTAGATTTACAATTTTTCTGTTGGTTGCAAACCTTGCGCTCTTTGCGGCGATTTGGGGCTTGGAGAGGGAAAAATCTTCCGATTCGGCAGAGCGCCGCGATATGGCGCCGATTACCTTGCTTGAAATCGAGGGCAAGTCGGTCGAAAAGCCGCGCATATTAAAACTCGAAAACAACAGGTGGCGCATAGTATCCCCTATAGAGTGGCCCGCCAATCTCTTTGCTGTAAACCGCATAATAAACCAGCTTGAATTTCTCGAAAAAGAGATGGGATTCTCCGTCGAAGAGGCTCTCAAACGCGGGCACGGACTTGCCGAGTACGGGCTCGACGACCCGGCTTACGTTTTCAAGTATGGGAATGGCGAAAAGATGTACACATTGAAAGTCGGCAAAGGCGCGCCGATAGGCAACCGCATATACCTATTGGACTCGTTTTCCGACAGGGTTGTGGTTGTCGACAAGGAGTTTGTTGACGGGCTTGTTGTGGATATGGAACGCCTGCGGAACCAGTCGGTTTTCGACATACCGCGGTTTGAAGTTTCCGCATTTTCGGTGCGTTTGCCGATAGTGGTGTCTCCTGCCGATCCGCGGACAAACTTTTTAAGAATAGGCGTAGTTAGCGACGCCGGCAAATGGAAGATTGAAACGCCGATAGCCGCCGCGGCAGACCCGAGGGAAGTTGACGCGTTTCTCGACGAGATATGCCGAATATGCGCGCTGGGTTTCCCGCAGAATGTGACTTTGTCGGAGGCGGGGTTTGACGGCGGCACGCTGCCTGCGAGCATAACGCTGCAAGGCACAAACAGGAGGCAGGTCCTGTTGATTGGCTCCAAAACCAAGGACGGCTCGCAGGTGTATGCGCGCCTCGAAGACAATCCAACCTTGTTTACGCTCGATGCGACATTTTTAAAAAGCCTTGAAAATCTCCAAACAACTCTACGCGACAAATCGTTTTTCAGGTTTGACGCTGACCGCGCGACGGCGCTTGAAATATCGAGAGGAGGAAAAACTGTGTCTTTGCACAAGCTTGCGGGCGGATTGTGGGACGTGGTTGGAAGCGATGCCGACGGGAAGAAAGTCGGCATGAGCGCGGACTTGGCTGCGGTAAGCGACGTATTAAACAAGCTCTCCAAAGTAAAGGCGCGAAGCTTTATAAGCGACTCCGCCACCGACGTTTCAAAATACGGCATCGGCCCGAATTCCCTAAGAATATCGGTAAAGCGCGACGACGGCGCGATGGACACCATTCAAATAGGAGCCGAGTACGACAATGCTGGAGAGCCCTTGATGTATGCCAAGACCGGTTCTGGAAGCGCTGTTTACGGCATAAGCAAGGAGCTTGCGGAGGCCGCGAGCACTGACATTTTAAAATACCGCTCGAAAGTATTGTGGACTCTTCCTGAAAAGGCGTCTGTGGCGTCCATCAAAATAGTGAGAGTATCGGATTCGTCTACAATTTTTGAAATTGGCGCAACGGCTGGCTGCGGGTTTGTAGAGTCGGTCAAAGCATTGCCTTCGCGCGAGGCGGCGGCAGTTGGCGAAATCGCGTCTTGTGCAAAGATGTTTACAGTGTCGAGGTATTTGCCGTTAAAATTTTCCCAGGAAGGTGTGGAAGTTGATGGAAAGAAGTACGCGTGGGCGTATTCTGTCACAGTGGCTGTCGACCTTCCCGGAGCTGGAACCACTGCTCTAAAAACCCGAGAAATACTCCTGACGGAGCGCGTCGGGGGCACGACCCAATACGGCGGAATAAAAGCCGACGACGCAGTGTTTGTTCCCAGCCAGGGTCTTATTGATGCGGTTTTTGAAATAATATCCAACGCTTCAGAGCCTGCTGAGCTGAAAAAAACTCCACCGCTCCCCCCGACAAAATAGCCTTGGAAAAACAGCAAAAAGACATGTCTTTTAGGACGCATGCGCTTAATGCGTTTTGGAGGGCGCTGTATCCGCTAAATTTTCTTTTAATACTAATATTTTGCGTTCAGGCAGTTTTTTTTTACGCTCTCAATAGGAGGGAATTTCCGCTTCCGGAATTTGTCAATGAAGCCGTAGTCCGTGCCGCGTCGAAATATGGATTCGATTTGCGCTATTCTTCCGCGAGCATTTCTGTCGACGGGAGAATTAAAATAAACGATGTGACCCTGCGCGCAGAGGGGACGCCTTCGGCGTTTTTTTCCGCCGAAAAAATAGACCTTTCCCTATGGCTTACGCGCCTCTTTAACGGCGAGACCGTGCCGAGAAACATACGAGTTTACAACGGTTCTCTCGGCGACACTATACGCGGCGTGGACGAGGCTGTGGTTTCGCATTTGTATTTGAGCGTTTCAAAGTCCGGGCAGTGGTGGAGCGTGGATTCGTCGCATTTTAAAATAGGCAAGCTTACGGCTTATGCGACTGTCGATATTTCCGAAAAATTTTCAGTCGCAGAGTTTTTTGAAAAAAGCGGGCTCGACCTGCCTGAGTCGAAAGGCAAGGCACAGCCTTTGCCGTCGAGGATAAATGCCGCGTTTGCCGCACTCGAAAAGTATTTAGGCTATCTGGACATTTTCGAGTCTCCCGTTTGCTCGGCGCGGATTTTTTTGTCAGACGCGGAATCGAGCAGGGGAAGGATCAGATTTTATTCCGGAGAGGCGGTGTTTCCAATAAAAAACCTTGAAGCGCGCGTGGAAAACCTGAGGTTTGGAATAAGGTACGACGGCGGAAAAATATCGGACGGCTTATTTTTCGGCGCGCGCGCTGAACGGTTCTTTTGCGAGGGAATGCCGCACTGCAAAAATTTGTCGACGTCCGCAAACCTTTATGGGGCGGGGGAGTCCATAGTGCTCTCAAATGTGGGGGTGTCTGTGGGAAATATGGAGTACGAGGGGCTCAAAATCGACAATGTTTCGCTAAAAAAAGACTATCTCGACGCTGAGACGCTTGGCGAAGACTGGTACGCTTTTGCGGCCTTCGACGACTACCGATTTGGGGCGAGATTTTCGCTCGACAAGTTTATGAAACTTTCCGCGGAATTTTCCGGCTCTCTCGATCCTAAAATATTTACGGGGCATAAGTTCTTTTCCGCCATTCCGGAATTGAAAAAATTTTCGTTCGACAGGGGCATTTCTCTAAAAGGGAATTTGAATTGCGACTTTGTCGAAAAAAATCTCGATGCAAGCATAGATTTTGAGGCCTCGGACTGTGTGATAATGGATATTCCCGTAAGGCGCGCCGCAGGGAAAGTAGAATACGATTCGTCGACGGGAATAATAGACGCGTCAAAACTTGAAGTGCAGACGCGCGAAGGTTGGAAGGCTTCCGGAAGATTTGTCCAAAACATAAGGGATTTGGTATATAAAATATATGTGGACGGATCTGTGCGGCCCATGGCAATATCGCATTTTATGGCGCCTTGGTGGAGTAGGGTGTTTAAGTCTTTTGAATTTGCGGACGGGAGATTCCCGGAGGCAGATTTCTATGTCGAGGGAAAGTGGGGGAGCCCCGACTTTATATGGTGCTACGGGAGCGCGAAGGGTATGGATGCCCTGTATAACGGCTCTAAGTTCGACGAATTTTCTTTAAACGTATGGGTAAACCCATCGAGAATTTCTTTGTACGACATACGCCTTAGATGTCAGAACCGCAATGCGCACGGTAATGTGCAATGGCTATACGGTGCGAAAGGGTTAACGAGATTTGACCGCCAGACACTCTTTATAGTGTCAGGATTGTCGCCTACCGAGCTTGTGTCTCTCGGAGGAAAGGACGTATCCGATATTTTTGAAGTTGTAAAGTTTTCTGAGCCGCCGGAAATTACCGTGAGCGGGCTTATGCGCAATCCGGCAAATAATCCGGACAATTTGCCGGACATATTCAATGTGTCCGGTTTTGCGCCCAAGCAGACGAGAATTGAAACGGCAGTTTTGCAAAATCTGAGGTTTTCGGCTAAGAGCGACAAGATTCTCACAAGTGTCGATGAAGCCTCCTTTGAATTTTGCGGAGGGCACGCCGACGGGAAAATTACGCTTGAAAAAAAAGATGGAAAGATGCTTTTCGACGCCTCTGCAAAGGCGTCAAAAATGAACCAGGCCGAGTTTACGAAATTTTTGATAACGCTCGATCCGTCGAAAGATTTGGAAGATTCCGAGGAACCTTCCGGGCAGGTAGGCGCGGTGGTGAAGGGTACCGGCGAAAACTTGCAGGCAGCTGATACCAGAACGGGAAAATCAGGCGTAACAAACTCTAAAAAAGAGGTCGCGGAAAGGCGCGAAAAGGGATTTCTCGACGGCGGCGAGAGCGGATTGGTGGATATGACTTTGAGCTTAAAGGGAGATGTCGCCGATATTGCCCATTCTGTCGGGAGCGGGCATGCGACTCTTAAAAATCCGGACCTCATGAAGCTAAATATGTTCGGAGTGCTATCGAGGGCGTTTGCGGCACTGAGGCTTCCGCTTGGAACATTCGAGATAACTTACGCAAACAGCGCAGTGAGAATACACGGCGGAGTGGTTGAATTCCCCGACCTTGAAATGGGCGGAGACGCAATGCGCATAAAAGGCGCGGCCTCATACGACTTCGTAAACGACGATATAGATGCGGCTATGGTCATGTATCCGTTTGACGGTGCAAAGGGCATGATTATGACGGGAATTGCAACCCTCGTAAGCCCGATTTCAAGTGTCATTCAAGTGACTGTCGACGGAAAAATTTCCGACCCGTCTGTCGGAATGCAGGTAAAGCCGCTCAACCTTATTCAGAGCGGGGACAAGATTCTAGAAAACATAAGAGAATCCCTGTGATGGAAATTGGCCTGCGCAGTTCAATCCCGAGTTTTGATTTTAAGTCGCGCACAAGCTTGCTATATACATTACGCCCGCTCTTGAAGGCAAATTCGCCGACGCAAAATGTTGTGCCAAGCACCTATTTAGCGAATCTCAAAGCCGAGTATTTGCTTGTAATCGGCGGCAGGCGCGCTACTGTGGCTTTCTATGAATAACGGAGAAAAATTGAAGTGCGGGGTTGTCGGCGTAGGGTACCTCGGGCAGCACCATGCCCGCATATATTCCGAACTTGAAACAACCGAGCTCGTCGGCGTATGCGACGCCAATGTGGACAGAGCCAGGGAAATAGCCGATAAATTCGGCTGCAAGGTATTTAATTCCGTAGCCGAACTTGGAGAGGCTTGCCACGCTGTGAGCGTCGTAGTCCCGACCGACAGGCATACGGAGGTCGCTATGCAGCTTTTCGACAAAAATTGCGATCTGCTAATCGAAAAGCCGATATGCACTTCAATTGCCGACGCAGAAAAAATCGTCGAGATTGCAAAGAGCAAAAAGCTAATAGTTCAGGTGGGGCATATAGAGCACTTCAATCCCGTCATGAAATTTATGGAGGAGCGTGTCCACAGCCCGAAATTTATTACCGCGGACAGGCTTGCTCCGTTTAATCCGCGCGGCACGGAAGTCGGGGTTGTGCTGGATCTCATGATACACGACATAGGAGTCGTATTGAAGCTCGCAAATTCCCACGTATCGCGCATTGAGGCGGTTGGGGTAGGCGTATTGAGCCGCAATGAGGACATCGCAAATGCGAGGATAGCATTTGAAAACGGGTGTGTGGCAAACCTGAATGTAAGCCGCGTAAGCCTTAAAAAACTCCGCGACATCAGAATCTTCCAAGAGGGCATGTATATGTCGCTCGACTTTTTAAACCAGAAGGGGCATGTAATCCGCGTCAGAGACCGCACAGAGATTATACCCGAGGAGGTCCCGATTGAAAAGAGCGAGCCGCTGAAGATAGAGCTTGCGAGCTTTGCGGATTGCGTGATAAACAAGCGCCGCCCGAAAGTCGACGCAGTTCTCGGCATGAGCGCGCTTGAAGTGGCGCTTGAAATCACCCGCCAGATAAAGGCTCTCCAAAAGTAGTTTCCCGTCTGACCGGAAAGCCCCGTATGAACCCAGACGTGCTAAAAATGCGCTCCTTCCGTTTTGCGGCTCCCGCCGATGGAAGGTGCGACTTGCTTGTAATCGCCGGCGAACATTCGGGCGACGAGCAGTCGGCGCGCATGGTCTCTGACGCCTTAAAACTCAATCCCAACCTCAAAATATGCGCGTTCGGGGGCGAAAAGCTGTCCGAGTGCGGGGCGCAGCTTCTCTTCGACATGACGAGTTTTTCTGTGGTGGGCCTTGTTGAGGTATTGAAGAACTACGGTTTTTTTAAAAAGCTTTCAGAGGCTGTGGTGGATTGGATTGGAAAATACCGCCCAAAGGCGGTTTGTTTTGTCGATTATCCGGGGTTCAACCTCCACATAGCGTCCATATTGAAGCAGCGCGGAATAAGCCAAAGGGGTGGGGGAAGCGTGAAGCTTTTATATTACATAAGCCCGCAAATATGGGCTTGGAAAGCATCGCGCAGATTTAAAATGGCGGAATTGTTGGATTCGCTCGCTGTCATTTTCCCTTTCGAAACTAAATGCTACGCCGATACGAATCTCGACACGCATTTTGTCGGGCATCCGTTTCTGTCGGATTCATACCAGCCGCCGGTAGTGTACGATCCTGCCGGAGAAATACTTCTTTTGTCCGGGAGCAGGGAGATTGCAGTTTCGAGAATTTTTCCCGTAATGTGCGGGGCTCTTGAAAAAATTGACGGGGCGAAAGCCGTTGCAATCTATCCTACTGAAAGAATAAAAAATATTTTGGAGAAGGAGATTTCCCGCAGGCCTATTCTAAAAGACAGAGTTCGCATAGTTCCCAACGGTGGCTCTTCCGCGCTTGCCGCCAAGGCGGTAATGATGAGTTCCGGGACAATGTCGCTTGCGTGTTCCCTGCAAGGAATTCCCGGGGCGATAGTTTACAAGGCCAATCCTTTTACATATTTTGTTGGCAGGGCTTTGGTAAAAATAAAATATCTGAGCATTGCCAATATATTGCTCGACAAGCCTGCATGGCGGGAGTTTATCCAGTTTGACGCCTCCGCCGCGCCTTTGGCTGAATATATGCAAGATTGCCTAAAACCTTCCGCGCGAAAAAATTTCGCGGAGTATGCAAAAACCCTGAAGGGATTGCTGCATTCTCCTCCGAGTCTTTCAGCTGCCCAATGGCTTTGCTTGAAGGGCGGTTTTTAAAGGATATTTCACATACAATTAGGTGTGGGCGGAGAATTTTTTTATGCATGCTCCGCCAAAAAGCTATGTTGCATAATTTGAGGCGCGTTTATCGCAATAACAATTTTTATGAATGCCTGCAATTTTATGCGCGCGGCTATTTTCCCCTCTTGCCTTTGGGCTAACAAGCTTGCGTCGTGCGGGGACTTTCTGATTTAGATAAAAAAAACCGCCTTCTATTAAAGGCGGTTAAAAAATCTAACTGTGCGGGAAGTACACCCTATAATAAACAATAAAATTATTCTTCGTCGAATTTGCGGTTGAATAGGTCTTCTATTTCGTCGAGCATTATTTGTGAGTCGTCGCCCTGTGCGATGAATTTAAGCTCCGACCCTTTGCCTGCCGCAAGCATCATTAGGCTCATTATGCTCTTGCCGTTGACTTCCTCCCCGTCTTTCTCAACCCATAGCTCAGTAGACGGATATTTATTGGAAATGCGCACAATCATAGCTGCGGGACGGGCGTGTATGCCCATCTTGTTCTGGACTGATAAGACTCTGACTGTTTCGATTTCCGGCATGGTATCGCCTCGCTGTTAAAATGATTAAAAAAAAGCATTTTGTGCGCTTGTCGCTATCCGTCAAGGATTTTTTTACGGGGAATTTTCAAGCTTAAAATGAATCCCGCCAAAATTCGGCGGATTGGCGGAGGAGATTCCAAATAATATAGAAAACCTTCGCCCGTATTTCCCAGACGATGCAACTGCATTTGCCTTTTTGTATTATGACACAAAAAAACCGCGCCCGTTCAAAATTTCCAGACGCGGTTTTTTTTTAAACTTATTAGAATGATATGCCCGCCTGAATAGAGACAACTTGCGCGTGGCCCGTATATTTGCCGATAGTTTGATACGCGCCATTTGAAGTGGTATGGTCTATTCCAGAATCGTTGTAGAAAAATATGTACATGTAGGATATATTAAATGTCATATTCTTATATGAATAACCCAATCCTCCGGCGAGCCAAGCCCTGTCGGCGCAGGGGATTCTCGCGGTTCTGTTTTTGGGGCCAACTACCGGAGATTCGTCCCAAGTGGCGCCTATTCTCAAAACGAGGTTTTCGTCAAATTCCGGATAATAATGCAAACCGAATGAAATGCGGGATACATTTTTCCAATTTTCATGGACGGCTTCGCCGCCTACGGTTTGGCCGGTGTCGGAATTTTTGATGTCCAGCTCATTAAAGGAATTCCAGCAAGTGAAGGAGTAGTCCGCCATCACGGCAAATCTGTCGAGCGCACCCCATAGGCGCTGGTATATGCCTACGTTGAAAGTTTGGGGCAGGACGATATTTGTGTCTATGGGGTTCATTATGATGTCTGTCATACCCATTTCGAGATGCTGGTTGCCCTTGACATCTTGCGATACCTCGCTGCGCCAGTTGAAGCCGATTCGTCCACCCTCGTCGTATTTTATTGTAAACCCGACATTGCCTCCCACTCCCCAGCTTTGTCCGCGGAGGCTTACGGTAGCGTCCCTTCCGGGTGCGATGGGAGTAGCCTGCGTGAGCTCTGCGTGCAGATATTGGAGGGAGACTCCGCCGCCAATTGTAAGCCAGTCTGTCACCTTGTAAGCAACGCTCGGGTTTATATCGACGGTAACGAGGTCGCTGTTGAGGGCTTGATAGCGTCCAACCCAGTCGTTTTCGTAATCTGTTTCAAGCCCGTAGGGGGAAGTGACCGCAAATGTTCCAAGGAGGTTCTCGGTGAATTGGTGCACGAGGTAAAAGTTTGGAACGTACGAAGTGACGCCGGCATTTCCGCCGTCTGAGCCGGATACTTCCTGCCCCATTGCGTATCCCTTCCCGCTAAAAGAGAACGACGGAACAACAAAATTCATTCCGCTGTCCATCACAGTGTCGCCCGGCCTCAAATCCATCGTGAATGAGGCGGAGGGATTCCAGAACGCGGACGATGCGTCCGCATTCGCGTTTACAGTTGAACCGGCGAGTGCCGTGCCGAGATTTGATGCGCCTTGTTCCAAAACCTGGAAACCTGCACCAAAAGTCGCGCATGCGCCAAACAGTGCGCACAATGCGTAAGCTTTCTTTATCATGGCAATAATATGATTGTTAAAAAATGTTCCTATAAAAAAAGAAACACAAGCGGGCATTATGGAATTAGAGTTTGATTTGTGAAGCATAAAATTGCGGAAAAGAATTTTTTTCATCTTTCGCATATTATATATTTCTGCATTTGCTGCTGCGGCTGTTAAAACGGCCAAACATAGGTTTTCGTGCGCATGGTCAGTTGCAATTGCGCGCGGTAATACAAGAAAAAGGATAATAGTAGTTTAACCGCAACTTAACGCAGCTTTAAAAAAAGCTTTACAAAAATATCGAATGAGTTTCTACTTTAACATAATTCCAAATTTCGAGACTAACATCCAACAAGAGACGACATGTCAGATATCGAACAAAGAGTTAAAGAGATAATCGTAAACCAGCTCAATGTAAACGAAGAGCAAATCACCCCCGAGGCCAGCTTTATAGACGACCTCGGTGCCGATTCGCTTGACACCGTTGAGCTCATTATGGCTTTCGAAGAGGAGTTTAAGGACCAGATGGGCGGAGAGGAGATCCCCGAATCTGACGCTGAACAGCTCACGACAGTCGGCAAGGTTATCGATTATATAAAATCGAAGTCCAAGGCCTAATAACGACCGGCGACTTTTTCCGACGGCCCGCCGTGTTTCGACATCGTGCGGGTTGTTTTTTTGATAAAAATACCATATAGATGCACGCCGCCAATTCCGAAGGTGTACGCGCAAATTACGGCGATATGTTGCCAAGCGCCTCGTCGATGACGGAGCGGTTGATAGCAGATTGTAAGGCATATGATTTTTGTGCGCAATCCAACGGTATTTGCATTTGGCGCATTTAAAGAAAAGTTCTTCAAAGGCGCATGCGGCGAAGATTAAAACATACAATCAGGACAACATCATGCCAAAACAACGCATTGTAATTACCGGATTAGGCGTAATATCGCCTTTCGGAGACGGAATAACTCCGTTTTGGGACGCCGTTTCAACGGGCAAAAACGGCATTGGCCCCGTGACCTTGTTTGACGCCACAGAGCTTAACTGCCGCGTGGCCGCTGAGTGCAAGGATTTTGATGCCTCAAAATATATGGACCCCAAAGAGGCAAAACGCAGCGACCGCTATACTCACTTTGCTGTCGCCGCCGCAAAACTCGCTCTAAAAGACGCCAACATCAAGGAGGGCGACGTCGACCCCGAAAGATTCGGAGTGTTAATCGGCTCGGGCGTAGGCGGAATGGACACAATAGAAAAACAATCGCGCGCGTTCATAGAGCGCGGGCCGAGGCGTGTATCCCCGTTTATGATACCAAACCTTCTTGCGAATATGTCCTCAGGGGTTGTAGCGATTGACGTCGGAGCAAAAGGTGTAAATTTCAGCGTAGTAAGCGCGTGCGCTACTGGCACCCATGCGATAGGAGAGGCTTTATTGCATCTGCAAATGGGGCGCGAAGACGTTATTTTGGCCGGAGGCAGCGAAGCGGCAGTCACTCCGTTGAGCTTTGCGGGCTTTTGCGCGATGAAGGCTATGGCCACCAATTTCAACGATGAACCACAACGCGCGTCGCGTCCGTTTGACGCAGACAGATGCGGATTTGTCATGGGCGAAGGCGCGGGAGTGATAGTCTTAGAGCGCTACGACCATGCAGTCGCGCGCGGAGCGAAAATATACTGCGAGATTTCCGGATACGGGGCAACCTGCGATGCCTACCATATCACAAGCCCGGATATTGAAGGGCGCGGATTGGCACAATGCTTGCGCCGCACAATGGAGGACGCCGGCGTTAAGCCTGAGGAAGTCGACTACATCAACGCCCATGGAACATCAACGCCGTACAACGATAAATTTGAAACTGCGGCAATAAGAAAAGTTTTTGGAGCGGCGGCTGATAAGCTTATGGTAAGCTCTACAAAGAGCATGACTGGGCATATGTTGGGCGCGGCGGGCGCGATAGAAGCTGCGGTGTGCGCAAAAACTATCGAAACGGGAATTGTTCCTCCGACTATAAATTACGAGCATAAGGATCCGGATTGCGATTTGGATTATGTGCCTAATGTGGCGAGGAAGGCGGATGTGAACGTGGCGATTAGCACCAACCTCGGTTTCGGCGGCCACAACGGAGCTTTACTATTCCGCAAGTTCAAAACCGCTTAAAAAACGCGTGAAAACGGGGGTGAGGCTCCGTTAGAAGAGGCGTCAAGACCGCTTACGTATGTCATATACGCTGCGCGCCCTTGACGCCTTTTTCTATACTCGCCTAACCCCCATTTTGACGCATTTTTTGTGTGTTGGCATAACGGTAGAGAAATATAAACAATGTAAAATGCTCCGTTAGAAGAGGCAGTCACAAGACCGCTTACGTATGTCAATACGCTGCGTGCCCTTGATGCCTTTTCCTATGCTCGCCTAACCCCCATTTTGACGCGTTTTTTTGTGTAATCGCAAATGACGATTAAGTGTTAGATTGTTTATTTGTTCATAGAGCGGGCACGCTGTTTTAAGTATTTATAGGTTTTTTAGAAAAAGAAATAAAAACTATAAAAAATTTTTTATTGTCAGCTATTCAGCCGCAGTATTGCCTAAATGCTTTTTGTAAAAAAAACGCGCAGCACATCGTGCCGCACGCCTTATGTATAAAATAGATAGAGCCTACTTTCTTCTGCGCATTATTGCCATTGCAAGAACAAAAACGCCAAGCAAAGCAGAAATTTCTGCAGGTTCAGGTACTGTGAAAGTTACCGACATCGCAGTATCGCCAAATACAGCTTCCCAAGCAAAACCATTTGTATTTCCCTCAAAAACGGTTCCTTCCATGGAGCTGCCTGTTTCGTATGTTATTACGTCGGACAACGTAAATTCTCCGCCATTGGCGTTTATAAATTCATTCATAGAATAACCGTCAAAGACAAATTCAAGCGCCATATCATTTATATTACCGGTATTATTAAATTTCCCTTCAAATGCTATCTTATCGTATGCGACCTCGCCTTCAATATCTATAACTATTTTGCCAGCATACCATTCGCCGGAATCAAACGTCACTGTGCCTGCGTTTCCGCTGTCGCTTGATGTAGCGCTGAATATTGCGTCGCGCCCTGACATCGATAGGTACGCGCCTTTCATGCCTTCATACATTCCAATATCGAGGCGTCCCGTATCTACTATTACATATCCGAGATTGGCGTCAGTGGCGTCCAGAGCTCCTTTTCTATATCTTATGATTTGGTAACCGTTCTTTGCGTCGGTAGCGCGCATTGTGATGTCTAATGCCGCCGGCTGGTTGACGTATCCGAGCGTTGTGACAGCTTCCTGTTTTGAGGCGTTTGTAAGGGTGAGGGTTGTCGGAGCATTCATGTTATTTAACCTCATAATAGAGGTAGCGCCACCGACAGTATTCATGCCTCCTACAGATATTGTCCCATTTGAGCTGATTGCGTTGCCGATTGTCCAGACTAAGTCTGCAATGTTTGCAACCCCCTCTACTGTGAAAGTATTTATATTTGTATTTAGGCGGATTCGCGCGTCTTGCTGGCGCGATATGGTATTGAGGTTGCCCTTTACGGTAAATGAGCTTACATAGCTTACGGACGGATCGTTCATAATGTTTATTCCAATGTATCCGCCGCTTTTATTTCTATTGTAATCAATATTAAAGTCTCCGCCGATATTGAATTGATTGCTTCCGTACATTCTTATTGTCTGGGCAACTTCCCCTGCGGCATAAGGGTTCATTACAACATTAAGGTTAAAGTCTTCCGCGAGGTTTACTATACCGCCGTATCCGAAAGAGACAAGATAGTTGTTGCTTGTGGAGCTTGAAGCGATGTTGTAAGTTAGGGAGTTTAATGCCAATGTATTCAGAACCGTTGCGCAAGCGACATTTTCGGCGTTGAATATGCCGTTATAGTTGTTCCCGAGAGTTCCGGTAAACTGCTGCGTTCTTCCTTCATCAACATACCAGTTGTTGCTTTGGTTTAAGTAGCGGGTCGGTTCTGTTGTGCTTTTGCTCTCATTAAAATATATGTTTTCCGCTGCGTAGATACAGCAGTTGGCAAATATGAATCCGCCTAACACAGTTGTTCTTAGAATTGAGCTTTTCATAATATTTCCTCTTTTTGAATTATAAATGATTAAATTCGAAGACGAATAAAGCCTTCATTTTCAAAACGCCAGTGCATAACTGACGGTAGATGTTTTTAGATATTGTTG
>URAK01000018.1 GCA_900545705.1 uncultured Opitutales bacterium | reverse complement strand
ATGCGGACAGTAGCGGGCTAAACTATAAGCATTACAATTTGCGCGGAGACATAGTAGCGACGACCGATTCTGGAGGGCGTATATTATCGAAACGGCAATATGTTGGCAATGGGAGCGTATTCGATTCAAGTGCCACGAAGCTTGTGGACAAGTTTTTTTAACAACGCTAAGTATATAGATGTGATACGAATTTATTATTGTAATCTTCTATATCTGAAGTGATGTTTGCTTATTTTATTATATTATAAGTATTTTATCTTTTTATGTGTGAGATTTTATCCGCAGTTGTAGTATCCTCACTCTTTCATTTTTTATGTCTTTAATAACTAATCTGATATAAAAATTTTTTAAAATCTTGAAACTTTCTGTATATGTGCGCGTTTAGCGTATTAGTTTACTTACGTAAACTTTTTTGCCCATAGATTTTTTTACCCTCTATGGCTATTACAATTATTATATGAATAAAAAAAACAACAGTGAACCCGCAAAAGAAGTTTGCAGGCTTCTTAATGCGTGCGCGGAAAAAATGAGAAGGTTTATCGCGCACAAAGATAACCACCGCCTTTACGGATTAAGTGTCGGGCAAATTGAAATACTGCGTTTTCTAGCGGAGGCGGAGGGCGACATTATGCTAAAAGATCTTATAAAAACATTCAAAATTTCAAAAAGTCTCGCTTCTCAATCCGTCGCACGGCTTGTCCGGCACGGCTTTATTTGCAAATCCCGCTCAACTTGCGATTCCAGAAATATCATTCTTTCCAAAACAAAAAAATTAGAGCTTCTTGAATCTAAAATAAAGCAAATTGAAATTGACTACTTTTTTAAAGCAATAGGCAACCTCCCGCGAGAAGACTCTATCGCCCTCGCAAACCTATTGCAATCTCTTCAAATAAATCTCGAAAAAGAACTCGTATGAAGCAATCTCTCCAAAAAATCGCTTTACATATCTCACTTGCGGCGTTTCTCGTTTCGCCTCTTCTGGCCGCGCCGCAGCAATCGCCCTCGGAAGCGGGCGCTCCAAGAATTTCCGTCCCAGTTTGCAATGCGGCCACGGAATATGAACTTGCGGAGTATAGATACACGGGCAGGGTAGTCCCTATTTCGTCGGTTGACATCACTTCGAGAATTTCCGCCGACCTCACAAAAATCGGTTTCAAAGACGGCGATTTTGTCAAGAAGGGCCAGCTTTTGTATGTCTTTGACGACACGCGCTACGACGCCACAATGAAAATGGACCAGGCAAAAATCGCAGAGTATGAGGCGAAGCTCATCTATGCAAAAAATGACTACGAGCGCATTGACCAGTTGTATAAGAAAGGTGTCTCCACAAAAGATGAAATGGAGAGCGCACTAAGCCAATATAAGTCGTACCAAGCCTCGTTGCTCGGCGCCAAGGCGGAATTTATACTTTCCGAGGACGATTACAACCACTGCCGCATTTATTCCCCCATTTCAGGCGTAATAGGGCTTACTAATTACACCGAGGGAAATTATATTACGCCGTCTTCCGGAATTTTGGTGACCATTATCCAGCTTGACCCCATAAGAGTTAAATTTTCAATGAGCACGCGAGATTTCCTCAATAATTTCTCGGACATCGAGGGCCTGAAAAAAAACTGCACTGTAAAGATAAAAATGGCGGATAATTCTTTTTTCGACGAGGAAGGCTCTATCGAGTTCGTCAACAACGAGGCGGTTAAAACTACCGATACTATCCAGGTTTTTGCAAAATTCAAAAATTCAAAGTCGAGGCTATTGCCAAACAATACGGTCGCAGTTTATCTTGGAAACAAAAAAGGGGTGGAAAAAGTGGTCCTACCAAGCACCGCTCTCATGTATGACGAAGATTCCCCATATGTGTTTGTACTTGATGACAACAATGTCCCGAAGCGCAGAAACGTATCCCTCGGGCGCATGGACGGCGGGCGGCAGTTCGTAAATTCAGGCCTTAAAGCCGGCGAGCGCGTCGTAAGCGACGGCGTTCACAAGGTCATCGAAAATGTAAAAGTAGACATTGTAAAATAGGCAAGCTATGTTTTCAAAATTTTTTATAGAGCACCCGCGTTTTGCGGCGGTCATAAGTTTGCTGCTCGTCATTACAGGCGCGCTTACCATATTCAAGCTGCCTGTTGCGGACTATCCGGAGATATCGCCGCCGCAAATCCGCGTGCAGGCAACTTACAGCGGCGCGAGCGCGGAAGTTTTAAAAGACACTGTTGCCCTTGTCATAGAGGCCAATTTAAACGGAATTGAAAATCTGCTTTATTTTGACTCCGAATGTTCAAACACTGGCACATACTCGTGCTCGCTTGTTTTTAAGACGGGGACAGATTCCGACATCGCAATGGTCGAAGTGCAAAACGCCGTCAAGCGCTCCGAGGCAAAACTGCCGAGCGAAGTCCAGCGGACTGGGATTGAAGTGCGCAAGCGCACAGGCGACTTGCTTGCAATGTTTCAGCTAATGACGGACGGGTCGCACATGTCCGATCTGGAGTTGAACAATTATGCCTCGACCACCATCGCCGATGCAATCAGCCGCATAGACGGCGTTTCCGCGGCCGACGCATTCGGCGGCAAAACCTTCTCTATGCGCATCTGAACAGACCCCATACGAATGGGCGGGCTCGGCATTTCCACCGACGACATAAAAAATGCTGTGGAGAGCCAGAATTTGCAGGCAGCCGCAGGGCTCGTCGGCGCTGAGGGCGGAAACGACTTCCTGCAATTTAAAGTCGACATCAAAGGGAGGTTAAAAACCGCAGAAGAATTTGAAAATATCATCGTCAAAAACGACGACGACGGAAATATCGTGCGCCTAAAAGATATCGCGCGAATTGAGCTTGGGGCGGACTCGTACGGCGCAAGCTGCAGTTTTAACGGCAAGAGTTCCGTCGGCCTCGGCGTATTTAAAACTACCGACGCCAACGCGCTCAACACGGTAAACGCAGTCAAAAAGGAGCTTGAGAGACTATCGAGAAATTTTCCTGAGGGCGTCTCGTGGGAGATTGCTTACGATCCGACGAAATTTATAGAAATTTCAATGCGGGAAATTGTCGTCACTCTCGTTTCGGCGCTCGTCCTCGTAGTCTTGATAACGTATCTATTCCTTCAAGACTGGCGCGCGACTCTTATTCCCGCTGTCGCAATCCCGATATCTCTCGTGGGCACCTTTACTGCGATGTATGCGCTTGGGTACAGCATAAATTTGCTAACGATGTTCGGGCTTATATTGGTGATTGGCTCTTTGGTTGACGACGCTATTGTCGTGGTCGAAAACTGCCAATCGGTCATGCTGCGCGAGAGAGTCGATGCAAAGACGGCGAGCATTAAATCTATGAAGCAGATAACGGGCGCTGTAATTGCAACGACTCTCGTGACAATCGCCTGCTACGTGCCGCTCGCTTTTTACGGGGGAATGGTCGGCGAAATTTACACGCAATTTGCGGTTACAATGTGCATATCCCTTTCCATTTCGACGCTTGTGGCGCTTACGCTTAGCCCGGCACTGTGCGCAATTTTATTAAAAAAAGAGGAGCTGTCGGAAAAGCTCTTCTTTAAGCCCGTGAATTTCGCCATAAACGGCGGAAGGAATCTTTATACGAAAATTGTAGGCTTTCTCGCCGCAAGGCTTTTCCTTGCTTTTGCCATTTTCTGTGCAGTAGTAGGCTTGTCTTACTTTCTATTCGGATACTTGAAATCCTCTTTTATCCCTATGGAAGACAAGGGCACTATTATGTGCGATATTGAGCTTCCGCCGGGCGCATCGCTATCGCGCACGGAGGCCGCGACCAAAAAATTTGAAAATATGGTTAAAAAAATCGGCGGCGTTAAAAACTACATGACTGTCAACGGCAGGGGCATGGTTAGCGGAAGCGGCGAAAATGTCGCCATGGCGATTGTCGAACTGGAAGACTGGGACAAACGAACAACTGAAGATTTGTCGCTAAGCTCCATCGTAAGGCGCATTCAAGAGGGGGCGAAGTCGATACCCGAGGCAAATATCATGGCGTTCACTCCGCCCGCCATTATGGGTCTTGGCGTGACAGGCGGCATATCGTTTAGCCTTACTGCTTCAGGCGAAGTATCGACTAAAGAAATAATGGAAAACGCTAAAAAACTCGCCGCCGAAATATCTACTTTTGAAGGCGTGACAACCGCAATGAACTCAAATTCGGGCGAAATCCCGCAGTTCTCAGTTCAAATCGACAGGGAAAAGGCCGAGAGTCTCGGAATCCCGGTAAGCTCGATTTTCTCAACCTTGCAGAGCAACATCGCATCGTATTACATAAACGACTTTAACATTCTAGGCGACGTATTCGAGGTGAACATGCAGGCAGAAAGAAACATGCGCTCCACGCTCGAAGACCTCATGGAGCTACAAATCCCCACTCCCGACGGCGAAATGACCCCTCTTAGTACTGTCGCGTCCGCAAAGTACGGCTCGGCTCCAAAGCAGATAAACATGTACAACAAACTGCTTTCAACTGACATAAACGTAATGACGGATTCAAGCGTCTCTACCGGGGAAATCATGGATAAAATTGAGAACATAAAACTTCCCTTCGGCTACGACATCGCATGGACCGACATGAGCTACCAGGAAAAGCAAAATGAGAACAAAATAGTTTCCCTAATGGCGCTCGCGATAGTATTCGCCTACTTGTTCCTTGTCGCCCAGTATGAGAGCTGGACAATCCCTGTGCCTATTATGATGACCGTGGCGACTCCGATACTCGGTGCGCTTGCGGGGCTGTTGATTACCGGGGAATCGTTTAGCATTTACGCCCAGTTGGGCATGGTTATGCTCGTCGGGCTAACTGCGAAAAATGCGATTCTTATGGTCGAATTTTCAAAACAGGAGCGCGAGATGGGCGTGCCGATATACAATGCTGCGGTAAACGGCGCTTCACAGCGGTTCAGGGCAGTTATGATGACGGCGCTTTCTTTCGTGTTCGGCGTGCTCCCGCTCGTAGTAGCAACGGGTGCAGGGGCGGCGAGCAGGCGCGCTATCGGCATTACGACTTTTTCGGGAATGCTTATGGCAACATGCCTTGGAATCATCTTGACTCCGTGCCTCTATGCGCTTGTCCAGACTATAAGGGAATCCTTCAACGGTAAAATCGGAATTAAAACTCGATGAAAAAATTTTATTTTAAAATAATTGCGGCGCTATGCTGCGCGATATTCTCCTCATGCCAGACTGTCGAAGACGCGCGCGAGGCCCAGAAGGAAACGTCGCTTATGCTTGGCGAGCGCACGGCTTCTCCCGAGGAGTTTGGGATAAAAAAAGGCGAATGCTATGACTTGGCGTATTTGGAAAAGGTTGCGGTGGAGGCGAATCCCCTCGTATTTCAGGCGCGCCAATATCTAATATGGCAACAGCTCGAGCTCAAAAACGTCAAGGCTGGCTACCTCCCGACTATCGACGCTTATGCTGGTTTTGAGGAAAGCACCCACAATGAATTTAAGCGCGGCCAGAGCGCAAATATGCGCGGCAACGGATACGGCGGTATCGACTTTCAACTGCTTATTTACGACTTTGGCAAGACGGACGCTAAGGTTGTCCAGCAAATGCAAAATGTGGTTTCTGCCGAAAAAAATCTAATACTCGCAGAAATTGACGCTGTGTATAAATTAAGGCAGGCGTTTTTTGGGTTAAAACGCTGCATAGAGCTAAATATTGTCGCGGAGCAGGCTGTTGCGCAATACAAGGAGCACCTCGATCATATGCTTGCAAAGTACAAATACGGCAAGAGTACAAAATACGATTGCTCCAAAGCTAGGGTCGACTACGACTCCTCCGTGTTGGAGCAGATAACTACTTCCAACAATGTGAGAATTGCAAAGGCAAATTTGATAAACGCTCTGGGATTCGACAAAGACGTGGACTTTTCCATCGGGGACGGAATCATGAAGGATACCGACATGACCGTTGAAGAACTTATGGAACTTGTGCGCAAATACGATCCGTCTCTTGGCGCTTTATACGCGAGCGCCAAGGGCGCGAGCTCATACATAGACGAGCAGATAGCCAATTTATATCCCACCATAAGCCTAAATGCCGAGGCGGTTGCCACCGGGGTGTCGTCGGGTTGGCCCGCCATTTGGAACATTGCCGGCGGCGCGGAATTGGTGCAGAATATTTTTAACGGAAACAGAAATATGAATGCGATAGAGCAGGCCGTTTCGGAGCTTAGGAGCGCCAGAAGCCAAATATCGGAATACGAACAGAAGGCTTATGCGGAGCTGACTACGGCGCATTTAAATCTCGAGAAATCTAAAAAACAATACGAGGTTGCGCTCGCGGCGGAGAAGGTCGCGAAGGAAAATTTGGACCTTGTCACGGAACGCTTTAACGTCGGGAAGGCGTCGGCTCTCGAACGCACGGACGCCCAAGTGTCGTACACTTCGGCGCAAGCGGACGCCGTCTCCGCTAAATACGACTGGCAGGACGCCCTTGCAACCATCGCTTACCTCACAGGGGGCGACGTAAAATCCGAAAATTAAGACTTATTGAATATTGTTAACGTTTTTCTAATCGTGTCCCGCGCGGATATTCATCGGCGCAGGCTGTCCAAATATGTTAAATGAGCAAAATAAAAAATTTCCCGAGTGCGTATTTATGCGGGGAGGGTAAGTAATTTTGTTGCTATTTCCCGCGCGATTGCCATATTTGCGGCAAAAATCGGGAAGATGAAAGATACAAAGGAAAGAATAATGGAGGCCGCGTTCGTGCTTATGATAAAAAACGGCGTCGACGCGGTGTCCACGGGCGACATAACAAAGGCGCTTAATCTTTCCAGAAGCCTTCCATACCGCTATTTTAAGACTAAGCGGGAGTTGGTTTACGAGACTTTCAAGCTCTATTTTTGCGACAGGTTTTTCCCTGATCCCGGAGTGCCCTTGCCGACTACCTTGCGCGAAACACTTTTGCTTGTATCAAACAGGCTGGCCGAACTCATGGACGTTTTGGGGCGTGCGGTCGGCAGAAAAATGGACGTTTTCGACTATAACTGCCTCTATCTTGAAGCATTAAAAAGAGAACCCCGATTTAAAAAATACGTTTATTTGCAATCAGAAAAATTTTCAAAATGTGTAGATCTTGCCCTATCGAGCGGCGAGATAAAACCGCTTCCGCCGGAATTTATAAAGAGAGTGTTGCTCGATATATTCGGCAGAGGCTCCGATGTATTGGGAAAGAAAGACAGAAGGCGGAATCTTGAAAATATAATTTCCGACATGCGCCAATTTTACGAATTGATAAAGGCCGAGGTTTTGCCGGACGGAGAGTAGGCTTCTGTTGTCAGCGGGTTAAAGAGCCTTTTTGCGCGGAGGCGTTTTTTTAGCAGTGTTTGGAAAATCCTTTAAGCTGTTTTTTTAGCTTTGTAGCAATTCCCGATGGGTGGTATTGCTTGGCTGCCTTATGTGCGAAATGCGCAAAAATGTGCCTCGGCGGGGCTCAAGGCATGGCGTATAGGCATGTCAGGCGGTGTAGCACAACATAAAGTTAATTGCGCGGCGAAAAAAATATTAAAATATTTTTTGCCGCCCATGCGGAAGACTATCGCATTGCGCGGCGAATTTCCAAGACGCCTAAAAATCAGTTGTGGAATAAAAGCGCCGTGCAAACTTCGTTGTTGAAAAATAGCGCTATTTACCGCCGAATTTTGCGCGCAGCTCGCGCTCTTCCTCCGGGGTTATTACAAGATACATTTTGGATTTTGATATCTCTACCGTATAGTTTTGATTCTTGTCGATGCCGTATTTCTGCCTGAGCTTTTCTTCGTTTGACTGCATCGCCTTTTCGGCGGCGGAGATATTTGCGCTTATTTTAAGCTGCGCTTGTGGATCGACAGTCCCGGCGAGCTCCGTGCGCAGTTTGTCTATCTCGTTCTTACGCGATATTGAAAACCCAAGCATTCTTTGGAGCTCCTCATTCGCGCGCGCTCCGGATATATTTTTTAGAATATAAAGGGAAGTGTTGCCTCGGGTGATTATTTTTAGCGGGTCGAGCTTCTTGCCGTCTTTGGATTTTAGTTCGGAAAGCTCTTCCTTGGTAATGGGTACGCAAATGTTGGATTCGTCATAGGTGATGCGGTAATCCCTGTTGGAAACAAAGCCGTAGAGCTTTTTCATTGCCTCCTCGTTTGTGGAAAAGTCCTTTACAAGCTTGTCGAGGGCTGAAGATATGCGGGTTTTGTCGGCGGCGAGGGCTTCGAGTTTCTTCGGGTCTTTCTCAAAGGTCTTTTCAGCGTCAGTTATCTCTTTGATGCGGAGTTTGCATTTGTCTATGGCAGTCGCGTGGCGGCGCATTATGTCTATATCGCGCTGGAAGGCTGCGTTTTGCTCGGGCGTGGAGAAAACTCTTACCAGATAGTATATGGAGTTGCCCTGGCGAACGATGTCGCCTGCTTGCGGTTCTCTGCCTGTTTGCGCGGAGGCTGAAAGGGTGGCTATTGCCGCAAAAATTGTAAATAGTTTCTTTATTCTCATTTTTTCGATTTTTTGTTAAATATATCGTACAAATTTTTCATATTTTCCGGAGGCAAAATTTTGTATAGTTTGCCTTTTATGCCCGGAGCTGCGTTTTTTAGGGAAGTTTTTGCCGCTTCCGAGAGCTTGTCTTCGGGGGTTATGTTGCCGATGAAGTCGTTTGAAAATATCGTGTAAAACTCTTCGAGCTCCTCGATAGACGGCACTATAAATTCTATGGTTTTTGAATTTGTAGTGGCGGGAAACATTTTTTGTATCTGAGGTGCAGAGGTTGCCTGGGCTGCGTTGCTTTGTGCGTCGGTCAGGCGCTGCTTGACGGAATCGGGCATCTTCGCGTAAGGTTTAAGGTTCTCGGGAAGCTTCGACTGGGCGAGCTTTTCCGCCTCGCTTAAGGCTTGCGCCATCTGGGCATTGTATATCCTGACTTGCGACGGAGACCCCAATATGTCTATTACAACTTCCGTAATTTGAAGAGGGCCTGCGTAATAACTCTGGCGCGATACTGACACAACCGCATCTGCGTTTGCGTAATAAGAGGTATTGTCAGGGAAAAGAATCCCGAACTTGGACTTGTTTTTTATCGCGTCGTTGTCTATTTCAACCGCAAACGCGCACGCTGCCGAAAATGTCGCCGCCGCCGCGATTAGAACCTTGAAATTTCTCATGCTTCCATTTAGCTTAAAAAAATACTGAACATCAATACTAATTTTTTTACCGTACATGTTAAGTTGCCACAACCTGACAGTATCTCCCTCAGAGAGTCCCGAACCCATTCTATACTCCGCGAGCGTCGCATTTAAGCGCGGCGCAATGAACGCCGTAATAGGGCCGTCTGGATGCGGAAAAACGACCCTCGTAAAAGCCATGTTAAAAATAATACCGGCTGAAGGGGAATCGTTTTTCGCCGGCGAACAAATAAAATCACCTGACGAGCTTGTCGGGAAAGTCGGGTTTGCGCCGCAGTTTACCTGTGCACATCCGATGCTGACGGTGGAGGAGGCTGTGGGAGGCGCCCTCGAAATTGCGGGAGTGCCCACCGAAAAAAGAGCGGAGAGGCTCGGAGAGATACTTGAAACGATAGGGCTTGCGGAGCATGCGAAAAAACTTGTGGGATCGCTTTCAGGCGGACAGCTTAGGCGCATAGGGCTTGGTGTTGAGCTTGCGGGGGATCCCGCCGTAATGTGTTGCGACGAGGTCACATCGGGCCTCGATCCGCTCTCGGAAAATTCCATACTCGACCTCCTCCGCAATCTCTGCGACAGCCGCGGAAAAACTTTTGTCTGCATAATCCACAACCTTGCGAAGCTCGACTACTTCGACACGGTGACTGTCATACACAAGGGTAGGGTGGTTTTTAGCGGTACGCCTGAAAACCTCAAAAAGCACTTTGGAATAGATTCTCCGCTTTCCTTATACGACAGGCTAAACGAATTGGACGTTTCTGAATGGCTCGCCCTCCGCTGCGACGAACAAGAATCTGGCGCGGGGGAAGCCTTAGGGGATAGCGGGAGCGCAACTCAGCTCTCTAAGCGGGAGGGCACTGGATTTTTGAGGCAGCTTGTAATGCTGCTTAGGCGCAGATACTTGCTTTTTTTCAGGGATTCGTCGTATTTGCTTTTGACTCTCGCGATTACTTTTGGATTTCCGATAGTGGTTGTCATCTTTGCGATAGGCGGTCTGCCGCAGATAGAGAGCCTCGCGCTCGACCGCAGCCTCGGCGCACTCGACGAATTGCGCGAAAGCCTTAAAATGCAGATAAGCGCTGCAAACACTTCGGCGATAGTCACAGGGCTGATTCTATTCCAAGTGGTATTGCTTGCGCTAATGGGCGCAAACAATTCCGCGCGCGAAATAGCGGGCGAGAGAGCCCTCTACGAGAAGGAGCGACTCTTGGGGTTGAAGCCCTCTGCGTACGCGCTTTCCAAACTTATTTTTACGTCGTCGCTTGCGATATTTCAAGGGATCTGGATGTGCGCTTTCGTCAAGTTTGTATGCAAATTTCCGGGAGGATTTCCAATACAGGCTACAGATTTGGCGATGTCGTGCGTGACGATGACGGCCGTATGCTTGGCGTTCAGCTCGCTTTTCAATACACCGGAAAAGGCGAATATAGTTTCAATTTATTTGGTAGGCTTTCAGCTTCCGCTCTCGGGGGTTGTCTTGGCGCTGCCGGAGGCTTTAAAATGGGTTTGCAGGCCTTTTATATCGACCTATTGGGGCTGGGCGGGATACATGTCGAGCATGCGCGATACACGCATTTACGACGCATACGTCCAGACCCGCGCAGTCTGGGAGTATCTTCCAGACGCCGGAATTTCAATTGCCGTAATGGCTATACAAACAATCATAGCTGCATTATTTGTCTTCTACGGCTGCAAGGCGAGAAAATGGCAATAGAGCTTATTCTTTGCTTGCGGGCAAAAAAGCTTGCAGACAACGGGCATACGCGCAAAATTGGCCTTGTAAAAATGCTGTCGTTTTGCGCATTGGCGAAGGCGGCGGCAAAGCAATACTCTTAATTTATATGAAATCTAAAACGGCTCCGATAATTGTGGCGTTGCTTATACCGATAGTATCGGTCGCGGTTGCGCTTTCGCTTATATATTTTAAGAAGAAAAACGTCTCGGGTCTCGACGAGTTCCCATACTCGGTATATATATCTTCTCCCGACGGGTTGCGGGGCAATAAATACACGCTAAACGCCCAGATGGACGTACAGCTTGCAACAACCGGCGAGGGAAGGGTAATCACCGTGAGCGAAGGGGTTTCAGGGTCGCCCATTGCGGTTTTAGTCCCGAATGAGCTTAGGGTCAACATTTCCGCAAAACAGCGCTACGAAATGGTTGTGCGCGTCGGCGAGGGCGGAAAAATCATAGTGGAATCAATGGAGAAATATTAAATGAAAATACGTGCGTCAAAAATATCTCCAATTATGCGCCACGGCTTTTTTGCAAGAGGCGCAGCCGCTTCATGCCTCATTGCGGCGGGAATCTCGGCGCAGGCGAATTTGATGGTCTCAGGCATTCCCGGTGCCGCCCAGCCTGTTTCTCCCGCTCCTGCGCCTGTGCAAAATGTATCGACGCCGACCGCGCCAACCGCGCCGCAGCAAACTGCGCAAGCTCCCAACACAGGAATTTTTGAAAGCTCCACCGCAGAGCGGTTTGCCGACAGAATATTCGACGTAAAAACGGACTCGATTGACACGGACGGAAATTTGCGCTGGAAGGGCAAGACATTTTCTGTCGGCGATTCCCGCATAGTGCGCGCACGTTTTGAACGATATCTGAGCATGCCCGCCAATTTGGGCGACTACGAAAGCTATCGCTCTATACTTGCGGAAATTGAAGCGCAGCTTGCCGCCAACAACGACAACCTAACTTTGGAAAACATAAAATACGCGTGGAGCAGGCTGTTCGATGCCGCCGAATATCAAATAGACGGCGATTCGTCTCTGGTAATTGCAAACCTTGTGTATCTTTCGTGGCGCATGCGCGACGAGTACGAAAACTTTAAATCCGCCGAAAACGAAAAGGAGCGCGATGTGAAAACCGCCAAGTTTCGCGCCAAGGAGAAAGCGGAATTTATGGAGTACGCTTCCGACAAAATGAAGCGGCTTACTTCAAAGCGGGCCAGGAATTCGCAGTCTAGCCCGACTGTCGGGACGGCAGATTTGGGATATAGGCTGCAAGACTTGCAGCGCCAAGTAGCGGAGCTTGCTACGGCAAAAGCAATGAAAGAGGCTGTGGCTACAAAGGCGGTATGGCAGTTCCAGTCGCAAATTCTCGCATTCATTTTGGAGCGCAAATTCCAGCAGGCGCAAATTTCGGCAATGTTTTACAGGCACATATACCGCGGCAATGCGCAGGAATTGCAGGTAGGTAGGGAACAAATAAAAGACCTCGTTCAAGTCTCCAATTTCACCCCGACAGCCGATGCCCTTGAAATGATTGCAATAGACGCAAGAAAGGATATTGCAGACGGCATGGCGGCGGTTGAAACCCTCTACGATAAGGGCGATAGGTATGCTGCTCTCGAGCGCTTGCTTGAAACATTTTTAATTGGCGAGCAGGACGTAGCTTTGGCTGTATTCTCGCCCGAAAAGCGCGAGGTATTGCGCAAGATATACAAAGACGCCATTACATTAAAAGAGCTTGCCGACTCAAAGGACTGGGGGGGCGTTGAAGAAGTAGTAAACGAGATTTCCAAGCTCGCGGCCGATTTCCCAGTGCGCGAAGTGCTTTCAAAGGTAAAAACAGCGCAGACCGCAAGCAATATGGCGCTTCTTGCGGCAAAGCAGGCGGCGGCGCTTGGAGCGGCAGACGACGTTAAAAAGAATATAGAAAAAGCGGCGCTTCTTTGGCCGCTCAACCCGGGTATTCAGACGTTTAACGACGAGCTGCTCGGGCTCACGAAAGGCATATCAACATATGTAAAGAAATTTGACGAGAATGTAGAGCGGGGGAATCTCAGGGATATTATGGACGAGGCTCCGGAGTATGGGATTGCGTTTAAAAACGATCCCGAGAGGGCAAAAAAGCTGAGGGAGATTGTTGTGAAAATATCCCAGATTGATTCGCTGATTGCCCAGGCCGCCGAGTTTGAAAGGCAAAAGAGCCCGTACTTCGCGTGGGACATTCTCGAAAATGCGTCCCGTATAGATCCTGCGGATCCGGTTCTCGCGCGGGCTATTGCGCGGCTTGCGCCGGAGGTTTCCGACTACGTTAAATCGCTAAACCGCGCCAAAGACGCAGAGAATAAAAAAGAATTTGCGGCGGCGCTTAATTATTATTTGGCGGCGCAAAAGATTTTTCCGGCTTCCCAAGCGTGCAGAATGGGCATAGAAAGGGTGGCGGAAAAGTACTGATGAAAAGGCTTACGGCACTGTTTTTTGCTGTGTTGCGCGCGGGGGTGTCGTACGCGATATTCGCGCTTTTCGGTGCGGTATGCGCCTTTTGTGCGCTGGCTTTTGAATTTGACAATCCCCACCGCAAACCAGCGTATTCAGACGCTCTATCTAATTTCTTGTCCGACGATTCCGCGCCTGAAATTTCCCTTTCTGAAAAAGAGCTTACAGAGGGATTTCTAGGGCTGTTAATAGACTTGGAGCAGAAAAAAAATCCGCGCAAAACTGCGCTGTCTATACCAAATCCTCCGACATTTCATTTGTCGGAAGGGGTGCTGACTGCGGGCGTTAGAGTGTCTTTGGCAAAAAGCGCCGGGGCCGAAATGAAATTTGACATCGCTTTTGACGGTTCAACTCCCAAATTGGTCGGGGCGCGGCTTGGGGAGGCGAGAATACCGCTTTTTGCCGCAAGAAAAATAGCCGATAATATGAAATCGCTCTATGATGTTGATGAAATCGGCCTTGAAAAGATAAAAGAAATAAAGTTGGAAAATTCCACCATAAGTATTAAAAAATGAAGAAGATTGCGGCAGCGGTTGCGGTTATTGCGTATTGCATTGCGGCGGGCGGGGAAATTTCGCTCGCTGAAAAGATTGCGCTCGCAAAAAAAATGGCGGACGCGGCGGCCGCGGGAAAAGAGGAAAGCGGGCTTGTCGTAAACGGCGGTTTTGATTTTTCAAAGATGCTCGAAAAATACGGGAACGATATTGCCCAGAGCGATAAAACTGCACTTCCCGCGCCTTCAGAACCGGAAGAACCCACAGCGCCGGACTTGCCGCAACCCATACCCGCGCCCGCAACTGCTGTCGAGAAAGTTGGGAAAACTTCCAAAAAATCAGACGATGCCGGTTCAAAAAAAGTTTTGGAGAGCCAGCAAGGGCAGGACGGGGCAAAAATCGCGGAAGAAACTGGCACTCAAACTGCGCGCAGCACAACAAAAGACGTAAAAAAATCTACCGATGCGCAGCACGGCGGGAATCGAGTTATCTTGCCGGACGAAGTCCCGGTGAATCCCGTAAAGCCAAAATATGTTGTAGATACCTCCAAGCTTAAAAATGGATACTACGTAAAAGATGCCGATTCGGCGTTGCCGCAGCCTGAGGAAAATTCGGCGCCAATACTATCGTGGTCTAACAGCGCTTTTTACCTAATAACTGGCGATGGAGATTCTATATCCCTTGCGCGTAAAATACTCGAAGGCGCCTCGTCTATGTTTTACGAATTTGAGACGGGAGAGGGCGGGGATATAAAACTCGGGGATAAAATCATCGTCCAAATTGTAACCGACGCCGAAAAATATAAAAATGCCGCCCAATATTCCATGGATAAAAACGGCGGTGTGATTCTGACTGTGCTTTGGAATGAAAAGCTTGATTTTGCGCATTTTTGCAGGCTCGTATCCGGCGCTCTTTTCCGCAAGGCAATATATGAAAGGAGCGGCAAAGTAGTCCGCGAATGCCCCATGTGGCTAGATGAGGCGCTTTCGGTATATTTGCAATGCAGGGTTAAACTTGGACTAACTGGAGAATTTGCCGACATATCGGCGGGAAATCCCCCAAGGCCCTTGAAAGAAATTCTGGGGAAAACTGCTATATTATCTGAAAACGATTCTGCCGAATGTTTTTGGACTTTAAAAACTCTGGAGAGGCTCTCTTCCCGAGACGGAAAATTTTGGCCGCTGCTTATGAAATTGTCTGCTATGGACGCACAAAAATCCTACGCTGAGATTGAAAAATTAAGTCCACAGAATTTTGAAATAGTATGGAACTGTTTTATTAGCGGAGAGATATGGTCGCGCGTAGGAGGGGTTTACAATACGCGCGCGTCGAGGAATGAAATTGTAAGACTTTCTTTCTTGCAGGCTGAGGACACCTCCGGCGAGCCGCTCGGGCTGAATCCCGCCGATGTCTGGAAATACCGCGAAAACACTCTTGTGCGCTATAATATTGAACGCAGGCTCATGGAGATAAAGGTGGCGCTTCCGCGAATAAATCCGCTTTACGCGGAGGCTCTCGTAAATTTAGGAAGGGTCTTTGAGTCGGCGCTTGACGACGACAAAGATGAGTTCGACGACGCCTCAAAGGCCTTCGCGGAAAAATTTGCCGAGGCTGACAAAATCTCGGATACAGCGAGAAAAATGCTTTTGGGAAATTGACGTATAACTTCTGAAACGATATTTTATCGAGTGCGGCGCTAATGAAAAAACCAATATCGATAAAAACGCTTGACTCGCTGTTTATCGCCCTTAGCTTCGTATAAAACTCAAATAAAATACATATATGGAAAACATTTTAGCATTTGGCATGCCTGGCGGTTCAGAATGGCTCGTAATACTTTTGGTGGTACTTTTGCTTTTCGGGGCAAAGCGCCTTCCGGAGCTCGCCAGAGGTCTTGGAAAGTCTATACGTGAATTCAAAAAGGCCACAAGCGAAGTTGAAGACAATATTCGCGAAGCAATGAGGGAAGAGGAGACCAAAAAGGTCGAGGCCAAGCCCCAGTCGGAGGTGAAAAGCGAAGCTTCCGAAGAAAAGACAGAAACGAAATAATTTCTTCAAACATAAAAAATGCCCGAAATTTATTTTCGGGCATTTTTTTTGCCTAAATATCGCCATGCGGCTTAAAAATTTTATTTAAATGCTTGTGCCTTCCCGGGGGAGAGAAGATTTTGCTTTTAAATATATTTGTTTTAGCGCGGAGTAGTCTTCGTCTCGCGTTTTTGAGTCTATTTTAAAGTCAAATTCGTCTGCGGCGGCGTATTCAGAGACTGCCGTTTGCAGGCGCCTTTCTATTTCAGCGTCCGATTCGGTTCCGCGGCCTAAAAGGCGTTTTTTTAACTCTTCTTTGGACGCGGGAGCAATGAATACAAAAAATATCTTTTCGCCGAGTCCTTTTTCTGAGGCGACTATTTTGCGCCAGGTTTTTGCCCCTTGGACGTCAATAATCAATATCAAGTCTTTGCCGGCGTTAAAGGCGTCGTAAACAGCCTTTTTCGATGTGCCGTAGTACCTGTCATGGACTTTCGCGTATTCAAAAAATTCTCCGGAGGCGATTGCCTTTTCGAAGTCTGAGGGCGTCATGAAGTGGTAATCTACGCCGTCCTTTTCATTCCCGCGCGGAGGCCGCGACGTTGACGTGACAACCCTGCTGATTTGCGGAAACTCCGCCATAAGCCTCTCGGCGACCGTATTTTTGCCGCTTCCCGCCGGGCCGCTTATTATGAGCATTACAGTGTTTTTCATATCAATAAAATAGTGCCGAGACTACGAGCGACACCGCAAAAATTTCGAGTAAAACTCCAAAATACACGGCCCTTTGCGGTTTCAAATACAAAAATTCGAGAAAATCCCTAAATCTGTATGGAAGCGCTCCCAAATATAGGCTTGCCAATACAACTATGTATGAAAGCGAGACAAGCGTAAGTCTCGAGACGGGTTCTTGCATAAAGGCGGAATCGAGAAATTCGCGCGGCAGGAGGAGTCCAAGGATTGCGAGCCCCCTTACGGAGAGAAAGTCGTCGAGATATTTAAATGCAAGAAGCCCTGCCACACCAAAAATTGCAATTAAGTATATTTTTATGTCTCCAAAATCGGCCTCGCCAAGGGTTGAGAGTATGTATAAAAACCACAGCCCGCCGCCGCCAAATGTCACGACGGCCGCTGTTTTGCTTCGGGGAAAAGCGGTGACAAGAGGCTTAAATTTTGGGAAAATGAAAAAAATCCCGCAAACGAATAGAATCGCGGCGAAAAGATATGTGGACTGGTATAATGTCATCGGATAAAAGATAATGCCCGTGCTCTGCTAAGAATCAAGATTATTGAGCGTTTGCCACTGAATATTTATTCTTGCGCATTCCCGCTGCGTCTGCTTTGAGAGTATGCGGTGCAAAGAGGCGCCGTCTACAATCTCGCATACCGACAATACTTCTGCGTGAGGCCTGACTTCCTCCAAAAAATTTATGCAAAACGATTTTGGGGCAAGATTTTGCATGTCCGGCAGAGCGTCGAGTGCCCACGCCATATATACGGAATTATTTACGTGCCCGTTTAGGTCGATATCGCATATGCCCGCCGCGCGCGCAGTTGTGTATGGGGCATTTCCCGATGGGGCTTTCAGATGCTCGGAAAGATCGTATGAGTTTGCGTGCGCGTCCGGATTTCGCGGGAAATCGTCGATCCTGTCCATTCTGGCGAGCCGCCGCTTTTCAAAATCAAAAAGCAGCCATTGCGAGCGCGCGGTAAATAGTTCAGTTCCGTCTCGGCTTTTTGCTTCAAATTCCCTATATGTGGCTATTTTTACCCTGTCTGAGGCCCACGTCTTTATCCAAACACGCTCTCCCCATTCGGGAAGCTTTTTGATATCCACATATATCTTTGAAAGCGCCCAGCCAAGGCCGATTTCCCTCAGCGAACGGAAGTCTACCCCTAATATTTCCGCATGCTCCGTGGCGGCCTCTTGAAGCATTTGCAGCATGGACGGAAGCTTTAGCTTGCCGTCCGCCCCCGCATCTGCGACTCTCACTTTATAGCTTGTGGAATGTTCCTTCATATTTATTAAAAAAAATCCCCGCATAAACGGGGATTTTAAATTGAGCGGTTTTATTTTTTTACTTCGAGTTTCTTACCCTTGTATTCGCCTGTCAGAGCTTCGAGGAATTTTACGATGTTGTCGATTTCCTCGTCTGTGAGCGATACGTCGCGCTGGTACTTTGCCATTATTTCAACCGCCTGGCGAAGGCTTTGCGTAGAGCCGTCGTGGAAGTACGGTGCGGTGAGCGCTATGTTGCGCAAGGTGGGGGTTTTAAATTTGTGCAAATCGCGCTCGTCTTTAGTGAAGGAGAAGCGGCCCTTGTCGTTTATCTTGCCGACGTTTCCGCGGTCTCTGAAATAGTCGCGCCTTAGGCCCATGTATTCAAAAGTCTGCCCGCCGAGATTTTCGCCGGAATGGCATACTGCACAGTTTGCCTTTTTGAACAACTCGTAGCCTTTTATAGCCTCGGGCGACATCGCGTTTTTGTCGCCTTTCAAATAGCGGTCAAACGGGCTGTCGGGCGTTATGAGCGTGCGTTCAAAAGCGGCGATTGCGTCGGTTATATTCTTTTGTGTGAAGCCGTCGGGGTAGGTTTTAGTGAACTCAGCCTTGAATGCGGGATCAGCCTCCAAGCGCTTTGCTATTTTTTCCCACGATTCGCCGTCCATTTCGATTGGATTCATTGGCGGACCGCCTGCTTGCTGCTCGAGAGTATCCTCTCTGCCGTCCCAGAACTGTTTCGCGTTGAATGCCGCGTTGAACACGGTCGGGGCGTTTATGTCGCCTTTTTGTTTGCGGATTCCGGTTGAAGTTTGCAAGGCGTCCACGCCAGCCTTGTCGAGCGGGTGGCAGGATGCGCAGGATACAGTGCCGTCTCCCGAAAGCGCAGTATGGTGGTAGAGAATCGATCCGAGCCTTACTTTTGCGGCGTCAACCTCAAGAGATTGGGGAATAGGCCATACGGGCTCATTGGCAAAATCCTTTGAAATTCCGGAATTGGCGTTTAGTTTCGCCCTCTCTGAGATTATCCAATTTGCGACGGCTTTTCTTTCCGCTGCTGAGATATTGCTCTTCCAGTGGACAATCTTAAAGCGAAGCGGCGGCATGGTGTTGCTGTCAACGGCGTACTCTATTTTTGCGAGGTCCGTTGAACTTACTTTTGCGCCCGATTCTATCGCCTTTACAGTATCCGTGATATCGTAGGCTCTAAGACCCATCTGCATGTCGGACTTTATGAGGGAGCCGACAATCGGTATGGAAGCGTAAAACGGGGGTTTTGCGTTTTTAGAATGGCACATTATGCAGCCGGCCTCGTTGAGAGCGTACAGAGCTTTTTGGTTAGTCGAACTCTCGGGGATATTTGAGGAGTTGCCGACTATCATGTATCCGGCGCCATAAGCTATTGCCAATACTATGATTGCGATAAGAATCTTTTTTTTCATGACACAATAGGATTTTTGCGGAAATAATTAAGGCAATATTGCATAATTAAATCAAGAAAATAAAGAGCTCCGCGGCGCAGAGTAAGCGGCGCAGAGCCAACTTTAAAATAAGTTTTAATTGGGGTTAATCTGATATAAAGGCGATGTCGGAATTTTTCACCCATCCATTCTTGCCATTGGGGGCGGAGGCGAAACTAAAATTTTCGCCTTTGCGTATAAGTTTTAAAATCTGGCCTTCTGTCGCGTGCAATTCAACAGGGGCGTTTGGGGAAGGGGATATCCGCATGGGAGCGTCCTGTTTTACAACTATGCCGGACGATT
This sequence comes from uncultured Opitutales bacterium, assembly GCA_900545705.1. Classification (GTDB taxonomy): domain Bacteria; phylum Verrucomicrobiota; class Verrucomicrobiia; order Opitutales; family Intestinicryptomonadaceae; genus Merdousia. Next base: position 15,928 of record URAK01000018.1, on the reverse strand, counting down.
CAAAGTCGAGCCACGTTTTAATTCCGCAGGCGCTAACCCCGAAAGCTATAAACAGCACCAATGCCAAAAACCAAGACATTTTCCCGCCCTTGCCGTATAACGGCGGTATGACGATTATTAGCGCGCATGCCCAGAATGCGGCTACCGCCGCCGCTATCCACTCGCCCTTTGAAAGCTCAAAAAACGCAGACGACATGTCCGGTATTTGTAGAGACGCTTCTTGGGAAAGAATCTTCAAGTTTGCAGATGCTTCGCGCATTCTTGGCGATATTGATATGGCTTTTAGATAATCTGCAAGGGCGAGTGCGGGAGAGCCTTTTTTTACGTTGGTGTTTGCGCGGTTAAAGTATAGTTCGGCAGTCTTCAAACCGTTTTTTTCGGCGAGCCCGTAATTTTCCGCCGCTTTTTGGTAATCGCCAGCCTTGTATGCGCTGTTGCCCAACATAAAATATTCTTCCGGAGTTTGGGCGAATAGGGTGGAGGCCGCGCAGATTGCAAGCGCGGCAAACGCCCCAAGTATCATTCTTAGCATGTTTTTCATTTTAATATCCTGCCAATTATTGCGGAGAGATCTTTCGAGAGTTTCCCGCAATCTGAATGCGTAGCTCCAGCCCCGCCGAATTCTATGGAATCCGCGCCGTCAAATACCGCTTTGATGGCGGCGATACCGTCGTAGTCCAACCCTAACTTATCGGCTTGTTCAAGCGCGTCCTTCAATGAAAGCGACATCGCGTCGTTTTGAGAATTTGCCGAGAGGGCGTATCTGAGGGCATCGCGGGCGCACGGGAAGAATTTTTCGGGAGATCCTGCGTTTGAAAGCGCCAATTTGAGTGCGGATTTTGATTTTGCAAAATACTGCATTTTTTTGGCGTATGCAGGATCGGTTTCGAGTCTCCTCACCCGATATCTGTATGCAGCAAATATCGCAACGATTGCAACGAGCCCAAGCTGAGAGAGCCAGAACCACGGAGAATCAAAGATTGCGGAGGAGCCTTTTGTATGGACACCTTCGGATATTTTTGAGAAGGCGGGAGCGGGCTTTGCGTCTTCCTCCTGAGCTTCCCTTACAGTTTTGGAGCGGATGGTCGGGGCAACGCTGACTTTCAGGGGCTCGGAGGTATTTTCGACGTATTTGCCGGTTTCGGGATCGAAATAGTTGAAAGCCACTCTCGGGGCTGTCGCCAAGTCTGCGGCTGTCGGGACAACCGTATATTCAAACGTTTTTAAGCCAATGTACCCCTGATTGCCGCTCTCGTCGATAAAAGACGATTTTGGCTTGTAGGTTTTCCAGTTCTTTGTGTCTGTCAGCGCCGGCGCGTTCATTCTGTTAAAATTGCCTGTGCCTATTATTTTTACGAGAATCGTGCAAGGCTCTCCCACGGAAAGGGCGTCAGGAGTGACGGAGACTTCCGCAAGATCGAATTTGCCTATGGCGCCTGTAAAGTTTTTGGGTTTGCCTTCGCTCGGCAGCGGAAGAATTTGGAGCTTCAAGGGCTTCATTGGCACGTCGAAGCGCATGCGCCTGCCGGAACCCAATGATAGCATTCTATCCATCATAGACATGCCCATGATGTCTTCCAAAGATATTTCGCGGTTGAGTATCCCCGCCGCGGAAAATTCGAGGTCGTACGAACCCGCCTTTAAAGGGGTTATGACAGTTCTATATATCACAAATAATTTGTTTGGGTCGCTGTCTGTATCGATGACAGGTTCTTCGTTGAAGGCGGGGCACTCGAACGCGTCGATATTCTTTATTTGCGGGACTATTTGCGATATTCTATAACCTTTTTCGTATAAAGACTTGTCGCACGATAGGACGAGCTCGCATTTAATGGTTTCGCCTACGTATATTTTTTCACGCGGAAGTTTTAGCTCGAGGGTTATCGAATTTTTTAGCGAGTCGTCGTATGAGTGGTTTTGTTCCCTCATAGAGGGGGAAATTCTGCGGAATCCGCCCCTCATTCCGGAATATTGCCGGGCTGGCGCGCTGTTGGAAACTTTCAGCGTTGCCGCAGCAATGTCGAACGATTTCCCGCCAAAAGATATTTTCCATGCGGGTATAGTAAATTCTCCCTCGCGTTCAGCCTCCATTGTAAAGTCGAGCGTTACGCTCGACGACGCGCGCCCGTTTATAAAGGAGTAGTTCTGCGACTGGCTTGTGCCGGTTATTGCGAGCCCGTCAGGGACCGGTATGTCCGAGTGCCGCACAGAGGCGCCGTTCGCATTTCTGAATACGAGCCTGTATGTTGCGTAGTCGCCGGGGCGTATTTCGCCGGGGGAAAACCCCTCGGTTTCTATCGTCTGCGCGATTGCGGTGCAGACAAAAGAAAGTGTTAGGATAATTTGAGTCAGTCTTTTCATTACCAATCTTTATAAGAGCTTTCGTAGCGTTGTTTTTGCGTTCCAAACCCGCGCAGAGGCAGGAATTTTTCATCGTCCTTCATTGAATCGAGAAGCTGTCTGGCTTCCGCCCTTGTCATGGCGCCTTCAGTTTCTCTGACATTCTCTTTGTCGACTTCGCCAGCCGCTCCGGCAGGTTCGTCTTTTTTCGGGGTGGGGAGTTCATCCCGCTTGTCGCCTCCTTGGGCTGACTCGGGCTTTTTATCCTCGCCTCCGGACTTTTGTGAATTGTCTATGGCTTGTTCGTCTTTTTTGTTTTCTGAATTCTGCCGATCTTCACTGCCGTTTTTATTGCTGTCCGGCCGGGAATTTTCCTCTTTGTTTTTATCGGCGTTGTTTTGATTTCCTTTATCCTTTTCGTTTTGTTTATCTTGCTGGTTTTCCTGCTTGTCTTTCTGCTGGTCTTTGCCTTGTTGCTCTTGGTTGTTTTGCTGGTTTTGTTTGTCTTGATTGTTTTGATTTTGTTTATTTTGGTCTTGCTGATTCTGCTGGTTATTCTGGTTTTGCTGGTTTTGCTGGTTATTCTGATTCTGCTGATTCTGTTGGTTCTGTTGGTTATTCTGATTCTGCTGATTTTGCTGGTTATTTTGATTATTCTGATTTTGCTGATTTTGCTGGTTATTTTGATTATTCTGATTCTGCTGATTCTGGTTGTCGTCGCGCAGAAGTTTTTTCAATTCTTCGACAAGTTTCCCGAGATCTTGCTTTATCTTTTGAAGCTCGGGGACGGAGTTTGCGGATATTTTTGAAAGCTTATCCATTTCTTTTGCCGCCGCAGATTTCGCCGATTCGGCAGCTTTTAGATTTTTTGCTGCTTCGTTGTTTGATGGGTTGAGGAGAAGGGCGTCGGAGTATTCAGAAACGGGTTTGTCGATCATTTTGGAGAGATCTTCCCATTGTGAAACGGCTTTCCCAATAGACGCGGAAGCTTCTTCGGCGGCTTTTGAAGAAGATTCGCAAGCGGATATAGCCTGCTTTAACTTTTCCTGAAATCCGTTTTGTTTTAACGGGCTTTTTTCAAGCGCCTGTTTTTTTTCGTTTTCATCTTTAGCGGATTTCAGGGCTTTAGACTCCTCTTCAAGAAGTTTTAGGCCTTCGCCAAGAGTCTGAGTGCCGAGCGATGCTGATTGTTCCGACTGGGCAAAAACTGCTGCGGTGTTTTTTGCGACATTTTGGGGGGCGAGCATTTTAGAGCTTGCGGATTTTGCCGCCGCATAGTCCATATTGCCTATATTATAGTAAATATCGGAATGCAGTGAGAAATCTTCCGGCGAAAGCTTTGCCGCATCGAGAAAAAATTCCCTCGCCTTTTCAAAATCTCCCGCATTTTTAGCGTCTATGCCCAAGTTGAACAGGTCGCGGGAGCTGGGATCTTCAGGAATGGAATATTTTTTCTCCTGCGGCTTTTCGGCGGGAGCATCCGCTTGCGGAGTTAGCTTTTCGGCGGAAGCGTCTGCTTGCGGAGTTAACTTTCCTTCAGAGCCTGTTGCAATGGGCGCGACACCGGCTGCCTGTTGCGGGGCTTGCTGCTGGTCTTGCGCGAAGCTTTTAGGCGCGGGGATAAGTGCGAACGATAAAAATAATACTGCCACCGCTCCTCCTCGGCCCACAAAGAATTTTCGAGTTCCGGTAAGCGAGCTTAACGCTAGCAGCAATATCGCCAAGCCGAGCGGTATTTGAAACCTCTCGATTGCCAGCTGCTTCATCCTCGAAGACAATTCTTGCGTCGGGATTTTTTTTAGGCCTTCGTTGTATATTATATCCATTCCATCGGCCGTGAGCGGTTCGTAGAATCCTCCTGTTGCCTTTGCTATTTCCGTCAGAGTTTTCTCGTTTAGCCTGCTCTTTACGGGATTGCCCGATTCGTCTTTTAGAAGTGTGGTGCCACCGGACGCGTCGCGCACGGGAATGAACTCTCCGTTCGCGCCTCCAACTCCAAGCGTGTAGATGACCACCCCGTTTTCAGCCGCTTTTTTAGCTGCACTGAGAGCTGAATCTTCAAGCTCCTCGCCGTCGCTTATTAGCACGATTATCTTGCGATTGGAGGTTGAAGCAAAAGCTACCTCGGCTTCTTCTATGGCGGCAGATATGTTTGTGCCGCCGCGCTGTATGACGTTTGTGTCGAGCGCTTCAAGCGACATTCTAAACGCGTCGTAGTCGAGCGTCAGCGGGCATTGCAAAAAAGCCTGTCCGCTGAAGGCTACTATGCCTATCTTATCTCCTTGCAATATGTTCACAAGGTCGAGCACAGATAGTTTCGCGCGCTCGAGCCTGTCGGGCTTTACGTCTTCGGCGAGCATGCTGTTAGAGGTGTCTATCGCAAATATTATGTCTATGCCGCGCGTTTTTGTCTCTTCCCAACGGTAGCCCCACTGCGGGCGCGCGAGCGCCGCAAATATAAGCATTACCGACAAGAATGCGAGGGTGTTTTTTGCGATTATCTTAGGCCGGCTAACAGTGCGCGTAAGTTCGGGCATGAGCCTTTTAGACGCGAATTTCGAGAGCATGTCGCGCCTTTTCGAGCGCGAGTAAAATGCGAGCGCTATCAGCGCTATTGCCGCAATCAAGCCGGCGTACAACCATATTGGCGAATGGAATGTCATGGTAAAGTCCTAAGTCTTGTGTTTACAAGCAGCAGTTTTAGAGCAAGAACCGCGAGTGCCGCTATCGCGAACCACGGGAAGAGTTCTTCGTAAGAGGTGAAGTTTTTCAATTTCACAGTAGTTTTTTCGAGCGCGTCTATGTCGGAGTATATATTTCGCAGCTCCGCCATGTTTTCGGCGCGGTAGAATTTGCCGCCAGTTATTTCTGAAATTTTTCTCAAAGTGCCCTCGTCGACACTGCTTCGCATATCGCCCGCGTAAACGGGCCTGTTGTAGTTGTCGCGCACGACCCTTTGGTTTTCGTCGAGGCGCGCGGTCGGGACTATGCCGCTTCTGCCGACAGCTATTGTGTAGACTTTCGTGTTGAAAGACGCCGCTGCTTCGGCGGCGGCTATCGGCGTTATCTGCCCGGCGTTGTTTTCGCCGTCCGTTAGCAGTATCACCACGCGGCTCTTTGCGTTTTTAAGTTCTTTGAGCCTGTTTACGCTCATGACGAGGGCGGTCCCTATCGCCGTGCTGTTTGCGTCGATAACGCCTATGTCGACCCTCTCGAAATTTTTCCTGAGCCAGTCGTGGTTCAAGGTCATGGGCGAGACGATAAACGGATTCGACGCGAACGTTATCATGCCGATTCTGTCGTTGGGGCGCCTGTCTACAAACTCTTTTATGACCGCTTTTACGGCGTCCATGCGCGTTATTGGGGTTACAGCGTTGGGAGAGAAATCGAGCGCCGCCATGGAGCCAGATACGTCTATTGTAAGAACTATATCGATGCCGCTTTCTTCGCGCTCGCTGTATCCCTTTCCGAGGCGCGGGCGCGCGAGGGCTGTAATAAGCAGGGCGAGCGCTATAAGAGTTAATAAAAATCTCCAAAATCCCGGCTTAGCCCTGTTTTTGCCAGCGGCCTCCTTCGCTATCGCAACGCTTGAAAAAATTATCGAGCCGCTCTTGCCTGAGGCTGAGCGCAATAGCGCCAGCACCGGCAGCAGCAGAAGCAGCCATAATAGATTTGGATTTGCAAAATCAAAGTTCATTTCTCGGTATCGTTTGTTTTTTCCGTTCCGTTTTTTTCATCAGTTTCCGCCGCTTCTTCGGGCTCGGCGGGTGCGGATTTTTCCAAACCGCTCTTTATATCGCAGCGGATTTTATCCGACTCCAAAAACTTCCTCGCGCATGAGGAAAGTTCGGCGCGCTCGGCCGAAGTAAATTTATCGCGGGCAAACTTTGCCATGTCGGACATGTTTAAAATTTGGGATATCAGAGCGCGCTGCTGTTTGTCGAATACTATGGATTTCGCTGCGATTTTTAAAAATTCCTGTGTCGTTTTCACAGGGGCGGGTATAGAGTGCTGACCCTCGATGTATGCCCTCACTGCAAAGCTTATTTGCGAGGCGTATTCCTTTTCGTCGAGGTCCGCGGAGTTTTGCTCGGCTGCGTCTATCGCCGCCATGGCGAGCTCGTATGGAGTTTTGGGGACGGGCTTTCTCGGCCTGAAAATTAAGTACAAGCCGGCAAGCACCGCCGCGCATAAAGCTGCAATCCAACCCCAATACTTCTCAAAAAAACCGATTCCGATTTTTCCCTTGTCAGGCGATATTTCCGGAAAAATATTTTCGTATGAAACTGTCTCAGGCTGCCGGGCCGCCGGCTGAGATGCGGGCGTCCCCATGGCAGGTATTCCCGCAGGGGGCACCACGGCCGCAGGCATTGCGGGCGCCGATGTCGATCCTGGCGCTTGCTGCCCAAAAGCCGCAATCGAAAAAATTGCGGCGGCGCAAATCCAGAAAACTTTTAACGTTTTTAAAATCCTATTCATTGCCTTGCAGCCCGCCTTTCAAAAAATCTTCTCAAAGCAGAGATGTATGGTTTGTCTGTGTAAACTTCGAGCAAGTCTATATTAGACCTCGCGAGCGCCCGCTTGAATTCCCTCATGCGGGCGGCGTTTATCGCGGCATATTTGCCGCAAATGTATGAGCTGTTAGTGTCGATGGCGACTATCTCGCCTGTCTCGCCGTCTTCGAGCGTCACCACCCCAAGGCCGCGCGGCATTTCAAGCTCCCGCGGGTCGGAGAGCGAAAAGCAGACCAAGTCGTGCCTGCGGTTGGCGATGTCGAGCGCCTTAAATACGGGATCCGCCGCCTTCTCCTCAGGGTTGGGGAGTTTGCCGTCGGGCCCCTGCAAAAAGTCGCTTATTAAAACGACAATGGCCTTTCTTTTTAGCATTCTGTTTATTTCGTCGAGAGCCGCCGCTATGTCCGTGCCGCTCTTTTGCGGCCGCCACACGAGAATGTCGCGTATCAGCCTTAAAATGTGCCTGCGCCCCTTGCGCGGGGGTATGATGTGCTCGACCCCTTCGGTGAACAGAGCAAGCCCAACTTTGTCTCCGTTTCTCGCTGCGGAAAATGCGAGCGTGCTAGCGAGCTCCGCAGCAAGTTCCCTCTTAGAGAGCTCGCCGCTGCCGAACTGCCCACTCGCCGACAAATCTACCGCTATCATCATCGTAAGCTCGCGCTCCTCGCGGTATTTTTTTACATGGGCTTTTCCGGTGCGCGCCGTGACATTCCAGTCTATGCTGCGTATTTCGTCGCCGGGCTGGTATTCGCGCGCCTCCTCAAAGTCCATGCCGCGCCCCTTGAAGATGCTGTGGTAGGCTCCCGCAAGCGCGTCGCTGACGTGCTTGTTGGTGCGGATTTCTATTTGCCGCACCTTTTTGAGCATATCTTTTAGTTTGTCGCCCATATAAGCGTTCTTTTTTTAGGGAACTGCAACTTTGCCGAGCACGCTTTCGACTATATTTTCACTCGAAATGTTTTCGGCCTCCGCCTCGTACGAAACTATTATCCTGTGGCGCAGCACGTCGAGCGCAACGTCCTTGACGTCTTGCGGAACGACGTATCCGCGGCCTTCGAGGAACGCGCGGGCTTTAGACGCGAGCGCAAGCGCGATTGTCGCGCGCGGGCTGGCGCCAAACTGTATCATATTTTCGAGATTTTTCAGCGAGTATTTTGCGGGTTCGCGGGTTGCGAAGACAATGTCCACTATATAGTCTTTTATCTTGTCGTCGAGGTATATCTCGTCGACAACTTCGCGCGCCGACAAAATCTGTTCCGGGTTCACCACGGTGTTTATGTTTTCGGCGACCTTTGTCTTTGCCATGAGGTCGAGTATAAGCCTCTCCTCTTTTTTATCAGGATAGCCGATTTTAAGCTTTAGCATGAAACGGTCGACTTGCGCTTCAGGCAGCTGGTATGTTCCCTCCTGGTCTATCGGATTCTGCGTGGCGAGCACGAGGAACGGCTCGGGCAGGGGATAGGTCTCTCCGCCAATTGTCACCTGGCGCTCCTGCATGCCTTCGAGCAGCGCGCTCTGGACTTTCGCAGGCGCGCGGTTTATTTCGTCCGCGAGGACTATGTTTGCAAATATCGGCCCTTTTTGCGTTAAAAATTCGCCTTTTTGCTGGTTGTATATGAGCGTGCCGATTATATCGGCTGGGAGAAGGTCTGGGGTGAACTGGATTCTGCTGAACTTGGAGTCCATCGCGGAAGCCATGGTTTTGACAGCGAGCGTCTTCGCGAGCCCCGGCACGCCTTCAAGCAGCACGTGGCCGTTTGCGAGAATCCCTATCAGTAGTCTGTCTACAAGGTATTTCTGCCCTATTATAACCTTGCCTATTTCCTGTTTTAGCAAAGCGGTCCATTCGTAGGCCGATTTTACCTTGTCGTTTATTTGGCTTAGATTTGTGCTCATTTTTTTATTTAACGGTTTATATATAAAATAATATCTAATATTGGCATGTTTAATTGCCTAAAATTATGCGGCCTTGCCGCCTTATAAAAATATAAGACAAAACCCGGCGCCCAAAGTTCATTTTTTGGTTTTGTGCCGAAACTCACGGGCGTTGACTCTCGACGATTCTCAAATGCTCGAAAGTTATTCTCGGGCGCATATCTCGCTCACTATTTCCTTTCGAGCCGCCGCTTGCGGCTTCGCCAAAATTTTTATCTTCTTCCATATCGGATTTATGACCAAAACTTAAAGAGTTTTCTTCAGTTAGGCCATTTTCCTCGATGTAGGCGCGCATATTGTCGGCGCTATATATGTATTTTTCGAGTTCTGCGCGCAGTTTTTCGGGGGTAAGCTTTTTTAGGGCTTCAAAGTATTTTTCTTCGTTATCGCCCTTGGCATCTTTGTCGGCCATGCTTTTGGAAGAGCCTTTTTCCTGCCCGCTTTCCGGGGTTTGCAAGGGTGTTAGCCCGCCGTCGGAACTTTCCGAATCTTTGGAAGTTTCTTCCGGGCGTTGTTTTTCGTCTCCGTCCTCAGGCTTGTCGTAGTCTTCTCCGTACGAATTCGCAGAATAGAATATTACTCCGCGCTCGCCGCTTTCCTGCTTCAGTATTATTGCAAAATTTTCTATCTTGTCCAGGTGCGACCTTATGTCTGAATGCAGTCCTTGCGCAGAATTTATGCCGTAGACAAAATTCATAAATTCCGTAAGTTCGCGGGATTCAAATTCTATCTTGTCGCCGTCCTCGTACTTATTCCTGCCCAAATCGAGCTCCAGCGTGCCTATCTTAAATACTCCGACCGAATCTATGCGTCCGTCAACGGGATCGTGCTTGGGGGCAGGGGCGTCGTTCTTGCCGTCCCATGATACCCTAAAGGCTTTTGAATTCGGCTCAAATGCGGGGTCGTCAACTATCCCGAGGATTGAAATTCTTATAATTTTTTTTTCGTCGTGCTCTATATTGTTTTCTTCTGCCATTTCGGACGCTTCGACGATTGCGGCCTCGGCTATGGGTGATGGATCCGGAATTGAGTCTTTCAAAGTTCCGTTTTCGCCGTCTTCGCGCGCTTCGCCGGGTGGAGCGGGGGGATTCTCGGATTTTTCAGCGTTAGTATGACGACTTCTCTTCCTTGCCTCTATTTTTTTCTCTTCTATCTGGGCGGCTGTAAAAAGTGGAAGGTCTTTTACGTGCAGGGAGAGGGATACTGTTATGATTTTATCGGTTTTCTCGTCCAATCCCACATCAATGCCGCGAGCTGTAAATGGCAGATAAGCAATGGCCCTCTCAGACTTGAATCTCGACACTGCGAGAATCTCGGAATCTGAAAATTCCTCGGATTTTGCCGCCTCAAAAATAAAAGTATCCGAGCGGTTCGCAATTAAGTCTGTTGCGCCCGCGCGTTGCCACACAGGCAACGACAAACATACTAATGCCGCGACCGCAATTCCCCCTTTCATGTTTTCAGTTTAACTAATTTTTTGCCGGCGTGTCGAGCGTTTTCGGATTTTCTGCATTTTTTTACGCAAAAAGCCGGCAAAATAGATACAGTACAATTCCAAAAAGCTACCGTACAATTCCAATATGAGTCTCGCGTGCTGTATAGACAAAAAAAATCCCCGCATTGCGGGGATTAAATAAAAAAATTTTTATGCGCTTTTTGAAAGCTTAGCCGGAGTTTCCGATTTGCGTTTAATGCGCTCGAGCCTGTGGCGGCGGCGAATCTTTCTGGCGAGTTTTACAAGGAGCTCGTCGATAGATTTATACATGTCGTCGCTCGCGACGCTTACTACCATATCGGGGCCCTGTATCTCAAGGCGGCCTTTCGCCGTAAACTCATTGTGGTGGTGCTTGTTTGGTTGGTAGGCGAGCTCGACCCTCAGCCTGATAATGCGTTCGTCGTGCACAAATAATTTTTGCATCTTATTTGTTACGCTTGCCTTTAACGCTTCGGTGAGTTCGAGGTTTTGACCCGATATGATGATTTCGTTGTCGCTCATATTTTCTTTCTTTCCTGTTTTTGTTTTGGAGGCCGCGAGCGTGGAAATTCCGCGCGCGCCCCGTTTAAATTCGCAAATTATATATCGTCTTTTCCCGCGCTGTTATTAAGCCTCCCACCTTCTCAATATCCTCGGAAAAACTGCTTTTTTTTTCAAAGAACCGTTGCCTCAACGCCTTCGGGACTCCAATTTTTTCCAAAAAAAATTTTTCAAATACTTTCTTGGAAACATCGCCCCGACCGTTTATAGATTAGAAAGTTTTTTTGATAACGACAAGCTTTAAATATGAAAAGTTTATCAGCCCGCGCATCTGCCGAATTGACGGCTTACGACGCAATATTTATAACTGGAGGCTCATCGGGGATAGGAGAGGCTTTTTTGCGAGACGCCCTTTCCTGCGGTTCCTCCCGCGTATTCAATATATCTCGAACGCCCCCGGCGCAATCTCTGCAAAGCTTGCGGAAATTTTCGCACATACCATGCGATCTTACAGACGAGGCATCGATATTAAATCTGTTTGAGCGCCTAAAGCATGAATTTGAAGACCTCGACAAATTATGCTCGGACAAATACGCTCGCCCCCCGCGCGTGCTGCTTGTAAACAACGCGGGTTTCGGACTATACGGCCCATTCCCCGAGCCTAATATCGGGCGCAATACGGACATGATAAGCCTTAATGTTTTGGCTCTCACGCGCCTTTGCGCTGAATTTCTGCCGATTATAAAGAGGGGAAGGGGCTCTATAATAAACATATCGAGCGTGGCGGCGTTCGAACCTTGCCCTGTGCTTGCAGTCTATGCGGCGACAAAAGCTTACGTTAAAAGCCTGTCGCTCTCGCTCTCCTACGAATTGGGAAAATTCGGCTGTAAATGCCTATGCGTCTGCCCGGGGCCTACTTCAAGCAATTTTTACAAAACGGCGGGCTTTGACGAGCCTCCGCTTTCCTGCGGGCTGTGGAATGTGCCGGTGGATATATCGCACGCGGCTTATGCGGCGCTTGCGAAGGGAAAAGTATTGCTAGTTGTGGGTTTCCAAAATAGGCTCCTGGAATTTTTATCGCGGATTTTGCCTACGCGCTTTATGTTGACATGCTCGGGAATGATTCTCGAGCGTGTCAGGGGTGGGAGCAAATCCAAGTAATGCTGATATGATTCAACTTGAATGTTGCATTTAGAATTTTTTTGTGGTCTTGTTGCTATCTATGCTAAAATTTATAGACAAAATAAAAAATCCGAATGCAAAAAAGCACAATATTGCGCTTGGATTTATATACATTGCGGTGTTTGGCGCGATGTTTATATTCTCAATTTACTGGCATTTCTTTCTTCGCGCAGAGGGTATTTAAATGAAACAATTAAAGAAAACGGCAGTCGTCGGAGCCGGAGCTTGGGGTACGGCTCTTTCCATAATACTATCCAAAAATTTTGAAGAAGTGTCGGTCTGGGCGCGCGAGGCTGAAATTGTGGATTCCGTCGCGGGGGTTCGTGAAAATTCTGTATTTTTGCCGAATATTAAAATTCCGCAAAATGTGCGCTTTTCTCAAAATCCGGGCGAAGTTCTCAAAGGCGCGCAAATGGTCGTATGGGTTGTTCCGATAAAATACCTCGCGGCAACTGCGGGGGATTTCTCTCAATTTGTGGAGGAAAGCTCGATTATGGTAAATGCCGGCAAGGGCATTGAGGTAGGTACATGGCGGAGGCCTTCGGAAATACTCGAAACGGCGATAAGGCAGGCCTCAAGCGTGGGTTCGATTATGGGGCCGAATATTGCCTACGAAGTCGCGCAGGACAAGTATGCGGAAGATATCGTAGCGCTCACTTCCCATTCTGATTCAATTATTGCCGCCAAGGCGTTTTCAACTCCTAATTTCATAGTCAGCCCATCGGACGACGTTGTAGGGGTCGAAATTGGTGCGGCCCTAAAAAACATAGTGGCTCTCGCGGCGGGTTTTTGCGACGGAATGAATCTGGGGGCAAACACAAAAGCCATTGTCATGGCGAGGGGATTTCAGGAAATTTACAGGGCGGCGGCGTCGCTCGGCGCGTGGAGCGACTCATTCATAAAAGAATCTGCAATTTTAGGGGACGTTTTGACTACCTGCATAAGCCCCGATTCACGAAACCGCACGACCGGCGAACACCTCGGCAGGGGGCTTAGCGTGCCGGAGGCTTTGAAACTCTTGAAAGGAAGAGTTTGCGCGGGCTTGGAGACTATACAAATATGCAGAATGTTTGAAAAATCCAATGTAAAGCTGCCTATTATGACTGCCCTGTGCGATCTTTCGGAGGGGAAAATAGACAGGTACGAATGCCTTGCGCACATTTTGCGTAAAAATCCGTAGAGGGAGTACGCTCTCCGGTGCTCCCCGCAAATTTATGGGGGCTAATTGGGAAAACTGAAAACATTATGTGTTCAGTTTTCTTTTTTTTAGTGTATCTTGCGGGAGGCGGTTTGGCTCAAAGAAGCGAAAAGCTTGCGCGCCAAATTCGGATTGGTTTTATTTTTTTGCAGTGTGGCTTATATTTTGGCGCTGGGAAACTTTGCGCATTAAACTTTTCTTACGCATTAGTTTTCTAAGTGAATTTCCCCAGCGGGCGCGGCTTTGTGGGTGTTTTTTTCGATGAATTTTTTATCCCGGAATTTTTTACGTCTATAGCGAGAAATTTTTTATTTAGGCGGTGTGCGGCTATCGGCGGGCATTGCGCTAATTGGCGCAAGCGCGGCAGTTTTATATAAAGCTGTTATTTTTTTAGCATTGAGTTCAGCAAAAAATAAGGCGCGGAATGCCGCGCCTTATTTGCGCCGGATAATCCGGCTATTTTTTATGGGCAGTGTTAGAAAATGTAGCCTACGCCGCCGCCAGTCCATACAAAATTATCCGGGCCCATATTTACGTTGTCCGGGCCGATTTTTCCGTCGTTGTTGCATGCCCAGCCGACCCCTACAAAAAATCTCCAAGATTTTCTCTCGTAAACAAGGTTGCTCTCGGCCTGTATGTACCCATAGGAATTGCGCCAGTAGTTTCCGTTTGACAGCCGCGCTTCCCCCGAAAACCTGTTGGCGTGGACATACCCGAATATTATCTGGGACTGAATTGAAAGCCCTTTTATTGCTGTAAGCTCTTCAAGGCTTATAACAGGGTTGAATCCGCCTTGGAATTTTAGCGAATCGTACGTCGGGTCGTAGCCTACATATACGAACGGGCAAAGGAAGATTTTGTCTGATGTAAATCCGGCGTAGATATCGCCGCGCCAATTTTCACCTCCAATACCCACAAGGCCGGGTCCGGCAACTTTTTTTGTCGTGTAGATTATATTTCCGCCGAGGTCTAAATCGACATATTTTGTAAGGTTGTACTTCCAGCCTCCGAAGAATACAGCTTGTTGGGCGTATTTAGAGTCCACGGGAGCGGAATAATACAAATCCATATACCCGTCGCCGCCAAAGAAAGCTCCCCTGTCGGTGAGCGACGCGACCGGCGTAAACTCTCCGACTCTCCGGCCCTCCATGACGGACGCAGAATAAGCCTCTATTTGAAATACTGTACGGCGCGGCTGGTTGGCTCCGATTATCTCGTCGCCGTCAAAAGTCGTAAATACATTCCATGTGTGCGGATTTATGTCGTAAAATTCCGCGGACTCCGGAAGCGGTTTTATTCCATATTTAGGAGATTCGCCGAAAGCCGTAATTCGCGCCTGCAATGTTGCAGCCGAGATTATTCCGGCAAAAAAAAGTAAAGAAATTTTTTTCATTTGCCTTAGACGATATTTTTTTATCTGCGCCAATGGAAGCATATTTTTTATAAAAAAGCCGTTTAAAGGCGTTAAAAAAGAATTGCGCGCGGGCAAGCTTTTTGAAAAATTATCGGGATATGATTCGCAGAGTATTTGTTGAAGACAAGAACGGACATTGCGCGGGTGCGCTACTAAACGATTTGAAGGGCAATTTAAACCTGAAAAAGCTCGAATCGGTAAGGGTGCTGCAGCGCTACGATATCGAGGGGCTCGACGACGAAGTTTACGGGCGCGTAAAAAACCTAATTTTCTGCGAGGCGCCTGTTGAAAATTTATACGAGACCGAATTCCCGATGGACTCCGCAGAGACGGCGTTCGCCATAGAATATCTGCCGGGACAATTCGACCAGCGCGCAGACTCCGCCGAGCAATGCGTGCAGATAGTTGCCTTTAAGCGCCCGAAAGTAGCATGCGCGCGGGTATACGTGTTAAAGGGTGCGCTTTCGGAATCCGAAATATCGGCGGTTAAAAACTATTTAATAAACTCGGTCGACAGCCGCGAAGCTGACATGAAAATGCCCGGATCGCTCGAGCGTAAAACGAACCCGGCGCGCGACGTCCAAAAAATAGACGGCTTTATATCTATGAAGCCCGCGCAGATAGCGGAGCTGCACAAAAAAATGTCGCTTGCGATGTCGGTCGACGACCTTGAATTTTGCCGAAAATATTTTGCTGAAACAGAACGCCGCGACCCCACCATTACGGAAATAAGGGTTCTCGACACTTATTGGAGCGACCATTGCCGCCACACGACTTTCCTGACGCGCCTTGAAAGCGTCAAAATTGACGAAGGAATGTACGCGGGGGCTATGGAAAAATCTTGGAAATCGTATCTAAAATCGCGCGAGATTCTAGGTCTAGATAAAAAAGGCAAGCCGATATGCCTAATGGACGTCGCGCTAATCGGAATGCGGCGCCTTCGTGCGGACGGGAAGCTCGACGATCTCGAAGTCAGCGAGGAAATAAACGCGGCGAGCATAGTGGTGAATGTGGATATAGACGGCAGGCCCGAGGAATGGCTTGTAATGTTTAAAAACGAAACCCATAACCACCCGACAGAAATTGAGCCCTTTGGCGGCGCGGCGACATGCCTTGGGGGCGCAATCCGCGATCCTCTTTCCGGGCGCAGCTATGTCTACCAGGCTATGCGCGTTACTGGCGCGGGAGATCCGCGGACGCCGTTCTCTGAGACTTTGCCCGGAAAGCTTCCTCAGAAGAAAATCGTAATCGGCGCTGCCAACGGTTACAGCAGCTACGGAAACCAAATCGGGCTTGCGACAGGGCAGGTGACAGAAATTTACAATCCCGGGTACATCGCAAAGCGCATGGAAATTGGCGCGGTTGTCGCG
>URAK01000017.1 GCA_900545705.1 uncultured Opitutales bacterium | reverse complement strand
GAATGGCGAAACTTTTGCCTATTGAGTTTTTTTTGAAGACCATGCCTGCGCTCACCCTTTTATCTTTGGAGGATTGCATATAATGTTTTTTGTGGATGGGCTCGGCCTCTTTCATTTGCTCTAAGATGCCCCTTTGCATGAATTTGCTTCTCTAAGATGAAATGAACTTTCCTTCTTCGAAAATTAAGGAGACGCTTGTAAATCTATCTCCAAAGAGTAGTTGCGGCATATGCTCTCTTTTGCTTCTTTTCCCTTTAAAATTTATATTGCCGCTTTATGCCAGCTGCTGCCTGAAATCAGTATTTGCCGCCCATGCTTTCTGCGCGGGATAGATCTTACGCATCATCCGCTCGTATCGGCTTGAGCTTTGCGCATCCGGAAATCGGGACGGCTATTTTTGACAGGCCGGCGGGATATTTTCTCCCTTCCCCGACGGATTCGCCGAGGGCGTTGAACGTTTCGGCGTAAAATTCCGACGGGGAGTCTACGACAAGCGCGCTTTCCGCCGTGGCATTGAAAACATGGCAGATTTTGCCTTCCGGCAAATCCGCAACCTGCCTTGCCCCGTAAACCGCAATGACGGCACGGCCTCCCTTTTCAGCCCTTATCTGCGGATAATTCTGTTCGGGGGAGAGCGGCAGAAATTTTCCGTTTTGCAGAACGTCGCGGTGCTCCGCCATAAAGCCGAGATAAAATTTCAACATTTTGCGATGGTCCGGCGGAAGGCCTTCGAGCTTTACCGAAATTTGCGGAACGGCAAACAGGGTTGCCAGCAATTGGCGCGCGGCGTCTTCCGCAGGCGTATCCGCACGCCATGTCAGCATGTCGGAATGTACGGCGGTGTTTCCGCTTGCAAGGCGTAGGTTTGTCGTACCGAGGCGGTTTGTAAGCGCGTCCCCCGGGCAGTCCGTAACGCGGAACATATTGCCGTAATTGCGGATTGAAGGCCCAATGTATGGTTGCCTGAATTCAATCAGCAGATCTTTTTTTATTTTCGAGAACCGTTCGGTCATGGAAGAAAGCAGAAAATCCACGGCAAGCGGCAAGTTTTTTATGTCGCGGCCGGCGTAATTTTCCGCAACTGCAGGATCTTCGCCGCTCCAGCGGAACATGTCGATAAAATCGAACTTGAATCCGTCGATATCCCACTCTCTCAAAATGCGCTCGCAAGTTTCAATTAGATATTCGCGCACCTCGGGAAAACGCGGGTCGAGCGACGCGCAGTCCAGATTTTTCATATCGTTCAGATACTTCCCTTTGAAGCGCCCGTACGCTTCGCTGGAATAGCCGATAAACGGCACCCCAAACCATACCATGTATTTCATGCCCAGCTTGTGGACGTTTTTCACATGCGCGCGCATATCAGGGAACCGGAGCTTGGAAGCTTTGCCGTCTCCCCAGAAATCGCAGCCGCGCTTGCCGTCGTCGGAATACCATCCGCCGTCGAGAATAATCCCCTTCATTCCGTATTGCGCGGCGAGTTCGCACTCCTTTTCGAGCTCGCCTGCGAACACGTTGTGGTGGTATGAATACCATGTGGAATAAAAGGGCTCGCGCGCGGTTTCCGGAACCGGCAGCGAGTTGTTCCCCGGGAGTTCCCCAAGCCAGTGTGCCGCCGCCCCGATTGCTTCGCAATAGGGGATTTCCCGCGTGTCGAGGCGAATTGTGGTGCTGTAATTTTTCAGCGGGGATTCCCTTTGGGAAAACAGACTGATTTCGCAGAATATTTCGTTTGTCTCCTCGTGGACGCCGGCTTTGAAGGCGACCCTCCTCTTTGCCTCCGAACATGCGAAGGTCAGGCGGTTGTTTCCGTCGTTTCCCATGAGCGCGAGTATTGGCGAATTTCCGGAAAGGCTGGAATAGAGCGGCTGGCCCCAGTCGGCGGGGATTGCCCCGCATCCCTTGGAGGTGTGCCAACGGTATTGGATGTCGCGCTGGGGAATGCTCCATGATATACATAGTTGCGGCGGAAGGCTTTCACCGCGGCGGCTTCCTATGGAAACGGTTATTTCTTGCACGCCCTTTTCCGTGGTGCGGCACTTTGCCGACAGATTCCAATCCTTCGCAAAATTTCCGGAAATGCGCATTTCTCCCAGAGCCGTGTCGACTTCCACCGGAGATTGCGGCGCGCCCTCGGCGGATCCCGCAAAAAGTTGCGGTGCGGCAAGCTGAAATGCAAGCGCGATTGCCAATAGGTTGTTCGTGTACTTATTTATCATTTTTTTCATGGCTGTCTGCGGTATTGGCCGAGGAGTCTTCCTCCGGATCACTTTTATTCGATTTCAAGCGCTCTATCTGGTGCGCTATTTCACGCCGCAGCTTTGTGTATTCTTCCGGATTCGGAAGGAGCATCGGGGCGTTTCTGCCGCCTGCGTTCGGTATAAACGCCATCTTTTTTATGCGTTCGAGCGCGTCGAGTGCGGCTTTGTCGCCCTTTTGTTTCGCGAGTTTTTCGAGAATTACGAAATATTCGTAATCTTCAACTCCGTCGCGGTGGCTTTCCATTCTGACGCTCGCAAACGGTTCCTTTTGCCCGATTAGCTTGCCTGGGTAGAATATATATCCGTCGCCGTTGGGGTAACGGACGCGGTAGTGTTTGCCCGGGGTGTCGGACTGCGGAATATCGAGGTGGATTCCCCATTTGAGCGGATTCAGCGTATACCAATCTGCGCCCCAAAATTCATACCCCTTAAAGCCGTATTTATAACAATAAAGCGGCATTATCCTTTCGAGTGCATTGTACGGATTGTCCAAAACAAAATGGCCGTCGGTTGTAGTTATTATATCGGCGCCGCTATCTTTCAAAAGTTTGATTTCATTCTCAGAAGCTTGCCCCTGGGCTCCTACCCCCCATATGTCGAGCTTGCCAACCCACTTCGGAACATATTTCCACGTGCTGCAATATATTTTCATTTTGGGTGCCCCTTCGTGTATGGCGTCGCATAGCGCTATCATTTGCTTCTCGATATTTATGCGCGATGCGAATGGCTCGTCGGATATGTAATACATAAACCTGTCCGTCCACCCCTTCTCCTCGAGATGCTTCGATATCTGCTTTAAACTTTCGACTATATATTCTCTATATTTCGGATTTAATCTTGTATGGTCGGCATTCTCATAAGGCCATTTTCCCGGATACGGATTTTCTCCGAGGTATGGCCTTGGCGGATTCCCCCAGCCAAATGTTCCTGCGGAAAACGGCAAATACAGGTACGGTAATTTCAGTTCGTTTAGGTAGTATTCAGCTTCTTTGTCGAATTTGCTGAAATCTGCAACTGGCTTGCCGTTCTCCAATTTGAAAGTTATCCGCGCGGGCAGGGTGTCTACGCTGAGCTTCTTGGACTTCATGAACTTCGCCGCTTCGCGGTGGGTATAGTTCTTATATTGTGCGCCGGAACTCAGCCTTATATCGAAAATTGCATATACTAAAGGTTCGTCGGACAGCGAAAAATCATAGACTTTTATCTTATATGGCAGCGTTTTTAATATTTTGCCTTCGGACTTTAACTCTATCTTTCCTTCGTAGATGCCGGGTTTTGTGCCTTTGGGCGTATAGAATGTCAAATACACTCCCTTTGTCTGTTTTGCGGGAAGGTCGAATTTCGCAGATGGAATAATTGGATCGGGATACAATACCGCAAAGTTATTGGGACTTACAAACCGTTCGTATTTTTTCAAATCGGTAAAATGGAAGTAGGCGCTTGCGGTGTCAATAATCACATTCTCTATATGCCCTATTTGAGGCGCGGGCAGGGAAGGAGGGGTTTCTCCGGAGTATTCCCCTGTATATACTGGTGCGTCAACAGATACTTTCAGCGACTTTATCTCCTCAGAATTGCGGATTGCCAGCTGCATGCCTTCGTATTCGTTGCCGGCAAGTTCCAAATATGGTTCTGTCTCTGCTTTCGGATAGTCGCCAGGGAATATTTTTATGATGTTGTCTGTTTGCCATACGGCTATTTGATTCTTCCTTTTTAAGTCGGCAATATTTTCGTATCCCAAGGCGCTCGCTTTTACAGATTCTGCGACGATTATTCCGTCGTATATATATTTGCCTGTAGTTGCTGTTAGATGGACGCTCACATTGCCGGGACCTGTTGCTGGCATGAACATTGCAAATATTTGCCATTTATCCCCCGTTACTGACGCTGAATAGGCGTTATAACCGCCTTTTTGAAAGTCGTAATGGGCGTGTATTGTGCCAGCGCCTCCGTCTGGAAGCTTGCACCAGCCTGCTATAATATATTCATTGTTTGGTATTCCGGGGACAGCCTGCCTGAATCCGTGCCAGTCGCTATTCTGTGGGTCTTTTATTTCAAGCATTGCCGCGTGTTCTCCGTATAGTCCGCCTTCCACGATTTTCGCGGCTACGCGTTCTGTATCCATTGTGCCGCCCCACGATTCGGCTCCCGTTTCAAAGCTTGGATTTTTTAACAGGTTTGTAGCGGAGTTCATTATTTTCCCGAAATTGTCTACGTCGGCTGAAGCAGATACGTCGGCTTTATAATCGCTTAATATTCCGCTCGCGTAATCTCCCTTTATATTTAATTTTTGGTTCTTTTTATTTTTATTTAAGTATACATAAAATACCTTTTCCGACATTGGCTCAAGGGTCCCAAGAGAGGCCAGCATATAGCCGGAGGCGAGGAAAAATGGCCTGCGTTTGCCGTCAACTATTACTGCAAACGACTCCTTATCATAGTTTGCATTTGTTATTCTATTGATTGATGCGCATGCGATGACGTTTTCCTTCTTCAACGGCGAGATATTTCTCACGCTAAATTTTATTCTTGAAGGATATTTTGCGCTTGAAAGATGCCATTTGTCGCTTTCACCTGACGATGATAATTTCAGCGATTCGGGTTGGCCTATGCTTATTTTTACATTATTTTTTTGTGCTCTTTCTATATTTACTTGCAAGTCGTCAAACCATGCTTTGCCTTCTGTTGCGTATAGGACGGTTCCGAAGCTTAACTCTTTTACTCCTTCAGGGATAATTCCTTCGAATTCTATTTTCTTCCAGTCGAATGAGCCGTTATTTTGGTCTTTATGTATATTTTTTTGCCCTTCATGAATATAAAAACCGGCCTGTCCTTTTACATTTTCGCCGCGCACCCAGCCGCTAAGTTTGTATTTATCTCCGGTATTTACCTTAAAACTCCTTGATATGCACACCCATTGAGGTGTGGAGCCTTTTCCTGCCGTAGTGCTTACGCATTTGCTATCGTCTTTGCCGCCGTTTTTTTCAAGGGAGTTTTTATAATTTTCCTTTGAGTTGTCGTGCCAGCCGGCGGGAGGGAGTTTATCTAATGTCTCAAAATCGAGCTTTTCGTTTATGTCAGATACGTCTTCGGCATTTAGGTTGCTTGGCAATTCCCAGGCGTGGGGATTATCGTAATATACCCAAACGCGCGTTTTCGAGTTCGGCTTGCAGGCTACGGGCACGGCGAGGATTGAATTCTCTCCTATTGTATCGCTTTCCGGAATGACATCAAAAAGAAGTTCCCTGCCGTTCTCGCCGACGACTCTTAATTCTTTTGTTGGACGGGAGGCTATTCCCAATTTTTTTGCAGGTATGCGGAAAATTTCTCCATCGAGTTCGTTTGTAGTTTTATTTTCAAATGTTATTTCGACACGTTTTGCGTACGGATAGTTTCCGTCGAGATAGAGCGGATAGTGCCATACAGATTGCCCGACAACGCAAAATCCTGTAGATAATAGTATGTACGCAATAAATAAAAGCTTTAAGATTTTCGGCATATTGTCCTTTCCGATATATGGGATTTTTAAGCATATTTTTTGTTTAAGGACAACGCTTTTATTAGACATTGAGGATTAGTATAGTAGGAATGTTCTTTTTTTTAAACTTGCCTCTCATTTATCTCAACCCTCTGGCGAAGTCGATGGATTGAACTACGCTAACGCTTGCCCTGCGGGTTTTTGCCTTCGGCAAAAATTCTTTCCCCGACTTCGCAGATAGAAAATGAAAAAAGCCCGAACTTTCGCGTTCGAGCTTTTTTATCTCAACCCTCTGGCGTCCCCACGGGGATTCGAACCCCGGTTCTTGGAATGAAAATCCAATGTCCTAGACCGGGCTAGACGATAGGGACTCTCCAAAGAATTTTTGAAGCGTTCACTTCATACTAAATACATACACTTGGCAAGCCTTTTT
Organism: uncultured Opitutales bacterium; assembly: GCA_900545705.1. Classification (GTDB taxonomy): domain Bacteria; phylum Verrucomicrobiota; class Verrucomicrobiia; order Opitutales; family Intestinicryptomonadaceae; genus Merdousia. The sequence continues at coordinate 33,035 of URAK01000017.1, read as the reverse complement.
TTTGAATATTTAAAAAAATTTGTCCACTCAGACTAAAATCTTAAATTTTTTTCTCCTTCTCCAATGTTCCACAATTAGCTTTATCATAAAAGTGCCTTTATTATTTCTTGCGAAATACCCCATATTAATAAAAATATTCACGTTTCTTATGCCACAAGACTCCCCAAAAAATCAAATCGCTAAACTTCGAGCACAAATCGCCGAACACGAACGCCTGTACCGTATCGAAAACGCACCGGTAATCTCCGATGACGACTTCGATCTCCTCGTAAGGCAATTAAAAGAACTCGAAGCAAAATACCCACAATACGCCGATGAATCTTCCCCCTCGCGCATTGTCGGAAACGATCTGTCAGGGGCATTTGTGGCTGTCGAGCATCTCTCCCCAATGAAAAGCCTCGACAACGTTTTTAATTCTTCGGAACTCGAAGAATTTGATTCTCGCCTGCATAAAACTCTCGGTCTCGGGGGAGATTTTATGTATTGCGTGGAGCCAAAAATCGACGGCGCGGGCATTTCCGCAGTCTATGAAAACGGTAAACTTGTGCGCCTTTTGACAAGGGGCGACGGCACTAAGGGCGACGACATTACGCGCAATGCGTTCATCCTTAGAAATCTACCCATGCGGCTAACCGGCACAAACGTTCCCTCCCTGCTTGAAATACGCGGCGAGGCTTATATGACACGCGCGGAATTTGACAGGCTTTCCGCCGCCGCAATATCAAAAAACTCGGAAGCCCAGAACTCAATTCCAGACAACAGCCGAAAATCTCCTTACGCCAACCCTCGCAATCTCGCGGCGGGAACATTGAAGCTGCTTGACAAAAACGTCCTCGAACAAAGAAATCTTCAAGTGATTTTCTACTCCTTTGGCGCTGTGGAAGGATTTACACTCCGCCGCCAGTCGGAACTTGCAGAAATATTGCGAAATTGGGGCCTGCCATCATTCTCATGGACAAGGCTTGCCCATGGACCGCATGAGGCGTTTGAACGCATTTGCGAATTGGAAGAAGTCCGGGCTGATTTCCCATATAACACAGACGGCGCCGTCGTCAAACTTGACGATTGTTCTCTTTATCCGCGTGCCGGTATGACTTCCCATGCCCCGAGATGGGCTGTCGCATGGAAATATCGCGCGGAAAGGGCCCAAACAAAGCTCAAATCCATAACACTGCAAGTTGGGCGCACTGGCGCGGTCACCCCCGTCGCAGAACTGGAACCGGTTTTTATATCGGGCACAACAGTATCGCGTGCAACTTTGCACAATGCAGACAACATATCAGAAAAAGACATTCGCGTCGGCGATACCGTTGTTATTGAAAAAGCCGGAGAAATAATACCGGCAGTTCTCGAAGTCGTAAAAGAACTTCGCCCGCAGTCGGCAACGCCGTACGAATTCCCTCAAAACTGCCCGGAATGCGGCTCGCGCCTGGTGAGGTACGGCGCAATTTACAGATGCCCAAATTTGTCCTGCCCCAGCCAAGTCCGCGGTAGAATTGCACACTTTGCATCGCGCTCGTGTATGGATATTCAGGGGCTCGGTATTTCGGCGGTAGACAAAGTTGTGGAAACTCTCGGCGTTAAAGATCCTGCTGACCTATATAAGTTAACCCTCGGCGACTTGCTAAGACTCGAAAATTTCAAAGAAAAGAGTGCGGGCAACTTGTTGTCGTCGATAGAGGCGTCTAAAAACCGCGAACTTTGGAGGTTGATTTTTGCGCTCGGCATACTAGAAATCGGCGAGCAGTTTGCAAAGGATCTCGCGCGCAAATACGGAACGCTCGATGCTCTCATGGAGGCTCCGCTCGAAGACTTGGAAAGCAATCAAGGCTTCGGTTCGCGCTCAAAAAAGAAAGATGCGGATTCTTCAGGTGGCTCTGTCCGAGCCTTATCTATACGCGCGTTTTTTGACGACCCAAATAACAGGGCTCTCATTGAAAGATTGCGTGCGGCAGGCTTAAATTTCGGCTCAAAGTCGCCTTCAAATGTCTCTGCAGGCTCTCTCCCACTTTCGGGAAAAATCTTCGTATTTACGGGGACTTTACAGAGCATGGGGAGAGCAAAGGCAAAGGAAATTGTGGAGAGCCTTGGCGGGCGCTCGGCGTCCGACGTCTCTAAATCTACCGACTTTCTTGTTTCCGACGGCAAAATAGACGGCTCCAAGGCTGCCAAGGCCCGCGAATACGGCACGCGTGTGCTTTCGGAGAATGAATTCCTAAAAATGGTGGAAGACTCGCGCGAAAAACTGTCGTTTTCAGCCGATGAAAACGGCACTTCCGCCGAATCTGCCATTCCTGGGAAAAACCCTTCTGAAATCCTGTCTACTGGGGCAAAATCTGCCCAGCCGCGAGAAAGTACTAAGGAGGATTCTAATATCCATGAACGCGTCAATCTTCCGACAAGCAATCCTGACGCTTCGGTGGGGAGAAAATCTATGCCATCGGAAACGCAGGAAAAATCCGAAGCGCATTCTTTTGCGCGCAGTTCTAAAAAATTGGAGGACGGGAAAGTTTCTGCTTGCGATTCAGACAGCCAGTTTGGGTTGGAATTATGTTCTGAAAACAGAAGGACAGGGCAAAAGAAGGATAGTTTGCACGGTTGCAATATTCGGGAATCTGCCCCAAAAAAATCGGGGAAACACAAAAATGTTCCCCCGGAAAGTGGACAAATGTCGCTTGGAATATAATTAACGCAAGCGCATCAATATTTATTAGTGAAGGTTCAGTCTATTTGCAAATTACCCGCAGGAACTTCTTATTTGCTTTTCAGCTTTTATTTCGAGTGGACTTCGTCTGGCCATTCATAATTTATGGTTCTTTTTAATGCCTCTTCAATGGTATAAGGAGGGGTAAAGCCAGTTGCCAACATTTTTTCTGAAGATATCTGCGAATTGGCGCAGAACTTTTTTACGCGTATTGAACTGACTACAAACTTTCTTCTTAAAATTTTTGCTAAAATATCAAAACAATACGCTCCTAAAAGCCCTATGCAGTACGGTATTTTTATATGGGAACTTTTGCGTCCAAGAGATTGGTTTACTATGCGAATTAGCTCATTCATTGAAAGGTCAGGCTTATCTACATAGTTATACACTTCATAATTAGATTGCTGCCTCTCGAGTATGTATTTTGTAAAGCCAGTAATGTTTTCTATGTAGGCCATAGATTTCTTATTCTCTCCGGATCCCACCATTAGGAATCTTCCAGATTCTATTTGTGCCAGAAGATTATAAACATTGCCTCTGTTGCCTTCTCCGAATATAACACAAGGCCGTATTACTGTTATTTTTGCATCCGGATTTTTATCCTTCCATTTGTTTAGTATAATCTCAGCTTCCCATTTGCTCTTCCCGTAATGATTGAACGGCAATGGCACAGTATCTTCGTTCGGATTTTTTGTATTTAGGCCGTATATGGAGACTGACGAATAAAATATTAACCTTTTTATGGAATTATCTTCCATTGCCTTTAGCGCATTTTCCATTCCTTTTACATTCGTGTCGTAATACAAGGATACGGGGGATACGTCGTCTCTATGTTGGGCAGCAAGCAATACAACACAGTCGCATCCAGCCAACGATTTTGTCAATGAGCAATAATCCCTTATATCTGTTATTGACGTTATTTCGTGATGCTTTTTACTCTGGACTATATCTAAGTTTTTTACTTGGTAGTTATTGTCTTCTTTTAGCTTATGAATAAGACTTGTTCCAACAAATCCGCTCCCGCCTATTATTGCTATTTTCATTTATTTTAGTTTCCTTTTCAATGAATTGATTATTTTGGGGAAAATTTTTCCGGGAAGGCATAATAATGGAATTCTCTTATTATTCGCCTTGAAAGCAATCAGCGTTTCTATGTTTCCTCTTATATGCCCAAAGAAAGTTGTGCTTACGCCGCCTACGCGCTGTTTTACAATCAATTCGTCAATGTACTTACTCGGAAGCCCATTCTCTTCCAATAGCCTCATCATACATTCAAAATCTGCTGTAATTTTGAAATCAGTGCGGTAATAGCCATATTTATCGTAGTTCTTCTTATACGTATAAAATGTTGGGTGCGGAGGGTGCCAACCGCGTCTAAATGAGCCTTGTTTGTATTGTCCGCAGTTGCTCTCTCTTACTACCCTATTTATATCGTTTTTATCAACAATTACCAGATTCCCATACACGCATTGGGCATTGCTTGTTTTAAAAGCGTCTGCTATTTTTTCTATGACTGTATTACTTGCAAATATGTCGTCAGAATTTAATAGCCCAACTATTTCTCCGGTCGCCATTTTTATGCCTTTATTCATAGCATCATATATGCCATTATCGGGCTCGGATATGAATCTAAGGCGCCCATTGAATTTGTCTTTGAGGCTTTCTATTATGTTTACAGTGTTGTCACTTGATTTTCCGTCTACAATTATGTATTCAATATCTGGATATGTTTGATGCAGAACACTATTTATTGTATCTGATATTGTGTTCTGGCTGTTGAATGATACTGTTACTATTGAGACTTTCATAAAAAACTCTCTTTTTATATTAAAAGTGCCTTATGGTTTTCAATTTTAAAAGTAATTGCTTTATTATTCTCCTACGGAATTAATCGGTTGTATAAAATGCTGCTTTTTTAACGGAGCGTCTGCAATAACTAAGCAATATTTTCTGTATTTATAGATATATTGATTCGTGGAATGAGTGTTAATGACAGCCAATAAACTTTAGTCCCGCCGAGATCGCTATGGATATGAATATTGTCTGAACGTAAGCGGATGTAATTAATTTTTGCGCCCAGATGTAAAAGATAGAAAAATCCTGCGATATTTTTTCTATTTACGCCTATTGGAGTCGATACTACAAATGTATCTCAAAGCAATTCGGCAATACAATAAAACCCGATATATCGCCAAATAGTGATATTCGGGTTTTCAATTTAAATATGCAAATTTCTATTACAAGCGGCGCCTATATGCTGCAAGCGCGAGAGCCAATGCCCCTATTACCACTGCAGTTTCATAGGGCTCAGGCACGCTTACAGTCAGTATAAGATCGCTTCCGTTTACCCATTCAAGCTCGCTTGTGTAACCGTCTTTTAGCGACAGATTCCTTATCTCTATGTCGTCTGAAACTATGTCGCTAAATCCTTCGCCGAGGGAGTCTGCCGATATTAATATATATTCTCCGGCTCCTATATTTGCGTAGTTTATAAAGTCGAATACTACTTTATCGAGGTGTTGGAATTCTCCCGCAATTTCCACAAGCGGAGTGTTTTCTATTAAAGCCTGGTCGGGGATGTAGACAGTCAGGGCTCCTGTGCTATCTGAATTTAAATAACTTCCAAAGTTTATGGATTTTGCATAAATTTCGAGATTGCACCTATATTTTATTACGGTATTTGCCATTTTCACAGATTCAAAATAACCGTCTTTATTTGAGGCGTCTCCTATAATTGTAGTTCCGTTTTCAAATGTTGCAGTTGCGCTGGTTAGAAATGAAAAAGTATTTTGTGCGGCATTGGCATCGCGCACAAAAGATACAGTGCCAGGGCCTACGCTATAAAAAGCGTTGGTGTAGTATAGGAATTTTTCGTCTTGGCTATCGGACGAACCAAAAGTCACGGTGGCGGTCCCGGAGTATTTAAAAAAGGTATGTGGCTGCCCGCTTACGGAGAGCGAGTTTTTCAAAATTAGGTTTTGGGGAGATGTGTATAAGGTTGATTCCCCATTGTCATTCGTATAGTTTATGTCTCCATAGGCAAACCACTTGCTCCAATTTATTGTTTGCATCGACTGCAATGGCACACCTGTTCCGGAAATATCTATCTTATTATTTGCCCCCCATAGACCTGTCGATTCTTTGCCGTCCTTGCTAAATGTATAGTAGTTTGAGGGATCCGATATATCGTTCGTTCCGGAGGGCGCGAAGTCTGTGCCTCCTAGAAATACATTAAAAAATGTGTCTTGGGCGGCTAACATGCTGGTTGCGAAAATTAACGCGCAAAGGATTTTTAATATTTTTGATTTCATGATATTTTAATTATCGTAGATTGCTTTTTTATTCTCTCTTCAAACATGTAGTTGTCAACAGTTTTTATGTGCGGCGGCGACATTACCAAGTTATCCCCTGTGGAGAATCGTTGCGGACTTTTATTTCGACTCCCGGTGTTTTAGGTTCTTTTAGGCTTATTGTACCTATTTTATAGCGTTTGTGGCCGTCGGAGTTTTCGAGAGGAAGTTCGTAAATGGGTGTTCCGTCGCGCTTGCCGACAGAAATGTAAACGCCGTATTCGCCCGCAGAAGTTGCAGGTGTCACAGGGCCGGCATAAAATTCGGCTCCATTGCGTTTTTCCATTTTTAGAGTAAATTCATTAAAAAATTCTGCGGGAGTCTTAAACCCTATCCTGAATTTTCCTTTGCTTTCTACATATCTGGGCGAGCCTTTTGCGGATACGGGCAAGTCTTTGACATTTAGAGATTCGTCCACCATTACCGCGATTATTCCACCCTTGTTGTCTTTTATTGTAAGCGCGGGGAAGCCTCCTTTATAGCACGGTGCGACTCCTAAATTTGCCCATTTGAACTCTACGGGAAATTCTTCGCCGATTTCCATTGAGGTCGGGAATTTTATTTCGGCGGGAAATAGCCGATACCCGAGGCGCTTATTGATTTCACCCACAAATTCAGCGTTTTCCTTTAAAAACTGTTCGGGCCACCAATGGATTGACATGTAGCTTGCATGGTATTGCTCGACGGAATCCGCGAGTTTTTTGCCGTCCCAGGCTCCTCTTGCCTTTGATAGCCCGTAGTGCTCGTGCTCCAGCACGACCGGCATTTTTTCCCAAAAAAGGCCTGCCATTTTTTCGTGGTACCACGATTTCTTCTTTTGGCTTGGAACGTCAACGAGAATACTGTCGTCGCGCAAAGACACCCCTTGCGATAGTGCGTAGTCGGTCGCGGGGAAGTGCGGCCCGGGCGCGTTCGAGCCTGCGACGTCGTCGCTTATTACCAGTTGCGTCTTTTTAAAGTGTTTTTTGAATATGTCTATGTGTTTTTTTGCCACAGCAAAGCTCTCTTTGGCATTGAGCTTTTTTGTGAAGCCTGTATGCCCTTCGCCCCATATGCCGAAAGAGCCGATGTCAATGAAGGCGACATTCGGATTGCCGTCGTACCTTTCGGCGAGCTTGCCGACCATTCGGTCGAGATATTTTAGGAAAACTGGATCGAGATAGTCGGGTTCCCAGCATGGACCGTCTGGCACTGGGCCTTTCCGTATGTGGAATTGTGTTCCTTTTGCGCCCTTGTCTATTACCCATTTGGGGGTTGCCCACGGAATCCAATGTTCCGTGCATGTTATTCTTATTGCGATTTGTTTGCCCTTGTCTATGAATCTCTGGGCGGGGGTGTCGAGCACTCCAAAGTTGAATTTGCCTTCTTCGGGCTCTATGAACGCCCATGGAAGCCTCATATACACGACCGATGTCCCCGGAAACCATTCGAGCGTGTCGGATGGTTCGAGAAAATATCCGTAATTTCCGGTTCTGCATGAATAGAAATATGCGCACCAGCCCATGTCGGGATTTATTAACGCCTTCCTATTGTCGGTCGGTCGGTAAAATTCGTAGATTGTAGATTCCGCAAAAGCAATGGAAGATAAAAATATTGCAGCAAGGAAAGATATAGCTCTCATATAAAAATATGATATATTCACTTATAAAAAAGTCAATTTGAAATCTGGATTCTTACGAATGTGAACTTTCCCTGCGAATTTTTGAATAAAATGGATAAATTTTAGCGCGAACAAAAAAAGCTCCCATGATAGGAGCTTTTTATTGTCTTTAAAGCAATCGCGGAAATATCTGTTGAAAAATTTCCTTCTTAATGCGGGCTGGTGAATTTTATTTATGCCGTTTCAATCTATCGCGATGCTAAGCGCGGGCTAAAAAAGGCGCGAGGCAATATTTTTTTATCCCCACCGCTTCATTCTATCGCGATAGCCGTTAGAAATGATGTGGACTATGGCGTTTTTTATGGATTGGGCGCATTATTTGCGCAGCCTTCTTTTATATGCGGCAAGGAGCAACGCGGCCGCGCCTAAAAATAGCGCAACCTCCGAGGGCTCCGGGATTGTCCCGAAAAGCGCGATATTAAGCCCGTACGCCGTCGATAAAATCTCGTAATCTATGCCGCTCAGTTCAGCTCCGTTATAGATTAGGTTGGCTTCGTATTTTGATACGTCGCCGAATGCTTCTACGCCGGAAAGCAAGAGAGTGTATTCTTCGCCTTCAAATGTCATGTCAGACGCGAAGTCCGACAAGTCGACTTCAAATACGTACTTTGCGTCTTCGCCGCCTATTTGATTTATGCCTGTTGCCGATTCAAGCATTGTGTGGTTTATTATCAGTTTTATCTCGCCGCCTTCCCAGTCTATTCCGTGCACAGAGAGAGACCCCCCGACGCCCGCGTCGTCCATTGTGGCGACTGTAAGCGCACCGCCCTCAAGCTTGACGCGCGAAAGTTCAACGTCGTCTGCTGTGGATACGGCCAGAGTCCCGTTTTTTATTATTGTCCCGACAGAATCCAAATCATTTCTATTCCAAACACTGCCTGCCGATGTGGAAATTTGGCGGATAGTCTGGGTGGCGTTTTCTGCGCCGTCCATAATTACGATTATTTTTGAAATTCTTGAAGCCGAGTCCCAGTCGTCCATCAATACGCCTTTGAAAGATGCATCTGACGTATTTGTGAAAACGAGAGTCGTGTTGCCTTCAACATTATCTTCAAAATTATTTCTTACAATTCCTGCGCCGTCTATTCCGTTTACTAAAACTGCTACAGATTTATAATTATTATTGGAGGAAGTTGGGTTGTTTATATACCATTGGGTAGTTTTTAGGTCGTTTTGATCAGTTGGCACTGCACCGTTTAGGGTAACGCGCCCGATATCTGCCGATATTGAGTTGTCATTGGCTGAATTGTAAAAATAGTCGTTGCCGTTATTGTTGAAAGAAGTCAAGAATACTGTGGAAGTTGATACGGGGGTCTCGGAATCCGCGCCGATTTCCAAATCGTCAATAGTAATTTTTGCAAATGTAGAAAGTTGAGCGTAGACGCCTGAGTATACAGCCATTTTGCCCGCTTTAATTGATGTATACGGAGTGGTGTTGCTTGAAGTTGAGGCCTGGACGGTCGTCGTTGTTTTGAAAATAATCTCTCCTATATCCGGAGTATCGCCGTCTTTTAGGTATCTTACTTCAATTTTACCGGCTGACCCAATATTTGTGTTAGAGTCGAATATGAGTGTTTGGCCTTTTAGCCATTCATGCGAACCGCCAGGTCCTCCTTTGGGCGACCAAGAGCTTGGGTCGTCCATCGAATACCAAGATTGCGTACCTATGTAGTTGTATTCTTCTGCGTAAATATTAGATACGATGAAGAAAGCAAATGCCGAGCAAGTTATACTTTGTAAGAAATTTTTTATCATTTTGATATGTATATTAAAGTTGAAATCGTAAATATTTTAAAATTGAATTTTAGAAAAATGTCAATAATATTTCCATATTATGATTTTTTCTAAAAGTTAAAAAAATATTTTGCCTCCAAAGCGCAATTCCTTTGCCCATAGAAAATGTGAGGTAAATTTCGCTATCTCCGCAAAATCGGAGACATACAACCGGTTGTTACTGTAAAAATAACCATTTAGACATTCGCAAAAAAATATATCCTCAAAAGCCGAGGTACAAAAACGTTTTAACGACCCTTTAAACTGGAAGGCTAGTTATAGCAAAAGCATAATCCAAACGATGATTTTTATATCTATGATACTTATCCGATACCCCTGCGGAGCGAGTATGCGAATACTGCAAGTTCCTCAGTGGCACCGATGTTGTCTCAATCCCCGCTTCCCCGAGTATCGATAAAACAAATCTATCAATAAGTAAAAATTCTTTCGAATATTATTCGGAGGATAAAATTTTTTAGCACGAACAAAAAAAGCTCCCATGATAGGAGCTTTTTATTGTCTTTAAAGCAATCGCGGAAATATCTGTTGAAAAATTTCCTTCTTAATGCGGGCTGGTGAATTTTATTTATGCCGTTTCAATCTATCGCGATGCTAAGCGCGGGCTAAAAAAGGCGCGAGGCAATATTTTTTTATCCCCACCGCTTCATTCTATCGCGATAGCCGTTAGAAATGATGTGGACTATGGCGTTTTTTATGGATTGGGCGCATTATTTGCGCAGCCTTCTTTTATATGCGGCAAGGAGCAACGCGGCCGCGCCTAAAAATAGCGCAACCTCCGAGGGCTCCGGGATTGTCCCGAAAAGCGCGATATTAAGCCCGTACGCCGTCGATAAAATCTCGTAATCTATGCCGCTCAGTTCAGCTCCGTTATAGATTAGGTTGGCTTCGTATTTTGATACGTCGCCGAATGCTTCTACGCCGGAAAGCAAGAGAGTGTATTCTTCGCCTTCAAATGTCATGTCAGACGCGAAGTCCGACAAGTCGACTTCAAAAACATACTTTGCGTCTTCGCCGCCTATTTGATTTATTCCTGTTGCGGATTCGAGTATTGTGTGGTTGATTGTCAATTTTATTTCGCCGCCTTCCCAGTCTATTCCGCGCACCGAGAGAGTCCCGCCGACGCCCGCGTCGTCTCTTGTGGCGACTGCCAGCGCTCCTCCTTCAAGCTTGACGCGCGAAAGTTCAACGTCGCCTGCAGTGGATACGGCAAGAGTCCCGTTTTTTATTATTGTCCCGACAGAATCCAAATCGCTTCTATTCCAAACACCGCTTGTCGATGTTGAAACTTGGCGGATAGTCTGGGTGGCGTTTCCTGCGCCGTCCATAATTACGGTTATTTTTGCGAGTTTTGAACCCGCACTCCAGTCGTCCATCAATACGCCTTTGAAAGATGCGTCCGACGTATTTGTGAAAACGAGAGTCGTGCTGCCTTCAACATTGTCGCCAAAATTGTTTCTTACAGTTCCTATACCGCCTATTCCATTTACCAAAATTACTCCCGATTTGTAATTAGCACTGGCGGAAGCTTGGTTATTTATATACCATAGGGTAGTATTTTGGTCGTTTGGATTAGTCGGTACTGCACCGTTTAGGGTCACGCGCCCGATATCTGCCGATATTGAGTTATCGGTGGCTGAATTATAAAAATAGTCGTTGCCGTTATTGTTGAAAGAAGTCGAGAATATTGTGGAAGTTGATACGGGGGTCTCGGAATCCGCGCCGATTGATACTTCGCCCAACGTAATTTTTGAGAATGTAGAAAGTTTGTCCTGAGTGCCTGCATATACCGTCACTTTTCCCACTTTAATTGATGTATATGGAGTAGTGTTACTTGAAGACGAGGCTTGGACATTCGTCGTTGTTTTGAAAATAATCTCCTCTATATCCGGGGTATCGCCGTCTTTTAGATATTTTACTGCAACCTCATTGGCTGCCCCGGTATTTGTGTTGGAGTCAAATATGAGGGTCTGGCCATTTATCCATTCATACGAACCGCTCGAGCCTCCTTTGGGCGACCAAGAGTTTGGGTCGTCTAGCGAATAGTACGTTTCTTTGCCTACATAATTATAAACTTCAGCAAAAGTAAGGGGTGAAGCGGAGAGCGCCAGAATTGAGCAAATTATACTCTGAGCGAACGTTTTTTTCATTTGCATTTATAATAAAATTTTAGATTAAAATTTGTCTATAATGGCTTGAATAAAATGTCAAGTTTATATGTGTGTTTATATTATGATATTTTGAGGAAATATAAAATGATGCAAATTGTGAAAAACTTATTTTAACGTGCAAAAATATAGTTTGCATGCCAAAATGGAAGACAGAGGCGAAATCCGCTGTTTAGACAAAAAATATAGGCGCTTAATGCGGCGGTTGCGGTAAAGTCCGCCAAGTCTGCTTACGCGGAAAGCTGCGATAAAAAAGAAGGCAAGATTAAGTCTCCGAAGATAAAGAAAATATTTTCTTTAAAAATTAGCCGCCCAGAAAAAATGTTTTATCCCGCCTTAAAGTAGAAGGCGACCCCCCGCAAAAAAGTACAATCCGAAGGATATTCTTACGCCTATAAAAATTATCCGATAGCCCCGCAGCGCGAGCATGCGAATGCCGCAGATTCCGCCGCGCGCTCGGAGGCTGCCTCAATACTTGCGCCCCCGAGTATCGCCGACACAAACCCCGCCGTAAATGCGTCGCCGGCTCCAACCGTGTCGACAACTTCAACAGGTTTTGGGAATCCCCTTAGTGGATTCCTCCCGCGCCCGTATATAATATGCCCGTCAGCCCCGAGGGTACAAACAAGATATTTTAATGACGGATACCCATCTAAAATTGCGTTTGCGGCTATATCGAAATCGAGGCTTTTTTTCGCGAATATTGTTTCAAAAACTATCGGCAATTCCGCGTCGTTTAGCTTCAAAATATCGGCGTTTGAAAGCGAGAAGTTTAAGACACCACTGTTAAAGTACTTTTGGCGCAAATTGGCGTCGAAGACTTTTAGGCAATGTTTGGGAAGAATTTTTAACAACTCTTTTAACGTTCCGGCTGAAACGGGCGAACGCTGGGATAGCGTCCCAAAGCAAAAAGCGTCGCAACGGGCGACTATCGCCTTCGCGGCGGGGGTTAGCGCGACTTCGTCCCATGCGGCGGGGTGGCGAATGTCGTATTCGGGAAGCCCGTCGGGACCTTTCCCAACGTCCACTATGCCGGTCGGCAGGTTATCGTGGACAATGACAGCGTCGGAATTTATGGAATTTTCGGATATTTTTGCGAGCGCCGCCTTTCCGAATCTGTCGCGCCCCACGGCGCTTATTATCGCGGCGTCGCAGCCGAACTTTGTGCAAAAATACGCGAAGTTAAGCGGAGCTCCACCCAAAGTTTCGGTATTTCCAAAACTGTCCCAGACAATTTCTCCAAACGACGCTATTTTGTTTTTCATTGGGCTATTTTTTTGAGGAAGATTTTCCCCGTTCTTCAAGTATTACCATTATTATATAAATAAAGACACCGACTGTTATCCCGCAGTCTGCAAAATTAAACGCGGGCCATCTGTAATTTACAATCGGAAGATGGACATCTATAAAATCTATAACATGCCCATAGCATATTCTGTCAATGAGGTTCCCAACGACTCCGCCTGCGAATATTCCAAGCGCAAGCTGCCCGCATTTCGAGTCGAAACCGAGTTGCTTTCTGAAAATCCAAACCGCCGCGAGCGCGATGAGGGCTATTGATGTCAGCAGATATGTCTGCCCCGACAGTATGCCCCAGGCTGCTCCCTCATTCGTTATATGGACTATATATAGAAAATTGTCTATCAGCGAAATGGGCGAGCTTTCCGCTCCGAAATGGTACGTGGGGTTCCCTCTCTCCCACGGAATATTGGCGACTATCGCCAGCTTTGTCAGCTGGTCGAGGATAATCACTAATGCAGCCGCCGCGAAAAATACGGCGGAAGATCTTTTTTTTGATGATTTTTCCAACTGTGGCAAAATATTTCTTTGTTTCGCGGGAGTTTATTTTTTCTTGCTCCCGCTAGTTTCGTTTGCCGTGCAACCTTGTTATGAAGACATGTCCTCGTCGTCCTCTGTAGTGCCGGACTGGCCTTCGGACATATCGTATATAGACCTTTGCACTGATTTCATCTTGCGGGTTTCGGCCTCTTTAATCTCCTGCCCGCGCTTTGTGCAGCGCGTGAATGGTATGGCTTCAAGCCTCGATTCCGGTATAGGTTCGCCGGTCACTTCGCATATTCCGTAGGTGCCGTTTCTTATGCGTTCAATAGCGGCGTCTATTTCGGCTATCATTTCCTTCTCATTTGAGAGCAAGTTATAGGCCATGTCGCGCTCAAAGCTCTCAGAACCGGCGTCCGCCAAGTGCTGCCCGTACGAGGACAAGTCTCCCGAATCTTCCTTTGCGGAGCGTTTCAGAACCTCTCCGGAAATACTTTCCGCGCCCATAGAATGCCTCTTCCTGAGGTCTACGAGCATGTTGTAATATTTCTTCCACTTGCGAGGAATATCCTTTTCCCTGTGTTTTTCGAGAGAGGGTGTTTCCACAGGATTGAATCCGAGAATATCGAATAGGCTTGCTGCCGCGACGGGATTTTTGGGAGACGATGTAGCCTTCATCTGGACTTTCGCCGAAGTGTCCTTAGGTGTGGCGGCCTTGCCCGGAACATTCTTGACGACTGCTTTTGTCTGCTGGGCTCCGGCGCCGGAGTCCCGCATTTCAAGATACGCGTCGAGATCTTCGAGCGTGAAGGCAATGGAATCGGACGGGCGGATATGGTTTTTCTTCTGGCGCCTTGGCTTTATCGGCTCGGGCTGTTTGGCCTCGCGGAATTCCGGCGTTTCATTCGCCGGCTTCTTTTTCACGGACTTTTCCGCAGAAGCCGACTTTGCGGCTTTTACCGCGACCGACGACTTGCTCGCAGCCAGCTTTTTTGCCGGCGTAGCGGATTTTGCCGCCGCCTTCTTTTTTGGCGCGGCGCTATTGTTTTTTGCGGCTGATTTTTTCGTCATATATGTTCGGACATTGCTTTTTTGCATCGCGGACAGATGCCGTCTTCGGGCAGATCGGGCATTACTCTCCAACATCTGGCGCATCTGCGCCCCTCGACTTTTGCCGCGCGCACTGCGGGCGTTTCAAAATTGCCTTCGACTACCCTGACTGCCGATACAATGAATATCTCGGGCAGATTTCCGGACAATTCACGCAGAGCCTCCGCCTCGGGCGAGGTTGCCCCCACCATTATTTCTATTTCGGCTTCGAGGCTCTTGCCTATAGTCTTGTTTTGGCGGAGCTTTTCGAGTTCTTCGTTTACCTTCTCGCGCAGGCTCAAAACCCTCTCGACCCTTTCGTAGGCGATCTCGTCGCGGTACTCGGCGCCGATTTCCGGCCAATCCTGCAAGTGGACGGAGTCTTCCGAATATTCCGCGCCGTTCTTGAACGAATACGCTTCGTCGGCTGTGAAGGTTAGAATAGGCGCCGCCACTTTTATTAGGGCGTCGCTTATAATGTCTATCGCCGTCTGCGAGGAACGGCGCTCGGCTGAATGCGCCGCGTAGGTGTAGAGTCTGTCTTTGAGTATGTCGTGGTAGACCCTGGACAGCGTCACCCCGCAGAAATTGTCGATTAGCTTGTAGACTTTGTGGAATTCGTAGGCGTCGTACGCCTTCTGGGCTTCGTCGACAAACTGCGCAGTCTTGTAAAGCGCCCATTTGTCGAGCGCATCGAGCTTCTCGGGGGCAACGGCGTCTTTTGCGCGGTCGAAGTCGTACAGGTTGCCGAGCTGATACATTATGGTGTTTCTCACGCCGCGGTAGGCGTTGGATATGTGCGAAAGAATGTCGTCGGAAATCGGAATGTCGTTCTGGTAGTCCACAGAGCTTATCCAGAAGCGTACTATGTCGGCGCCCCATTTCCCGACGTACATGTCGGAGGTTTGCGGTTTGCCGTCCGCTGATTTTGAAATCTTCTTGCGGTCTTGCCCGACAACAAATCCGTGGGTTATTACCTGTTTGTACGGCGCGCGCCCGCGGGTTGCAATTGCCGTCCACAAAGAGCTTTGGAACCAGCCTCTGTGCTGGTCGGACCCCTCAAAGTACAGGTCGGCAGGCCAGGCGAGATCCGGATTGCGTGCCAAAACTGCATTGTGGCTCGAACCGGAGTCTATCCATACGTCGAGCGTATCGGTGCTCTTTGCGAGCTTGTCCGCCGAAGGCCAGCCCGCAGGAAGTGTTATCCCGCCGAGGATCTCGCTTGCGGACATATTGTACCACATGTTGGTGCCGAGCTTTTCGACTTTGTCGGCTACTGCCTTCACGACACTGGCGTCGAGATACGCCTTGCCGTCGGCGTCGTAGAATGCCGGAATCGGGACTCCCCACGAGCGCTGCCTTGAAATGCACCAGTCTGGGCGCGATTCTACCGCGCCCCTTATGCGGTTTTCGCCTCTTTCGGGAAGCCATTTAACTTCCGATATCGCGTCAAGCGCTTCTTTACGGAGGTTGTCCTTGTCGAGAGCAACAAACCACTGGTCCATCGCGCGGAAGATAACGGGCGTCTTGGAGCGCCAGCAGTGCGGATATTGGTGTGAAATCTTCGCCGATTTTAGTAACGAGCCGTTGTTTGTAATTATTTCGAGGACTTTTTCATTCGCGGCGCTCTTTCCTTCGGAATTTTCGAGAACGCTTATCCCAACGAGTTCCGCGGGGATTTGCCCGTCGTCGACGTATTTGCCTTCGTCGTCCAGCGGGGAATAGATGTCAAGGCCGTGCTCGAGCCCGACTTGGTAGTCTTCGAGCCCGTGGCCGGGGGCGATGTGCACTACTCCCGTTCCGGAGTCGGTTGTGACGTAACGCGCGCAGAAAACTTTGCTTTTGCGGTTTATAAATGGGTGGAAAGCCTCTATTCCCTCAATGTCCGAGCCTTTGCCGAGAACTGATATTTTTGCGTCTTCGAGGGCGCAATCGCTTATGAAGGAGTCCGCGAGCGGCAGGCCTACGATAAAAGTTCTCCCGCCGGCGGATACCGCGCAGTATTCAACGTCCGGATTTACGGCCATTGCGAGGTTTGAGGGCAGGGTCCACGGGGTGGTCGTCCAGATTACGATTTCGGCGTCTTTGAGGCCGAGGCGCTTGTTTGATTCTTCGTCGAGCTTGAAGGCTACCCATATGGAAGTGCTCGTATGCTCGGCGTATTCGATTTCAGCCTCGGCGAGAGCCGTGGCGCACGGTATCGACCAATACACGGGCTTTTTGCTCCTGTAAACGAGCCCGCGCTCTATGAATGCGGCAAACGTGCGCAGAATGTCGGCTTCGTAAGCGGGTTTCTTGGTCTTGTATTCGTTCTCCCAGTCCGCGAGAACCCCGAGGCGCACAAATTGCGCCCTCTGTTTTTCTATGAAAGATTCCGAAAATGCGGCGCACTCTTCCCTCAGTTGGGGAATATCGAGGGTGCGCTTGTCTTTGCGCAGCTGCTTGACGACCTTGTGCTCTATCGGCAAACCGTGGCAATCCCAGCCGGGAATGTAGGGCGTCGCAAAGCCCCTCATCGATTTGTAGCGCAGGATTACGTCTTTTAGAATCTTATTTAGGGCTGTACCTATGTGGACGTCGCCGTTTGTAAAGGGCGGGCCGTCGTGGAGCACAAATTTCGGCGAATTTTCCCTGAGCTTCTGAATCTTTTTATATAGGCCGATTTTTTCCCAATGCTCTATGCGCGCGGGTTCGCGTTTTACAAGGTTGCCGCGCATGGGGAATTGCGTATTCGGCAGGTTTAATGAGCTTTTGAAGTCTGTTTCTGACATTTTCTTTATGTTGATTGCGCGGCCGCGCGTTTTGCGCGCGCGCGGACGTCGGTTAAAAATTTATTGCCCTTAAAACGGGAACATGTGAAAGCCTTCGCTTTCGGACTCTTTTTCGGAAATGCGCTCCTCGGTCTTTTTTTCGACTTGCTCGGCTCTTTCCTTCGTGCTTTTCACTTCGGGTTCCTCTTCTATCTTGGCTAACCGCGCGGCGCGCTTGGCGGCGCGCAGCTGCTTTTTCAGCGCGCGGTTTTCGGCGCGCGCCATGGAAATTATTTCGGCGTCAAGCTTCGCCTGCTCGACAAGCTTGGCTTTTAGCTGCTCAACTTGTTCTTCGAGCTCCTTTATCCGTTCGCGCATTGAGTTTATATCGCTTCCGGCGTTGTCCGCAGCGGCCGTAAATTGCGCCGCGAAAGCAAAAATCGCGACGGCTGTTATTGACGCAAATTTTTTCATAGCGCGGGAGTCAAACAAAATATCCGAACGTTTGCAACTTTTTATTGAATTGCCTTTTTTGAATTAATCCGCCAAAATCGCGCGATTATGAAAAAAATTATTATTGTTGCCATAATTTCCGCATTTGCCCTCATGCTTGGCGGGTGCTCGTCCAAAAATGAAAGCGGAGTCGAGATAAGCAAAGGTTGGTTCGCAATGAATCAACTCTCCGATTCCAACGCGCTCTGATTGGAGAGTTTTTTATAAAATATTCTTTTTTTATCGCCTGTTCAATGGGGCGGAAAAGGTAATTCGGCTATTGGAGGTTTTGCGCAGTAAAAATCTGCGCCTCCGTTTTTTTTGTCGTTTGAACGAGCGCGCAAATAAAAACGCGCGCCGCCTGGGTATTTTCGCATACCCGCAGTGCGCCCTGAATAAGATTTGGAGAGGATTTTTTCTGACCGCATATAAATTAAAATCTCTTTTGCAGAGATTTTTTTGGGGGGTATTTGCCTAAATTTTATAATATCCTATCTTGCGGCCTGCTGCGCGGCTCCCCAATTTTGGCTGCTTGCGCTTATGGGGGGCGGAAGAATTTTTATGCGGCGCAACTTAAAAAGGCGGCTCCTATCGGGAACCGCCTTGAATATTGTAAATAACTTTTGATGCACCGCGCCGAAAATATCGAATGCAGCCGGCGATAAATGCCCAATTTTTGCAGCGTAAAGACTCCCCGCTTGAATTTGGGGCATTCCCTTGCTATAAACTTACGCATACAGGATTGCCGCAAGCGCGCGGCGTGAGAGCGTTGTACTCAGATATTCCCTTGCTAAAAACCTGCGCATACAGGATTGCCGCAAGAGGCGGCAATCCCGCACGTTTTTTATGCGCGCGGCTAATCGACGTCGACGGAGCGGTAGGCCGCTATCATTTTTTCGTCGCCAGCCTTTGTGCGGTCGCTCTGGCCGTGTTCCATTCCTATTATTCCGCGGTAGCCCTTGTTCCAGATGTGCTTGAATACATTTTTATAGTTTATCTCGCCGGTAGTGGGCTCGTTGCGCCCGGGAACGTCGCCTACTTGGAAGTATGCTATTTCGTCCCA
Organism: uncultured Opitutales bacterium; assembly: GCA_900545705.1. Taxonomy (GTDB): domain Bacteria; phylum Verrucomicrobiota; class Verrucomicrobiia; order Opitutales; family Intestinicryptomonadaceae; genus Merdousia. Next base: position 14,189 of record URAK01000017.1, on the reverse strand, counting down.
CGCCTCGTCGATATTGGGTATCAAGCAGCCTTCTGTGACCTGCTGGTGGTAGAGGTCGTCGAGAATTTTGCAGTGCTTGCTGCCAACAGCCTTGCAAAGCGCGTAGGCCTGCGGAATCCTCTTCAGCCAAAGGCTTGGGTGGTTCTTTATGTTGAGCGGCTCAAGCACGATAGTCGGGCCATTGTTTTTCTCCAAGACTTCGCAAATGCGCTTTAAATGTTCAGTGACATTGGCAAATTGGTATTCAGGCTCGAGACTCGGATCTTCAAGCCCGGGGACTACCGTGCACCACTTGGCGTTTACCCTCTTGGCGAGTTCGCACACGTTTTTCATTTTGTCCGCCCAGTATTCGCGGCACGCTTGTGGATCGCGCGAGCGCTTTTTCATGTCTATGCGGTTGCCCGTCATAGAGGCGTTGCCCCATTCGGCGTGGGCGACAAACACCCCCATTTCCATTCCGAGTTTTTCCATCGTCTTTGCGATGGCGTTTTGAACTTCAACAGGGCGGCCGGGCATTCCGTTGTCTTCCAACGCCCTAAAACCCCTGTCGTAGATGTAGCGTATTTTGTCTTCAGGCGACATCCCCTTGCAGGTGGCGTTGAATTGATAGAGATTGGGGGCAAATTTGCATTTGAATGCGGGATCTTTGCCGCCTTGCGACTGGGCTGACGCCATAGCAGGCGCAACGGCCGATGCGCATAGTGCAGTTATTGCTGTTTTGGTAAAATCTCTTCTATTCATATATATAATGTATTGCGTTGATAGTTGAAAGCAAAAGTATCTCCGATTTTTAGAGCAAATGCAATTTTTTTTTGAGGCAGGAGAGGCTAAGTGCCTGGAAATATGCTTGCATAAATCGGCAATGGTGAAAATATAAGTTCTTATGAAACGTCTAATTTTATCTGTTGCGGCGCTCTTCTTTCTTGCGGGGTGCGCCCTCACGGACGGCGGTTCGGCCGCGCGCCCGGAGCATAGAAAAATCGCAGTCCAAACTTGGTCTATGCACAAAATGACCCTCGTGCAGACTCTCGAACGCATAAAAACGCTCGACATCGACGGCGTGGAGCTCTTCCCGGGACAGAAGCTCGGCGGAAAATATCCCGACGCGAAAGTCGGCCCGTCGCTCAATCCCGAACAGATTGCATACCTTAAAAAAATTCTCAAAGACGCGGGTGTAAAGCCTGTAAGCTTCGGGGTCACCGGCGGCGGAAGCGAAAAGAATATCGAGGCGATTTGCAAGTTCGCCAAGGAAATGGGAATTACGCGTGTTCTTACAGAAGATCCCGTCGCTTCATGGCAGATTTGGGATAGAATCGGCAAAAAGTACGGAGTGACAATGTGCGTGCACCACCACACAAAGACGAGTTCCAACCAGTACTACGACGCCGAACTCGTAAAAAAATACGCCTCGAAATACGACAATGTCAAAGCCAACCCCGATGTAGGGCATCTCGCTCTCAGTGGAATCGACCCAGTTGAAAATTTGAAAATCCTAAAAGGCGAGATTGGCTCGGTCCACTTCAAGGATTTGGGCGCGAAAAGCAGGCGGTGCGTGCCGTTCGGCGAGGGAAACCTCGGTGTTGACAAGATGCTCGCGGAACTCGACAGCCAAGGGTATGACGGATTCCTCGTTATCGAATACGAGGCCGATTGGGACAACAATCTCCCGCAAATAAAAAAATGCGTCGAGTATCTGCGCACCCACTAATCTGCCCCAACCGAAACATTAAATTGCAAGAAATTTGAATATGAAAAAATTATCAGCAATACTCGCCCTGACGGCGGCTCTCATAGCAGCCCCGCTCGCATCTTTTGCGGCAGATCACCACCGCAAGATTGCGGTCCAGACTTATACTTTTAGGAATTTCACTCTCGAAAAGACGCTTGAAATGCTAAAAACTCTCCCCATAGACGGGGTCGAGTGCTATCCGGGACAGACGCTTAGCGACAAATTCCCGAACGTTAAAGTCGGGCCTAAAATGCCGAAGGAAGCGCTCGAATACATGAAAAAGCTCTTCAAGGATTCCGGGCTTAAAATGGTCGCGTTTGGCGTAGTAAGCAGGTACGACACAGAGACTGAAAAAGACATAGAGGCCGTCTGCAAATTCGCCAAAGAAATGGGCGCCGACAGGGTTTTAAGCGAAAATCCCGTGGCGCGCTTCCCGATTTGGGATAAGGTCGGCAAAAAGTACGGAGTGACAATGTGCGTGCACCACCACTCTATGACAAGTTCAAACCAGTATTGGGAGCCGATGGTGCTTGCCAAGTACACGTCGGGCTACGACAATGTAAAGGCCAATCCTGACATTGGGCATTGGTCGCTTTGCGCAATTGACCCTGTCGATGGGCTTAAAACTCTGAGGGGGAAATATGCTTCGCTGCATTTTAAAGACCAGAAGGAGTTTGGCGTGCCGAAGAACCAGTGCGTTGTCCTCGGGACTGGGGCTTTTGATATGAAGGCGATTTTGTCGGAGCTTGACAGCCAAGGGTTCGACGGTTTCCTGACCCTCGAAAACGAGAATATCGCGTCTGATCCGATGCCCGTCATAAAGGCATGCGTCGAATATTTGCGCAAAAACTGACGATTTTTACATTGTTTAGGCGGGCTCCGTAAGGAGTCCGCTTTTTTTGTTCCATAAAAAAAACTGTTCGGCGAGTTTTTGCCGACTATTTTTAATCGAATAAAAAATTTGGCGGGAATTTATTGGGGCCTTTTATTTTTCTCGCTCCACTTCGCCCAGCCGGGCGGCCTAAATGCAAAATTTTTTACTGCCTTCCGCGCGCTATCTGTAAAAGAATTCTACGGGTGTTAATATTATGAAAAGAAATTTTTTCGGGGTGCGGGTTGGCAAGCTTCGGCATCTGTAAACCGCCAAAAAATGTTTTTTAGCATTCTGCAATATGCCTTTTTTATGGTAGGACTGAATTATCTGTTTTCGCCGGAGCGCAAGACGTCTTTTATGCGGCGCGCTTTCAGCCTTATCTCGGAAAAATTGCACTCTAAAAAATATTTTTCCGGCCTAAAAAAAGAGGGCGCATTCCAAAATGCGCCCTTGTGGAAGGTTGTTTCCAAACAGCCTACATTGCCGACAGTTCAAAAAATACGCACGGAATCGGGAGCTTTGAAGTGTCGATTTCCGCCTCTATGCGCCCGTCGGACTTTTTTAAGGGAAGTTCCTGCAATCTCGAACCGTCCATATTAAGCGCCCACAGCCTCATCTGTTTCCAGTGCGGCGTGGAGAGAGCGACTTTATATTTCCCAGTCTCAACGAGCATCGGGGGCTTGCCTATGTTTATTAGGCTTACCATGTCTTCGTCAGTAAACGACATTTCGGAGTTCAGTGAATTCGGGGAGATTACAAGAGCGAACCTGCGCGCCTCTTTTATGGGCTTTAAGCCGTCCACCGCCGCGATGGTGACGTTTGAATTGCGCTGGGTATAGATTACTTCAAAGTCTGAAAGCTTGGCGGTTTCTCCGGCGGGGGCGCTCATGCCTTGCAGTCGCGGAGTGTTTACTGTCATATACTTGCGCGGAGTATCTATGTATATCTCCTCTGTGGAACTTTCAAATATGCCTTTTGACACGTCTGTCCTGTTGCTCTTTGAGAGCATTCCGCGCTTGCGCATCTCCTCGACCGCCGAGGTGAGGTCGAAGTCGGAATGCTGGGTGTCGGCAATATTTCCGTATGCTTTGTGGAGTATCAGCGAAGAGCCGCCTAGCCTGTCGAAGGCAATTTCGTTTTCGGCCGGCTTGTATCTCGGGGAGGATTCCACCGACATCTTCGTAAGCAGGCTAAGCCTTGATTGGCGGGCGTCCATGCCGTACTCGTAGGAGTCGGACTTGTAGATGTCCTTTTCATTGATTTTTATGACGGCTTCGTATTCCGACTCCGCAACATCGCCGCGCAAAAACATAAGAGCTGTTAGAAATTCCTGCGACCTTATTGTGACGTCAGGGGCATTGTTGAACGGGTAAACCGCGGGCGGAGTGTCCTTCGCGGTGACGGGGTTTGCGAAGCACGTTATGCCGTCAAAGCCTTGAAGCGCGGAATGCGCCCCTGTTGCGAATCCCTGTTCGTACCTGTACTTATTCCAGAAAACATGCCCGTGTTCGGTTATAACGTACGGGACTCCGTGTTCTTTGGTTGCGGCAAATGCGCGCGATATGTTTATGCCCTCCCCGACAGAACTTTGCTGTGATATGCGCGAGCCCATGTCTATGAAGTTTGACGGGTGGGCATGATAGTTGTTCATGGCAACATAGTCGGCGTTTTTGCGGGAGAGAATGTTGCGCATAGATTTTCCCATGTTGAAATTTGTCACGGGGCCCTCAAAGCCCATGGCGCGGAACTGACGCTTGAACCACTTTAACATGTCGCGTTCCAATTTGGTTATAAATTCGTTTATGTCGCGGGAACGCTGGTTGAGCTTGTTGCCCTCCGACCTGTCGAATGCCGGGAGAGAATCGAAATCGGCAGCTCCGCCAGGGATATTGTCTTTCCATGCTTCGGAAAGCTTTTGGAAGTCGTTGCGGTATTTGCGCTTTAAGAATTTTATCCATTCTTCGCGCAGCTCGGTATATGTTCCATGCTTTGAAAGCCCGAATTCAAGCTCGTTGAAGCCTATGACGAGGGCTAATTGCGGGTCTTCCGCAAGCTTTGTGCCAGTATAGGGGTTTACAGTGGTGAGAATTTTTTTTGTCCCGGTGACCCAATTCTTTTTTACTTTGTCGTCGCTGTATATTGAATATTTAAAGTTGCGTTTTTCGCGCGGATCCCACGAGTCGCCTACAGAGTATCCTATGCCGCTTGCCATGGCGTCGAACTCTATGTATATTCCGTTCTTTTTCAGCTCGGATATATAATAGAAAAAGAGATCGAGGGTTTTCTCGTTTAATTCGCCGTCTGCCTTTGCTCCGCGCATCAGATCGCGGTCGGGTGAGAGCCTCACCATGTTGTATCCGTTTTGGCGCAGTTTAGCGGCGTAGGCCGCGGCTTCTTTCTGGTTTGACATTTCCTTGAAATCGCCGCCAATGTGTATTAAAAATTTCACGGGGATATCGGGCGACTTTTCAAATGCAAGGCGGCCTTTCTTGTTGATTATTACGCGCCCTCTGTCGCCGGCGGTCTCCTTGGGATTTATAGAGGTAAGGTCGAGGACGCTTCCGGGCGCTGCTGGCGGGGCGTATTTTTCGGGCATGGGTTTCCATACGTCGTCTGCGCGGGTGGTGTAGTTCCAGGTCTTCGGAAAGGCGACGTCGCGCTCGGATATATTTGCCCCGAGCAAAACCCATGTTGCGGCTCCGCTTTCGGGGGTAAATGCAAGCTTTGCTATATTTCCGAATCCGTCCGGAATTGGGAATTTTGAGACGCACGCCGTGTAAGTTTGCCCGAATTTCTGCCACGGGGCTACGGATATGCAGTCGGCGTTTGCGGAGGCGCGCGCGTAGTCAAACACATTTTTCCCGGCCTCTATTGGGAACGCCGCCTTCTTGCCTCCGGCGCCCTCGATTTCCAATGTTCCTATTTTGTCTCCGTCTTTGGAGTTTGAAACAAAATGCAGGACGTACAAAAACTTGCCAGAAGCCTCAATGCCCGCAAATTCCGTTTCTGCCCGTTCAAGCCCTGAGGGAAATAAGGTGGATTTTAAAGCTACTGCAAATTTGTCTCCGTTGCGGTGAAAGTCCCGGATACTGAATGGAACTTTTGCAAATTCCGTCTCAGATGTGTCGAATTCCGAGGCGTTGTATCCGACTCCGGCGGGGGTGAACGCCTTAAATGCCTTTAATTCGTAGTCTTTCTGCGCAAAGCCGATATTCGCAATTTTTGAGAATTCCGCGAGAATGTCTTGCGAGGAAATTTTCAGGTTTTTAAACATTGCCTTGCCCGATGACGATTCCACTCCGAGGTGAATCTTCAGGAATTTAGAGTCCAACGGAACGTCCGTAAAAAACGAAACCTTCTCCCAACCCGACTTTCCCGGAGCAATATATTTGCCGGCGTACACATAGAATCTATTGCTGCCGCCTTCTATAAGGAATATTTTGCCTCCCCACTTAGAAACGGAAGGCGTAAGATCTTGCGCGAGTTCGGCACTGGCGTAAATTCTCCTTCCTGCGACTTTATTTATCGGAAGATCTTTTACTATCTCCGCCCGGGATTTTTCTGAACGCACTGTGTTTGTAATCTGCAAAACGCCTTCGGATATTATTGCGCAGTTCGACGGCGAGATGTACCAACCGTTTAAGTCGGCTTCTCCATCAAATTTTATGGATTCTATTTCCATCGCGCGTGGCGCCGCGCATGCGGTGATTGCAAGTGCGAGTGTAATAATGTACTTCTTCATACGGATGTAATTTAAGTAAATTTTGCCGCGAAAATAGCAGGCGGGCAACAAAATTTTCCATTGCCCGCGAATTTAAATGCTAATCGCGAATACATTATGCCATGGATATGGCGGAATAAAAATCTTTGGAATCCGTGCGACGCGCGTTAGGCCCAGCCTAAGCAAAACGCGCAAGTCCGCCGCGGTCTATGGAGAAAATAGACTTGAAGAAGCGCGCCGTTGTGATTGAATCCCATTTTAAATGAAGGCCTCAATGAAAACTACCCTTTTGGGGATAGGGCTTGCCGTCACGGTGATTCCGGTGGCGGGAATGTTTGCTTTTATAAAGCTCATGGGGGCCGACATAGTGCGCACCGCAACTTCGGAATTTAGGGGAATGTCTGTGGAAAACGCTAAGCGGACTACAATAGACATTCGCCAAATGTGCGAAATTGTAAGAATAAACGAAACAAACGCTTCAGACGCCGCGAGAGCCTCAATAATATCCGCTTTTGAAAAGCTCGGTACGCCGTCACTTTCAGAATCTCCGTCCAATATTCCAACCCGCATTCTCGGGAATCCAGACTCCGACTCAATGCGCCAGATACGACTCCTTAAATTCGGAAAGTATCCCGTAGATCCAAATCTTCCATCCGACGACCCCGCGAATGCCGTATCCCGCGTTATGGAACGCTTGAAAGACGGGTTGCGCTGCGAGATCGCCATATATGCAAAGACCGACGACGGCCTTCTAGCACTGGCCGGAACCGGTCCCGCCGCCGACGGTAAAAGGGCGGCCGGAGTGCTCTTGCCGTACTCTGACGATTCCTCCGAGAGAATCTCAGTATTCAAATCTGGAACTGACGCCGGCGCGAGGAGCACAGACTCAAACTACATACCGCTTGCCTCTTCGGACGGGGAGATAATCGGGGGGATATATTTCGGGCTTAGGCGCTCATCCACTGCAGAAGTAGAGGAATATTTGAAAACCATAAAAATTGGTGGGAGCGGAATCGTTTGGATTGTCGACGACTCCGATCCCAAAAAACCCGTCATACGAGTTTCGGGCGACGCCACCGCCGTTGGAATATCCGTTGCCGACGACAACATAAAAGTGCGTTCTGAATTTATTTTGAATGCATTGTCCAAGGCTAAAAATCTCCGCGGCTCGGAAGTTGCGGTGGATTCGCTCGTGCTGCCGATGGGGCAGTCGGGCGACGCCGCAAGACTTGTCACATACACGTATTACCGGCCGTGGCACTGGCTTATAGGAACAATGATAGACGAGCGCGAATTCCAGTTCGGGCGCGCCGACCTCATAGAGCAGACCGATACGCTGACGCGCAAAATACTTCTTGCGGGCGCGATTTTTGCGGCAATGGCCATAGGTATCGCGTGGATAATGGCAACGCGCATGTCGCGCACAATCCGCGCGCTTGTGAGGGTTGCAAACTCGCAGTCGCGCGGGGATATTGCGTCGGCCGAAAAAATTCTTTCCGGCAAGAGCAGCGTGGTCGAGGAGTTCGACGAGCTTTTTACCGCCGTATTGTTGATGGCCCGCAGCCTCACAAAATTAATAAGCGTCCTGAAGCTCATGGGAGTCGACGTAGCCGAGAGGGCGGGCAGGATTTCCGACACCTCCGACACTCTCGACACCATCGCATCTGAGGAGGCTGCATCGACAAAAAATACGGCTTCGACCGGCGCAAAGATTCTCGCCGCCTCCGAAGCTCTGAACAAAACCGCGAGAGGATCGGCTTTTGAAGTCTCGCGGACTTTGGACATCGCGAGGGAGTCGGGAGAGTCTATAAAGCTGCTTAAAAACAACTACGACTCCCTTACGGCGGCCGCGGAAAATGTCGCCGGAAAACTCGCAGTCATAAACGGCAATGTAGAAAAGATAACTGGCATAGTCACCGCCATAAACGACGTAAGCAGGCAGACAAACTTGCTGTCGCTCAACGCATCAATCGAGGCTGAGAAGGCAGGTGAATTTGGCCTCGGATTTGCGGTTGTCGCAAGGCAGATAAGGCGACTCGCCGACAAAACGTCGATTGCTTCCGCCAATATAGAAAACATTGTGCGGCAAATGCAGAGCTCGGTTAACTCAGGCGTCATGGAAATGGACAGGTTCGGCGCAAAAATGCGCCAAAGCTCAAAAATCATAATCGAAACTGCCGATATGCTCGCCCGCACAGTATCTGAAATCGAGGCTATCGGACCGCAGTTTGAGGATATTGCGTCGGGTATCGGAGAGTTGTCCGAAAATGCCCGTAAAATAAACGCGACAATGCTCGAGTTATCCGACTCTTCAGTTCGCGCAAGAGATAGAATTTCGGAGTTCCGCGCTGCGGTGAAATCGCTCGACTCCGTTTCTGTTTCCGTGCTCGAGGCTGTTTCGAGGTTCAAAATAGAGGAGGCGGAAAAATGAAAATATCGCTCTCCAAGCTTTTGATGATTTTCTTTGTCGGGCTGTCGGCACTGCCTGTAATAGCGATGGCCGCTCTTATTCTCATTATGAACTCCGATATACGAGCCATTGCCGAAAAAGAATTCGACAAAATCGGAGAGCGCAACGCAACGCAGCTTGCCGCCGACATACGCGAAATATGCTCAATAATACAAAACTCGAGGGACGCTTCGATAGACAATGCGCGCAAACTTTTGCTTTCAAGGCTTGCAGAGCTCGGGCATGCCGGAATGTCCGAAGCGTCCGTAGAGGCCGAAATAATAAATCAAAACGATCCTTCTGACAAGCGCCTGGTGAAAATTCCGGAGCTTTCGTTTGGCAAGGAAAAAGTGAAATTCGTGCTCGATTCAAACAGGCGCATAGTTTCTTCCGAGGGGAAGGTGCGCGATATTTTTGATACGCTGAAATCGGACACCGGCATGGAGTTTGCGCTGATCGTTCGCCTAAACGACGCGGGGGACATGTTGCGCGCAGTGTCGACGGTCGAGGATTCCTCCGGCGGAAGGTATATCGGGAATTTTATTCCGGCAACCGGCGGTGAAGGCTCGCAGATTGTAAGGTCAATATTGTCAAAGCGCGGATATTCTGGATCGGCATATTCAAAGCGTATAGACTTTGCCACAAACTACGAGCCGATAATCGGCAACAACGGCAATGTGATAGGCGCTGTATGCTACGGTTTTAAACAAAATTCGCACGATTATGTCCTAAAATATCTGGAGGGGACAAGGTTCGGATCAAGCGGCTTTGTATGGGCAATTGAGCTGACTCCGGACGACGGCGCTGTGTGGAGAATTTCCAAAGACGGAAAGCTTAATTCAACCTCGGTGGAGTCCGACGGCGTCGACGACAGGAGAACTGCCGTTATGGAAATACTTTCGGAGGCATTAAACGCCCCTGACGGAAAGATAGGCTCCAAGCGTTACAAAGTTGCGGAATCAGGCTGGGACGGCGACATTACGTCAGTCTACACCTATTTTAAGCCGTGGAATATGGTAATAGGGGTTAGTTTCTATAGGAGCGATTCGTACGACGCTATGGCCCGCATTTCCCGCGCGGGCGAAAGATTCATATTTTTCCTGCTGCCCATCGGGATATTGATGCTCGGGTTCTCAGCGTTTACCGCAAGGCTCGCGGCCGACAGGGGAAAGGAGATGACCGGCGGGCTTGTTGAGGCGTCTAATATGATACGCGACGGCAACCTGCGCGGCGCGAGGGAGACACTTTCAGAATTGACCGACCCCGACAGGCTGAGCAACAGCGAAATATTCGCACTTTGCGTAGCCCTCGAGAAAATGACGGGGTATCTTTCCAAGCTCGTTTGGCAGGTCCAAAGCGGCGGGGCAAGCCTCGCAGCGGGCGCCGTAAAAATTTCTGAAGGGGCTGCCGAAATAGAATCAATAGCTGTGGAAAAGGCGGGAGCTCTCAAAAACGTCTCAAAAGCAACGGAATCGATATCGTCCTCGGTGGAGTTGCTTAAATCCAAGGCGCGCAGGGCCGCAGCGGACATAGTTGCGAGCGTCGACGGCATATGCGAGGGCGAGCAATATCTCTCAAACCTCACGGAAAACGCATCAGGGCTTCTTTCGGCGACAGAGTCTGTCGCTTCAAGGCTCTCCATTATTCAGGAGAAAACCGACGGCATATCTTCGGCCGTCACAACTGTAAACACAGTGAGCCAGCGCACAAACCTTCTATCTCTTAACGCATCAATTGAGGCCGAAAAGGCGGGCGAGTTCGGGGGTGGGTTTGCGATTGTCGCATCTGAGATAGGAAAACTTGCGGATATGACCGCGGTTTCGGCGATGAACATATCAAAAATGGTCTCGGATATGCGGGACTCAGTGGAGTCGGGCGTCGTGGAAATGCGCTCTTTTGTGATATTAATGCGGCGCTCGCTCAGGGTGATGGACAGGGTTTCGGAAAATATGCGGGCCGTTTCGGAACAGGTTGCGGCAGTCGGCCCGAAATTTGAGGAGCTTGCCGGCGGCGTGGAGACCCAGGCCGACAGGGCGGCAAGAATAAGCAAGACTATGTACGCGTTCAGCGAATCTGCGGCGCAGACGCGCGATAAAATCGGCGCGTTCAAGGCTGCCACCGACTCTCTTGAAAAAACTGCCGAGCAACTGCGCGCAAAACTTTCCCAATTTAAACTTCCTAAAATTAAAGGAGAAAATCCGTCATAAAAATCATATTATAATATGGAAAATCTGACTGATACATTAAAGAAGGCGCGCATCGTTGCGGTGCTCGCAGTAAACGATCCGTCCGGAGCCGTCGATCTTGCAAAAGCGCTTTGCGACGGCGGCGTCACAGCGCTTGAAATGACACTCCGCACGCAGCGGGCGTTTGAGTGCATTTCGGCTATAGCCGGCGCGGGGCTTCCGCTTGCGCTTGGCGTGGGGACTATTCTTACGCCAGAACAGGCGCGCGAAGCCAAAAACAGAGGCGCTGATTTTGGCGTAAGTCCCGGTTGCAACGTAAGGGTAATTGACGCCGCTGCAGAGGCTGGCCTGCCTTTTGCGCCTGGAATAATGACCCCGAGCGAAATAGAACAGGCTCTAGAGCACGGCTGCAAGCTTATGAAGTTCTTCCCGGCGGAAAGCTCCGGCGGAATGAAACATTTGCAGAGCATGGCCGCTCCGTACAAGCATCTCGGTATAAGTTTCATACCGCTTGGGGGCTTGAAGCTTTCAAATATGAAGTCGTACACGGACTCCCCGCTCGTGACCGCCATAGGAGGCTCGTGGATAGCCCCGACTTCGTTGATTGATGCGAAAGACTGGGTTCAGATAAGGAAAAACGCCGAAGAGGCTGTTGCCAACTTATAAAGTTATGCGCCGGCTGCCGCCTTGTCTGGCGGTATGCCGCACCGCAGAGTGCATGCTGCATTTTGTGGTGCAGCATTTTTTCTTTGAGCAAATCTGGAAATTTTTTGTGCGGTATTTTAGCCGTAGACTAGCTGGCTTCTGAAATGTTTTTTATTTATATCCATGTTTGGCGAAAAAAATATTTTCCTCAAAAGGCGTGCCGGTTGATTAAAACCGCGCTTTGAAAAATATAATTTTTAGTATTGCGAAAAGGCATTACTCCCCCCTCCCGATTATCCAAAGTGGATTTTTGGGTTTTTTTATGCGCGAAATACGGTAAAGATTTCCGTAAAAATCGCAGACGATCCAAAACAGATTTGGAAGATTTTTGTATATATAATAGTTTTGACAATACCTGTATTCATATATTATTATTTTATTTGATGAAAATAATTGTTCTGATAGTCATTTTCGCAGCGCTCGGCGGCTGGTATTGCTACGATAAATATGGGGAAGAACTATTTCCCGCAAGCGAGGAAGTCGCATACGTCGACCCGCGGTTGGAAGAGCTTGAAAAGCGGTCGAAGGAGCTCTTTCCGACGCGCGAAAAAGACCGTGCGCGGTGGCTTGCCGACCAAAAGTCTGCAATGGCAAAAATTGACCAGCGCAGAAAGGGTGTTCCCGCGTCTATGGGCGACGAAATAAGGGTCATGGCCGCAAAAAAATTCCCGAACGACTACGACAAACAATACGAGTTCGTTTCTAGGCAAGAAACAGCGGCGATTGCCATAAGGGACGCAATCAGGGGTTTTGAGCTCTCAAAGGACGAGTCTAAGACAATAATAAACTCTGTGGCGCGCATATATTCCGGCGACTACGCCGCGCAGGTTTCTTCGATTATGCGGCTTGGAGAGGCGTTTAACGCCGTAAAGGACAAGTGGAAGGATGTCCCTCAGAGCGATTACAACTTGATACTAAAAAACACGCTTGGGCATATGAACGAAAATCCGGACGAAGCGATAAGATATTTCGACAGGCAATTCTTAGCCCGGCACAACTATATCATGAAAAAATTTCCGCCCGAATTTGGGGATTTGAGGGCGGGGATACAAGAGATGTTTCCCGGCGATTTTTGCGCGCAACTCGACGAGCTTAATGCGAGGCTTGACGCGGCAATTCTAAAAGGCAAAAAACCCGATGAATACGACGGCGGCCAAAAGAAAATGGAGGATTTCTTCTATAAAAACGTATTCATAAAACAAGTCGGAGACCAGTCGTACTGCACATATTTTTTGGAGATAGACGGACAGAAAATTGTGCTGTTCCCGGCGGAAATGCTCGAAGTAATAGACGGAAAATTTGCAATGGACTTTGCGGATATTTCTTTTGAAAGCGACAAAATTTACGTTTCGCCAGATTCGATGTTTGCTTTTGCGATAGTCGGCAAGGATATTCCCGTAAACCCGATAGAATTCCCGAAAGCTTCGGAGATTCCGGAGTCGTTCGAGGGCATGAGGATTGCGATTATCGGCACCAACAAGGAAGGGTCGAGGCGTTCTATATATCCCGTCATGCGGAAGGGGCCCTTTTCACTCGGGGTGGCGGATTACTCAAAAGCGGCGAATCTCGGCGCGGGAGGGGCGATGGTTGTCGACATGCAGTCGCAAAAGCTTCTCGGACTTTTGGAAATAGCGCCGAGCAGGGGAATCGAATTTTTCAAGGAGGTGAATATGTCGTACATATCGACATCTCCGTTTCAGATGCCGGGTAGCGAGAAAATCATAAAATCCGTCGAGAGCATAGTGCGCGAGGATATGTCTGCCCGGGCGAGGCTCGCGCCTATAGACATCGACCACTTGCGGAAGTGGCGCAAATTTGACAAGGCTGAATACGACAGGCAAAGGGAGTTCGTCTCTAAAAAATGCCTCATGAATTACTGGATTATGCGGTTTGTTCGTACAAACACATTTGCCGACGCTCTTGGATCGGATATTGTTTCTAAGATTGCGGAACAATACCGGCGCGCTTTTCTCGACGGGCCGAGAATCCATAAGTCGCTGTTTTTTAGAAAATATAGCGAGTATTTTAAGTTGATTGTAAACCATATAAAAGCGGCTAACCGCGGCGCTGAGAGGTCGACAATAAAAGACCCGTATTATAGATACGCCGCCGCGGCCGCCGCGCAGGCGGAGGTCAATGCTGAAATAACCAAATACTTTACGAATTTTGTTGTATCAAATAGCGTAATGGAAGGGTTTATTCACGTAGATTTGAAGGCAAAGCTCGACGGTGAATCGTACACGCCAAAGTATGTGATACCAAAAGAGGAAATGCAGGAATATCTTGGAATGTGATTTCTTGCGAGAGAGCTTTTTACTTGAAAAATAGCTACCCTTCTAAGAATATCGCGGCAATGAAATTTGCAACGTTTGCCGCGGCGGCTCTGTTTGCCGCGGGTATTCTATTGTACGCCTCTGATCCTGTAAAAATCGGGGACAAGTACTATTATGAGGACGCCGCCGGGAATCTTATGGGTCAACACCAAAGGTTGTGGAATAGGTTGATTTTTTAGATTTGTCTTTCAT
>URAK01000016.1 GCA_900545705.1 uncultured Opitutales bacterium | reverse complement strand
ATCTCCAACCCACTGTCAAGCGTTTTTTTCAACTTTTCTCACTTTTTTTTAAAAAGTCGAAAAAACTTCTTTAAAATCATACCGGATTGCCCGCTACTTCATTTAAAGAAGGCTTCCCGTTATCGGCATATACCCGCTTCCTGTCAACACATTTTTATCGGAAAATTAACATTTTTTTAAGAAAAATTCTAACAAAATCGATTACATTCTAATAATCAGCATATTGCAAGACCACATCGTTGTTTTTTATTTATTTTCGCCTAAACTACATTACATTTTTGACAAAAATCCTATAGTCGGCGATATTTTTATCGGAATATCCCAATTCGAATGAATCAAATTTCCCAAACGCTCCTAAAAATAAAAAATGTACTGTTGGATTTATTTTTTCCGCGCAGATGCGTTTATTGCGGCAAGGCAAATTACACAGGAAAATACGACTTTATTTGCAATGATTGCGAGAAGGAAATCTACATTATAAAGGGCGGAAGATGCCTGCGCTGCTCAGAAATTATCGGGCCAAACAACGCGCCAAACGCTCTTTTTTGTTCAAAGTGCGTCGATGATACGCCGGCTTTTAATTGGAGCATGGCGTGCTGTATATTTAACGGACCCGCAAGAGAAATCGTCCACGACCTAAAATACAAAAATTCGCCATTCCTTATAGCCGACATTATAAAAATACTTATGCAGACGCCGGGCGCCGAAGACTTTCTTCGAGATTCGACACTCATTCCAGTTCCATTACATTATACGCGGCAGATAAGAAGAGGTTACAACCAAAGCGAGCTGATTGCGAACTCAATAATAAAAGCGTTTCCATCTGCAAACATTAAACTTTTAAACGCATTAAGGCGCACAAGGAATACTGGGACGCAAACCAGGCTGACAAAGGAAGAAAGGGCAGAAAATATCAAAGGCGCCTTTGATGTAATAAGCCGGAAATTGGCTAAAATAAGCAAACAAACCCATATTGTTATTGTCGACGACGTAATGACAAGTTGCGCGACAATGTCTGAATGCGCAAAAGTTTTAAAGCGCCGCGGCTTTAAAAATGTCGATGCATTTGCACTTGCGAGAAAAATATAGGCTAAAAAATGTTCCACGTGGAACATTTTTAGAACTTTTCACCTAAAAAACGTTACATATGGACCGTAGAACATTTTTTAAATTAATTCCGGCTCTTGCTGCTATTTCGCATACGCAGCGACTACTGCCTTGCTCGGCGGCGGGGAACATCCTCCCCTTCCCCCTTAACGAATTAAGGAAAACTAGCATAGACAACCCCAAAAGAAACGCCCTTCCCGAACTAAAATACATTCAGGACGCGGCAGATGCCTGCACAGCAAAAGATTTTGCCTCATATTGTACAGCGAAAGGAGAAGCTGCCCAAAAGATGCGCATTAAGTTTGCGATATTGAACTATTTCAACGAAGCCTTTTCTTGCGTGCGAAGAAGCATTGAAAGCGTACAGCCCAGACGCGGCGAGACACATCTGTTTTTGCTTTACAACATGGGATATGTCGTAAAAACTCCATCTTCCACTTTTGGAATTGATATATGCCACCCGCGCGCAGCGGAGCTTGCCGATAAATTGGACTTTCTTTTAATCACACACAACCACAGCGACCACTATTCCCAGCCTCTTATTGAAGCCTTAAAGCGAAACGGCATACCCATTGTAAGCAACTTTATTGACACCCTGCACTACTCTCCCGAAGGCCGGACTTTCACGTTTGGGGAAATCTCCGTAAAGACAAAGTGTTGCGACCACAACAAACGTCTCGAAAAATTTGTCCTCGCATATGAAATAGACTGCGGGGAATCCGCAGGAAATGCAATTATATTCCATTCAGGCGACGCCTGTTCCAACTTGCAGGCACTCCCAGACAAAACCCCCGATGTATTTATCCCCCACTTGGCGGTGGGTATGGACATTCCAAAGTGCGCAAAAGAAACAATAAAACCAAAGTCTATACTCTTATCGCATATACTCGAGCTTGGCCATGAAATCGGGAAATGGAGGTGGCCAATATCCCTCGGATTTAAAATAGCCAATAAATGTGAACCTGTTCCCGCCTATACACCACTATGGGGCGATAGCTTTAAAATCACGAAAGCTTAAAATTCGCCTTTTCTCAAATTATACCTAAAACGCGCAAAAACGGCCCTTTTTGCGATTTTACCCCGTTTTGCATATAATGATACCACCCAACACAAAAAAGCCCCAAAATGAGACCATTTTAAAGGCCGTTTTTTTGAACTTTAGAGAAAAAAATTGTTATTTGCCCAAAAAAGAATCCAATTCCGCAAGATTTTTACCATGCCGTGCGGAGACATCACCCGCCGAAAGATTTTACATAAACAAGCAATACACCGATATCCGCGGGAGAAACTCCGGAAATTCGGCTTGCCTGCCCCACAGTCTGAGGCTTAAATTTTTCGAGTTTTTGGCGGGCTTCCAAACGCAAACCGCCTGCATGCGAATAATCAATGCCTTCCGGGATCCTTATATTTTCCCAGTCCCGCATTTTCTCAATTTGGCGCAGATCTCTTTCCAAGTAGCCTTTATATATTACCCTGTATAAAATTTCCACCCTTGCGTCAGACGGTAGCGAGCCAAAGGCCGGCGGAAGTTTACATTCACCATCATTTCTCCGCAACGCCTCCCCTATTCTGCCAGTCTCAAAACGATTAACCCACAAATTTATCAATTCAGTTTTGAGCTCAATCGCCCGTGCCCTTTCCCGCGGAAGAAGTCCGAGTCGTTTAGAATATGGGAATAGACGCATTTCTGCACTTGAATGATTCAGAAGTAGCCTGTATTCGGCGCGGCTTGTAAACATTCGATAAGGCTCAAACGTCCCTTTTGTAACCAAATCGTCGATAAGAACCCCTATGTAGCTTTCATGCCTTCCAAGGACAATAGGATCTATTCCCAAAATCTTTGCGGCCGCGTTTGCGCCTGCAACAAGTCCCTGCCCGGCCGCCTCCTCATAGCCGCTTGTTCCATTTATTTGACCGGCACAGAAAAGCCCGGAGATAATCTTAGATTCGAGCGTCGCATTTAATTGCGTCGGGGACGCATAATCGTATTCTACGGCATATGCAGGCCGCGCGACTTCTGCATGCTCCAACCCTGGAACGCTTCTTATTATTTCCAGCTGGACATCCAATGGCATTGAAGTCGAAAGCCCATTTATATACCACTCGTCCGTAAGACGCCCTTCCGGCTCAAGAAATAGCCTGTGCCCCTCCTTTGAGGGGAACCTAACAATTTTATCTTCTATGCTTGGGCAATAGCGCGGGCCGACCCCTTTTATTTCGCCGCCGTACATTGCCGAGCGGTGGAGGTTGGCTTTTATAATTTCTGCGGTTTTGGAGTTTGTATAGGTTTCATAGCAAGCCAACTGCCCGCGTCCGAATCCGACAAATTCTCCGAACGCCAAAGATTGTTCCACGTGGAACATTTTTTTTCTGAAATCTGCATTTGCGTTTTCAGCCTCAGCCTCGGAGACGGGGAGGGGAGAGGGCATATCGCACTTTCCGGAAAGTGCGCAAGCCGGAGCATCGGAAGCCCAACCTTCGCGGAAGGCAGCTGCTTCGTAGGCATCAGTGCGGGTATCGTAGAAAGCGAATAGTTGGGCGGGCTCATCGCCGGACTGTTTTTCGCATTTTGAAAAATCAATGCTTTTGGCGAGTATTCTTGCGGGAGTGCCAGTTTTTAGGCGCGCAAGCTCTATTCCAGCCGATTCAAGGCTTCCCGAAAGGCTTCTGGCGGAAAAATCGCCCATTCTTCCGCCTTCTGTCTTCGAAGAGCCAACATGCATCAAGCCGCGCAGAAAAGTTCCGGTTGTAAGTATTACGCAATGAGCGTAAAAGTCGGCGCCCAGATTCGTATTTACGCCTTTTATCGAACCATTGTCTACGATAATTCCCGTAACTACAGCTTGGAATACTTCGAGATTGGGCGTCGATTCAATAATGCGCTTCATCCTAAACTGGTAGGCTTTTTTATCGCATTGGGCTCTAGGCGCCTGTACAGCCGGGCCTTTTGAGGCGTTTAGGACGCGGAATTGGATTCCGGTGGCATCTGCGTTGACCGCCATTTCACCCCCGAGCGCGTCGATCTCTCTTACAATATGGCCTTTTGCAAGCCCGCCGATTGCCGGATTGCAGCTCATTTGCGCGATAGTGTCGAGGCTCCCGGTTAAGAGCAGGGTGCGGACTCCCATTCGGGCAGACGCTAAAGCCGCTTCGCAACCCGCATGGCCCGCTCCGCATACTATTACCCCGTAAGGCGATTCTTTACTTAAATTAAGCATTCGCGGCATTTTCCACCATTTGCCGCGTCACGCAAGGATTTTTTCCTGCCCGTTTTATTATAATCTGCGCATGTCTTAGCAAAAATACCGCCCAGATATATTGGCGGCTTCACCTTGATGGATAAGCCTATTATCAAAAAAATACTTGTTTGAGATGGTGCGCAATTGATATGCTAGTTGAGTGAAAAGATTATTTTATGCGTTTCTATTAGTATATAATATAGGGCTTACTTCGCCCAGCGGGGAAACTGCTGAAACACCGGTCAATTCTGCAGTGAGGGAATCAATTCTCAACCAGCTTTGTCCGCAACCTAAGGAAGCTGAATTTTTTGAGGGACTGTATCTGCTTAATTCTAAATCAACCGTAGAAGTATTTACAAAAAAGGAGCTCTCGGAGGCCGATAAAAACGATTTGGCTTCCATTTTTAAGAAATATTGGAGGGTTTACCCGACGATTAAATTCGCAACAAACACAACGAATGATGACTTAGGAAGGGAAGGGTATATCATAACCGTTGGAGGGTCTATGAGGATAGAAGCGCAAGATGCCTCCGCTGCTCGGCAGTCATTAAAAACCTTGCGCCAGTACGGGGAAGCTGAGCGGGACGGAATAGGTTTTGTATTTCAGAAGGCTCGCATAAGAGATTTTGCGGCACTGGGTTTTAGGGGGATACATCTTTGCATATTTCCGGAAACTACAATCGAGCAACTCGAAAAATATGTAAGGCTTGCGAGCTATTATAAGTTTAACTATGTAGTGATAGAGCCGTGGGGAGTTTTCCCATATAAATCGCACCCGGAATTTGCCTATGCAGACAAGAAAATCGATCCAGTGAAGTTTAAGAAGCTTATAAATTTATGCTATGAGCTTGGAATTACGCCGATACCCCAAGTAAGTATTCTCGGGCATGCCACACAAAGCCGCATATTAACCACAAAGCATGCAGTTTTGGCGAATAATCCCGAATTGGAGAATATTTTTGAGCCTTACGGGTGGAGTTATTGCATGACAAGCGCATGCGCAGAGAGAATCCTCAAAGACTTAATTTCAGAAATTTACGAATTTTACGGCAAGCCGCCTTTCATTCATTTAGGCTGCGATGAAGCCTACGATATGGGCACTTGTTATTCTTGTAGAAGCCAGAAAATATCGGACTTATTGGCGGACCATTTGACGAAGTTTAATAGTTATGTAAACAGTTTGGGCGCAAGGGCTATAATATGGCACGACATGTTGTTAGACAGATCTGATCCGCGATGGGCATATCATGTTGCCTCAGGCAATGCCGAAATTGCCAAAGCGCTCGAAAAGCTCCCCAAAAATATTATAATAGCCGATTGGCAATATGGTAAACCGGATAGTAAAAAGGGTAGTTTTTCGACACCTGCGCATTTTAAAGATGCGGGGAACGAAGTTATAGTATGCCCGTGGGAAGATGAAATCGGCATTCTCTCATTGGCAAAAACTGCGAAAGATGAGAATCTGCTGGGAATGCTTGAAACGACGTGGCACCACTTATACGGAACCAAAAACTTTTTTACATTTTTTAATAGAGCAGGCAATGCCGCTTGGAATGGGGGAGGCGCGCCTTTGAAAAACCGCAACAGCATGAAAATTACCATATTGCCTATGTTAAGGCACTTGTGGCAAATAGGCAGCGATATAAAAGACATTCCGTATGAGGCCAATGGAAACTCGGAAAAACAAATATCGACTTCTTTGTCCGACCGCTAAATAGATTGAAATGAAGTGTAAATTCAGCCGGAAGGTATAATTTATAAAGCGATGTGGAATATTTAAAATTTGAACATTTTTATCTTTTTATTGACAAAATTTTTAAAAGAAGAACTTTAAAACGAGGAATGTCTTATAGCGGAATTTTAAAATTTTTGAAGACATGTACAATCGCGGGCGCAATACAAACCATATTTGCGACTGAGGGATTTTGTGCGGAAATCAAGGGGGAGCAGTTATTTGATGTATTCGGTTTCCCCGTCACAAATTCCATGTTTACGACATGGATATTCGCTGCGGTTATAATAGTCGGCGTTCGGCTATTGTTGGGCAGAGGGGCTAAATTAGTTCCCGGGCGTGGGCAAATGGCGGTGGAGGCGGTGATATCGTCTCTTTCCGGGATATTTGAGCCTCTTATGGGGCCAAAGGCATTTCGGGCGGCATTCCCGCTATTGTTGGGATTTTTCTGGTTCATTTTAATAATGAATTGGAGCGGCCTGCTTCCCGGAGTTGGCTCAATCGGGGAAGAAATAATATATACGGGCAGCGGAAGCGCGCCGGAGGGTTTCTATGGGCGCGAGGTGATTAATCCTGCGACAGGTGCGGCGACGACCGAATTTGTAAAATTTGTGCCGTTTTTTAGGGCTGCGAACTCCGATTTGAATACGACGCTTGCGTTGGCGATAATTTCATTTGGCGCGTGGATATATTTTGTACTAAAATATGCTGGTTTAAAAGTGTTTCTGCACGACACATTTGGGAACAAGGCGGATCCGAAAGACGTAGCTTGGCCGATATACCTATCGCTCTTTGTCGTATTTTTTGCAGTTGGGTGCATAGATATAATATCAATAATAATGAGGTTGTTGTCTCTATCATTCCGACTGTTTGGGAATGTTTTTGGAGGCGAAGTATTGTTGGAGAACATGCACCATTTGGCGGCGAATTTGCCGTCGTGGGTATCCTGGATAATTCCGCTGCCGTTTTATTTATTGGAGATACTTATTGGGTTGATACAGGCATTCTTATTTACATTGCTTACGGCAGTGTACATTGGGCTGTTAACCAACCATGAGGAGGAGTAGCGGGTAAAAAGACAGGACGCGAAATTTAACACGGAAAATTAGAATTTTAACACTAAGGAAAAGAAATGACGGAAATAATAGCAGAAGCAGTCAATCAAATGGGGAACATGAGCGGCAGCATACAAGGAGCTTTGGGCTGCCTTGGTGCCGCTCTCGGCGTAGGATTCGTCGGAGCGAAGGCGGTTGACGCAGTCGGGCGCAATCCCGGGGCATTCGGCAAGATAATGGTGCTTGGAATACTTGGAATGGCGCTTGCGGAAGCGGTCGCATTTTATTCGCTGTTTCTTGGCAAATAAGGCGGGCAGGCGATGGGCACTTTAATTGCGGCGGGTGGGAATCCGCTGGAATTTCTTTCGCAATTTGGCATAGAATGGCGGCTATTAGTCAGCCAAGGGGTGTCGTTTGCGATAGTGGCGTGCGCCCTGTACTATTTGGCGTTTAAGCCCGTGATGGCGGCTGCCGACAAGCGCCGCGAGAAGATAGAGCAGGGGCTAAAAGATGCCGAGGAGGCTGCGGCCAAGCTTGCGAACGCCCGAATGGAGGCTGAGAAGCAGACTGCCGAGGCTGCAAAGGAGGCAACGCGCATACTTGAATCTGCGCGCGCCGACGCCAAGAGCGCGATAGAGAAAGCCACTGTTGAAGCCGGCGAGCAGGTTGCGCAGATAAGGCGCGACTCCGAGAAGCAGTTGTCGCTCGACAGAGAGCGAATGAAGCGCGAGTTAAAGTCTGAATTGTGCGTTCTTGTAGCCAAGGCGGCCGAGGAGGCCGTTGGCAAAGTCTTAACGGCCGAGCAGCGCAAGGAGCTGGACGAACTTGCAGCGAAGGAGCTATCGGAGGGGAAATGAACGCCGGCGACGAGGCAAAACTGTTATTGGAATGTTCTCTGGACGGCGACGGCCGCATAGCGGCGGAAAGGGTTAGCGCCGCTTGCGATGTTGCCTGCCGCGAGGGTTCAGATCTTCGCAAGCTCGCGATCTTGAGGAAATACTTGAAATTGGCCAAGAGCAGGTTAAAGGCTGCGACAGTGACGATAGAGAGCGCTGGGGAACTTTCCGATGAGGCGTACGGAAAGTTGAAGGAATTTGTGGCGAAGCGTACTGGAAGGGCGGACTTGGTATTCGAGCGCCGCGTGGACGCTTCGATGATAGGCGGGGTTCGGATAACATGCGGGGACGTCATATGGGAGCGTTCCGCGAAATCCGAGCTTGAAAGCATTATGTAGGATTTGAGCAATGAACGAGATAATTAAGGAGATATCGGCGAGGATAGAAGCCGTTGAGAAGCAGAGCCGCCGCGCGAATGTCGGAACAATAATATCGCTTGCAGACGGCGTTGCGAGGCTGAACGGGCTCAGCGAAGTGATGTACAACGAGATGGTCGATTTTGGCGGCGGGGTGATAGGCATAGCATTGAATCTCGGTGCCGACGAAGTCGGGTGCATACTGCTTGGCGACACGTCTGGAGTAAAGGAAGGCGGAGAAGCCCACACGACCGGAAAGCTTTTGAGCGTTCCCGTTGGGAAAGGGTTGTTGGGAAGGGTCGTTGACGCGCTTGGCAGGCCGCTTGACGGCAAGGGCGAGATATCTGCGTCCGACTACTATCCAGTTGAGAAGATAGCCCCCGGCATACTTCCGCGAAAATCCGTAAACCAGCCGTTGCAGACCGGAATTCTTGAAGTTGACGCAATGTTGCCGATAGGCAGAGGGCAGAGAGAGCTGATAATCGGCGACCGCTGCACCGGCAAGACGTCGATAGCCTTGGACGCAATCATAAACCAAGCCCGCATAAACGACGCGCACGCCGGCGACGCGGAATACCGCCCAGTGTATTCGATATACGTAGCAATAGGCCAGAAGAATTCAAACATCGCCCGAACCATACAGCTGCTTGAAAAGCAGGGGGCGATGAAGTATACGATAATCGTTGCGGCCTCCGCGGCGGAGAATGCTGCGAACTTGTACATAGCCCCGTATTCTGGTTGCGCGATGGGCGAATATTTTATGCAAAACGGAATGGACGCGCTAATCGTGTACGACGATCTTTCGAAGCACGCGGCCGCGTACCGCCAAGTTTCGCTTTTGTTGAAACGCCCCTCCGGGCGCGAGGCGTACCCCGGCGACGTATTTTATCTGCACTCCCGCCTGTTGGAGAGGGCGGCGCGAATGAACGAGGAAAACGGGAATGGATCGCTTACTGCGCTGCCAATAATTGAGACGCAACAGGGGGACGTAAGCGCGTATATTCCGACGAACGTCATATCGATAACGGACGGTCAGATATTTTTGGAGACGGATCTATTCAACAAAGGCGTAAGGCCGGCGATATCCGTTGGCATATCGGTATCGAGAGTTGGGTCGTCGGCGCAGATAAAGGCGTTTAAGCAGGTTGCGGCAACGCTGAAAGGTGAATATGCGCAGTACAAGGAGCTCGCGGCGTTTGCGCAATTTGGGTCGGATTTGGACGCCCGCACGAAGTCGATAATAGACAAGGGCGACAGGCTTGCCGAAATAATGAAGCAGACGAACAACAATCCGATGAGCGTTGAGATAGAAATTGCTCTGTTGTGGGCGCTCAAAAATGGATTTTTTGCGGACGTAGAGGTATCGAGGGTATCTGACGCCAAAGCTTCGCTCGAAAGTTATTTGAGGGCGCGCGGGGCTGAAGTGTTAAAGAAGATAGTCGAGCGCAAGGCATTTGACGACGAGCTTGATGCCGAGATGAAGGCCGCATGCACCGAATGGAGGAAAACGTTTGCGTAATAGCCTATGAAAGGGATGCGCGATATAAGAAACCGCATGAAGGCGGTTGCGAGCACCGGGCAGATAACCCATGCGATGGAGCTTGTTGCGGCGTCGAAGATGAAGAAGGCGCAGAACAGCGCGGAAGCGGGAAGGGCGTATGCAATACTGTTGATGGATTTGACAGAGACGGTATTGGAGCGCCTTGGGAAATCGTTTGTGCAGGCGGGCGGAGTAGCGCCAGGCAAGAAGCGCTTGATAATCGTTTTTTCGACAGACAAGGGTTTGTGCGGTAGCTTGAATACGAATATATTTAAGTCGATATCCGAGATAGGGCGCGCAGATGCGGACTACATAGCGGTTGGGACGCGCGCGGGGAGATTTATAGCCAAGAGCGGGCGTAGCTTGAAGGGGCAATTTAAGATTGGCGACACAGTGACATTTGCGCAGACAAGCAAGATAGCGAACTTTGCGATAAAATTGGCGAAGGAGAGCGGCGAATACGGGAGCATAGAGGTGCTCTATCCGATATTTGTAAATACGCTCAAGCAGGAGACGGCGTTGGTGAAGCTTGCGCCTGTCGACGACTTGCATACGTTTATAGACAGGCTCAGGAAGACGTATAAAATGGACGGCATGCCCCGTGTGGAAGAGGACCGCAATATAAAGTTTGAGCCTTCTGCGGACGAGGTTTTGTCGAGGCTGCCGCAATTTTACATAAAGCAGAGTTTGCACCACATAGCGTTGGACGCGAAGGCGTCGGAGCATTCGGCGAGAATGGTTGCGATGAAGAGCGCCAGCGACAACGCCGACACTCTGATGGCTGAATTGAACTTGGAGTACAACAAGGCGCGGCAGTCCGCGATAACGACAGAGATATTGGAGCTTTCATCTGCCGCCGCCGAGACAAACAACGATACAATTTAAGGAAGACGAAGAGATGAGTTCAGGGACAATAAAACAAGTGATAGGAGCGGTAGTGGACGTCGAGTTTCCGAGCGACTCGATACCAGCGATATACAACGCGCTGACGACCGGAGCGGACGGTAAAATAGTATTGGAAGTGCAGCAGCAGCTTGGAGAGGGAGTAGTTAGGACAGTTGCAATGACCTCGACCGAGGGGTTGAGGAGGGGCGACAAAGTTGTCGATACGCAATCGCCGATAAAAGTACCGGTTGGCGGGGCGACCCTCGGGCGCATATTCAACGTGACGGGCGACCCGATAGACCAGAAGGGGCCTGTTGCGACCGACGAGAGGCTTCCGATACACAGGGCGGCTCCTGGATTGTTGGAGCAAAGCACGCGAACGGAAATTCTCGAGACAGGCATAAAGCCGATAGACTTGATATGCCCGTTTTTGAAAGGCGGGAAAGTCGGGGCATTTGGCGGCGCGGGCGTCGGTAAGACTGTCGTTATAATGGAACTTATACACAACATCGCAAAGGCGCACGGAGGATTTTCCGTATTTGCTGGGGTTGGAGAACGTTCGAGAGAAGGCAACGATTTGTACCGCGAGATGAGCGAGTCTGGAGTCATTGACCAGAAGAATCCAGAGAAGTCGAAAGTCGCGCTTGTGTATGGCCAGATGAACGAGCCTCCGGGAGCACGTATGAGGGTTGCGTTAACTGCGCTTACAATGGCCGAATATTTTAGGGACATGCAAGGGCAGGATGTCTTGTTGTTCATAGACAACATATTTAGATTTTCGCAAGCAGGCAGCGAGGTCAGCGCATTGCTTGGTCGTTCGCCGTCTGCGGTGGGCTATCAGCCGACACTCGCGCAAGAGATGGGCGAGTTGCAAGAGCGAATAACTTCCACAAAGAAGGGATCGATAACGTCATTTCAGGCGGTGTATGTGCCTGCTGACGACTTAACCGACCCCGCGCCCGCCAATACATTTGCGCACTTGGACTCCACGATAGTGTTGGATCGTTCGATAGCGGCGTTGGGGATATATCCTGCGATAGACCCTCTCGCGTCGACATCGAATGCGCTTTCGCCCGACATAGTTGGCGCGGAGCATTTTAGGGTAGCGCGCGGAGTGCAGGAGCTTCTGCAAAAGTACAAGGATTTGCAGGATATAATAGCGATATTGGGCATAGACGAATTGTCAGACGAAGACAAACTTACAGTATCGAGGGCGAGGAAAGTGCAAAAATATTTGTCGCACCCGATGCACGTATCGGAGGTATTTTCAGGGATACCCGGAACGTATGTGCCCGTATCCGAAACAATAAAGGGATTTGCCATGATACTCGACGGCAAGCTCGACTATGTGAACGAGAACGATTTTTCGTATAAGGGCACGATAGAGGAAGTGTTGGAATCGTACGAAAAGAACAAGGGTAAATAATGTCGCTTACGCTTGAAATAGTGACGCCCGTAGGAGTGGTGTATCGCAAGGGCGAATTGGACGCCGTAACGCTGCCGGCAAGCGACGGCGAGATACAGATATTGCCTGGTCACATACCGTTGATTACGATACTAGACGCAGGGGCAGTGCTTGCCATAAGCGGCGGGAGCGAAGAGAGCATAGCTGTGGACACCGGCTACGCGCGCTGCATAGCAGATACGGTATCAGTGCTTACGGAGTCGGCGATAGACGTTCAGAGGTTTGACGAAGACGAGATGCAGAAGGCGCGCGAAGCTGCCGAGAAAGCGTTGGAGGAGGCAAAAAATGCGAATGTCGATCCCGACGAGATAGAGAGGTTGGAATCACGTGCGCGCGTAGCGATAGCCGGGTTGCTTGCAAAGAGCCGCCGCAAGAGGTCATAAAATAGTGCGGCCAAATTGCGCCTATATTGGGGGGGTTATTTGCGGCGCGATAGGGAAGGGAAGCTAATTTAATTCTGATTTATGGGGTAGGGATAGAATTCAATAAGCTTCTTGACACAAGTAAAAAAAACATAAAAATAAAATAGAGAAAAAGGCGTTGTTGCGCGAAGCGCTTCGTCTTATGGGAAATTTATTTATACGCTCCATCAATGAAAACAATAAATGCAATAAAACTTTTCGCCATACTATTGGCATCGTGCGCGAACGCATTTGCTTTGACCTACTATGCGGGCAAGAGAAATCCCGAGACAGAAGAGGAAAAAACGATGAAGTATTCCACTTGCCAGTGGGGAAGCAGTCTCGATTTTGAAACACCGCCATTGCCGTCGAAGCCCGGCACAAACGATACGCTTGCGACGAGATATGGATCGTATAAGTTGGACATAGACGCGAATGTGAATGTTGGCGCGATTTCAAATGGCGATGGAGCGACAATCACTGCGAAGGGAAAAACGATAAAAGTAAAGCGCGGGCTTGGAACAAGCATACCTGGCGGCGGAACCACGACCATTTCATTTGAGGATTGCAACATGGAATTTGGCGGCAATCTTTCGATAGGATATTGGGACGGGCACCGCGGCATAGGCAACGGCATAATGAGGCTTAAGAATACGCAATTTAATATGGCTGGGGCAATGGGTTGCATAATACCAGTCCACCCATTGGTAAATTCAAGCACACGCGGCGGATTCACACTCATATTGGAAGGCAAGACCGTTGCGACTTTTGGCGAAGGAACTGTTTTGGACACCATTTTTTCTGAAAAGCCAGAACAATGGGCATTTAAGATTCAGATGATAGAGGAAGACGGAAAAGTTCCTGAGCTAAAATTTGGATCTGACGCTGACTTTACCGGATGCGACTTTGATCTGAAAATAACACCTAAGATTAAAAAGGGAACTTATGTTCTGATAGAATTTGCCAATAAGCAGAGCCAACTTGGAAAGCTTACACACTTTACGGTAAACGGTAATCCGTATTCTCTTGGGCAAACGGTAAATGTAGGCAACTTAAAGGCAACGATAACCGAGGGGGAAGTCGGCCGCAATTCCAAGTCTAACAAAAACGTAATTCTCACTGTTAAATAGGTAAATATTTTACAACGTTTTTAATGAATAAAAATACGTACGAATAGAAACAGTAAAGATTTTAGAAAGCGCGCATATTGCGCGCTTTTTTCGTAGAAATATCATTTAACTATAGAGTGGGTCTTTAGGTTGGCAGAATCTCCAAAGCGCACAGCGCAAAATAAGTTAATGATAATAAGACTCAAGACGAATTTTGCACTGGGAATATATGTAGGCTGGCGCTATTTTCAGATTTTATCTTAAAGTATTAAGCATAGGAATCGCCAAGAAAGAAAGCATTTGGAATTGCATCTATTCAAAAAGATAAGCCTGGCTCTCTTTGTTGATAAGAATGTCTGCATGTGCCAATAAAACAAAAAAGGCGAACCCGGGTAGGATTCGCCATTGAAAGAAGAAAGAAATTTTATTTTCTGCGGCGCAGCGCGAAAACAAGAACCGCAATTCCAAGAAGAGCCGCGACTGCTTCCGGTTCCGGAACATTGTATATAAGGCTTCCCGCGCCACCCATTTCGCCTACCAGCTCAAAGTTGCCTTCGAGGATTTTTCCAGATTCGTCATGCGCCGTAAAGATGCTTTCTAAATCAATGTTGTCTACCAAATAATCGAACTCAAAAACAGTTATTTTCTGCGAGGCAAGATCTTCCGCCGAAAATACTATATCTATCGGATTCGCTCCAATAAACAAGTCGCCGGTTTTTATAGTGCCGTCAAACAGCAGTGTTACACTTTCCCCGCTGTCTATCGTCAGCCCGCCGACCTTTTCCGGAGAAGAAAATTGAAGCGTCCCGCCATATAAATAGAGGTTCTCAACGGAAACTTCCGTATTCATTATAAACTTGCCGCTGTTTACAGTGACAATGCCAATGCTCATATCCTTTTTCCCGTCTAAATCGTTTTCAAAACCATGTTGGCTGCCGTTGGCTGCCTTGTATATGGTAATGGATTGAGTGCCGCTGCCATTCATGGCTATGTTTAGCTGTGAATTTACGCCACTTTCCGTAGCGAAGACACCCTCAAAAGAGCCGCCTGCAAACGCTCCGGAGGAATTATTGTAAAAGTTTATTCCGACAGTCCCGTTTTTAGCGGTCGTCATGTAAACGGCTTTGCCGCTTGAATTCAATCCTCCAATATCAAGGTCAAACAAAGTTCCTGTATTGCTGTCGGAAGCAATCATGTCAAAGGCGTGGTACCCGACAGTGTCTGCGCCATTTTTAACAAAATTAAGCGCGCCTCCGACAGTTAAAGTATAAGCAGAAGTAGCTTGCGAATAGCCAAGACGAAAACGTGAATTAAAATACTTGTCTGTCGTGAGAGTCATATTCCCGCCTACCGACAGAAAATCTTCATTATCGGCAACGATTCTAATAGATTTAGACGAAGCATAATCTGCAGCATAAGTGGGAACATATTTTGCATCTGCATTTACATAGCTTGACCAATCCGAAATAACAGACATCGGTTTTGCCATGTTAATCTCCGTGGCAACTGTCGCCGTGACTGAATTTACTTTTAGGCCACTAATGGTTTGATCCATTCTGACGTGCGCAATATCCTGATTATTTACGTCAAAAAAGATATTTGATGTTTCGGAAGGTACAGTCTGGTGTGAAACCGTGCCTGATGCGTCGGTTTTCCACAAAGATGCGGTTTCCGATTTAAAATCGCCGCCCCAACCTTGGCCGCGCCAATAATAATCGGTCGATTCTTGTGCGAAAGATGAAAAAGAGGATACAAACATTGCACCGCTCAGAAGCATTCCGGAGAAAGTATTTTTAATTAACGGAATGGAAGATGAGATTTTTTTAGATGATAATGTTTTAGTTTTCATAGGTTAAGATTTAAATTTTTTTATTAAAAGTGCCAATCGAATCAATAAATTTTTGAGTAAAATTAATCAAACAGTTAAAAATTGCAAATAGCGTCTCTTTCATTTTTGCTTGAACCAAAGCCGCGAATAAAATAGGCTATAAAATATGGCAGGCATTGATGAAAATATAGTTAGGGAGTATTTTGAAGCGAATGGGTTTCTCGTTTGCCAGGCAAATAAATACCAAGTCCAATCCCGCAAAAAGAGGGCCGACGAAAATATAGATTTCTTTGTGGAAAATCCAAACCCCTCCGAGGGCGAGCCCGCTTTTTTAATGACGCCTGCGGAACTCAAAAAATGCCGCCGGGCAATAGTCGCGGTAAAGGCATGGCACACGGCAAACTTCACCGAAAATATGATAAATGCATCAAAAGGCGGCATATTCGATTTTGTCCAAAGGTCTGCCATTAAAAAAGCGGAAGACTTTTTTGGCGATAAAGACGGAATTATGAAAATAGTTGCTGTTGCCGACTTGCCAAAATCTCGCGCAGAAAAACAAAAGAGCATAGCGGCAATGCGCTCGCGCGGAATAGACGGGGCGGTGACATTTCCGCAAATGTTAAGGTGGCTAATTGATTCGGTCGAGCCAAATACAAATTATGTAAAAAGCGATTTAATGCAGATGTTGAGGATTCTGAAAAATTACGGATTGCTGCGCGGAGCCCAAATGAGCCTTTTTGAAAAATAGCTTTATTTTTTCTAAATACTGACGAAGTTAAAAGTAATTACCGAATCTACAGAACATATTTTATCAGAAAGAGTCTAAACAAATATTCTTTACATAAAGGCATACATGAAAAAAATCAGCAAAAAAACATATCTTTTGGCGGCGATATTGTCGTTTTTTGTATTTGGAACAACCGGCATATCGCATGCGCAGGAAGCTCCGAAACCCGCAAAATCAGAAGTAAAAGCAGCGGTATTAAAGGCAGAAACCGACTTCGACAAGGCGTATGAGGCAGCCAAAAAAGAAGGGAAAAAATTAATGCTTGAATTTGCGGGGCTCGACTGGTGCCCGCCGTGCAAGATGTTGCATAAATTTGTGGTGGGAACGGACGAATTTGCAAAATACGCAAATGAGAAATTGCATGTAGTCCTTGCCGATTTTAAACGCGGCGGAGAACCTGCCGACAGGAAAAACGCAAAGAAAATGCTCGAACTTGCGGAAAAATACAGACTGCGTTACTTCCCCACAATAGTTATAATAAATCCCAAAACCGATAAGGTTAAAATTTTGGAAGGCTTGCAGACCAAGACTCCGCAAGAGCTCATTGAGGTTATTGAAACTTTCGACAAATAGTCGGTTTTATATTATTATATTCGCTGTTTGATGTGTAAGAGTCCCGTTTTTATCGGCGGGGCTTTTTTATTTAAATTACTATTGAAACATTTGGTTTTTTGATGATATTTTTGTTTTCATGAAAAAATTTGCATTCTGCTTAACTTTGGCGGCATTTATTTTTGGGGCGAACGTAACCCTTTCTGCAGCCCAATATAAATATCCATTTTCAACGGGAAACAAAACGTGGAATGCGTCATGGTGTTCCACTCCGGAATCGGACGGCAATAAATATGAAATATTGCACTTTCGCCGAACTTTTGATTTGCCCGAAAAACCCGAGAAATTCGAGATAAACGTATCCGCCGACAACCGTTTTCGGCTTTATGTGAACGGTAAATCCATAGCAACTGGGCCAGCGCGCGGCGATCTTGAACATTGGAGATACGATACAATAGACATATCCCCATACTTAAAAAAAGGCAAAAATACAATCGCCGCCCTCGTATGGAATTACGCTGAATTTGCACCTGCCGCGCAAGTGACGAACAGGACTGGTTTTATTTTAGACGGCGCAACAAAAGCCGAAGAATTCATAGCAACTCCAGCTAATTGGAAAGTAAAAGTTTCCTCCGCCTATTCAAGACCGGAACAGCGCGGATTCAAAGGCGTAAACAATTTTAGCTTTACCGGCACAACAGACGCTATTGACGGTTCAAAGTACGACTGGGGCTGGACTTCCGAAGACTTCGACGATTCCTCATGGGCAAACGCAAAAAAAATAGCCATAGGAATGTGCGCCACCGGCCCCTATGGAGAAAACCAGAATTGGATGCTCGTAAAGCGTGAAATTCCGCAGCTAGAAGAAAAACTAATGCGCCTTTCAAAAATACGCAAGCATACGGGCGTAGAAAATCCTTCAAACTTTATAAAAGGCGAAAAATTAACAATACCTGCAAATTCGGAGTGCAGTTTTATACTGGACAACGACTTTCTCACAAACGCATATGTACATTTTGTGTCAAGCCGTGGCAAAGGCTCTGTCGTAAAAGTGACATACGCCGAAGCTCTATTTGACAAGAATGGGAAAAAGGGAAATAGGAACTCCATAGAAGGCCGCGATTTTAGTAATTCAGCTCCTTTCGACGTCTTTATGCCCGACGGCGGAACAAAGCGCGACTTTTCAACCCTATGGTTCCGAACCTACCGCTATGTGTCGGTCGATATAAAGACCGCCGATGAGCCGCTCGACATAGAAGACTTTTACGGAGTTTTTACCGGCTACCCGTTTAAGGAGAAAGGCTCATTTGAAACCTCTGACAAGTCCGTATCGGATATATGGAATGTAGGGTGGAGAACGGCGAGGCTCTGCGCCATCGAGACGTATTTTGACTGCCCCTATTACGAACAGCTGCAATATGTGGGCGACACGCGCATACAGGCGCTAATATCATTGTACGTTTCAGGCGACGACAGGCTTGCAAGGCAAGCAATATCAAACTTCGATTATTCGCGGGGTTCCGACGGCCTTGTGAAGTCGCGCTATCCAACGAGAGTCAAACAATATATACCCCCGTTTGCTCTTTATTGGGTTTCAATGCTCGACGATTTCGCAAAGCACCGCGACGACCCGCAATTTGTAAAAGAACATTTAGATGGAGTGCGGGCAGTATTCGGCTGGTTTTTCAAACAAATCGATTCCAAAAGCGGCATGCTCCGCCCGATGCTAAACCATTGGAATTTTGTCGACTGGGTGACTACATGGAAACACGGCTACGCGCCAGAAACGGAAGACGCTGCGTCGTCGATAAATTCTTTGCACTTTGCATACGCGCTAAAAAGTGCCGCCAACTTAATGCGTTATATGGGTTGCGTGCGCGAAGCCGACGAGTACGCCCAAAAGAGCCGCGAAATCGCCGATGCCGTCAGAAAAAACTGCTACGATGAATCAAAAGGGCTTTTTATGAATTATGCCGGCGCGGAGAAATCGAGCCAGCACGCCAATATAATGGCAATTCTAGCCGACGCCATACCAGCCGAAAAACAGCGAGAGCTTTTTGAAAAAATTATCAGCGACAAATCGCTCGACCAATGCACGTTTTATTACAGGTTTTACCTGACCGAGGCTATGCGCAAAGTGGGAGCCTCCGACAAATATGCCGACTCCCTCGATCCGTGGCGCGATATGTTAAATATCGGGCTTACAACATTTGCGGAAACTCCGGAGCCCACGCGTTCCGACTGCCATGCGTGGAGTTCAAGCCCCAACTATCATCTGCTTTCGCTCGTATGCGGGGTGACCCCCGGAGAATACGGTTTCAAGTCTGTGCGGATAGAGCCGAATCTCGGAAAGTTCGACTTTGTCGAGGGAAAGGTTCCCCATCCAAATGGAATTATAGAATTATCTTTGAAGAACAGCGGCGGAAAGCTTGAGGGCAAAGTAGTCCTTCCCGAAAAGCTCGACGGAGTATTTATTCACAACGGCAAGGAGATAAAACTCAAAAGCGGGCAAAACTCTATAAATATATAAAAGTGGAAATTTAAATTTTCGCAAAATATTACAAGCCGCCTCTTAAAAAGATGCGGCTTTTTCATTAAAAAATCAGTCCCTTAAATTTCGGGATAAAGAACATTTGTCAGACTGGGAACGCGCCCATATTAAATAGAATAAAGGCAAAAAGATTGTTCCATATGGAACAATTAAAATCGCGTTTACCCTAATATCATTTTTTAAACCCCAAAAAAAACGGCTCCGTTTTTTAACGAAGCCGCCCTCAAAATTTTCGCAGAAAAGCAAACTATTTTACAGTGTCGATATAGCGTGAAATGCTCTTGATAGTCCAGAGCGTCGCATGGCCATTGATGTTTGTCTCGACCGTGTCCCCAACTTTGTGGTCAAGCAGCGCCTGCGCCAAAGGAGTCTGGTAGGAGAAAATGTTCTTGGCCGTATCGCTGTCCCATGCGCCGAGAATAGTGCAAGTAAGTTCTTCGCCCTTGTTTGTGACAAGGCTGACGATTGAACCGATACCGACTTTGTCGGTGGGAGTTGAGTTGAAGTCGAATACTTCCGCGCCTGCGATGTCGCGTTCGAGTTGTCCGCGGCGTGCGGAAAGAACTTCGTCGTGCTCGCGCGCCATTTTGTATTCCGAGTTTTCGCGCAAGTCGCCGAGCTCGCGTGCGGCTTCGATTGCGAGTTTGCTCGCGGGGAGTTGATTCTTGACGATGTCTTCGAGTTCTTCGCGGCGCGCCTGCAAGCTCCAGGAGGAAACGAGCAGACGTTTTTCCTTTGAATCGGAAGATTTTGTCGCGACGAGCGTTTGCACGCTCGGGAAAACTTTTATTATTCTTGCGAGAATCGACTTTTTGGTAAGGTCTTCAAAGCCCTGGTTAAGCAAAAGGGTTTGCGCCAAGTCGCGCGCCGTGTCGGCGGTCGAACTTTCGAGCATATCTTTTATCAAGTCTTTGTCGTCGCTGAGGGCGTCGGCGAGGGCAATTCGCGCTGTTGTGACAACGGTTTCCCTCTGCAAAGCTTCGTCGTCGACTGCGGCGAGCAGCGCACTGAGCAAGTCTTCGCCAATGAGCGGCGAGAGTATGTCTTTGTAGGCGGCAGCATTGCGGTTTTTAACAATCCACAAAATTACCGGACCGCGCAAAGTTTGTTCTTCGAGCCACCTTTTGAGGCAGTCCTTTATTAGTTGGCGCGAAGTTACGCCTTTGCCGTCGTCGGGGATTTCCGCGCCTTTTACGAAGTGCGAATTTTTAGATACGTCCCAGCTTAGTAGAAAGTCGACGCACTCTTTTGTAAAACGGCCTTCACTGTATTTGAGAAGATCTATAATGCGGTCGCGCCAATCTTCCACAAATATGCGGGTTAGAAGGTCGAGGAAACGCTCGAGGTACGAAGACGGAAGATTTTTAGCAAGGTTGTTGAGTCCGTCTTTGGGGTCGCGCTCAACTGCAGCTAGGATAATATCTTTGCTTCGCGGGGCAATTTCTTCGACTTTCTCTTCTTCGCCCGGGTAGAGATAGCGGACGAGATTGTTTCTCACCCATATTCCGTGGAGCCTGTCGGCGTCGTTTAGTGAGCGCGCTTTTTTAATGGCCTCGGTCAATTCTTCTTTTATTTTGGGGAGGTCGGCTTTAATTTCTTCGACGCTGTCGTCGGTTGCCGTCTTATAAAGTTTTTCTGCGAGGAGTATTTTTTTCTTGGGTTCTCTGTTGAGGAAGTATTCGCGCAAGACTTCCTGTTCCGGCTTCATTTCCTCCTCTTTTGCGCGCAGGGAATAAGATTCGCCTTTGGCTTTCGGGCAAGCCACGCGCGGATTTCTAAACAAGGCTTCTTTTGCCTTATTCCACCAAGACCTGTACGCTTTTTCGGCAGCCTTATTTTTTTCCGCAAGTTCCTTTTCAGAAATAGACGGGTTTTCTGCTACATACCCGAAGAGCTGTTTGAATACAGTTTCGAGCTCAATCGGGCTTGCCGACATATCCGGTTTTTTCTCGAGGTAGGAGACCACAAATTCGCCGCTATCTTTCATTTCCTTTTCGAGGTTTTCGCGGTCGGTGCGGTAGCGGACAAGAAGGTTGTCGTCGTCGAGCACTTCGAGTTTATCAACGCAGAAGACCGGATCCATTTTATGGCCCGGTTTTCCTTCAAAATCTATAATGAGCTTTTTAGAAGCTTCGTCGTAAGATACGATGCGGCCGAAACCCCAGCTACCGTGCATGCAATATGCGCCGTCGTGCAATTGTTCAAGTTTTTGGCGCTTGTTGCGCAGTTTGGGATTTTTAGCTATAAGGCGATCTATTGATTCCGGATTCATTTTTTTATAGTCTTGCGTTATGTGCCATGACTGCACTTTGCAAAAATATCCCGAGCGTATTTTAATTGATGGTTTGCGCTTAGGGATTTTTGCATTTTTTCAAAAAAAGCGTAAAATTTGTCCGGATTGCAATGTTATGTGGACGAGTTTACGCAATCTATGATTATCCTTAAAATGAACCATTCAGAGGATTTGTCAATTTTATCTTTGACGTCTTTTGAGGTTTGTACATTTTTTCGTAAAAAAATGCAGGATTTCTTTGTTTTGGGATAAGATTTTGAATGCGTTGCATTAGAAAAATGAAAGATTGTGTCGGGAAGACTTTTGATTTTGAGGAGAAGCGCGCGCTTGTAAAAGCGGTTGAAAGATATTTAACGTCGGGCGCCAAAGCCGACTCTATATTTGAAAAGAGTTTTTATGTAGGCGGAAGCAAATTAAAAAGCGGTGACACTAATTCTGTTTTTAAGACTCTGCTTAGAAATTTATTAAGTATTGAAAACATAGTAATAAAGCTTTGCAAGAAGCCTCCGCGCAGCGCATTAAAGAGTGCTTTGTATTGCGCATGCGCCGATATTTTAAGCCGAAAAAAGACCTTTCAATCTGTCGATTCTTGGGTGGAATTTGTAAAGGCCGATTTTTCAAAGGGGGAATCGGGTTTTGTAAACGCCGTATTGAGAAAGTTTCCTGTCGAGTTTGAAAAAATTTTGGAAGATTCTAAAAATTCACGGGCATTAGAGAGCATTTCTTTGGCATACAGCCACCCCGAATGGCTTGTTAAAAAATGGGTAGATACTTTTGGGTTTGAGAAGGCGCTTGAAATTTTAAAAAACGATCAAAATCCGTCATGCGTATTTTTGAGATCCTCTGGTTCCAAAAGAGCAAAGAATCTTGAAATTGAGTATAAAGATGTTTTGTCCGACACACCTTTTAAAAATTTTAAGATTTTAAAAAGTGGTGAATGGGAAAATGCAAAAAAACTACTGGAGTCTGGGGAATTTTACATTCAAGATCCTTCAACTTCCTTTGCGCCGTCGCTTTTAAATCCAAAATTTGGCGAAATTGTGTTGGATTTATGCGCTTCCCCTGGAGGAAAATCGCGCTTTTGCGCAGATTTAATTAGAGAGTCGGCTAATTTTGACGAAGAAAAATGCAGATCGAGCACTCTTGTAAGCGTTGACATTCCCGGTCCGCGCATATGCAATCTAAGAGAAAACATTTCCAAGATAGATTTTCTAAAAACCTATGTATTGGAAGCAGACTTAAATTCGGAAAAACTCGCAAAAAAGCTCGAATCTCGCGGCTTGCCTTTGAAGTTTGACTGCGTTTTGCTCGACGCCCCATGTTCCAATACAGGAGTTTTAAGGAGGCGTCCAGATGCCCGATACAGACTTTCTGAAGGCGACATAGCAAAGTCTGCCGACTTTCAAAAGAAATTGATTTCAAAAGCCTCTGAATTTGTAAGACCTGGCGGAAGATTAGTTTATTCTACATGCTCAATTGAGCCTGAAGAGAACGAAGAAAACGCGAGTTGGTTTTTAAGGAATTTTCCGGAATTTAAACAGGTTTGCGGTGGAACTTCTTTGCCGGATGATTTTAAGGACGGTTCAGGTTCATTTCTTTTTGAGAGAAATATTTTATAATGATAAGAATTTTAATTTAAATCTAACTTTATTATTATAAATTGGGAACAAGTGTAATAACTTTTTTTAATATTGTATGTAAATTACTTATAAAATTAAAGTATTAGGAATAGCGGTGCGTATAATGTGGAGAACGTCGATTTATTTACAAGTTTACAATTTATTGAGCTAAAATTTACAAGTTATCAACATAGTTTTATACAATTTTAGAAGCGCCCGAAAAAGTACAAAATTGTAAGAGAGAAAATATAGAGATAAAAGCTCAAACGATTAAGTAGTGAGTCTGAATAAAAAAATGAGAGAAGAAAAAGAATGTCCAAAAATGTATTTTTTTTTAAAAATAGAAAAAAAGAGCGGAAAAATATTGCAAAAAACCTGAATAGACTCTGATAATCAGAAATCATTTCCAAATTTCAAAGAGCGGCCGCTTTTTGAATAATAAAAGACGCATATTAACCAAAAAATAAAAGCTTTTGTTTAGATTATGACAGAATGCAGGTTTAAGAGCGTTCTCGAGGCATATCCGCCAAAGCGGGAAAATCTCGTGAGCGTATTGCAGGATATTCAGGAAAAGGACGGATTTATAAGTCCGGAGGCGGTAAAAGAGTGCGCCGAATATTTTTCGGTTTCCGAGGCTGATGTTTATTCGGTCGCGAGTTTTTACGCCCAATTTAAATTCAAAAAGCCCGGCAAGCACACTATAAAAGTATGCAAGGGAACGGCATGCCACGTGAGGGGATCGGGCTCCCTATTGGCGGCGCTCGAAGAGAGGCTCGGCATAAAGGAGGGCGAGACTACCCCCGATGGACTTGTGAGTTTGGAAAGGGTCGCATGCCTTGGAGCTTGCGCACTCGCGCCCGCAATGGTAGTGGACGAAAAAGTTCATGCGCGCGTGACGCTTGCGGAAATAGAAAAAATCCTAAAATCCCTGAAATAGCCATGAAGATTCTCGAAAATTTAAGGGCAGCCGCCAAAAAGGAATGGGAAAAATTCCAAAACAGCGCGCGAGTGATGGTCGGAGCCGCAACTTGCGGGCGCGCGGCTGGAGCCGGCGCGGTAATGGACGAATTTAAAAAGGTTCTGAAAGAAAAAGGCTTGGAAGATAAGGTCGATGTTGTGGAAACCGCTTGCATCGGGCTCTGCTATGCTGAGCCGCTCGTCGAGATAAAACGCGAGGGTGAGCCTTCTATTTTATATTCAAACGTAAAGCCGAAAGACGTTATAAAATTAGTCGACGAACATCTGCTAAACGGGAATCCCGTTGCTGAAAAAGCGGAAGCGGCAATGTGCGAGAGCGAATTTCGCGGAATAAAGCCGTTTTGCAAACACCCGATGGTGGAGCTTCAAAAGAGGGTGGTTTTGCGCAACTGCGGCGTTATAGATCCCGAGAATTTTGGGCATTATCTCGCCCGCGGCGGATATGAAGGTTTGGAAAGGGCTTTTTCGATGACGCCGGAAGAGGTAATCGAGGAAGTGAAGGCAAGCGGATTGCGCGGCAGGGGAGGCGCCGGATTCCCGACAGGAGTAAAATGGGGATTTGCGCGCGCTTCAAAGACTTCGCCGATAAAATATATAATCTGCAATGCCGACGAGGGCGATCCGGGCGCATTTATGGATAGGTCTGTACTTGAAGGCGACCCCCACAGCGTTCTCGAAGGATTGATGATAGCAGGCTATGCGATAGGCGCCGAGTGCGCATACATATACGTGCGTTCCGAATA
Organism: uncultured Opitutales bacterium; assembly: GCA_900545705.1. Classification (GTDB taxonomy): domain Bacteria; phylum Verrucomicrobiota; class Verrucomicrobiia; order Opitutales; family Intestinicryptomonadaceae; genus Merdousia. The sequence goes on along the minus strand of URAK01000016.1, from coordinate 15,553 downwards.
TCCGCTTGCAATACAACGTTTAAAGAAAGCGATAAAGCAGGCTGAGGAAGCCGGGCTTTTAAAGAAGGAGCTTCCGAACGGATTTAAATTTGAGATAAAAATAAAGAAAGGCTCCGGAGCATTCGTATGCGGCGAAGAAACTTCCCTAATGGCGAGCATAGAGGGCGTCAGGGCAATGCCGCGCCCGAAGCCGCCTTTCCCTGCGGCGAAGGGGCTTTTTGGCAAACCCACTAATATAAATAATGTGGAGACACTCGCTGCGGTGAGTTCAATTATGCGCGAAGGTGCCGGAATGTATTCCGCTCTCGGTTCGGAAAAAAGCAAGGGGACCAAGACGTTTTCGCTTGCGGGCAAGATAAAACGCACCGGGTTGATAGAAGTCGAGCTTGGAATGAAGCTTGACGACATTATAAACAAGATAGGCGGAGGCTGCGCGGACGGCAAAAAATTCAAGGCTGTGCAGACGGGTGGGCCTTCAGGCGGGTGTCTTACGCCTGAGCATTTATCTATACCGGTCGATTACGAACATCTTGCGGCTGTCGGTTCGATAATTGGGTCCGGGGGTCTCGTGGTGATGAACGAAGACTCATGCATGGTTGAGGTCGCAAAATTTTTCGTCAACTTTACGGAAAACGAGTCTTGCGGAAAGTGCATACCCTGCCGAATGGGTACGCAGCACATGCATGCAATTCTCGAGAAAATAACGTCCGGGAAGGGCGAGATGGAGGATTTGGAGCGCCTCAAAAAAATAGCGTTTACGATGAAGCAGTCGTCGCTATGCGGGCTTGGGCAGACTGCGCCCAACCCTGTGTTGACGACTCTCAGGTATTTTGAAGACGAATATGTGGCGCATATAAAAGAAAAGCGTTGCCCGGCGTTGGTCTGCCCGCAGCTTGTTCATTTTTCGGTCGATGCCGAGAAGTGCACGGGTTGCACCGCATGCGAGAGGGTTTGCCCGACCGGCGCGATATCTGGCGGAGTGAAAAAGCCGCACACAATAGACGCGGACAAGTGCATATCCTGCGGAGCCTGCTATCAGACATGCAGATTCGGGGCAATATCGAGGAGATAAGAGCATGAGCAATTTTAAGATTACAATAGATGGCCGCCAAGTAGAGGCAGAACCCGGCATGACGGTATTGCAGGCGGCGAAGAAAGCCGGAATATTCATACCTTCACTTTGCGCGCACGACGAGCTTGAGCCGTACGGAGCATGCCGTTTGTGCGTTGTCGAGATAGACGGAATGAGGGGAACGCCGACGTCTTGCACGACGCCCGTTGCCGACGGAATGGTTGTGCGCACGACGTCCGAGCAGCTCGAGACGCAGCGCAGGCGCACGATAGAGCTGATGATGAGCTCCCATCCGTCGCCGTGCTTGGTGTGCGAATCGCGCGAGGAGTGCGAGAGCGAGAAAAAGACCCCCACGCGCGCGACATCCGCGACGCGCTGCGGTTCGTGCTCAAACCGCCCCGGCTGCGAACTTCGCAAGGTGGCGCTGGGCACATACGTGCGCGACATAGGGTTGCCGATGATATACGACCCGTCGAAAGTAGAGCGCAACGATCCTTTTATCGACAAAGACCACAATTTGTGCGTATTGTGCGGAAGGTGCTTTAGGGTGTGCGAAAAAATACACTCAAAGCCCGCGATAAGCATAGCCAACCGCGGTAAGAAGGCGCGCATATCCGCGGCTTTCGGGAGATCTTGGAGTTCGGAGGAATGCCTGTTTTGCGGGGCGTGCATAGACGCCTGCCCGACGGGCTGCCTGACGGACAGGTGGGGAAAATGGTTTGGCGAGCCCGACAAGGTTGTCGAGAGCAGGTGTGCAATGTGCCCGAAACATTGCAAGATAAACTTGCGCATAAAGGGCGGAAAAATCATTTCGGCAGGAATGGTTGCGCTGAACAAGGAAAGCGCGATATGCCCGCTTGGAAGGTTTGCGCTTCCCCAGATAATAAACGCGCCTACGAGGTTGCGCAGGGCGGCTGTCAGGCGTGGCAAGGAGCAGGTTCCCGCGAGTCCTGAGGACGCCGTCGAAAAGCTTTTTGAAATTCTATCCGAAAATAAGGGGTCGCTGCTTGTGATATCCAACAAGGGCGCGACCTACGAGAGCCGAAAGGCTATGCGCGCTATTGCCGGAGAATTTGGGGGCAAGGAGATAGAAATGCCTTTGGACTCCTCGGCCGCCGACCTTCCTGCCGACGTATCGGCCGATTTGGAAAATGGCAAATACGCCGCAGTTTTGGTGTACGGCAACTACATTACTCCGCAAATTGCCAAGAAAATACCGCATTTGGCCGTGTGCGACGTGTTGAAAACGCCCGTGCAGAAATTGGCGGAGGTGGTGATGCCGATAAGCCTGTTTGCCGAAACGTCCGGAACGATAGGCGACGCTGACGGCAAAAAGATAGCTGTGACTGCGGCGGTGGCGTCTGCCGGCGAACAGCGCCCTCTCAACGGGTATATGTGCGATATTTGCAAGAAGACGGCGGCGGACGTCAAGAAGTACGATTTCGAGCTCGAACCGCTGCCTGCCGATTTTAAGTCTCCCACGGAAGACAAGTCGGCTCTGCCAAACCGCTTTCTTGGGCATTTCTTTGCCGATTACGCGCCCGATTTGCAGATGCTTGGGCTTAAAAAATCCGATGAAAAGCTCGCGGCTGAAGCCGCCAAAAATTCGGACGGCTTTGAGATACTCGAAAACAAGATGTTGGTCCCGAACTTCCACGAGCTTACGGTCAAGGCGCCCGAGGCCGCGAAATTTGCCAAGCCCGGGCAGTTTGCTATACTTATGGCAAACTCCAACAGCGAAAGGTCTCCGTTTACGCTAATAGACTGGAATGCGGACGAAGGTTGGGTGAAATTTATAATAGAGGAAGTCGGCCGCTCGAGCGCTGAAATAGCGTCGCTGCAAAAGGGCGACAGGCTCGCTGTGTTGAGCGGGCCGCTCGGGACGCCGCTTGACATGGAGCAATTCAAGCCAGGCTCCAAGGCTCTGCTTCTTGGCGGCTGCTACGGCATAGCCGCAATATACTCGATAGCCCGCGAATTGAAAAAGCGCGGGGTAAAGGTAGTGAGTGCTATAGAGGCGTCGTCGTCATACATGCTTTACTATAAAGACAAGCTTTCGGAAGTAAGCGACGAGCTCATGGTATTCACGCGCGACGGCAGCGAAGGCCGCAAGGGCGGCTGCATAAACGCAATGCAGGAGCGCGGCGGAGAATTCGACGAGATTATAGCCGTCGGATGCGTATTTATGATGAAGCAGTGCGCTTCAAAGGCGCCCGTTTCAGACAGCATAGACATGTTCTGTTCGTTAAATCCGATAATGGTGGACGGAACCGGCATGTGCGGAGCGTGCCGAGTGACGGTTGGCGGAGAGACGAAGTTTGCCTGTGTTGAAGGCCCGTTCTTCCGGCTTAACAAAGTCGATTTCGACGAGCTGTCAAAGAGGCGTTCAGCGTACAGGCTTCTGGAGGTGGAGGCAATGCCCCGCCATCTGGATAGCAAATGCTATCAATCCAAATAAAAAATTTTCCGGAGAGTTGAAATGTCAGAAGAGAAAGCAAGGAAAATAAAGGCGTCCGGGCTGCCGCGCATGAAGATGCCCGAGCAGGATCCGTCGCGCCGAGCTTCCAATTTTGAGGAAGTTCCCTACGGTATAACTCTTGAAATGGCGATGGACGAAGCAAGCCGTTGCCTACAATGCCCGAAGCCCCGCTGCAAGACGGCGTGCCCTGTAAACATAAACATACCGCAATTTATTGCCGAAATTTCGCATGGCAATCCGCAAGCGGCCGCCGAAAAGCTCAAGACACAAACGGCGCTGCCGGCAGTATGCGGCCGCGTATGCCCGCAGGAAAACCAGTGCGAGGGAAGCTGCGTGCTGGGAATCCGCGGAGAACCCGTTGCGATAGGCGCGCTTGAAAGATTTGCGGCGGACTATGTGCGCCAACACAATCTTGAAAAGACGCCCGAGAAGGCGGCTCCTACCGGAAAGAGGGTTGCGGTAATCGGCTGCGGCCCCGCCGGAATAACGGCTGCGGCGGACTTGGCGATAGCGGGGCATGAAGTCGAGGTATTTGAGGCTTTGCATTTGCCCGGCGGTGTTTTGATGTACGGCATTCCGCAATTCAGACTCCCAAAGGAGATTGTCACACACGAAGTCGAAGGGCTCAAAAAGCTTGGTGTCAAGATACATTTAAACTATGTTGTAGGAAAGTTAAGGTCGCTCGAAAGCCTGCTCGATGAGGGGTTTGACGCGGTGTTTTTGGGTTCCGGAGCGGGGCTTCCGATGTTCCTTGGCATACACGGCGAGAACGGAGTTGGAGTGTTCTCTGCGAACGAATTTCTGACGCGTTTTAACCTGATGAAGGCCTACGATTTTCCCGAGCACGGAACGACTCCAATCAGGGCGAAGCACATAATAACCGTGGGCGGCGGAAATGTCGCGATGGACTCGTCCAGAACGGCTCTGCGCATAGGCGCGAAATCTACGATAGTCTACCGCCGCGCGCTCGAACAGATGCCCGCCCGCAAAGAGGAGATACACCACGCGAAAGACGAAGGTGTTGTATTTCAGATGCTCACAAACCCCAAGAGGGTTGTGCTCGACGACAACGGCAAAGTAATAGCGCTCGAATGCGTAAGAATGGAGCTTGGTGAGCCCGATGCCTCCGGCCGCCGCTCGCCGATAGAAATAAAGGGCAGCGAATTTCAAATACCGTGCGATGTAGTGGTTGTCGCAATAGGCAACCGTCCAAATCCGCTAATACCTATGACAAGTCCGGATTTGAAGACGACGAGGAAGGGGACGATAGAATGCGACCCTGAAACCTTGCAGACATCGATACCGCAAGTATTTGCCGGCGGAGACGTCGTAAGTGGCGCGGCAACCGTAATCAGCGCAATGGGCCAGGCGAAGATAGCCGCCCGGAGCATAAACAGGTATTTGCGCGGCGAGCCGTTAAAAGATGCGCCTGCTACTGTCTAACGACGACGGGGCAGATTCCCCGTTTCTTCCAATATTTGCCGAGGAGCTTTCGCGGATTGGCGAAGTTGAAATCGTTGTGCCCGCGCACGAGCAAAGCTGGATTGGCAGAGCCTATAACCGCCATTGCAACTTAGTGGTGGAGGAGAGGGATTTTTTCGGATTTAAGTGCCGTACGGTTTCTGGTACGCCGTCTGATTGCGTGAATGTAGCGCTTGGGCATCTGTATGCTGACAATCCCCCCGACGCAGTGGTGTCGGGGCTGAATATAGGGCAGAATGTTGCATTGCCGCTTCTTTGGAGTAGCGGGACTTTTGCGGCTGCCGTGGAGGGGGCAGGCTGGGGATTGCCTTCGTTTGCGTGCTCGATGAGGCTTCTTCATAAATATTATGAGATTTGCAGAATCCGCCATGAAGGCGTGCCGCAAGAGGTTTTGCCGCATTTAAGGGCGGCTTCAGCGCATGCGGCAAAATATATATCCGAGGCTTTGGCGGAAAAAAATTTCGCCGACGGAGAAATCCGCAATATGAATTATCCGGCGGATTTTACAAAAAATTCCGAATTTTTGGAGTGCGTGCCCGCGCGCGCGAAATTGGCGCCGCTATATGTAAAACAGCCCGACGGAAGCTATAAATTTTCATACGCGATGGGAGAGACATATCCGCCGGACGACGGAGCTATAACCGACGTGGAATGTCTTGGGCGGGGTAAAGGTTGCGTATCGAGAGTGTCAATTCGGGCAATGCGTTAAAATATTTGCGCTTTTCCACAAAATGGGAGCGTACAGGTTGGGACGATATATCTGGGCGTTTTTTTTACGCACTCTTAAAAAATTTCCGGTACGCTGCGAAAAGAGGATTTTATAGCGCGGCCCTTTGGCTTTTTCTTTATTATAAAAATTGGTCAAAATCAAAAGCGTACGCGTAGAATAGCAGTAATAAGACAATAATTTCAATTTTGGTTGACGTTGGAATATTTGGGATTTATTTTTTTTTGAAAAAATTTAAAGACAAGGGGAATGAATAAATTATTTTTGTACAGCATAATTGTGGCCGCACTGTGCGCAGCCTGCGCTACGAATGAAAATGCGGCTGGCGGCGCAGATAAAAATGCGGCGGAAGTAAAGCTCGCCGTAAATGACAAAGTTGAATGCGCAAAGCTTTCCGACATAAAAATGGACGGCTATGTCGGAGAAAAAATGGACGCTTTTTTCAAAAACCGCGTTCTTTCCGACGAAGCAAAAAACAAAATATTTGAAGAAGCGGAAAAGGCATTTAGCGAAAGGGTTGACGACAAACCCGTATATGTCGGATATTGGCGCGGAGAATTTTGGGGTAAGCTCGCAATATCAGCAAGCGGCGTATGCGAATATACGGGAGACAAAAACCTTAAAAATTTTCTTTCCGAAAAAGCGGCAGTGCTGGCTTCATTGCAAGATCCGGACGGGTATTTAGGCTCGTACAAGCAGAAAAACTTTTTGAGGGTAAACGACCTCGACAAGGCGCGCAAGGCAGTTGGCTGGGATTGCAACTGGTGCTGGAATTTATGGTGCAGAAAATATACTCTGTGGGGGCTTCTTGAAATATACAAACTCAATAAAGACCCCGCAGTGTTGGAAACGGCCAAGCGCGCAACCGACCAATACATTTCCATGTTAAAGTCGGAAAATGTCAAGATATGCGACACTGGAACGTTTGTTGGAATGCCGAGCATGTCGATACTTAAACCAATGCTAATTCTTTATCGGGAGACTGGGGACGCCAAGTATCTAGATTTCTCGAAGGAATTGGTGTCGTATTGGGACAGAGACGGAAATCCGCCGCCAAATTTGCTGAGAAACGCGTTTTCCGCGGAGCCCGTAAGGCTTTGGTATCCACAGCTAAAAAATTGGGAAAAAGCCTATGAGATGATGTCGTGCTTGGAAGGGCTTGCGGAATACCACCGTGTGACTGGCGACAAAAAGGCGCTGGACGCCGTTGTTAAAATTCGCGAAAAGCTGCTTAAAGACGAAAAGAATATCCTATCGAGCGTTGGATATAACGATATGTTTGTAGGCGGGGCGCGGCAGATTAACGGAATTACCGAGCCGTGCGATGCGATACACTGGATGCGCCTAAACCGCGAGCTTTATTTGCTTACTTCCGACGTGAAATACCTCGACGAGATAGAAGACACGTTTTACAACGCATTTTTGGCTGGGGTTGCGCGCGACGGCAAATGGGGTGCCCGCGGCGTTCGCTCGCACGGCAGCCACTACGTTGCAAAGCCGCAGTGCAAGCTAAATTACAACCATTGCTGTGTGGACAATATGCCGAGGGCGTTTCTCGATTTTGCGAGGACTTCTCTTGCAAAGTCGGGCGGCGAATTGTTTGTGAATTTTTATTCTCCGTACAAGGGTAGGATAAGCGATGTTGAAGTCGAGGTTTTGGGGAATTATCCAGTGTCCGACACGGCCGAGATAAAGATAAAATCTCCGAGGGAAGTTGCCGTAAATTTTAGAGTGCCGTCGTGGAGCAAGAACACTTTGATAAACGGCAAGGCTGCGAATGCCGGCTGGCACAAGCTGAGAATCGGCAAGGGCGAGACTTCTATAAAAATAGAATTCGACATGACTCCCCGCGTAATAAATTCTGATTTATCTTCCGAGTACTATTCTGGCGAAGATATGCGCGTAATGCGCTGGCTTGGGTACGACGAAGCATGCCGCAAAGACCTGCTGCCGATAATGCGCCATTCGGCGGCGGCTACGATAAAGAGGGGGCCTTTGTTGCTTGCGCGCAGCAAATACATCGGCAACACAAGCGCGGAAATGTTTTCGTCGCCGAGCGTAAACAATGCAGGGGCAAAGTGTGAGCTTACTCCCGAAAAACCGAGCCATACATGGGGGCAATGGAAGGCAAAAATAACGGCCGATGGCGGAAGGACGATTGAAACAAAAGTATGCGATTTTGCGAGCGCGGGCGATAATTTTAAGCGCGGGTCAACAGACATGAGCCCGACGCATTCTGTGTTCTTTTAAATCGGAAATTGAGATTGCATGGGCGCGCTGATATGCGCGCTTTTTTTTTACTATCGAAAAAGTGGAAATTACCGTCAGATTGTTTTGCATTTATGCAAGCAGAGAAATGTTCCACGTAGAACAGTAATAAAGAGATAGCAAGGTAATAAGAATTTCCGACTGCAAATATTTTTTTGCGCATAATTTGTAAGCCTAAAAATAAACGGAGATTAAAAAAAATTTTTTTCTGTCCAGCGCGCATGCGTATTTTGGCGGAAGAAATAAAAAATGCGGAGATTTTTTATGTTTTTTCGGGCGAGCATTGTTTGCTGAATGCCGGCTGATAATTTTTTAGGCGAAAATAAAAAGGCGCTGGTTGAAAAATCAGCGCCAACATTTTTGATTGGAGTTGAGTGAAATATCCGCGCGATAGCTTATATTTCAACGTCTTTTTTGTAATCGACGTTTGGAAGCCCGAAACCAAAGAGCTTTAAAAACTCCTTCTTATATCCGGAGAAATCAGTGAGCTCGTTTAGGTTTTCTGTTGTTACTTTTGGCCAAATTTCAAAGACGGCTTTTTGGACATCGTCGCGCAATTCGAGATTGTCGATTCTAACGCGCCCGACGTCGTCGAAATCGAGGCAGTTGTCGTTGTAAAGCTGCGTGGAAAAAAGCCTTTGTATTTGCTCAATGCACCCTTCATGAACGCCTTTTTCTTTCATGACCTTATACAGGATTGATATATAGAGCGGAACAACCGGGATTGCGCTGCTCGCCTGAGTGACGAGCGCCTTGTTTACAGATATGAATGCTTTCCCGCGCTTAAGTTTTAGCGTGGCGTCTATTCTGTTTGCGGCGGCTTCGAGATCTTTTTTTGCGAGCCCTATGGTGCCGCTGCGGTATATCGGGTAGGTCAGTTCCGGCCCGATGTAAGAGTAGGCAAGGCTTGTGCAGCCCTCTGCGATGACGCCCGCTTCGTCGAGAGCGTTTATCCAAAGTTCCCAATCTTCGCCGCCCATTGTCTTTACGGTTTCAAATACTTCCCGTTCAGTAGCGGCGGGCACAGTGACTTCTATGACTTGCGCTTTGTCGGTGTCTAAAGACTTGTCTTTGCGGGGTTCGCCGACAGTTTTTAGCACGCTTTTGTAGACTTCGCCCGTCTTTGGATCCGTGCGGCGGGGCGAGGCGAGAGAGTAGACTATTAAATCCACTTTGCCGAGGGGGCTTTTTTTGATGGCGTCTATTGCCTGTTTTTTGCATTCGTCGCTGAAAGCGTCGGCGTTGATATTCGCGCAATAGAGGCCGGCGGCGTTTGCCTGTTTAGTAAATTCGGCGGTGTTGTACCAGCCTGCGCTTGCCGGGCGCTGGCGGGCGGAGTCGCCCGGGCGCTCGAAAAATACGCCGACAGTCGCGGCGCCACAACCGAACGCCGCCGTTATTCTGCTAGCGAGGCCGTACCCTGTGGAGGCGCCGATAATGAGAGCTGACTTGCAGCCGTCCTTGATTTTCCCTTTAGATTTGACGTAGGCGATTTGTTCGCGCACGTTTTCCGCGCAGCCCTCGGGATGGGCTGTTATGCAAAGGAATCCTTTTACTTTTGGTTCGACAATCATTGGAGTGTCCTTTCTTAAAATATTATATAGGCTAATTGATTCTGTTTTGCATGTAAGAGATGAGCGCTTTTAGGAAAGCGCAGTTGGGGCTAAGCTTTTCGCAGTCGGAAATTGCTTTCTGCGTAAGCTGGGCGGCAATTTCCCTCGATTTTTCAATGCCGTAGAGGGATACGTAAGTCATTTTTTCGTTTGCTGCGTCGAGCCCCGTGGTTTTGCCGAGGGTTGCTTCGTCGCTCGTGACGTCGAGAATATCGTCGATAACCTGGAATGCGAGCCCTATATTTTTGCCGATTTCGCGCGCGGCTTGAAGTTTAAGTTCGTCATAGCTGTCTGCGAGTCTGATGCCCATGGTGACAGCGGCCGTAATTAGCGCGGCGGTTTTATTGTGGTGGATAAAGTTAAGCTTGTCCGGGGTCATTTTCCCGTCTCTTTCGCCAAGTACGTCCTCGACTTGTCCGCCTATCATTTTTGTGCTTCCGCCTGCGTCTGCGAGGTCGAATACGAGTCCCGTGGCGACTTTCGGGTATTGCATATATGCGTCTGCGAGAAGTCTGAAAGAATATGTAAGTAGCGCGTCGCCCGCGAGCAGCGCCATAGTTTCGTCGAATTTTTTATGGCAGGTAGGTTTACCGCGGCGCAGGTCGGAATTATCCATGCACGGGAGGTCATCGTGGATAAGGGAATAAGTGTGGAGGCACTCGATTGCGACGCATGCCGGCAGAGGATCGATTTCCGACGGGAACATTTCGTGTGCGGCAAGCAGAAGCATTGGGCGGATTCTTTTGCCGCCGGCTTCCATTGAATAGTGCATGGCTTCATGCACGATTGCCGGCCGTGTATTTGCCGGCGGAAGGTATTTTTGAATTGCGGCTTCGACAGCCTGTCTTTTTTCTTCGAAAGATAATTTAAATTCTTGGGGAGTCATGATTGGGATTTTCGCATAAAGGAATCCTTTGTAAACCATTATTTTCTGTTCGGGAATTTTTTTGAACAAAGGTTTTTTTTGCGTGTCGAGATAGAAAAAATTCCGATATATAAAAAATACAAACAGAAAGGGATTAAAGATATGAAGTTTGCAGGAATGGTGGCTGGATTTTTAATATCCGCAATTTCATTGTGCGCGCAAGGAGCTGGGGCTGATAGTTTGCCGGTTCAAAGCGCCTCCCCGAAAGCTGCCGACTGCCCGGCGGCCGGGAATTGTCCCGATGCGTCAAAGTGCCTGGCGGCGGAGGGGCAGAAGATTGGGAAAGACAAAGCAAATGGGCAGAAGATTGGGAAAGGTAAAAAGTCCGAGCCTACAAAAAAAGCGAAGGGTTTTGTAAATAGGCGCACTCGCAAATAACGGGCTTTCTAAAAATCCGAATGCGGGTTTCGCAGTTCGGATTTTTTTAGTGTATTTTTCTGAAAGCGTACTGCGAATATATGGGAAAGGATATTCCGATTTAAGTTGACGCATTGTAGAATTTTTAAAAAAATGCAGTGTATGAAGAGGCGAATTTTTGCGGCGGTTGCCGCGATATTTGTGGCGGGAGTTTGCACTTTTGCCGGAGAGGGAAAATTTAAACCTTTAAAGCTTACGGTCGGGGAATTTTATGAGAATCCCGTTGGAATGTCGTTGGAAAATATGAAGTTTTCCTGGCAGCTGCCTACTGACGGGCAGGGATTGCGCCAAACGGCGTACCAACTTGTGGTTGCGCGAAGCAAAGGCGAACTATCTGAGAATCCGCTTTGGGATAGTGGTAAAGTGGATTCTTCCGAGTCTGTGTGGGTCGGCGCTGGGATACCCGAGCCGAAGTCTAGGGAGAGGTATTTTTGGAAAGTCCGCGTATGGGACGAGGCCGGCAGAGCGTCTGAATGGTCCGAGCCTGCGTATTTTGAAGCTGGGCTTACAAAAAATTCAGATTGGTCCGCAAAGTGGATATCAAATACGGCGGAGCAGGAGTTTGAGACGATAAAAAGCCGCGACGGCAAAGAGAGGAAAATTCTGAAGTCATTCCCGCCAACATACGTGCGCAAGGATATAAGACTTGACGACGATGTAGAGAGTGCGCGGTTGTATATAGTAGCGCGCGGCATATACCAATTTTATATAAACGGCAAAAAAGTGGGCGACGACTATTGGAGCCCAGGCTGGACTGACTACAACAAACGTATCCAGGCAACAACATACGACGTAAGCAAGATGCTTTACGAAGGCGACAATGCGCTTGCCGGGATAATTGCCGACGGTTGGTATGCCGGCAACCTTGCATGGGGGAACAACAGGGCGTTATACGGCAAAAAGCCTGAAATAGCCGCGCAGCTCGAAGTGGTCTATAAAGATGGGCGCAAGGCGAGCTTTGTGACGGACGGGAGTTGGAATTGGTCGTACGGGCCGATAACGTATTCCGACATATACCACGGAGAGGAGTACGATGCCCGCCGCGAGCTTGGCGATTGGACGGAGAGCGATTACGAGGAGGTTGGGTTCAAGCCAGTTGCGGCCGCCGAAATAGGAGAGAAGCCGTTGATAGAGCCGCGCAGGAGCCCTGCGATAAAGGCTGAGATGGAATTAACGCCGGTATCAGTGCATGAGGTAAAGCCTGGTACGTATATATTCGATCTCGGGCAGAACATGGTTGGCTGGCCGCGCATAAAAATACCGTCTGCGCCCGGCAGGAAGATAACTGTGCGCGTTGCAGAGATGCTGGAAAAGGACGGGACGTTGTACACTAAAAATTACCGTTCAGCGCGCTCGCAGGATTCTTATATATGCAAGGGGTTTGGCGTAGAGGAGTGGAATCCGTTGTTTACCTATCATGGATTTAGATATGTGGAGTTGTCGGGATTCCCCGAGAATGCGAAGCCGAAAGCGGACTGGGTCAAGGGCGTAGTTTTGCACAACGACATGAGGCAAATAGGATCTTTCGTATGCTCTGTTCCGAAGGTAAATATGCTGCAAAGTTGCATACAATGGGGGCAGAGGGGGAACTTCTTTTCAACGCCGACAGATTGTCCGCAACGCGACGAGCGGCTTGGGTGGACAGGCGATGCGCACGTATTTATTCCGACTGCTGCGTATAATATGGACGTATGCTCGTTTTTCTCGAAATGGACGCGCGATTTGAGGGACGCGCAACTAAAAGATGGCGCAGTATCGAAAGTAGCGCCGAATATATTGACAGGCGAATGCGGAGGCGGAGCGACATGGGGAGCTGCAATGATAGTATGCCCGTGGGAGATATATTTGCAGTATGGCGACAAGAAGATATTGGAGGAAAACTATGGCGCGATGTGCGCGTTTGTGGAATTTCTGGACAAAAATGCAAAAGACGGCATATGCACGGCATGGAGCTACGGCGATTGGCTTTCTATGGACGGTCTTGACGGAGATGTTGCGAAGCGTGAAATAGAGAAGTCGGCAGACCCGAAAGCTTCCGAAAAGTACAGGAAGGCATGGGAGTTTGACAAGGTTCGCAGCACGCATAGAAAAGGTACGAATACGGAGCTTATAACAACGGCGTACTTTGCGCGGAACGCTGGGCTGCTGTCTAAGGTTGCGAAAGTGCTCGGCAAGGAAGGCGACGCGAAAAAATATGCGGCAATTTCCGAAAAGGCGAAGAAGGGATTTACTAAAAAATATGTTTTTGAAGACGGCACAGTGGACAACGAGACGCAGACGGCTTATTTAGTTGCGTTGGGATTTGATTTATTGCCCGATGAAATAAGGGAGAAGTCGTTTGAAAGGTTTGTAAAAGTCTTGGAGAATTCAGGCGTATATTTGAGGACCGGATTTTTAGGGACGCCGTTGCTGACAGAAGTATTGACAAGGTACGGGCGTACGGATTTGGCATACAGGCTTCTGCTAAACGAGGGGTTTCCGTCGTGGCTGTATCCGATAACGCAGGGGGCGACGACCATGTGGGAAAGATGGAACAGTTATTCGCACAAGACCGGATTTGGCGACGCTGGAATGAATTCCTTCAACCATTATGCATACGGAGCGATAGGCGAGTGGCTGTATAAAAGCGTGGCAGGCATATGGCGCGACGAGGCAAACCCCGGGTATAAAAATATAATATTCAATCCCAAGCTTGGTGGTGGAATAACCTTTGCGAGCGGAACGCACGAGACTCCGTACGGATTGGCTTCATCTTCATGGCGCGTTTCCGACGGAGTGATGGAGTGGCGGATAGTAATCCCGCCGAATTCGACGGGAACGGTGGTATTCCCGACGAGCAATTCCGCTAGTGTGCGCGTAAATGGCTACAAGGTTCCGGAGAAGGATTTTATAAGGAATTCTGACGGCACGTTGACGGTGGATAAAATGCCGTCCGGAGAGTATCAGATACTGCTGCGTCCGAACCAATAGGAGCTTTGGAAATGGTATAGAAAGATTGCCGCAAAAGAATGCGGCAATTTTTTACATTGGATTTTAGAGAGCAATTATTTGTGTATAGTATTTTGAAAAATATTAAAAGGAGTGAAAATACAAAAGAGAGTCAAAGGCATTTTCAAAGTTTATATAAATCGAGATTTCACCAATTCATCAAACTTAGATAACTGTTGTTTTCGTGTATTTATTAAAGCAAGAAGGCGGTCTAAGATTGATGCTACTCTACTTTATTTATCATAATTTGGAGTTGAGACATAATCATCTAAATATGCCTTTATCTGAAGATTTCTAATTCATGTTGTTTTATTCTGAAAATATTTAGAAATACCGATATTGTAACGAAAATACATCAGATAAAATACATACCTGAGATTAAAGACACTACTGTTTACCCTAAGAATTTGTGTAAAACTATTGCATAACACTTTCTTGCCTTCAAAATCATTACTGCAATATACAACTCTTCCTACAGACCTTTTGTCAGTTCTTCCTGATTTTTCTATAATTATATCTCTTGGTTTTATATATTTCTTATTAACTTTATCTATGGAGATATCCCTATATGCAATATCATCAAAGTTTATTCGATCATCACCACAAAAGTTTGTTGTTCTTATTACAGGAATCGCATTATTTGTAGATGATTCATTACCCCATTCTCCCGTTATTTGATTTCCCAAAAGATCCGAAATTCTTATTCTGTGCCTGCTCATTTTAGCAGTTCTCCAATTCGGAAATGCCCTGTTGAATTTCGGTTTCAAGCGCCCTTATTTCGGCGAGAATTTGAGATGTAGGCGGGTACTCTTCGCGGACGTACTCTATCTTCTTATATTTATTTATAGAAAGATCGTAGTCGTTTGAAACTATTTCGTCCTTTGGAACAAATAAAGATTGTTTTGCCTGTTCGCGCTTTTCTTCGCCTGTGAAGTCGTGGAAACGTTTTATGATGTCAGGAATATCGCTTTGCCCCAAAGGAGAGCGTTTATCATCGAGACTAAACCCGTCGGCTTTCATATCGTAAAACCAAACTTTGTCTGTCCCGCCCGCATTGGTTTTAGTAAAAATCAAAATTGGTGTAGAAACGCCAGCGTAGGGCTTAAATACGCCTGATGGCATTGAAATTATTGCCTCTAATTATTGATTCCAACAAATTCCTTGCGAATTGCCTTGTGCGCCTTTGAGCTTCCAAAAAATACATCGTCGGAAAGAATAGAAGCGCAGAGCCCCCTTGTGGCAAGCATTTTTGTAAATAAAGTTAAAAATAACAGTTCGGTTTTCTTTGTCTTACAAAGTGCGGTCAAATCCGGGCTGATGGAATTTTCAAAAACGCTGCCGGTAAACGGTGGATTTGCCATTATAAGCGTATATTTATTGCGTTCTTCATTCTTAGCACTAAGAGAATCTAAATAAGAAATCTTAGGCTCGTCAACCCCATGCAGCATCATGTTCATGGGACCAATACGCAACATAGATTGATCGGTATCATAGCCTGTAAACATTTATTTCTTGTAATGGCTTGCATTATCTTTGCGCATTAACTCTTTTGGGTATTTTTCAGAAATATATTGCGCACTTT
>URAK01000015.1 GCA_900545705.1 uncultured Opitutales bacterium | reverse complement strand
CGTTCTCTTTGCCCTCTTTTTTTTCTCCCATTCCACAATCTTTGACGTAGAACGGAGTTAATTAGGGATTTTGACACGCCGATAAATTTTCAGGTAAATGGCAAGATAAGCGCGCAAATTTGCGATACCGACAGCCAACTTAAAATAAATACCGGTTTTGAAACAATACAGGGTACAACGTCCGCCGAGATTTCAGTCGGAAGTATAGAAGTTGGAACAGAATTATTTCCTTCTTCAACAGCATATGAAAAATATGGGTCGGCGACTCTCTACATAGATTTTAGCGATTCGCGAATAGAGGAATCAAACATGGTCGTAAATGGAAATATCAATATCGGAGGCGGATTGCCGAAAGGCAGTTTCGCAGAGCTCTATATGGGTGTTGATAAAATCACCGTCAAGGGAATAATCGATATGAAACGCAATTCATCTGCATGGTCAAATTTTTATCTTAAAGAGGCTTCCGTAATAGAATGCGGCGGCTTGAACACCGATAATGTCGGAGATTTTACTTTTACCCATACTTGGGAGGCAAGAGGGGCAAATTCGACGCTAATTTTAAATAATGCGGCAGGTACGAACTATCAGTTTATTGGCGCTATCGTAAGCGAGGGAACTTTTAATTCAGATCCGGATTCGACAAATTCTGTAATAAATGTGGTAATGCAGGGCGAGGGCACGCAGCGCATTTCGCAAGGTGTGCTAAGCAGAACCGACATTAGAGGAAAAGAAGCTGGAAAATACTCAGTTCTAAACGGAAAACTGTTTTTAGACAACGCAAGATTGCGTTCGGATATGCGGCTTGCCACTTTGCTTGTTGACGGCGGGGCTTTTGGCGCGTCTTGTTTCGATTCTGGTCAGACCGCTGTCGCGTATTTCCAATCGGCAGAGATAAAGAACGGCGGCCTTCTCTACGAGAATTTCACTAACCACAATATATTTGAAGTTGGCGTAACCGACAAAATTGTAGTTGAAGGGGAATTGTCGAAAACAGGCGCCGGGAAAATTTTTGTGGACTTTACCGACAGGTCTGGAGCTGCGTTTGATTTGAGCTATTATTCGGATTACATCGCAGAAGACGTTGAATCTATAGAATTTTGGACGGAAATTCTAACTGCAGAAACACTAAACGGATTTAACCTTGATTCCGCAGACGGCGATGGCATATACGATGCGGACTCTGATTTTTACGCACAGGGGCTTGAAAATGGAACGGCTGTGTTCAGATGGGTTGAGTCTTCCGGGAACGGATATAGCCTGCAAGTAGGGTTTGCGCAAGTTCCAGAGCCGGCTTTTGTTGCGCTTACTATTGGAATTGCGTCAATCTTTTTTGCGGCGAGACGCGGCAGGCGCGCATAGCTTAAATATATTAACAGCGTGAAAATAGTCCGCAGCGGAAATGCTGCGGATTTTTTTATGAAAAATAGAGGAATAAATATTGCTTCTTAAAAAAACATTTATTTGAAAAGCTCGTTAAAGCAATGCAAGGTTGCGCGATTAGTGCCGCAAATTTTGCAAATGCATCTTCTGGCATTTCCGCAAAGTTTTTTATCTAATGGCGCAAATAAGGCTTGTTGTGGAAATGCGCCAGTTTGATTTATGTGAATTCGGTAGCCTGCAATGGACCCGCCGAGGGGAAATTTTAAAGCTTTATTAGTTCGTAGAAGCGGCCAATGTCTTCAAGTATGCGTTTGCAGATGTATGCATTTGAAGGGGTAGTAGTTATATAGCTCGTCCTGCCGTATATGGCTAAAATTGTTGCACCTATAAAGTTTTCCGGGAGTTTTTTTATTTCCCCGCGCTTTATGGCGTTGCGGATTACTTTACGGGCTTTGTCGAATTCAATTTGGGCTTCGAGCTTAAATCTCGGCTCGGACTGTATTATGGCGGAGTACAAGGTATTGTATTTTAAAATATCCACCTCTTCTCCGTCGATATTTGTCATTGCGCGCACTGCGTTTTGCGCATGCTGGAAAAATTCCGCGAGTGTTATTTTGTCGTAATCGAGATCCGGAAAATATTTGTCGTAAAAATATTTTCTGCATGCCTCAAAAAATAGCTCGGTTTTGCCGTTAAAATATCTGTACAAAAGGCCGCGCGATATGCCGAGGCTTTCTTGAATGTCGCTCACCAAAACTCTATCATAGCCTTTTTTTATAAGCAAAAGGAAAGTCGTTTGTAGAATTTTGTCGCGCGTCGATTGAGCCATGATTATTTCCCAATATGATTCAAAAATGCGGCCATTACGCAAGGTGAATTTTATCGGGCATAAAGAATTCTGCAGAACTTCCAATTTTGTCGGCTTTGGATATTGCAAGGACGCGCAAAAACTCAGCGCGCAAATATCGGCAAATGCGCAACGAGTGAACGTTCATTCATTTTTTTGTTTGACAATGAACGTGCGTTCATTTTTCCTCTATATGTCTTTTTATGAAAAATCTTAAAAATCTTTTAGCCGCCTCTTCTTTTGCCGCCGCAAATTTAGCTTTTGCCGCAGGATATCAAATTGTAGAACAGGGCGCGGCAAATATGGGAAATGCAATGGCGGGGGCTACCGCCAATGCAAATAACGATGCCTCCGCTGCATTTTGGAATCCGTCAGCGGCGTGCTTTATGCCGCTTGAAGTCGGCAAAACGCGCGTTGATTCTGTGTTGTCGCTAGTACTCCCAACACTGTGTGTCAACGATAGAGGCTCTTCTCCATCTGCCTTTATGGGGCCGTCAAGCGAGGGATCATGCGGAACTAACGAATTTGTCCCCAACTTCTATGTAGTCCACAGGTTTTCGGAGGACCTTTTTGGAACGTTTTCGCTCACCGCACCTTATGGCCTTGAATCCAAATACAATAATGATTGGTTTGGCCGAATGCAGGGCACGCGCAGCTACCTATATACAACCGATATAAACCCGAGCATAGCGTACAAGGTAAACGACTGGTTCTCCATCGGAGGCGGCGTAAGCGCGCAGTTTGCGTATTGCACTCTCGCCAGCTACACTCCATACGGCAACCTCGACTACACCGGGCAAAGCTGGAGCATCGGCGGCAATATAGGATTTTCGATTCAGTACGCGGAAGACGGGCGCTTTGGATTTTCATGGAGAAGCCAGGTATCGCACAATCTCACCGGCGGCGAACATTTAAACGATGTGCTGCGTTCGAATATCTCGGCCGACATGTATATGCCGGACACTTTTACCGTAGGCATATACCAGCGCCTGCGCGGGGCTTTTAAAGAGTTTGCAGTCATGGCTGAATATGCTTATACGCGCTGGTCAGTATTCGAGGACGTGACTATCAAAGGCTCCACCGCCGGCACTGTCACCATTCCTGAAAATTGGGAGGACTCATCGCGCGTTGCGCTCGGCTTCCACTACTATCCCGAAGAAATAGAAAATCTCACAATCAGAATAGGCGCGGCCTACGACGAAAGCCCCGTAAACGGCGCCAAAAACCGCACATCGCGCATACCGTGCTCGGATAGAATCTGGGCGAGCTGCGGTGTCGGGTACAAGATTGGGAACGTGTATTTCGACCTTGCGTACTCTTATATATTTGTTCTGGACAGCTCTATGGATAGAACGGAATCTCTGCCTTTGCCAACGACCCTCCGCGGCGACTATTACGCCCATATACATGTGATATCGGCACAGATAGGCATTGAATTTTAAGCTATTTTCTCGGAAAAGATATCAGATTATTGTCTCCTCAATCCCGCGCAAACCCGCGCGGGATTTTTCTATTTTATTAGATACAAAATTTCTTAATTTTCGGATTTCTATCGAAGGATTTTGTTATTTGCAGAATGACTTGAACATATTTTAAATAGAGGAAAGATGCGGCACAGCATAGTTGCCATTTTGTGCATGCTGCTAAGCCCAACCGACAGAAACGCGCATAAAGATTTTTACTAATTTGGATTTCAGTCGCACTTTCTTATTTCTTTGAAAGCCCAGTTGCGCTCGAATCGTAATGTGGCGGCGCAATAGGGACGCTCTTTTATTGTTCATTCATGTGCGAATCATAGCGGGGCGCATTAATGGAGGCATACCCACGCTTAAGAGAATAATTTAAGGCGTTTTTTTATATTTATGGGATATTCAATGCTGGCGTCCGGCGATATAAAAATAAAAAAACCGGCGAGACTGTCGCCGGTTTGCAGTTTAGGCAAAAAATCTTATTTATTCTCTTTTTTTTCGGGCTTTTTTTCGCTTTTGCCGGCGTTCTCACGGACGTTGTACATATCGTAGCCGATCTCCCTTATTTTGGCTATGGTTTCCGGATATGGATTGTCGCATACGTCGGTCATTCCAACTTGGAAGTTTTCGCCGTCGAATCTTCCCGTCACTGCTTGGTCGGAGAATTGATGCCAATGTATGCCAACTATGCACGGATTTTCAAGCGCCGACTTTGCGTAGTCGTAGTAGGCTTGAGCCCGGGCGTTTTGGTTTGGCTTCATTATCAGCGAGGGGTGGAAGGGCCCGCGGTCTGTCGAGCCAAAGTGCCATTCGCCCACCATCACAGGCTTGTCTATGCCTTTGGGGAGCTTGAAACCTTTGAGGTTGTCGCGGTAGAGGTTGTAGCTGATGATGTCGCAGTATTTTGCAGCAGCTTCTATCGCAAGCGGATTGTACCCGGAAAATCTGCATCCCATGTACAGCTTGTTGGGCGCGAGCTTCTTTATTTCGTCGCGGATTACCTTAAAATATTCCTCGGTTATTTTCTTAGTGAAATCCTTCAAATCTTGCTTGTCGGCTCCTTTGGGGACTTCGGTTTTGGCGAGAAAATCGTCCCAGCTTGAATATGAAGTCTTCCATGCGTCGTTGAGCTTTTTGATGTCGCCGGAGTATTTCTTTTTCAAGTCTTTTGCAAACTCGATTTTTGCCTGCATGTTTGCGGGAGAGGCGAGCGCGCACTTCGCAAGGTCTTCCGGTCCGCCCCAGTGAAGCTCGTTATCGACGAAAAATCCTATGCACCACGGGTCGTTGAGCTGCTCTTTTCTCTCTTTTAGATTCTTTACTATGTCTTCGCGGAATTCCTTTGCAAACGGGTCGCGGAAAGGCCACCACCAGCCGTCGGATCCGGAGAGGGCTGGCCCCTTTACTTCAAAGCGGTCAACATAGGGCGTTTTGCGCTGCATGAATATCGCGCTGTCGGAGCTGTTGGCGATTGTATTGAGCCCCCAGCTGCGGAGGCGCTTGTGAGCCATGTCGGCGTATTTTTCGCGCCACTGTTTCCCGTATTTTCTGAAAATGTTGGCGGCGGAAAAGTCGTAGGTTTCTTTTATCCCGCGCTTCTTGTAGTGGGGGACGAGCAGTTCGTCTTGCGTGGTGTAGAAGAGGGCGAACGGATCGTCTTTTTGTGGGAGGTCTTCAAAGTAGAATTTTCGGTTGTCGAGCGGCGTTATCGCCGAAGACGGAGTGACTCGGACTACCCCGTGCGACCAGAATAGATTCCCGTCCGGATCTATAAGCCACCATTTGCCGTCGATTTTCTCGGTGCGGAAGTGGCCGGTTGCCTCGTGTTTCCCGCCGCGGGTCCAGCCTCCAAAGCGGTCGCGCTCCGCAGGACCGGGCTTTTCGGCGAGTTCTTTTTGCTCTTTTTTCGCGGCTTCTTTCAATTCGGCGTCGGAATGCACTTTGCCGGGCCATTCCCTGAATTTAAATTGCCCATATTTGTCCACGAACGGGAAAAACTCCTTCTCGCTCATATTGAACCATGCGGGCTTGTCTGCAGGGTTGTGTTCCGAAGCCGTAATGTTGTATAGCTTAAAATTCCATGAACCGCTTCCCCAATGGCGTATAAGCTTTATTTTTGTTATCTTAGAGTAGTCTTTGGGGAGCACAGACCTGTCGCCCCCTTCAAACGGGCTTGCCCTCATTAGTTTTATCTTGGCGGCTACTTCCGGATATTTTGGCGGGCGCGGATGCTTGTAGACGACTGTCTTTCTCTCCTTGGGCGCAAGTAAAAAACAACCTTTTTGCAACAAGTCAGTCATCTTGGCCTGGTCGTCAAATAATTGCAGTTTAAGAGTCAGCCAATCGGTCGCGGACGGATTCTCAACGTCTATTTTAAAGTCCAGATTTTTAGACAAATCCCAATTCCCGTTAAACTCTATGCCGCTTCCCCCCGCTATGACGGCATTGCCTTCCTTTTTTACTTTCGTGGAAGGGGTTCCTATATTTTTCCCAGCGTCGAAAATTACGATGTCTGAGGCATGCGCAATTTCTGCAAGCAACATTGCGCATAAGGTGATTGCTGTAAATTTTAATTTCATATGTATTTTTTATTATTCGATGGAATCATGCGTACAATTAAACACTAAGTTTTAAGCAAACATGTATCAAGCAAAAACGTATTGCGCGTATTTGCGCGCTTATTTGCGGTCTTCAGACAATATTTCAATCCAATATCCGTCGGGGTCTTCTATAAAATATAAGTCCATATCAAAATTTTCAAAACATACGCAGCCCATTTGCTTGTGGAATTTTCTCCATTCGCCGTAGTCTCCGCAGACCGTCAGGCATAGATGGCTCTCGTTGTCGCCGAGGTCGTATTTGCCTACCTTGTCCCTCAGCCATGTAAGTTCCAGCCTGAAAGACGTGCTTCCGTCTCCAAGATACAGTATTTTATACGAACCGTCGGGGGCGTCTAAATTGCCCACGCGTTTTAGACCCAGAGCCCGCTCGTAAAACTCGGCGCTTGTTTCGATGTCGGATACATTTATGTTGAAGTGATTAAAGAATACTTTTTGCATATCCTAAAATTTACCCGATTTTACGGTGCACACAATAATAAATTACCCGATTCAAATCGGTAATATTTCAATTTTGCTTTACATCTTATAGAGTCAAAGATTTAATAATAACGTATGAAACGTTTGTTTGTTATGTTTTGGGGGGTCGCGATGTCCGTATCTTCGGTGTTCGCGGCAGAATCTTTTGTTTTGGAAAACGAATTTGTCAGGTTTGAAATAGATTCGGGCGGGAAGCTCGTTTCGCTGAAAAACAAATCGTCCGGCGCGGAATACGCAGGCAACAGGGATTTGTGGCGCATTATTTATTCAAAGGCTGACTCGCTCGAAAACGAATGGCTCCCGTCAGATGCGGACGTCAAAGTATCAAAACCTTCCTCCGACAAAATATCGCTTTCTTACGGCGGAATTTTCCCGGTAGATATTGATTGTTCGCTCGACGGAAAGCAGGTCTTGCTCAAACCGTCCATAAAAAACTCGTCTAAGGATTTAGTTTTGAGGGAATTTCAGTTCCCGCTGATAAAGAACTTTCCGTCGCCGGAAAAATACAAGGCGATATGGTCTTATTCCGGCGGAGGGTACGCCTCAAACGCCGGCAAGACGCTGAAAAAATGGGTGGAAGATGCCAAGACAGGCTATATGGCTGAGGATTACAATGCCGTGGAGCGCAGCAAGGTTTATCCGGGAGAGCTCGCCCTCAATTGCATATTTGCGGAAAATATCGGCAACAAGGAGGCGCTGTACATGGCAAGCTACGACGAATCCTTCCAAAAAACCCTGCACCTATTTAGGGGAAGGGCGGTAGAAGGCAAAAAAAGCCGCGAAATAGACTTTGGTTTTGTAAAATATCCATATCTAAAACCGGGGGAAACTGCAGAGTATCCCGCATACGCCCTCGCGCCCGTGGACAGCTGGCGGGACGGCGCAAAACTATACCGCAAATGGGCGGACTCTTGGTATAAACCGGGTAAACCCGCATATTCGATACTCGAATCGAACGGCTGGCAGCGGTTAATCGCCCGCCACCAGTACGGCAAACAATTCTTTAAATATTCTGATTTCCCCAAAATACTAAAAGACGGCTTGGCTGCTGACATAGATACCCTATTCCTCTTCGGCTGGTTCCGCGAAGGGCACGACGCAGGCTATCCGCACTACTCGCCCGAGACGGAGCAGGGCGGCGACGAGGCTCTTAAAAAAGCAATTGCCGAATTTCAAAAGGGTGGCGGAAAAGTCATAATATACTACAACGGACAGCTGATTGACGCGTCTACTGACTTTTATAAAAAAGCGGGGCATAAAATCAGCGTAAAAGTTCCAGGCGGCAGCGAACATATAGAGCGCTATATGTTTGGCGGCGCAGGAACTGCGCTGCGGACATTTGGAAACAAGACTTTTGTGACGGCATGCCCGTCTTCAGAACTCTGGCTTGAAACGCTAAAAAAACTTGCAGACCGCGCTCTCGATATGGGGGCGGACGGCGTATTTTTCGACCAGCTCGGATACATGAGCCAAGTTTGCTGGGACGAATCGCACGGCCATAAAGTCCCGTATATGGAGGTAATGGGGGCAAAGAGAAAAATGCTCGAAAAATTGCGCGACCACATAAAGGCGAAAAATCCGAAAGCGACTTTCGGCATAGAATGGTTGAGCGACTGCACGAGCGAATTTGCCGACTATGTGCACAATGTCGGGGTTTATACCACAATTACCCATAGGGATAAATACGGGATTCCGCGCACCGATTACGTGCCGCTATACCAATACATATTCCCAGAGACAATAACCACAGACAGGCAAATACGCGACGATACCGACGTAAAGCGCCGAGTAAATCTTGCCGTTTTGCGCGGGTGGAGAAGCGACGTTGAAATATACCGCTGCCGCGCCACAATAGGCGAAACTCCCAATTATAGCGCGTATTTGAACGAAGTCGGCAAGCTTCGGGACAAGTACCGTTGGATTATATTGAACGGAGTTTTCCGCGATAATGACATCGTTGAATGCTCCAATCCGCGTGTGGAGTATTCCGTGTTTACCAAGGGAGATTCCCTCGCGGTTGTGACGACCCAATCTTTTGCGGATTCCATTGAGGTTGGGTTTAAAGCCGCCGGATACAAGTTTGCGGAAAGCGATGGTGTCGGCAAATACGAGTCAGCCGGCGAAGGAGATTCCGCGAAGGTGACGCTTGGCAAGGACGCGCTTGTTGTGCTAATCTTTAAAAAATAAAGCCTTCCTTCTTCGGGGGGCGTGCATAACTCGAATGGCTGCGGGGCGGCACTGTAAAATGCGAATTCGCATGCCCGAGCGATATGAATGTAAACGCGCATTTGCATGACATAAGTTCGACAGTGCAAAGGCGCGATTTGCTTTCATGCGGAGTGGCGCTGTAAAAATGCGCATTCGCATGCCTGTGGCGAAACAGTGTAAAGGCGCAATTTATATTTACGCGGAGTGGCGCTGTAAAAATGCGAAATCTGAACCCCTGTTGAGCGACAGTGTAAACGCGCATTCGCATGTTTCTGGTGCGGCTCGCTAAAAGGCTAGCATTTTGCACTATTTAAGCTCCGCTTGGCTTTAGTTTCCGCAAGGCTGCAAAGTATGCCTGCAATCAGCGGCAAGCGTTTTGCTCCAGATCGGCCACAAAAAAAGCGGCGGTTCACACCGCCGCTTTTTGCCGCAACGCAATTAGCGCTGTCCGCGCAGATATTCGAGAATGGACTTGTTTAAATAGTCCAGATAGCGGTACGGAACTATTGGCTTGCCTGCCGCTGTTGAGCCGCGGGTGTCGAATGCCACAGAGTTGTCGGACACCGTGATTTTAGCCTTTGCAGATACTCCTCCGCGGTCTATTTCAGCATTAAAGCCGTTGGGGGAGGTGGAGGCGTTCCATTTCCTCGCTGATAGCGCGTAGGCGACAGCCTTGGTCAAGTCGGTTTTGCTGGCAACGTATGTGTAGGATACGACGTAGTCGCCTTTTTTTGCGCTGTCGTATCCTATTTCAGTCGTTCCGGTATTGCACGACGCCACGAGTATCCCGAAAGCCGCCGCGAGTATGAGTGTTAACTTTTTCATATTCTCGATTGATTTGTTTATTTTCGGATTGTTCCGAGATTGTCTTTAACCACACATTCTATGTTGGGAGACAGCTCGTTAAAAAATTTGTCTGTAAAGCCCATATACATGGTATTTGATGTCACTGCGCAATATTTTAAGCTTTTTGTCACGAAGCCGTATTTGGGAGTGATTGCGCCCTTGCCGCGGTCGTCTTTACCCGCCGCTCCGGAGTTCGCCGTTACCGCTATGCCTCTGCACGATTCAAGGTAGACTTGGCAAGAATATATGTCCCCAAGTTTTGAGGCGTCTTTGCCGCACCGCCTAAAAACATTGCCGGTGACTGTCGAGTCCGCGACATTGCAAAGCCTCAACCCGGCTCCCCAGTTTCTGTCAAAACAGTTCCCGGTTATATTCCATGCGTCCCCTCCCGGAATGTCGAGCCCGAACGAGCCGTTCCACTCTACGCGGTTTGCGGTAAACATCACTGTCGCTACGGTTGCTTCGCCTACGAACCCGCCGGAGCTGTTTGCAGAAAGCTGGTTGTCGCTCACAAAGCCGTCCCAACCCTGCACGCGGATGCCCGCGCCGCCATTGCCCATAAAAATATTGCGGCGGACTATAAAGAGCCAGACGCGTTTAAGGTATACGCCGTCGCCGGAAAAGTTTTCGACTCGGCAGTCTTCTATCACGCACGAATCTTCTTTGGGGCTGTATTTTTCGTTGTTTAGGTAAATCCCGTGGGAGATTTTTGCCTTCTTGCCCAATCCCCTTATATATAACCCGCATACGCGCCCGCCAAACGAGCCCGTTATGTCGACAACGCAGTCGGCGTCTTCGGACTCGAGTAGCAAAACGGCCCCCGCCATGCCTCTGTATCCCCATTGGGGCTCGGCGAGCATGGTCGTGTTTGGTGGCAGCTTTAACTTTGCGCATACATATTTCCCGGCAGGGAAATAGACGGTGCCCTGAATTTTACCTGCGGCGTCCAGCGCGCTTTGTATCGCGGCGGTGTCGGAGGTTTTCCCGTCGCCTTTCGCGCCAAAGTCGAGCACATTAAACACACTGTTTTTCGACGGGCGGTCGGGGTCCTCGGCGGCTTCTGAAAGTTGCGACATTGCAACAATGCTTCCCGCCGCTCCTGCCACAGCAATATTTTTTAAGAAATTTCTCTTTTGCAAATCGCAACCATTCATAGCCCACTATTTCTATTTTTGCGGAGATAACAGTCAACGTTTTTTCTTGAAAAGCAATTGCAGCATGGGCAGACTCATATTTAATAAAAGGCGCTCGATGCGCAAATTATCCCTATAAAAATATGAAACATACCATATCGGCACTAGTTGAAAATAAGTTTGGCGTACTCGCGAGGGTTGCCGGAATGTTTAGCGGAAGGGGGTTTAATATCGAAACCCTTAATGTGGGGCCCGTATGCGGAGGCAAGTATTCGCGGATAACGGCCACTGTAAATGACGATCGCAACAGCGTAGAGCAATGCGTGAAACAGCTCAACAAGCTTGTGAACGTAATAGAAGTGGAGGAATATTCCGTACCCGGATCTTTTGTGGAGCGCGAGCTTGTGCTCGTGAAGGTAAAAGCCGACAGCAAGACTCGCGCCGAAATCGTGCAGACAGCTGATTTGTTCCACGCGCGCGTTGTGCATGTGGATAAGCAGGCTCTGATAATCCAGTGCACAGGCAATCCGAACAAAATGGCCGCCTTTATGAATATGATAGAGCCGTTCGGGATAATCGATATGGCGAGGACGGGAAATCTCGCGCTATCGAGGTTTGGCGATTAGCGGTTTTAGCGCGAAATTTACATTGCTGTGCAAAGCGGGCAGGGAAAACACCGGCTCGCTTTTTTTTGTATTTATTATAAGTGGTTATAGAGTGGGATAGAAATTGTGGCGGCAATTTATATTAAAATTTTTGCGCAATGGCATAATGCGCATTGTTGGACACGCAGCCGATGGGCTTTTATTTTATGCATAGAGTTTTCTCTTAACTTTTTTTTAGAGCGAATGGGAAATTTCCTCGGAAACAGAGTTTGAAGGTATAAAATTTTTATGTAATTGCCGGATTGGATTTGGAAAGTTGTCTAAAACGATAGGCGAATGGTTTGTACCCATAATCAGCATCTGGAAGTTTGAGAAAAATAACGTAATTACTGAGGGTTTCCACCGCAAGATGAAGCAAATACAACGCCTAGCCTACGGCTATAAAAACTTTGAAAATTATCGATTGAGGGTCCTTGTCCAATGCGGCGTCTTTCATTAAAATCCACTGACTTTGGTGTTGACCCAACAAAAAAGCCCGCAAGGCTAATAAATAAAGGCTTTCCGAGTGGAAAGCCTTTATTTTTCAGTGGCTGTTCAGGCAGGGATCGAACCTGCGACCAAGTGATTAACAGTCACCTGCTCTACCGCTGAGCTACTGAACAATCATCACTGAATTTTGAAGCGTTAATTTCCCATTTATCGGCGCGCTTGTCAATATATTTTTCTGTTTTTTTCAACAGAACTATTTTTTGCCGCCTACATTCGTGAATAATGCAGTCAATACATGGGGAATTTTGGCCTCGTAAATTTTGCGCGACTTGTTGGCAACTGTTGCAAATCTTATGAATGCAGCTATTGAGGCGGGATTCTTTAAAATCTCTAAAATAGATTTTAACGGCGAAAATTTAAATCCCCCAGTTTCAAGGTTTAATCCGCTTTCTACAACACCCGCAGGGACGCATGCCTTTAAAGTATCGCTTACGCACCTTATATGGGTGAGAACAGGCTTAAAATCGTCGTCGTAGCCAAGCGCTGCTGAAAATATCGCGCTTTCCATCTCAACGATGTCGTATCCTTCCTCCGCAAACTTTCTCTTTGCTTTCTCGTCGGCTACTCTTTCCGAAAAGGCGATTTTACCCTCCCGCATTCCGTTTTTCGACAAGAACTTCGATATTTCCGCCGACCCGCTCTGGAACACAAACTCTCCTAATTCCATATCTTCATTGCATGCGCCCCCGAATCCGCACAAAACTACGTCCGTTGGGCAGAAGTTCTCAACGCATTCCCGTACGCGCTCCGCGGACTTTTTGCAGCCTATCCCAGAAACGAGCGCTTCGCATTCTGTGCCATTGGACAACGTGAATCTGCATCGCCCTCCGAGCACACATTTTAACGGCTCGTTAAAAAAGTTAAATGTGGAGCGAGCCTCGTATACCATTGGAAAAACTATTAACGGTCTTTTCATATATCTTTTTTTTTGTTAAAAAATTGTCATGTCGTTGACGCTCTTTGCGGCGCTTTCCATAGTGCAGGGAAGGCCCGTTTGGACCCAGTCCCCGCAGATATGCAGGTTCTCGACTCCGCATTGGGAGTCGTCTGGCCGCGCCTTTTCGCTCGCGCAGTCTCCCGATATGGTCGCCCCGCGGTAGAGTGAAGGCAGCGCCTTTATGATTTCGCATTTGCCAAAAATGCTGGTCAGTTCCCCGCATAGGAATTCGCGGATAGTGCTTGCATCAAAAGGTATTTTTGCGTCGCTTATTGTCGCGCCGTATAAATAAGTGCCGTCTTTTCCGCATTCCTTAGACTTATGGGTGTGATCGAATATCCAGTGCAATTTAGAGTCTACAAGGCATGCGTAGTCGCCGTCAGCGAGCTTCCGGTCAGTTGTGAAATATACGTTTATTATGTCGGTTGATTTTATCTCTCCGATTTCTGCCCTCAAAGCGGAGGCTTCAGGAAGCATATTCGCGAAAACTTTTTGCGGCAGGGCGCTGACACAGTGCCCAAATTCCACCCTTCCGCGCTTGGCTGTTTTTATAGATTCGAATTTTCCGTTTTTTATTTCGATTTCCTCAACGCGGTCGGAAAAACATATTTCTGCCCCGACTGACTCTAAATACATAACTGCGCGCGGAATAAACGCGTCTATTACCGCCGTCTTTGGGAAATATAAAATGCCGCTCTCGCCGCCAGAGAGCACCGATTTCCTAAGCGTTGATACCATTAGTTCCGCCGATGCCTCCGCGCAGGTTGTGTTTAGGGCGGATACGCAGAACGGTTCCCAGAAAACTTTTATCGATTCTTCGTCTATTCCGCGCTCCTTTAAATATTCGAGCGCTGTTTGGCCGCCTTTCGGCCCGCCGAGTCCGAGTTTTAGTTTGGCGAGCAAAATCACGTTTGCGGCCTTGCCGAGCCCGGGAACTTTTAAATACCTTAAAAATGCGAAAAATTTTTTCACAGGGCCGTCGTCGGGCTTTGGAAATTCTACACGGAATTTTTTACCGCCCGGGAAAGAAAAGTCCATTTCTTTAGCCCTCGCGAACGCGTCGTGCGCCGAGACCCCTATCATTTGCAAAAATCCGAAAAAGTTTTGATAGCACCCCATTACGGCGTGAGAGCCGTTGTCGAGCCTAGCTCCGTTCCAGTCTATCGCAGACGCCCTTCCGCCTAGGGAGGCTCTTGCCTCGAATAGCGATACGTCGAACCCCTCTATTGCGAGTTTTAAAGCCGCGCATATACCCGATATTCCGCCACCCAAAACGCATGTGCTCCCGAATTTTTCCGAGTAGGCTTCGGCGCGGCGGTTCGCATTGCGCAGCGCGGACAGGGCGATAGCGATTTTCTTTGGCTTGCTCAGCTTTACGGGGGAACCTGTTATATTGAAGTTTGTTGCTGCTATCTTATCGAGTATTTTTTCGTATATTGCGCCCATGATAAAGGCGGGCTTCATCGCGGCTCTGTCCTCCGGTGGAAGCAGCCTATCGGCCTTCCTAAAAAAGTGTTTCGCGCGGAAGTGCATCATGCGGAATAGCTCTCTACAATTCGGATTGCGGCTTGGCTCCGACAAGTCGCCTCTCTCAACCCCGAAAAATTCGAGCTCCCGCAATGGGATATAGCATCGGTTTTGCGTGCGCATATCGTATGCTACATCGCGCAAAATATTGGTAAATTGCAATGCGTAACCGAGAGCTTCCGCGTACAATTTAGTCCTGGGATTTTTAAATCCGAAAATGTAGATGGACGCAAGCCCCACCGCCGAGGCGACTCCGTAGCAGTAATTGCGTATGTCTTCAAAAGTCCGGAAAGGCTCGTCCACGGTGTCGCGCATTACCCCGTCGATAATAGCCTGTATATATTCCTGCGGTATTCCCCTGCGGCGTATAACGTCTGCCATTTCTTCGCCTAGCGGGCTGAGGTCTTTTGAGCCGCCGTATATTCGGCTTATCTCGCCTTTCCATGCGTCGAGTTCGGCGCGCTTTTCGGGAGCTGGCCGCTCAGGTTCGTCGGCGATGTCGTCCATCAGCCGGCAGAAGGCGTAGAAAATCTCCATGTCTTTTGCGCGCCCCTTGTCGAGGCAGAAAAACGCGAACGCCAAATTCGACTTCTTCCGTTCTACGGTTTGGCGCTTGCTCGTAGATGCTTCGTCGGATCTGTTCATGGGATTAGTGCGCGCAATAGGATTCTTATTTTGTCGAGCTTGCCGATAGCCGGGCGCTTTGACAGGGTATCGAAGTTCTGCGACTGTATCTTGTCGAGAATTGCGCGGCCTCCGGCAAGCGTTGCTCGGATTTCAAGGCTCAGCGGAAACGGAAGCAGTGATGGCAGCTTTTCACCTGCGACGAAAAGCTCGCGCGTGCGCTCAACCTGAAATTTTACGATTTCCCTTACGCGCGTAGTCGCAACATCGGCGAATATTTCAGCTTCGTTCGCCCCGTTCCAGTCGGATTCCGGAATGTATATGCGGTTTTTAAGCCTGTCGACGCTCATGTCTTGCCAGAAATTGGCGAGTTGTAGGGCAGTGCATATATTATCGCTCATGCGGAAGCGCTCGTCGTCGGAAAAGCCGTGGAGCAGCAGGACGAGCCGCCCAACGGGGTTTGCGCTTCTTCGGCAGTAGTCGAGAAGCT
Source organism: uncultured Opitutales bacterium (assembly GCA_900545705.1). Classification (GTDB taxonomy): domain Bacteria; phylum Verrucomicrobiota; class Verrucomicrobiia; order Opitutales; family Intestinicryptomonadaceae; genus Merdousia. The sequence continues at coordinate 25,248 of URAK01000015.1, read as the reverse complement.
CGGGAAAATCTGCGTAGCGCTTTTTTACGACGTCTTGCGCAAAGGCGCTTATCAGGTCGCGGAAAAGGCTGTCAGGTATCGAAAATTTCTTTATGGTGTCGGCGCAGGCTATGAAAATCCAGTCCCAGCGGGGGTCGAGCTTCGAGGCGTCCGATACGTCCAGCTGCGATTGGAATTCTTCAAGCCTGCGTATTCTTATCGGATCGTTGTCGGCTATCGTATCGTGGTTTTCGTCGGCGATGTCGTCGGCTGTCCGCGCGAAGGCGTACACGGCTGCCACGTGCTTGCGGAGCCGTTTGGGAACCATTTTCGCAACGGGAAAATTCTCGTAGTGGGAGTTCGCGAGGCTCTCGCATTTCGCGTATGACATTTCCAGTGACGGGGGCATAATTCTTAGATTCCTATTCGTTTGCAGAGCTCCCACGCGGGACGGATTTCAAGTGTCGAGTTTTTCGGCTGCTGGCATTCGGCTGGCGCAATCCATGCGGCAAAGGCTATCATTGCGGCGTTGTCGCCCCTATGCTGCCTGTCGGCTATCAGAAATTTTGCATTCCTCGATCGCGCGAGTTTCTCGAATACTCCGGCAAAGACCGAATTGTTTGAAACTCCTCCGGATATGCCCAGGCTTTTATAAGGCTTCCGTTTCGCAAACCAGTCGCACCGCCGGCGCAGCTGCTCGATGACGGCGAATTGGTACGAAGCGCATAGGTCGGGCATCGCGGCCTCTATCTCCGCGCCGGACATCTTTTCAAGCCTGTACCGCAGGCTCGTTTTTAATCCGGAAAAACTGAAATCGGGGTCGTCTTCAATTTTCCTGTTTTGGCCGTACGGGAACATCGTCTTGTCGATCTTGCCCGATTTTGCGCGCTTTTCGAGAATGGGGGCGCCCGGATACGGCATTCCTAGGAGCTTAGCGCCCTTGTCGAGGGCTTCCCCCGCGGCGTCGTCCTCCGTTTCGGCGAGGGTAGCCATATTTCCGTCCTCGCCTATCTCAAAGAGTACTGTATTGCCGCCTGAAACAGTAAGTCCTATGTGCGGAAGCAGTTCAGCGAAATTTTTGCGAAAATTTGCGGGATCTTTCGCATGTATTGGAATAAACGGAGAGTACGCATGCCCGCGCAAGTGGTTGACGCCGATTAGCGGCTTTTTTAACAACATTGCAAGCGCCGACGCCGCAGCTACGCCCATTGCCAGACAATTTGGCAGCCCCGGACCGCTCGTTGCCGCTATTTTGTCTACGCCGGGAAAGTACTCCGATTCAGAGATTTTTTTTATAAGAGCGGGAAGTTTTTTTAGGTGTTCGGAGCTTGCGAGATCGGGGACAACTCCGCCGTACAGCGCGTGCAGGTCTATTTGCGAATGAATCAGGCTTTCGCGAACTCCGAAATCCGGGTCGAAAATCGCGGCCGCCGACTCGTCGCAAGAACTTTCTATCGCCAGTATGCTCATTGTATATCCTTTCCGTCTTCGGCGACTTTCTGCTCTCGGGCTTTTCTCGATGGATTGGAGCGGCGCGGCGGCGGAAGGCTTTCGTCGTATAGCACGTCGAATTCTCCGGAGCGCCTGAACGAATAGCAAGAGTTTCTCCCAACTACGATATGCTCGATAAGGCTTAAGTTTATCGGGCGGCATGCGTCCGACAGCCTTTTGGTAAAGCGCACGTCTTCCATTGACGGGCGCGGGTCTCCGCCCGGGTGGTTGTGCGCTATGGCAATGCTTACGGCGCCGAGGCGTATTGCGGTTTCTATTATCTTTCTTATGTCGACGCTCGCGCAGTTTACGCTACCCTCGCAGAGGCGCACGCCGCCGTCTGGGACAATTTTTAAGTTGGAGTCCAGGCATACCATCTCGATTACTTCGCGCGGCTCGGCGGATATTTTGCTTTTAAAGTATTTTATGAGCTTGTCTATGGTCGGTATTTCTTCCTGCTCTATTTCCAGCTCTTCAAGGTGGTAGAGGGTGATTATGTTCTTGATGAATCCGATATACGCGGCGGACGACTCTCCTATGCCTTTTATTTTAGACAAGCTTTCGCGGTCGGCGTCGAGTATTCCGCGGAGGTTGCCGTATGCCTTTATCAAATCTTTGGCAATCGGCTTTACGTCGATTCTCGGAATGCACATTGTAAGCAACAGCTCGATTACTTCGTAGTCCGACAGTGCCGACATTCCGCCGCGCACAAAACGCTCGCGGAGTCTTTTACGGTGTCCGTCGTGGCTGTATGAATCCGATTCTCCGCTCATTTGCTGTATCCTGGGAGGTGGTTTATAAAGTTTTGCCCGCCAACCGTCACGGCGTGCGATATTCCGCCAACGAGGTATTCTTTTGCGCGGCGGCATGCGTCTGCAAGCGGAAGGCCCTTTGCGAGGTTTGCCGCAATTGCGGCGCTTAGAGTGCAGCCGCTTCCGTGTGTGTTTACGCCCTCTATGCGGCGGGAGGTCATTATGATTGGGCGTACGCCTCCGAAAAATATGTCGGAGACCGTATCGCCTTCGAGATGCCCGCCTTTCAGGAGCACTGGCGCCGAGAATTTCTTATAAAGCGCTTCGGCGGCGTCTGTTGTGTCTTCGATAGTGTCGGCGCCAAGAAGCATTTTTGCCTCGTCGATATTTGGTGTGAATAGGTCGGAAATCGGGATTAGAGAGTTTTTAAGCGTTTCGACGGCGTCGTCGCTGAGCAGTTTTGCGCCGCTTGTCGACACTGCGACAGGGTCCACCACGAGCTTTATCTTGCGGTTTGCCTTAAAAAACTTTGCGACCGCCGCCACTGTCTGTGCATCGAAAAGCATTCCCGTCTTGGCGGCCTCTGGTGAATAAAAATCCGCAACCGCCTTCATCTGGGCTTCGACTGATTCCGGCCCGGCGGGTAAAACGCCGTAGACTCCGTCGGGATTTTGCGCCGTAAGCGCCGTCACGACAGAGCACGCGTAAACGCCGTTTGCCGCAATCGCGAGGATGTCGGCCTGTATTCCGGCACCGGCGCCGGAGTCGCTTCCTGCGACGGTCATGGCGCACGGCATATTTGCAGTTTTTCCCATTCCAAAGTATTTTTCACATAGAGATTGCATTATTTGACAAAACTTTCAAGAAATGCTTTTGTTTTTTCGATAAGAAAATATGGCGGACGACACACAGGAACTCCCGTTGGGTGGATTATTTCCGAGAGAGCGCGAAATTCCGAGGGTTTCGGCGTGCGCACCACTTGCTGTGAGAATGCGGCCTTTGTCGCTCACCGATATGGTGGGGCATTCGCACATATTGGGGCGCGGCTGCTTGCTTCCGGAACTTGTGAAATCCGACACATTTGGGTCTCTGATATTTTACGGTCCTCCGGGCTGCGGCAAAACGACTCTTGCTAACGTTATAGCCTACGAGACAAAGTCGAGATTTGTGAGAATAAACGCCGTGCTTTCAAACGCTGCGCAGCTTAGAACCGAATTGGCGGAGGCTGCCCACAGGCGTGGGGAGCGCACAATTCTTTTTATAGACGAAATCCACCGATTTAACAAGGCCCAGCAAGACCTGCTGCTCCCCGATGTGGAAGAGGGAAATGTGCGCCTAATAGGGGCAACCACGCAAAACCCGGGCTTTTACATAAACGCGCCGCTTCTTTCGCGCAGCCATCTGTTTAGGCTCGAGCCGCTCGGCGTAGAGGACGTAGTGAAGGTTTTGAGGCGCGCGCTTGAGGATTGCGCGCGCGGAATGGGGAATTTTGGCTGCAAGGCTTCCGACGATACATTGAAAGCCATAGCTGCTATAAGCGACGGGGATTTGCGGCGCGCGCTCAACGCGCTTGAAACCATTGTCGTTTCGGCTGGCGGAGGGGCGGAAATTACTGCCGACAGTGTAAAGATTTTTGCGCAGGAGCGCCGCATAAGGTACGATTCCGACGAAGACGAGCATTACGACACAATATCGGCATTCATAAAGAGCGTGCGAGGCTGCGATCCCGACGCGGCGCTCTACTGGCTTGCAAAAATGCTCGCCGGAGGAGAGGATCCGCGGTTTATAGCCCGCAGGCTTGTGATTTTGGCGAGCGAAGACGTTGGGTTGGCGGATTCACGCGGATTGCTTGTGGCAAACGCGGCTTTCGACGCTTGCGAGCGCGTAGGGCTTCCTGAATGCGAACTAAACCTGGCGCATGCTACAATATTTCTCGCCGCCGCGCCAAAGAGCAATTCTGCAACCGTCGCCCTTGCAGCCGCCAAGGCTGAAATCGCTAAAAACCCCGTACAGCCCGTTCCCAAACATTTGCGGGATTCCCACACGGCGTTCAACCGTTCGGGGGGCAATGGCGCCGGCTACATTTACAACCACGACTGCCCCGAGGCTATAAGCGGGCAGGATTATATGGAAAATCCGAAGGTTTTTTACAGGCCGACTCCCCGCGGGGCGGAAAAACTTATTGCGGAACGGCTAGAAGAGTATAAAAAGCTCAAAAGAAAGTTGAAAAATGGAAAATCGCAATGACGTAGAGGAAGGCGGAGGTTTTCGTGGAAGGGTCCGGAACACCATACGCATAGAGTTGAATTTTTGGCGCAACTGTCTGCTTAACGCCGCAGGGCTGATATTCGCGTGGGTTTCGCTGCCGGCGGGGCAGATAGAGTTCAACAATGCGTTCTCATTTGCGGCGCTTGTCGTGGCGATATGGTTTATGAACTGGATAATCCGCCCGATATTGGTGTTGTTCACCTTGCCGTTTATAATATTTACGATGGGCATAGGTATGTTGTTTATAAACGCGCTGATAATATATTGGGCGGCGCGGCTGATTCCGGGCGACGGCATTTTGGTGTCGTCGTATTGGGCGGCGCTTTGGGCGTCGTTTATAGTATCAACGCTCTCTTGGGCAATAGCAATGGCGCGCAGCGAAAAAATAATCCGCAAAGTTCTAAAAAAAGACTCTGAAAAATCGAAAGACGACGACGTAATCGACATATGACACACTACTTAAAAAAAACATTGTTTGCGATAATGTTCTCGGCCGCAGTGCTGTGTGCCGATGAAAACGTAAAAAACATATCGGTATTTTCGCAGGAAAATGCCGACTACTGGCTGTCCGACGCCAAGGCGGCCTTTGAAACTTACGTTGGAAACTGGACAGGCTCTGAAAGCATGACGGTGGAAGGCAGCGAGATTATGAGGGCAGAGGTCGTGCAAAGCTATGTGCCTTCGTCCGCCACGGAAATTCCGCGCCTCGTCTGCTCCGGGAAAATAATAGCAAACGGCAAGAGCATTCCTACGAGCTCCTACATGTACCTAAAGGGCGACAAGCTCGAGCTTGAAATAGAGACTATTGAAAAAGACGTCATAGCGTACGTCGGCGAGGTTAAAAGAAACTACGTTTATTGGACACCGAAGTACTTAATTTACGTTTTCGACGTGCAGCGCGATTCGTTTTTTATTTCCGAGCGCGGCTTGATAATGTCGTCAAACTCCAAAAAGTATGTTGAAATGCCTAAGGGGGGATTTAAGGGATATATAGAGGTTGGCATGATATTGGAGCGCGACAATGCCTATTTCCCGGCTTCATCAGTATCGAATTCCATCAAGAGAGATTTCACCCCGTCCGCGCTCGAACGTGCAGACTGATGGATATTTTCCCTAAAATAGACAGCGCCTATGTGCGCCTTGAAAACGGGCTTGAAATAAGGCATATTTGCTGCCGGCGCTTTGCGTCTGCCGGTATTTCTGTATTGGTTCGCACGGGGAGCATTCACGAGGGGGCAATGTGCGGCTGCGGAGTATCGCACTTCGCGGAGCATATGGCGTTTATAGGGGCCGGCGGACGCCGCGAAGAAAGCGTTTCGGCCGATGCCGCGATGCTTGGAGCCGAGCTTAACGCATGCACTTGGAACGACCGCACCGTGTATTCGGCTGATTGCCCGACGGAGAGTTTGGGAAAAACTCTCGCGTTGCTGTCGGAGATGCTGTTTGAGCCAAACTTTACGGAGGGCGCATTTGAAAATGAGCGCGGCGTAATATTGCGTGAAATAGACATGTGTTCCGACGATTCCGGCGAAAAGGCATATGACAATCTATTTGGAAAGATGTACGTTTCAAGCCCGCTGCGCTATCCGATAATAGGGATTAGGAAAAAATTTATGGGTGTGGAGCCGCCCGATTTGCGCGGATATTTTTTAGATAGGTATTGCGCGGACAATATGTGCGTTTGCGTGGCGTCGGCGCTCGGGCATTCCGAGGTTTTCGACGCAGCGGCAAGGGCGTTCGGCGGGAGGGGCGGAAATCTCAAGCCTGTCGCGGTCGAGCAGGAGCCACAGCAGCAGTGCCCGCGCGAAGTCTTGGAATATTCAAATTGCGACGTCTCAAAATGTTTGTTGGCTTTTAAAGTGCCGTGCGGAAATTCTGTGGAGTCTGCATTCTGGGAGTGCTTGGCGATGTCTCTTGGCGACGGAAATTCGTCGATATTGTCGAAAAAGCTAAAGTACGGGGAGAATCTTGCGGATTACGTCGGGGCTGAATTTTTTTCGGCGGGGGCAGAAAGCGCGCTTATTTTGTCGTGGGAATGTTCGGCTAAGAGTGCGGCGTCTGCGCGCGAGGCTGTTGCGCGCGGGGTGGAGAAATTTGCGCGCGAGGGTTTCTCGGAAATGCAGATGAGCAGGTACGCAAAAACGCGCATCGCAGCCGTAGCCGAAGCCTTGCGAAGCCCGCGCATGGCGGCCGACAGGCTCTCTGATTGCGCATATTTTGGGGCGGGCCTGGAGCTTTACGCCCATAGGGCGGACTCTGTCGGGAACGAGATTTTCTCAAATTCCGCCGATTTTCTATCGGCGCGCTTGGATTTTGGTTCGAGCACCTATTCTGTGGTTTTGCCCGAGCGTTCAAAGCCGCGCATGCGCAGGAAATCCGTGTCTTCCTCCGGCTTTAAGATTGAAATGCGCGAGCTTCCTAGCGGCTTGAAAATTGCGGCCATAACCTGTCCGGGAATGGGCAAGACAAATATGCGCTTATGTTCGTTCGGCGGAATTTGCGGATTGGACAAGTCCGAGAGGGGTATTTATCCATTGGCCGCAATAGGCGTGTTGCGCGGAACTTCAAATAGGGCTTTTGAGGAGGTTTCGGAGCTTGCCGAGAATAACGCAATCTCGTTTTACGGGGTATTCGCGGACTATTATACGTCTGTATGCGCCGAGTCTTTGCCCGGAGACTTGCCGATTGCCGCCGGGCTGATATCGGACGCCGTATTGAATTTTAAGATAGATTCTAAAATTTTTGAGTCCGAGAGGCGTGCTGCGATATCCGAGGAGCTCGACGGGCGGGACGATCCCCTGACTTTCGCCCTGCGCGGGTTGAGGAGGGAGTTTTTTGGAGCATATCCGCTTTCTTCCGATACCTGCGGCGACGCCGACGCCCTGAAAGCAACTTCCCCTGCCGATGCCGAAAAGGCGCTCTCAAAAATATTTGCTGCTGAAAAGTGTTCGATAGCAGCCGTTGGGGATTTCGATTCCTCCAGATTTCTCGACGATTGTGAAAGCTGCTTTTCTGGGCTTGCCCGCGGCCGCGCGAGTTCGCGCAAAAAGGCGGTTTTTTCATTTCCGAAAGCGCGGGAAAAGATTATGAGAATGGGCAGGGAAAAGGAGCAGTCTGTCGTATTTTCCGCGTTTTCCGACGCTGGGGTATTGGAGTATAAATACAACGCAGCGCGCGCGATTTTGCTTGAATATCTCGGCGGAGAAAATGGGGAGATATTCGACTGTGTCCGGCAGCGTTCCGGACTTGCGTATACGGCGTCTGCCGACATTATTTCCGGGCCGGACGCCGCAGCGCTGTACTTCTATGCTCTTACTTCGCATGAAAATACTGGGAAAATTTCCGGCATATTTTCTGAGGTATCCGAAAGGCTCGCCGCAGGCGAAATAGACGAGCGCAAATTTGCGGCAGCGCGCTCAGCAGCGGCTGCGAGGATTCTCGAAAAGCTATGCGATCCCGCTGAAATGGCAGCGTTTGCCGCGATTTCGCAAATAGTACGCGGGGAGATTGCAACTCCCGAAGAAGTTTCGCGGGAAATATTGGGGGTTGACATATATCAGGAACGCGAATACGCGGCGCGGGTTTTTTCAAGGGAATTTAAATTTACAGTTACGAGATGACACCTCCGGTTTTTGAGATTGAAAACAGACTGTACGACGAGTTGGAGCGCGGAAAAAGGCGCTTTGTGCTGTCGGCGCCGACCGGTTCGGGGAAATCCACCGGGTTGCCTGTGATGCTTTCGCGCAAGCTTGGGGGAAGAATTCTCGTGCTCCAGCCAAGGCGCGTGGCGGCGAGAATGCTTGCAAAATCTGTCGGGAAGCTGTTTGGCATGCGCGAAGAAGTGGGCTGGCATGTGCGTTTTGAAAAACGCTACGGGGAAGATACAAAGATAGTTTTTCTGACCGAGGGAATATTAGCGCGAATGCTTCTTGCGGATCCCCAATTGAAGGGGGTGTCCGCCGTAGTGTTTGACGAGTTCCACGAGCGCAACATTTATGCTGACGTTTCCCTCGCGCTCGCCCTGCGCACGCAGAAAAATTTGCGGCCGGACTTGGCGATAGCTGTGTGTTCGGCGTCTATGGATTCCTCAGCGCTGCGCGAATATCTGGGAGGGGAGGGTGAGTGCGCGGAGTTTTCGTGCGGCTCGCGCATGTATGAACTCGACATATCCTACGCGCCGCCGCGCTCGCGGGATTGCGCTGTGTGGGACAATGCCTGCGAACAGTTTGAAAAGCTTGCGAAAACTTCCGACGACGGAAATTTTCTGATTTTCATGCCTGGCGCGTACGAAATATCGTGCACCATTGGCAGAATTTGCAAAAGCCCCGCGGCGCGGGGATTTGAGGTTTTGGCGCTGCACGGGGAACTTCCGCCCGGAGAACAAGACAGGGTTCTGTCGGAAAGCTCAAAGAGGAAGGTAATTGTATCGACAAACGTCGCGGAAACGTCGCTTACGATAGACGGCATAAAATTTGTGATAGATTCAGGGCTGGCGCGCGTGGCGAGGTACGATCCCGCGAGGGGGGTAAACACTCTTTTGACAGAACGCATAAGCCTTGCGAGCGCGGCGCAGCGGGCGGGGAGGGCTGGGCGCACCGCTCCCGGCAAAGTTGTCAGGCTCTGGCGGGCGGCCGACGAGGCGGCTTTTGAAAAATACACTCCTTCGGAAATATCGCGTCTGGATTTGAGCCAGATAGTGTTGTGGCTTGCGGCGGCGGGAATGGACGCCGGCGGCATAGGTCTGTTTGAGGCGCCGCCCGAAGATTCGTACGTCCGCGCCTTGCGCACGCTTTTAAATCTTGGGGCTCTCGACAAGAGCGGGGCGATTACGCCGCTCGGGCGCAAAATGGCGGCTTTCCCAGTTCAGCCGAGGTACGCGAGAATGCTCATAGAGGGTACGCGCCGCGGATGCTTGCGGACGGTTTCCCTCATAGCGGCGCTTTCCGATTGCGGAAGAATAAAGCTTTCGCTCGACAACGCATTTGCGGAGGCGGCGAGGGACGAATATGTCGGCGAAGTTAGCTCCGAGCCGGAGGAAATAGCCCGACTTTGCGAAATAGCCCGCGAAAATTCTTTCGACGAAAAATTTTGCAGGGACTTTGGAATCCATGCCGCGAACGCCCGCAGCGCGTGCCGTGCCGCTGCCGATCTTGAGCGCGCCGCGTTGCGCCTTGAAGCGCGCGGGGAAGGCGAGAGCGCGCCCCGCCATGGAGCGTTAGTGGAGGTTAATGCTGGCGGAGCGGAAGGAGAGGCTGTCGCGATGTGCGTTTTGTCGGCGTTTTCCGAGCATGTGGGGGTGCGGCTAAACAAGGGCACTCTTGCGTGCGCGCTCGCGGCGGGCAAAAAGGGGGAGATAAGCAGGCAGTCGCGCGCGTACGCCGACGATTTGTTTGTCGCGCTCGACTTGCAGGAAAGGCAGGGCGGGGCGCAAGGGGTTTCAATAATGGCGTCGCTTTTGACCCCCATAACGGTCGAAAATTTGCGAGAGCTGTTTGCTTCCGACTTCACGTCAGAAAAGGGAGTTCGGTTTGACGAGCGCCAAAAAAGAGTCGTGTGCGGCGAGACGTTAAAATTCCGCGATCTCGTAATATCCGAGAATTCAGGGGCGGAGCCGCCTGCGGGCGAGGCTGCGGAGCTGCTTGTGGAAAAGATATTCGAATCGCCGTCGATTCTTAAAAATTTTGACGATTCCGCCAAGGCGTTTATAGAGAGGGTAAACTTGGTTGCTTCCGTTTGCCCTGAAAGCGGAATCGCCCCGATAGACGGCACGGCGCTGAGGGAGATATTTTTGCAGATGTGTTGGGGTTCTTATTCGCTTTCGCAAGTCAAGAATCTCGACGTCCATTCGGCCCTGCGCGAGTGGCTTTCTGCGGGGCAGGCGGAGTTCCTGAAATACGCCGCGCCGAAGGAAGTACGCATTTCGCCGCGCCGCAGGCCTGTTGAGATAAGGTACGATGCCGCAATGAAAAGGGCGGTTGTGCCGGCATCTTTTAAGGATTTATTTGGTTTTGATTCAAAGGCGCTTTCTATATGCGGCGGAAAAGTAGTGCCGGTTTTTGAGATACTTGCCCCAAACGGAAGGCCCGTACAAACGACCACCGATCTCGGAGAGTTTTGGAAAACCTCGTGGGCGAATGTGCGCAAAGAATTGAAGGCGCGTTATCCAAAACATTTTAAGGCTGAAGATCCGTGGTAAGGGCGGCAATCCGGGGGCTTGGCGGCTTCAATTAAAGTAAGGACGGCAATACGGGGGGCTTGGCGGCTTCGATTAATAGTGCCGCGGCATGCATAAGGGTTTTTATCGGCGGGCGGCTTTTTTATTCTTTCTTTTATGGGGATTTTCTATGCGAATTTTTTTTGCGGGCAAAAAAAATCCGCCGAGGGCGTCTCCCTGCGGCGGATAAAGTTTTGCAGGTTTATCGATTTTCCCTGTTAGGGTTAAACATATCCTCTGGGGTGAGGCCGCATTCGCGCATAATTTTTATGCAGTATTCGAGCTTGCCAAAATTGGAGTCGCCGTTGTTGCTACCGAATGTAAATTTTACCCCGCGCGCCTTTGCCGCCTTTATAAATTCGGCATCGGGAATATTGTATTTCGCGCTTATTTCAAGCGCCATTCCACCGCGAGCAAGGGCGTCCAGCACTTTTTGGCGGCGCTGTTTTGTCCAGAGCTTTTTGTATTCCGGAGCGAGAGCGTCGGGAAGATAGGTTGCGTTTGCGTATATGTCGGCAGGCTCGCCGAGAACTCCGCAGATTTTTTCGACAATCATGTCCATGTACGCTTCTTTGTCTTTTATTTTAACTTCGTTCGGCTTCCACAAGTGGACGCGGTTGCCGTCGTAGTCCTCAAAAGTCATTCCGTCGGTAAAGGAATAGGCGAATTTGTTTCGCACGGGTTTTGAGATGAGTTTCATCCATTCCCTGCCTTCTGCCTGCATTGCCAAAATATATGGCTCTTCCTTATTTTTTTCGAGAAATTCAAGGGCGAGGGAGTCTTTGTTTACAGGAAAATCTTTGCCGCAGTTTACGGCGATGGCGTAGTTGATTCCGTATTTTAAGGACTGCTTTTTGGCTTTTTGCGAATCGAGGTCGCCTTTGAGGTGCACATGGTAGTCGAGCACGGGGAAGTCGGACTGGTGCAGGGCGATTGCGCCGTATGCGCTCTCAGGTTCGGCTTCCACTTTCTTACCGGTTGCGGCGAGCCTTTTTATTTTAAAATCTTTTATTTCAATTCCGTCTCCTGATACGCATTTTAGCGCGATACCCCCTTTGCCAAGGCGCATATTTGCGTTCTGTGGCAGCCTGTACGGATTCTCCGGTTCGGCGTATTCGACGAGTCTGTGGGAATTGATGTCGATTTCCACGAGATTTCCGGAGACTTTTACGTCTATTTGCGCCCATTGCCCGTCTTCGGAAATTCTCTTCACAATGTTTCTGACGCCGATTAGGCTGCCTGTCTTTCTCCACCAAACTTTTGACGTTTTTGAATTGTCTATGGCGACCTTATATCCCTTTGAAAAATCGGGATCCGTGTGGAAGGCGAGGAATCCTGTTGCTCCGTTTATCGTCCGGGCTTTAAATGAGAGCTCGAAGTCTTTAAAATCCCCGCCGTTTAGTTTCGGAGAGAGCGTAGCCGAGGCTCCTTTCGATAGGATAATTGCCCCGTCTGGAGCGGTGACTACTTTGCCCTCGATTGTCCAGTTGCCGGATTTTTGCGGCGCCGCGAACGAGACGGCCGCGCAAAGCCACAGGCATATTGTGAAAATTGCCGAAATAGAAAACTTTTTCATTCCGAAAATTAAATTCCTGCCCGGCAAAAATCGCAAGACAATATTGTATTTTGCGCGGGGGAACTTATGCGGCAGCCCCTTTAGGCGCTTGATTTTATGCCGCTTTATTGCAAATGCTCCGGCAATACTGCATGCTGATTGGGTATCGCAATTTATGTGGCAATCAGCGGCGTGGCACTGTTATTTTTTTACCTTCCTTGATTTTACAGCGCAATTTGGGGCAGTTCCGCTTTTGGAAGAGTTTTGCGCTAAAATTTTTAAGGTTTGGGCGCACAAACTGGGATTGCAGATAAAAAATTTTTATAAGCGCCTATCTTGCCAAAGCCATGCGCTTTGAAAGCTTCGATCGCGGAGAGTCGAAAATATGCTATCGCGTGGAATCGCGCCTATGCCCGTATAATCTTCGCGGGGATCTAAAACTTTATCGCGAATTTCTCTCCGTTTTCGCCGTAAGAAAATTTTAGCATTCTGCCGCTAAGCGACAATGTTGCGGAATCGCCGAGAGACATCTGGCCTTTGTCGGTCGAGATTTTTACGTCGCCCGTCAGGACAATCGACAGGTCCTTTTTTAGGAGCGCATGGTTTGAGCGCACTGTCACCTTGTTTCTCTTGCCGTATAGCACGATGGAAAAATTTTCGGCGGCTATGAAAAACAGCGGGGGGGCTTTCAGCTTTTGAATTTCCGCGTCGGTCAGGTTTCTACAATAGACGTCGATTGCAAGCGAGCGTATCAAGAGAGTCTGTGGGATTGGTATCCCCCATTTCTTCACGCGGCTTTCAAAATTCATCGACTTTAACCGAATCCGCGCAATCGAATCTCCAGATTCCGAGCGGTATATGGTGTCGACATTCTTATACGTCTGTGGGTTCGCAAGGGCGGAATAGTCGATATCGGCGCTCGCGGTGGTTGCCGCCGCAAACGCCGCCGCGCAAAATATTGCCGCCGCTGCGATTCTCCCAAGCATTTTATTTTCCTATTCTTGAAAAAGCGTCTCCGAATGAGTTGAAGTTTCCGTCCGACCTCCCGCGATAACCTCCTCGGCCGCCGCGGTTGTCGCGCCCTGGGCGCCCGCCAGCTCCGGCAATTTCCCCTGCGCTGCGCACCCTCTTTGTGGGATTCGTCTTTAATGATAGGGAAATGCGCTTGCGGGCCTTGTCAACCTCTAAAACGTAGGCGTTGACTTTTTGCTGGGGGCGGACTGCGTCTTTCGGGTCTTTTACAAAGGTGTCGGAAAGCTCGCTTATGTGCGCCAGCCCGTCTTGGTGGACTCCGATGTCTATAAAGGCTCCAAACGCCGTGACGTTTGTGACTATGCCGGGCAGCCTCATTCCTTCGCGCAAGTCGTCAATGCTGTGGACTTCGTCCGAGAATTTGAATACCTCGAATTTTTCGCGCGGATCCCGCCCGGGTTTCCCAAGTTCCTGCATGATGTCTTTAAGTGTGGGGAGGCCGATGTCTGCGCCTACGTATTTTTCAAGTTTAATTTTTGCGCGCGCGGCGGAGTCGCGCATAAGGGATTTTACGTCCTCGCCCATATCGGCGGCAATGCGCTCCACAAGCTCGTAGCGCTCCGGGTGGACTGCCGAGGCGTCGAGGGGATTTTCGGCGTCTCGTATTCTGAGGAATCCCGCAGCCTGCTCGAAGCCCTTCGCTCCTAGCCCGCGCACGTTCGTAAGCTCCTTGCGCGACTTGAACGGCCCGTGCTCGTTCCGGTAGGAAACTATGTTGGCGGCCGTAGTGGAGTTGAGCCCGGAAACGTACGACAGAAGCTGTTTGCTCGCCGTGTTTACCTCGACCCCGACGCTGTTGACGCAGCTTATTACGACGTCGTCGAGCGATTTTTTAAGCATGCTCTGGTTGACGTCGTGCTGGTACTGGCCGACGCCTATCGATTGCGGGTCGATTTTTACGAGTTCTGCGAGCGGATCCATGAGCCTTCTGCCGATGGATACGGCGCCCCTGACTGTAATGTCTTTGTCGGGGAATTCTTCGCGGGCAACTTCGCCTGCCGAGTATATCGAAGCACCGCTTTCGTTTACCATAACAACAGGAATGGAGGCTGGAAGGTTGAGCGACCTTATGAAGGCTTCGGTTTCGCGCCCGGCTGTTCCGTTTCCGATTGCGACAGCCTCTATTTCAAAGCGGGCGCAAAGCGCGAGAATTTTGTCGGCCGCCTCCTTTTGGCGCAGCGCCGACTGCTCCGGGTAGATTACGTCGTTGTAGAGCAGTGCTCCCTGCCTGTTTAGGCACACAACTTTGCAGCCGGTTCTAAATCCTGGGTCGATAGCAAGAACGTTTTTCTCGCCGAGTGGGGAGGCCATAAGCAGCTCTTTTAGGTTTGAGGCGAATACGGCGATTGCTTCGGCGTCGGCGCGCTTTTTCAGTTCGAGACGCATGTAAGTCTCGGTAGTGGGGCTGAGAAGGCGCTTATAGGAGTCTTCGACGGCGAGAGCGACTTGCGCTGCTGCTTCTCCGTTACCTTTTACGTACATCTGTTTTAGCTTTTCTATCGCCGGAGCCTCTTCGGGAATTACGCGCATTATTAGAAATCCCTCGGCCTCCCCGCGCCTGACTGCGAGGATTCTGTGCGATGGCGCGGTTTTCGCGCTTTCGCTCCAATTAAAGTAATCGCGGTATTTCGCGCCTTCTTCCTCTTTGCCGGTGAGTATTTTTGACGACATCACGGCGTTTTGTTCAAAATATTCGCGCATTGCCTGCCTTGCGGGGGCGTCGTCGCTTATGGTTTCGGCGATGATGTCGCGCGCGCCCGCGAGAGCCGCCGCGACGTCCGGAACGTCCTTTTCCGCCGAGATGTATTCCGCGGCCTTTTCAGAGCAGGCGGCGGATTGATTTTCAAATATGAATGCGGCGAGGCTCTCAAGGCCTTTTTCGCGGGCGACAGTTGCGCGGGTTCTGCGCTTTGGCTTGAAGGGCTGGTAGATGTCTTCGAGCTTGGCGAGGGTTTCTGCGGCCGCGATTGCAGCTGAGAGTTCGTCGGTCAGAAGGTTGCGCTCTGACAGCGATTTTTTTATGGATTCCCGCCTGTCGTCGAGTGCTTTAAGCCTTTCGAGGCCGTCGCGGATTGCCGTTATCGCGACTTCGTCGAGAGTGCCTGTTGCCTCTTTTCTGTATCGGGCTATAAAGGGCACTGTGGCTCCGTCTTCAAGAAGCTTCGCGGTTGCCGCGATTTGCATTACTGGTATGGAGAGCTCTTTTGCGAGCTGAATCAAATGGTCTTCGTTCATAAAAAATTTTTCCGTCTATAATGTATAAAATGCGCGCGCCTGTAAAGGATTGTCGCCTAAAAAATTCTAAAAAAAATCCCCTTTGGGGCGGTAGGCGCGCAACTTTTAATCCCTTCAAAACTTGCAAGAAAAAGTTCAAGGGTTGAAGATTTTTTAATTCTCTTTTTCTGTTAAAACCGCTTTCAGTGTGCGTGTAATTAAATTTTCCAAAGAGCACGCTAAAATCCTATTTTTAGCGTGCGTTTTTATTGGCAGGAATCCCACTCGAAAAAAGCGCGATGCGGCAGCCGCATTTAAATAAAAAACGGACAGTTTTTCAACAGTCCGCTTTATGCCGCCTTGCGCTTTATGCCGCATTCAATTTTGCGAATGCGCGGCGCTTGAATTGCGGCGATTATATTCTAAGAAAATCCTTTGCTATCTTCTCCGGCGCAGCGCAAAGAGCAGGGCTATCGCCCTGACAAGCGCGGCTGCTGCCGCCGGCTCAGGCACTGTGTAGGAGACATACAAGCCGTCGTCCGCGATTGTAAATTCGGCGATTTTCCCGTCTATATTTGCCGCTTTAAATTCGCTTTCAAGGAAGTCGGTAGGTGTATTGCCTTCCGTCCATGAAATAAGTTTTATGCTCACTCCGTCTTCGGTGAGATAGTTTGTATTGCCTACAAATTCAAACCAGAATTCAGATCCTGCGCCTTCGCCCTTCTGCATCGTTCCGGAAAGCTCGATTAGCGAGGCTTGCGTCTGGCTTATTATGCCGGAAACAATCGTTCCGCCTGTCCATATCAAGTTGTCGCCGTAGACTACCGCGTTGGAGTCGGTCTCGCTGCCGTTTGAGCCGATAGCGCCAAATTTTGCGTCAATGCCGTCGGAATTCCCGACGAGCCTTATGTCGCCCCACTTGCCCCATTCGCCCTCTGCGGTGTTGTTTTTGTACATGGTGTACATTCTCAAATCTCCTGATATTACAGTGACTCCTCCGCGGAACGCCCTTTGGTTGTATGAAAGGACAAGCTTTTGCTGGGAGTTTTGAGCGCCCATCATTACGACATCTACTACCGTATTTGATGTTTCCTTCCCAACTTTGCCTGACGTGTAAGAGTACAAGTCCGTAATGCCGCCTTTCATTAATGCTTGGCCTTCGTTGGCGAGTACAATTGTTGCGGAAGAGCCTACGGTTCCTTTTGAATCGTTTGTGGCGCGCATATCAACCGTAGTTGATGTAATGCCGTTTACTTTTATTATTACATTATTGGTTCCAGTGCTGTTTAAGAATAGAGTGCTATTGCCGGTAATTGAGCCTCCTATTTGAATGTCGGCGTTTTTGTAATAATAATATTTGTCTTCGGCAATTTTTGCGGCGTCGCGCTCGCATACATATGAGCCAAAGGAAATCTGGCCTGTTTTGTTGTTGAAATTACCGTCAATTTTTAGGCTTTTTAAAGCGTTGCTCTGGCTGTTTCCCCCGAAGGAAAATGTCAGTGTTCCGGTATTATTAAGGCGGGTTAATTCAACGTCCCCCTTTATTTCGACTGTGAGCGGATTATAATGGCCGCCCATTATATATTTTCCGTTGTACCCTCCGGCTCCGTCAAGAATTACGGACATATTCCCGTTTACTATAAGCGATGAAGTAGAGGCAGTTTCTGCGGTTTTGTTGTATGCGCCAAAATTCAGCTGGTCTAAATTGCCCGTTATAGTGAGCGAATCCATTTCTATATTGCCGTCGAAATACAAGTTCATTCCTTTGCCGTCGGGCCACAAGGCAATTTTCGTTTGGTCGAAAAATACATTGTCTGAGGCGGAAGGGTATTCTGTAGCATCTGCAAACGATTGACCGCCGTCTTCGGAAATTTTCCAATTTTCGAGGTGGTTCCAATTTATATTGTCCTTTGAGGGCGGAATGAAATAGTAGTCCGCAGCGCTCGAAAACGTTGGGGATAATGCGCCGATTGCAGATAATAGGGGTAAAATAACTTTCTTCATATTAGTTGGTTGTAGATGGTATTTTAATATAGTCAAGTTTTTTGATCAGACCATTATTGGGATTCGTGAAAAATCATTTGCTTAACGGCAGCTGTATTTGCCGGAATAGATCGCATTGAATTTTTGTTGGAAAACGGTATCGCGCGCCGCTGTTTCAGTAAAAATTTCTTTTCGGGAATGACGGGTCTTTTCCGATATGCGAGGCAAAAAATATCGGCAACAATATGAAAAATAAAAAGCCGGCGCCTTCAAGTAGGCTCCGGCTTATAGAGCGGCTTTTTATCCGCAACGGCTATTTAGATTCGCGCTCTATCACGCAGGCTACATCGCTGTTGAAAGGAGGAGTTTTTAGCTTTAACACTCCATTTGAGTCCGTCCTTACAACGCCTGAGGCGATTTCCTTCTTGCCGCGCGTATCCCACCAAGTAACCTTGAAATTTGTAGACGGATTGCCCTCAATTTCTATCGGATACTCAAATGAGCGCATTCCAGGTATTCCGCGCGAATATAGCTTGTGTTTTGCTACTGTATAGGATTCCGCCCCGGCCCTCCTGAGCCACAGGTAGATTGTTCCGGTTTTCTTGTCAATTGCCGCGAAAGGCTTTACGGATGTCACACCCCTCATTGAGCCGGTCTTTGGTATTTCGAGCTTGCCAACTTTCATAGTTGCCCCCGTTCCAGAAAGCTGGAATACAAGATTATTTTCACCCTTTGCGAGCGGTATGGAAACTTTCTTGTTTATTGCAGCTGTGGGAACCCCGTTCTCATTGGTGAGGACTTTTACGCCTTCCGCTGTAATTTTCGTTCTGGAAATCTCAGTGTCGTTAGACAGGCATATGAGTTCAAAATTCGCGGAAGCAGGAACGCTCTCTATCTCAATGTCGAGCGTATTTTTGTCGGTCGGAACATTTTCTATATTTACGGCAACAGTGCCTGTATCTTTCCAGACAATCGGCATAGTGTTCGAGGATATTGTCCCGGTTGACAGGTCTATCCCGACTTGCGCGAGGTCGTTAGAGGATTCTTTGTCTGGGTATGTCTCAGAGAATGCTGGGTATATGATTGTAGAATTTTCGGCGGCGGCAGTCGAGGTTTGAACTATCTTTTCCGGCAGCCTCAACGGGTCGAGCGCAGCATTTGCCGTTTTGAAATTCTTTTCAAATGCCGATATTTCAGAGATAGCTTCTTCGGCTGCTGAACGCGCGGCGACTTTGCGGTAGTCGGCGAGCGGCAGTATGGGGGAGTCAGTCATCAGCCCCGCCCACATCGAGTTTCTGATGTGCGAGTACGACGGGTCGGGCGGAGTACTGGCCGCGGGAGTTGTAGAAAGTACTCCAACCGGTTTTTTATAGCGTTTAGGGAAGAATGCAGCATGTTCCCATACGCCCTGTGAGAAGTCTCTCAATCCATGCAAATCTATGCCAAGGAAAGAACATGCTTCGCCGCCCCACAAGTATTCTAGCTCTCCGGAGGTTGCCGCGGTGACCATTATCGGGCGCTTTGCGGCGTTGTCGGAATCGCGGATTGCGGAGGCTGCTGAGTTCAGCCAAGATGAGCGTGCGTCGAGCTTTTCGGGGCTGAGGGCATCTATACCCGCAAATGGTTCCCACATTATAATCGCCTTGCTTGAACCGAAGCGCGTCACAACGTATTTTACGAGCTCGTTGTATATTTGCGCGGCGTCTTGCGATTCAAAAAAATCGTCGGGGGTTTTAGCGATTCCGCTCTTTGCAAAATACGAGTTCGCGTAATTCGCGCCGAAATCGGCAACTTCGGCAAATGTTATGACAACATTGAGGTTTCTCTTTTGTGCGGAATCGAGCAGAGTTTCGAGATTTTTTAAGAGCGGCTGGTTGTACTTGCCTGCGTGCGGCCCAGACGCGATTATAAGCGATGTCGGCGCGGATAGGTTTACCCTTATAATATTTGCTCCGGCATTTGCGACGGCGTCAAGAGCCTTTTCTCTCGCGTCCCCAGTGAGTACTAGCGGAAAATCGACACCAATTCCGCGGATATTTTCAGAACCCTTCAAATAGAAGTGCGATGGTTCTTTTTTAGACAGCCTATATATTCCCAATCCCGATCCCTTTGAAGTTTTCAATGGAAATTCCGGTGAGAAGAAATTTTGCCCCGAGGTTTTAACTGACACATTGTAGCGGTAAGAGCCAGATTTTGGTATTATGACCGAAAACGACCATGTTGATTTGTCCGAATTGCCGCGGACATAATGCATGGGAACGTTCATAGACACCCCGTTTGACACGCCGTTTACCGACAATTCGACCGATATGTCGGAAGAATCGAATGCGTTTTTGAACGGGGCGCTAATGTCAACGCTTCCCGAGAATGTGCCTCCGGAGACGACATTTTCCGTGTCTATGTCGAAAGAGAGAAAGCGTTTGTCCCATTGCGGCTCGTCCGAATCGGCTGCTTTTGCTTGTTCGGTCTTGGCCTTCTTTACCTTTTTCTTTTTTGTTTTTACCTTTTGGACGGACTGTTCTTTTACAGTCTCCTTTACTGTCGGTTTCTTATCGCACGAGCATATTGAAACTGCTGCGGCGATGAGCATAGCTATCTTTAAAATCCTTAATATATACATATGGTTTATATTTTTTAGATGTGGGGTTTTTGTGGGGTAGATTTTTAGGAGCCTTATAGGCTTTCGAGTTTTCTGCAAACTTCGTCTATCAGAAAATCGGGTGTTGACGCGCCCGCTGTGACGCCGACTACCGAATATTTTTTTACGGAGTCGATATCGAGTTCGTTAAGAGTTTCGATATGGTAGCACGGCAGCCCTGTTCGAGTGGCCATTATGGCGAGCTTTACAGTGTTCGCAGAGTGCTTTCCGCCTATTACAATAATAGCCTCCGCGCCGTCTTGGGCAAGCTGCCGTACGTCTTTTTGGCGCTCTTTTGTAGCGCCGCAAATTGTGTCGATTACCTTTGTTTTTGGGAATCTTTTTTTAAAGTACTCGGAGATTTCGCGGTAGTCGTCCGTAAACATTGTCGATTGCGACACCATGCATATATCGCCCTCGATATTTTCAAGCTTGTCGATGTCTTCGCGCGATTTTACCACAAATCCGTGCCCGCCTGCGTACCCGAGAAGTCCGATTACCTCCGGGTGGTTTGGGTCGCCAACTATGACGATTGTGTAGCCTTTATTTGAATGCATTTTTATGATGCCTGCAATTTTGCCGACGTCGGGGCAAGTGGCGTCTTTGCAAGGCATTCCGAGCGATTTAAGGTATTCGCGCCTTTCAGGTGATACTCCGTGGGCTCTAAATACGAGCATGCTGTTTTTGTCCGATTTGCGGATTTCGTCCTCGATAGAACTTTCACTCTTATAGTCTCCGATTTCGAGGATGCCGTCTTTTTGAAGCCTTTCCATCATTTGCCTGTTGTGGATTAGCGGGCCGTCCGTATAGACTTTGCATTTCCCGCCGTCGGTACAGCCTATGGCTATGCCGATTGCGCGCTCCACACCGAAACAAAATCCGGCGCTTTTTGCTCTGATGACTTTCATGTACAGTTAAATTCTGTTTAGTTTCCGCCTCGGCGCCGTGTGCGCCTAAAAAGCGTCGAATGAAAATTTCCTTTCTGAAAATCAAAAAGGCGTTTTTTAAATTGGCAACCATTTTTGCTTCGCACATGCGTTTTTTTACAAAAAATGGGCTATACTGCTTGGATATGCCGCTTGAGAACATGGCTTTTTTTAGGAAGGCGAATTTTGTGTTTTGACATGTGCGCAAAATTGTCAATTATACATGGAGTTTCGGAGGCGCGCTTTTTCAGGCTACTCCGACTGTCGGTTTTGACACACGCGCATGGAGTGCGCCAAGAGACGGCTCTTTTGCCTGAAACAATAACAGATGCCATGCGTTATAAGACATATACCTTTATGAAATTACAAAAAGACAATAGATTCCGGGTGCGCGCCGCAAAGGCACGCTTTTCAAGAGCCGCTTTCACGCTTATGGAGGTATTGCTTGCAATAGCGATGATTTCAATGCTGGCGTTTATTGTGGTTGTCAACCTCGACAAGACTATGTCGGAAAGCCAGACGAAGATAACGGAGTCTTTCGTAAACGGCTCTCTCCAGACACCGCTTATGACCTTCAAATTGGCTGTCGGTCGCTATCCAACAACCGAGGAGGGGTTGAAGGCGCTGCTCGAAGCGCCAGAGGCGGTGTCCGACAGATGGAAGGGACCGTACGTCCGCAATCTTCCCGCCGATCCGTGGGGGAATCCGTACCAGTACCGTTGCCCCGCAGTTAAGAGCAAGGACGGATACGATGTATGGTCCTCTGGCCCCGACGGCAAGAGCGGAACCGAAGACGATATCGGAAATTGGTAGGCTTGCGTGCGGAAGGTGGGCTTGCGGCGGATTTCTCGCAAAATGGCGCGGATTGCGGAAGATGTGCGAATATGGCGCGCAAGGGGCGCGTTTACGCTCGCTGAGATAATTCTCGCAATTGCGCTTGCGGCCGTTGTAGCAACGCTCGCGGGGACGCTCGTGTTCCCGGATTCCTCCGCTTTGGAGGATAGGCCCGCTGATTCAATATTAAAGACGGCCGTTCTAAGAGCGCGCGCGGAGTCCGCTAAAATCGGCGAACAGACTGTTTTGAGATTTTACCCAAGGGGCTATTTTAGCGTGTGTGATTTTAAGACCCGCAAGGAAATCGCGAGGCTGTACTTGCGCAAGGCCGACGAGCGCGCCGATAAATCCGATTCCGAAAGTTCGACCGATGAATCTGAAAGCAACGTAAAAATATCGTTTTTTACGCGCAATCCGGAGATAATCGACAATCCCGGGGTGGAGTTCCCTGACGGGGAAGTCCGCGAAGTGAGATTTTCGCCGGACGGGGCGATGACTCCCTTTTGCGCTGTCATAACCTTTTCGGACTACGTAAAGACCGTTTTTTTCGATCCGTTTTCCGGCGACGAAACATATCCTGACAGTAAGGAGAAAAATGATTAGGCATTCCGCAAATATTTTGCGCATTCTAAGGCGCTGCAAAATCGCGGGTGGCAGAAATGGATTTTCCCTTGCGGAGGCGGTATTGGCGCTCGCATTATTTTCTATATCGGCGTTTATGGTGTCGCAGGTTTGCTACAACAGCGTATATCCGCTTGTAATGGAGGGGGAAAATCCGGAATTGGAGGCCGATATTCGGAAAGGAGTCGAGGCGGTTTTGGGAGTATCTGATTACGACTCGCTATCCGACGAAATAGACATAGACGCATTCGACGGCGATATTTACAAGGCAAGCGGCGAAGCGCAATCAACACCCATAGCCGATTTGTTCGAGCTTGTGATAACTGTCAGGGGGAAGTCTTTCGAGGCCGTGCGGAGAATGTTTGTAGTGCGTCCTGGCTGGTACGAAATTTCCACCGAGCGCGACGATATAGTAGAAGACCGCACCGACTATCTCGATGAATCCAGAAGGGAGGCCGCGAGATGAACTCCAACTGCCGATGCGCGCGGGGCGGGGTGTCGCGCGGCTTTACGCTCATAGAGGCGGTGCTGGCAATATCCATATCGGCGCTTGTGATGTTTGGAGGGGTGGCGCTTCTCTTTGATATGTCTAAACTATCCGAGAGCCTTGAAATGGGGGGATCTCTGAGGTCGCATGCCGACGGTGTCGAAAGTTTTTTAAGGTCGGCGTTTTCGACGTCTTCAGTGCAGTCGTCGGGGGACCTTGGCGAAACTTTCGCTTCAAATTCCGACAAGACAGTTTACGTTTCAAAAAATCCCGATACGATAGGCTCCGGCGATTGGCTTTTGGCGTACGGCTGCGCTTACGACCACCCGTTTTACGTTTCCCCCACAGGTTTTTCGCCCGAGAAACTGTGCTGGCTAGAATATAAAGATGGGGTGTTGTCGGTGATATGGAAGTTTGTAAAATCCGAGGAGCACGACCAAGAGTGCGCCCTTTACAGAAGCGAGATTTCCCGCAGGGTGGCGAATGTCGAATACTGGTACTACGACGATGTTGGGGCGTGGAAGCTTGAACCCCAGCTGCGCGATACCACAACCGGCTCCACAATGCCGCAATACATAAAAATAACGTTTTCCGACGGCGCGGAGACGGACGAACGCCTAATAAGGCTCGATAATTTTACCGACGGAGGCATAAAATGAAACTTTTTGGGAAACGCCGCGCCGCCGCGCTCATTTTTGTGCTTGGGCTGATAGCGATAACGGGCATTGTGGCTGCGGTAATAGTGGAATTTGCGTCGGTGAGGCTTAAACCGAGGGCGTCGTCGATGCTAGAACAGCAGCTTAAACTTGATGCTGAGAGCGCGCTGAACGCCGCGGTTGCCGTGCTTCGAGAATACGCGGAAATAGACGGGGGGCTTTACGCCGAAAGCCAGGGGTGGTCGAGGCCCCTGTCGGACGGGCGAATAGTTTTCGACGGCTGTGAAGTAGACGTGAAAATAAGCGACGAAAGCGGCAAGATACCGCTTGGAATAATGGACGCCGAAAGCCTCGTAAAACTGTTCGAGGAATGGGGAATTGGCTCGGCGTCGGCGCAGCAGGCTGCCGACTGCATAATAGACTGGAGCGATTCCGACGATGCGCGCGGAGTTTTCGGGGCGGAATACGAGGATTACGAGAGAGGGACGGCGCGGCCTCCCAACAGGAGTATAAAATCGTTTTCCGAGCTTGCGTTTATAGAGAATGCGAAGGAGCTGTTTTTTGACGACGACGGGAATCCTACTGAGCTTTACACATTGTTTTCCGAAAATTTTTCGACAGAGAATTTTTCAAAGGTGAATCTCAATTCAGCGTCGGAAAAGACGCTTGAGATACTGTGCGTGTTGGAGTCCGAAGATTACGATGTAGATTTGTACAGGGCAATAAGGGGCGAAATCGGCACCGTGGACGACGGAAAGTATTGGGTGGAAAATTTGACGGATATTGAGAATAGGGGCGCGAGATTTGTACCGCGCAAAAATGCGGGTGTAAACGCGAGCCTTTTAAAGATAGAAATAACCGTAAGGCGCGGAATTGCAGAATACAGGCTGATAGCGTTCTACGGTCAGGACAGTTCGTCTTCGTCGGGCTCGGACGGGGCGAGGCGCACAGGCGGCGCTTCCTCCGGAGGCTCTTCGGCGTCCCGCCCGCAAGGCTCGGGAGGAAATGCCGGGGATTCTTCGGGAGTTTTGGCGTCTCAATCGAGCCGCAGCGCGTCCTCAAAGGGATCGGCTTCTTTAAAAATTTTAAAAATATACGAGAGGGGAATGTTGCAGTGACATTCTAATTCGCGCATTTTAGCGCACGCGGGAGGCGATTGATATGCTCGCGCGCGGAGGTTAAGCCATTTTTTTTGTTAACTGTTCGCCGGCGAATTCGGCAAAATTGACCAAGCGGCTCCGTAAAATATTTTGGAATGTTGCCGCGATATGTGGCGCACAAAGAAACACTTTCCCGAACTGTGAATTGCAATATGAGGATTACTGAGTTAGCCTGCGCCAATTTAAGAAAAAATATAAATGATAATAGTATAAAAAAAGTCTTGATAGAGAGCGCGGAATTTGCAATATTGAACTCTATATCTAAGGGCGATTAGCTCAGTTGGTTAGAGCGTCTGTTTTACACACAGGATGTCACAGGTTCGAGTCCTGTATCGCCCATGGGCTTTTGAAGGTTGCAAGTTAAATACTTGCAGCCTTTTTTGTGGGTCAACACCAAAGGTTGTGGAATAGGTTGATTTTTTAGATTTGTCTTTCATA
>URAK01000014.1 GCA_900545705.1 uncultured Opitutales bacterium | reverse complement strand
CCTTGTCCAATGCGGCGTCTTTCATTAAAATCCACTGACTTTGGTGTTGACCCAAAATCAACCTATTCCACAACCTTTGGTGTTGACCCAAAAAACCTCGCAAGTGTTTTACTTGCAAGGTATTAAAGTCAGAGCCGAAAGTCGGACTTGAACCGACGACCCACGCTTTACGAAAGCGTTGCTCTACCAACTGAGCTATTTCGGCTTATTTTTAAAGTTTCAAATATGCTTTATTCTTGTAAATTAGTCAATATATTTTTCTATATACATTCCTTTTATTCGCTCCCATATTTTGCGACCGCACTCTCAATATGAAGCAATTTGCCGTAAAAATTCTTGTATTCCTATTTCTTGCCATAGCTTTCGAATACTTTTTCGGATGGCGCAAATTACTCGATTTGTGCCTGCAATTTGCTGAGTCAAACAATAATCCGTTTATCTTCCTCGCAATCATGGGAATCGGGTGCGCGTTGCCGTTCTCTCTGTCAATTTGCTATCTCTTTGCGGGAGCAGCTTTCCCATTTTTGCAGGCTTGGGCTATTTGCCTTGCGGGGCTTTTTATCAGCTCCTCCATAGGCTATTTCTTTGGAAGGTTTATAGTGCCCCCAAATATTCTCGAATCGCTTTTGGTTAAGTTTAAAATTAAACCTAATCCTTACAGCTTGGCTAATGTCAATTTTTTTGTAAGAGCGGTGCCGGGCATACCTTATTTCGTGCAAAATCTGATATTGGGCGGCTTGCGCTCTAATTTTGCAACTTATATTATCGTAAATCTCGCTGTGCAGGGCGCGATTGGGGCTGTCGTCATCTACATAGGCTCTGCCGCAGCTTCAAATTCTCTAATGTGGCGCAACTTGTGGGTGTTCGCGCTTTTGATAGGTGTCCTCATCGCGGTGCAAAGGTTGATTGCATGGCATTTCTCAAAATCTGAACCGAAAAATTAGTATAATTATGCGGGCAGTGTTCAAAAGATTTTTCGCAAAATTTCGCATTGGCTTGTGCTACTTTTTATTTGCTCTCGCAAATATTGTTTTGGCTGCGGTTATTGGGATTTGCCTTATTCTCTCGCTCTTTGGATTGCGCGATTACAGGAAAAAAATAAATTCAGCATTGCGCATTATCGTTCGTCTGCTTTCCATAATTATTTTCCCGCGCGTCGGGGGCTATAAGGTAAAAATCGATGGACTCGGAAATATCCAAAAAACTCCGTCTATTTATACATTCAACCATATATCGCTGCTCGATCCTCTATTCGCAATCTCGATAATCCCCAATGCGGCTGTCGTCGTTAAGGGAAAATACGATTCGATTCCCGCAATTTGGCTTTTGACGCGCTTTTTTGACTTTATATCTACGGGCGACGGAACCCGCAGCGACATTGAGCTGGCTATGGGAAAAATATCCGACGCTGTCGGCAGAGGCTGCAATCTTATAGTTTTCCCCGAAGGCACGAGAATGAGCGGAGAGCGGTTGGGCGATTTTAAAAGTATGGCTTTTAGGTTGTCGCGCAGGACGGGGATAGACATTGTGCCTGCTGCAATAGTGTCTTCGGAGCCAGCATTTACGCGCGGAACTCCGCTATTGCCCGAAAAGACGGGGTTTGCGTTCCATATAAAAATACTGCCTCCGCTTTCTCCGTCGGACTTCAACTCAGCGGATTCGCTCGCTGCAAAAGCGTTTAGGGTTATATCGGCCGAGTGCAAAGTTATGCGGGAAGCCAAAAAGTCTTGAACTCGCCGCTGCATTTTTTCTATTCTTTTTAAATGTTGTTGGAAAAGTCGGAAATTATGAACTTTCTCCCGCAGAGGGAGCCGTTTCTCATGGTTGACAGGGTCGTGGAGTGCGACGCTTCAAAAGGAATTGTCGCCGAGCTTGACATTCCGCCGACGCTTCCGTTCTTTAAGGGGCATTTCCCGGGCATGCCTATAATGCCGGGCGTTATGATAACGGAATCGCTCGCTCAGACCTGCGGACTGCTGATTGCCTTAAACGCGCAGGCGTCCGGCGACAAATCGCACGAGGGCAAAGTTTTTTTTCTCGCAGCGGCGAATGTCAAATTTAAATCGGTTGTTAAGGCGGGGGGAGTTTTGAGCACAAACGCAAAATTTGTGCGCGAATACGGCGGCTTATACAGCTTTTCGGTCGAGGCCAGAAAGGGTAGGGATATTGCCGCTTCCGGCACGATAGTATTGGCTTCGGATAAAAACGTCAGACTGTGAAGATATTGTATGTCAGAGGAAATCCCCGCGACAATGGGGTGACTGAAATCGTCGGAAACCTTTTCTTGCGCGGGTTAAAAAAGGGCGGGGCGGATATACTCGACTTCTGCCTGAGCGAAAAAAATATAGGCGATTGCCGCGGTTGTTTTGCGTGCAGCGCGGGTTTTGACAGGTGCGGAAAGTGTGTGATTGACGACGATATGGCTGAGGCTGTCGAATTTCTCGATTCAGCGGACGCCCTCGTCTGCCTCTCGCCTGTATATTTTTACTCTATGAGCGCTCAAATGAAGCGTTTTTTTGACAGGTGTTTTCCATTTGTACGCGGGTACCGTTTCGATTCTGAAAACGGCAAGATGCTAAATGAAACAGGGTTTGAAAAGAAAAACAAAAAGTTCGTATCCATAAGCGTTGCTTCCGGAAGGCACGACGATGTATTTGAGGCGTTGTCGCACACGTACAAGATGATAGCAGACGCAATGGGCTTTGAATACGTCGCCGACATAACGAGGGGCGAATCTGCATACTTCGCCATGCGAGAGCTCGGCAGTGTAAGGGTTCGCAAAGTTTTGTCCGCCTTTGAATCGGCGGGCGAGTGCTTCGCAAAAACCGGGCGCATTCCGTGGGAGCGCATTGACACTATGTGCATGTCGCTTAGCCGCGGAAGGGAATCTTTCGCAAAAAATGCGCAGGTCTTTTGGCGATTGCGGCGCAATGGAACTCCTTTCGAAAGTTTTTCAATGATTTCCGATCCGCGGATACTTTTGCATGAGATGTGCGGAATGTTAAATCCTAAGACGGCACCTGAAAAGGCGGATTTCAAATTTGTTTTCCCGGATAAAAATTGGTCTATGCTTTTAAGCGTGCGCGGCGGCGAATGCGCGTTCTTGGACAATGCGCGCGACAATCCGGCAGACGTCACTATAACTGTCGCTTCAGGAGATTGGGCTGATGTCATGTCTGCCCGCCGGAATGTTTCCGCTCTCATGCGTTCAGGACGAATGAAGGTTGCCGGAAATATGTCGCTTTTTGCCTCGATGAAAAGAATTTTCAGCCTTGGCGAGGATAGAAGGGTCGGCGGAGTTTAGTACTTAGGATAGGTTAACGTCGCCGTCACTCTAAGGAGGATCTACCAACGCTCTCGGAGAGAATAAGATCAGTGGATTGCTTATTTTGAAGTGCTTAACGTCACCGAGAAAATCGTGGAAATGTCGCCGACGGCACCGCCAATGATAAACGAGGCGGGATGGGAAATTTATTTCGGAGCGGTTAACGCAACCGTAAAATCGGGAGAATTTGCTGACGCTCCCTGGTGGAGTAAACGAGGCAGAGCGGGTTGCTTCCTTCGGAGGGGGTTATAACGCAGCCGGTAATGTTAATGCAGCCGGCAATCTTGGGGGAATGTCAGCGACATTCTAGGAGTATAAAAGGCAAAAGGGCGGCGGTGACTGGCTTTTTCGGCTCGGTTCCCATTATTCGCAGCGCGATTTTGCCGTCTTTTAGTTTTGAATAAGGCACGGTTTTTCCCGGAATATTTTTATATAAGATTACGGAGTGGGCTGCATTTTTTGTAGAATTCTATAAATGTTTGGCAAATACAGCAGATTATTTATGTAAAATCATCGTAATAAAAATATCCAAAATTTTATCTTTATTTGTATATTATTTATTATAGGTTTAGTGTTGACATATAAATATATTTTATATTATATTTGATAAATAAAAATGAAAGGAAATTATGTCTGAACATAAAGTAGAATTCACAACGACGAAGGCGTATCTTGGCAAAGGTGCGACAGGTATGGAGTTTACCGTGTTTTGCGGGGACGATAATTCCACTAAAAAAATGGGCACTTTGCTGGTTTCCAGAGGGGCTGTTTACTGGATAGAGCGCTTTAAAGGCAAGGATAAGAAAATAAAAAAGACTTGGGAGGAAATAAGGGATTTCTTTGAGAAAGGAATCTGACGGTAATACGGCGGAATTTTATATTTTATCCAACTGGTAGTATGCAAAAAAACGGCGCGCAGCAATGCGCGCCACTCTTTTTTATAATTGTAGGCGGAGTCCGGCAGAATTTCAGAACACATAAAACTAAATGGACTAAGGAGCTTTATTCGGCAGAAGGCGGAGTCCCGCAAAATTTCAAAACCCATAAAACCCGCGCCGCAAAAATACGTTTTAGAAAAAAATTATAAAAAATTTGGGATAAAAAACTATAAAAAATATTAGACGCAGCCTGTGAGCCCCCCGTCGACTACGAGAGTCTGGCCCGTTATGTACGACGCCCTGTCCGACGCCAGAAAAAACGCGGCCTCGGCAACTTCCTCCGGTTTCCCAAAGCGTTTTAAAACAATCCTCTCGCGCTGCTTGTTTGCAATGTCCCTCGGGATTTTTGCAGTCATGTCCGTATCTATAAATCCGGGGCAAATGGTGTTTACCCTTATTGATTTTGCGCCGAGCTCGGCGGCGCATGCCCGAGAAAACGCGCATATCGCGCCTTTGCTTGCGGCGTAGTTTGTCTGTCCAGCAACACCTACAAGCCCGGATACCGATGATATGAATATTATTGAGCCGCTTTTGCGCGCGTACATTTTTTTTGCTACGCACTTTGTCCATTCGTAGGCGCCGTCGAGATTTGTTTCAATTACTTCCCTCCACGAGGCCTTTGGCATTAGCATGAGAAAATTGTCTCGCGTGATGCCCGCGTTGTTTACAAGAATGTCTATCGTCCCGTTTTCAGCGTATATTTTGTCGACTGTTTCGGCTATCTTTTCGGAGTCGTTCTGTGGGCAGCGTATTGCAGTCGCGCCGCATTTCTCCGCAAGTTTTGCTGCGGAATCCTCCGAGTTTGCGTATGTGAAATACACTTTTATTCCGGCACCGGCAAATTTTTCGACTACCGCTTTGCCTATGCCGCGCGAGCCTCCAGTTATTATCGCTACTTTTCCGCCCATTTTATTTAAGTTGCAAATATTTTTCGGCTATTTCCGGGGTGAAGCTCCGCACGAGTTTCATTGTGCGGATATCCGCCACGCAGCACACGCACTCTCCGTACGCATGCAGGGCCCCCGTCCGCATATTTCTAAGTTCGTGTGTGAATTCGAGCTTCCCCGAAAACGGATCTTCTATTTTATGGCGCGTCAACAATTCAAGGCTGTCGCCGAGTCTAACAGGCACTTGATATTCGCATGAATTTCTGACGACGGGAACAGCTATATTTAGTTTTTTCGCGTCGTCAAAATTCAAGGCTTCGTTCATTATCGAAAGCCTCCCGCGCTCAAACCATTCAAAATACACGCAGTTATGGACTACGCCCATGAGGTCGATGTCTCTAAACTCAGGCGATATCGCCATTCTGCGCGTTATTCTCCTGGCCATATTTATTGCTGCATTCCCTTTATAAGGCTTTCGGATACGGTCATGGGTCTTGTGACAGTCCTCGCGTTGACTTCTCCGCCGGGGACTGTTGATAGCTCGAGCGAGGGATACGCGCATTCGCTGTCCATTAGCGCAAGGCCTATATTGTCTCCAAGGGAAACAGAGTTCGTCGCGGTGATGACTTCCCCTATTTTTTTATCTCCGTCGTACAGCAAAGCGCCTTTTTCGACTCCCGCGCCCTCAACAGCGGTGATTTTTGCCTTCGCCCCTTCTTCGCGCATTTTATATACGGCTTCCGAACCGGAAAACGAGTCCTTTGAGAAGTCCGCCATCCATTGGAGACCGAGCGCGATGGGGTCGCCGACCAATGCGCCTTCTTTGTATATGTTAAAAAATCCGCTTTCCAAGCGCGCGACCGCGTGCGCCTTTGTCCCGCAAAGAGACCCACCCGCATTTTCAACTGCTTGGCAGAGCTTTTGCGCCATCGCATCGGCCTTTGCAGAGGGAACTACAAAACTGTATCCAAATTCTCCTGTTTTGCCGTTGCGCATTAGGTATGCGCAATCCCCTTCAAAATCGTATTTTTCTATTGCAAGATACGGCAGGTTGAAAATGTCTGAACCAAATATGTCGCGCGCGACTTCCCACGCTTTTGGTCCGTCAACAGAGAAAATCGCGTAATCTTTGGTGGCGTCTTTTGCATTTCCGCCTTTCCCCAAAATTTCCGCGCTGTCTGTTAGCGATTCTGTGAATGCAAAGACCTTGTCGTCTATATTGGCAACAAACACTTCGGCGGTTATCTTGCCGTTTTCGTCGCACAAGAATGTGTCTATTATTCTGCCGTAGCGCAGCTTCAATATGTTTGCGGCCAATGCCGTATCGAGGTAGTCAATACCGTCCGATTCCGGGAATTCCACTATTCTCATAAAGGAGAAATCGCAAAGGCCGGCGGAATTGCGTATTGCCTTGTATTCGCTTTCCGCGTCCGCGAAAGACTCCACGCATTGCGCCCCGCCGAGTTCACCGAATTTTGCGCCGCGCTCCTCCCAAAATTTTTTTAGGGCAAGTTCTCTCATTTCTTATCCTGTTCCGATATTATAAAGTCTATGAGTGTGTTTAGCGATCTTAGCGCGAGCGTCTGCCCTTCCGGGACCTTGACCCCGAAATTGTTTTCAACGCATAAGACTATTTCAAGCACGTCGAGAGAGTCCAAGCCGAGCCCGGAGCCTATCAGGGCTATGTCTTCGGATATGTCGCGCGGTTCGTATGGAATGTCGAGCGCCTCTATTAATTTTTCCTTCAACAGCAGCGATATTTCTTTTCTGCGTTGCAGCTTTTCCTTATTATTGGGCATTTGTGTTGCAATGATTTTGTTTTTTGTAAAAAAGTATTAAAAATTCTTAACATATGGGCGATTCATTTCAAGTTCAAAGAGAGCGTGCGGCAAACGTAAAAATTTGCGCGGTAATTCCGTCGCACAACAATGCCGATACTATCGACGCCGTTGTCCGCGCCCTGCCTGATGAAGTTTTCGCCCTTATAATAGACGATGGCTCCGATGTCCCAATAAAGACTTCGCGGCAAAGATGCGAAGTTTTGCGCTCGGAGCAAAACCGGGGAAAGGCTGAGGCGTTAAAGGCCGGCTTTTCCGCAGCTGCGGAGCGCGGGTTTACGCATGCCGTGACGCTCGACGCCGACGGACAGCATCCGCCTTCAATGTTCGCAAAGTTTGCGGACATGGCGCAAAAATATCCCGATTACATAATTACGGGAGTGCGCGATTTCTCGTCCCCGTCTGTGCCGCCCAAGCGGAGGTTCATGAATAAATTCTCCAATTTCTGGTTTCGGTTCGAGACTTCCGTAGATTTGTCCGACACACAGTGCGGGTATAGGTGCTATCCGATTGCAAAGGTATCGGCCTTAAAAACCGGGGTGGGCGGATTCGCCTATGAAGCCGAGCTGCTCGTCCGCGCCGCGTGGGCGGGCGTTAGAATAATACAGCTTCCCATTCCTGTAATTTACACACCTGAGAGTTTGAGGGCTTCGCATTACAAGCCTTTTAAAGATACGGTAAAATTCTCCATAATGAACGCAAAATTGGCTTTTATGGCTGTGTTTCTTCCAAAGGTAGCGTTAAAAAAAATCTCCGTAAAAAAATGAATCTTGTAAAGAAAATCGCGGAGTTTACATATTTCCACAGGCTTCTTTTTGCGGTTGCCGCCGCCGTTCTCTGCGCGGCTGCGGTAATTGTCGCAAAACTCGCGCCGTTTAAAACCGACGTCTACGATCTTATCCCGTTTTGGGATTCCCAGCTTGAAAATGCGCGCATGGCCGCCGACTGGTTCGGCGTTTCTAACTCCGTCTATTTTAACGTCTCGGGCGGGCCAGAGGGCGCCGCGCGCGCGTGCGCGTTAAAACTGCGCGAAGAGCTTGAAAAGGAGGGATTCAAATTCGACTCCTTCCCCGATCCTTCCCGCGCCGCCGCGGAAATCCCGAAGGTCTATCCGCAAATTTGCAATATATCGGAATTGGAGCGCTCCATCGCGCCGGATTCGATAAAAAAACGCTTCTCATACTATATGCGAAGAATGTCGGGTTTTGAGGCGCCCGTATTCAAATCGGCTTTTGTCTCTGATCCGGCGGGAACTATACCGCTCGTTCTCGAAAAGCTAAAAAAGCTGTCCGGCGGCGGAGCTGAATACAAATTTGATGGCTCTTTGATCTCCGACGCGGGTGGCAAAAATTTTCTGCTTATAGCGCGCTCCGACGCCAATGGGCGCGATTCCGCAGCCTCGGCAAAAGTGTGCGAATCTATCGACAGAGCGTGCTCGAGAGCCTTAAAAAGCGGCGTCAAAATAGACTGGACCGGCCCATATAGAATATCTGCCGACAACGCAAAAATTGCGCGCTCGGATTCGTACGCATGCATGGCTGCAACCTGCGTATTGATGCTTGCGCTGTGTTTTGTAGCTTTTAGAAACAAATTATTTGCGCCTCTTGCCGTTATGCCGTCGCTTCTCGGGAGCGCGGCGGCGTTTTGCTTTGCTGGCGCGGTTTTCGGCAAAATTTCGACAATTTCGGTAGCGTTTGCGTCTATCGCGCTCGGGGTCGGAATAGACTACGCAGTGCATGTACTTTGCCCGCTCGATTTAAAAGGCAGGTTTGACATCCGCTTTGCGGCGGGAGTTGCTGGAAAGCTCGCCGCGCCAATATTGGTGATATGCTCGACTACCCTAATGGCATTTGTCATTGTCGGGTGTCTCGGGGGCGGAATGGCGCAGCTGGGAGCATTCGGGTTTGTGGGTGTTTTTGCGTCTGCCGTATTTTCTCTATGCGCGCTACCGGCTTTTGCGGTTTCGGCAGGCGGAGGAAGCGTGAGGACGGCGCTGCTCGAAAAGGTGTCTAAGCGGATTCTAAGGCCGCAGTTCAGAAACCCGCGCGCTTTTTTAATTTTAGTTTTTGCGATTTCCGCGGCTGCGGCGCCGTTTGCTTTAAATGTGCGCTTTGACGGCAAAATTTCTTCTATGAATGCGCTTTTGCCTGAGAGCGAAGCGGCGGATTTCAATATCCGAAGGCTGTGGGGCAATATGATTTCATCTCCACAGATAGTGGCGTATGGCGACAATTTGGAGTCGGCGCTCGCCTCGCTAAAATCGGCGGAATTGGCGGCGCTGTCATATCCGAAAGCATCGCCTGCTATGCTTTCCGAGCTTCTCGTTCCACGCGCCGATAGCCTCCGCCACATCGCAGCGTGGGAAAAATTTTGGACTGCCGAGAGGCTAAAAAGTTTTTCGGACAGTCTCTCGGCCGAGTGCGCAAAAAACGGGATATCCTTCAAAATTTTTAAGCCTGCATTGGATTTTATAGCATCGGCGCGGGCGCAATCTGTGGGAATAGAAGATAGCGAGGAGCTGTCGAAAATTTTCTCAAAGAGGATTTTTAAAGGCGATGGTGTTGCGGCGGTATGCGCGCCAGTGTATTTGAAAGACGGAGCGTCAAAGGAGGAACTCGCGCGGATAGTCGAGGCGGCAGACGATAATGCTTTTATTTTGGATATGGAGTATTTGGGCGAGCATATTTCCAACAAAACGCGCGGAATATTCTTGAAGTGCGCGCTGTGCGCACTGGCTGCCGTCGGAATATTTTTGGCAGTTTCTCTCAGGTCTTTGCCAATGGCGGCATGCGCAATGGCGTGTGTCTGTGCGGGGCTTGTGTGGTGCTTCGCGCTGATGTGCCTGTGCGGCGTGCCGATAACGCTTACAAACTTTATTTTTGTGATATTCTCGGTATGCTTGGCGCAAGACTATGCTGTTATGATTATGTGGGCGGCTGTAAGGGAGAAAAAAGGGGTGTCGGCTTCGGGCCCCGTTTTACTTTCGGCGCTTACCACTATGGCGGCTTTCGGCGCGCTTGCATTTGCGCGCCATCCTGTCATAAGCGGGCTTGGGGCGGCGGCCGGAATTTCCATATTTTCTATATTGTGCGCGTCGGTTTTGGCGGCGCCTGCCTTCGCAAAAATCCTTGGAGGGGAATTTGATGGCAAATAAAAAAGTGGCTTGGAGCGGAAAGTCTTACGGCGGATATTGGGGGACTCTCGCGTTTATATCGCTCCTGAAAATAGGGCTCGTTCCGGCGTATGGGCTGCTAGTATTTGTCGCTGCGTTTTTTATTCTTTTTAGAAGGCGCGCGGTGGCGCCGATTTGCGCGTATCTTTCGAAGATTTTTGGCTGCCGGGTGCCGACAATTTCTTTGCGCGCATATAAGTCGGTTTTTTCGTTCGGCGTTTCAATTCTCGATAGAACCGCATATTTTTCAGGCTGCGGAAGTATTAAAGTACGCGATTGCGCCGAAAGTATAATAAGAGAATCCGCGCAGGAAGGCCGCGGGACGCTCGTGCTTGCTTCGCACACCGGGGGCTGGGCTATTGCCGCGGGGAAACTCGCGGAGAATTTTCCGGAGGCCGCAATTTTGGGCGCCGACCGCGAGAGGCTTGAAATCCGCAAGCTTGTCGAGTCCTCGCGCAGGAGGGAAAAGCCGAAAGTTGTTTTGGACAGCGCGGACTCGATGTCGGCAGTCGCGATATACGGAATATTGCGCGGGGGCGGAATTGCCGCAATGCACGCGGATAGAAATGCAGGTGGAAGGAGCGCTAGCGCCGATTTCTTCGGCTCGCGAATCGAGGCTCCTGGGGCGCCGTATATTTGCGCGTGGCGCGCGGGGGCGCGGGTGCTTCAGATATTTTGCATGAGGGAGTCTATATTTAAGTACCGCATGTTCTGCAAAAATATAGACCTCTCAGGCTGCTCGACGGCGGACGAGGCCGCAAGTTCGGGCGCCTCGCAATACTTTTCCAACCTCGAAGTGGTTTTGCGAAAATATCCGTACCAGTGGTACAATTTCTACGATTTCTTCGGCGGCGAAAAATAATTTCTCTCCCAATGGGGAATTGGGGCATTTTCGGAGATTTCTGCGCTCTTAAAAAAACATTCGCGGCGCATTTGGCGACTGGTTGAGATATTTTTTTAATAAAAATTTCAGCGTACATTTTAGGAGGGGAAAATATATTGCGGAAGACAGGGCTTTTTTTGCAGGTTTTTTATCCGATTTTAAAATGTGGGCTCAGTCGCAACATAAGGCGCCGCGTGGTAGCCCGGCTATTTTTTAGCGCCGTTTTTGCTTGTCGGCGCAGCCTGGCGCGGATAGATTTTAACGCTTTAACAAATTATTGAAAATGGACAAAGAAGCTCTCGTTTCAGACATAAAGAAAAAAATGATTTCCGCCCTAAACCTCCAAGGCATGTCTCCCGACTCAATCGACTCGGACACTCCGCTATTTGGAGACGACGGGCTTGGGCTCGACTCCGTCGACGCTCTCGAACTTGTCGTCATGGTTGAAAAAGAGTACGGAGTTTCTGTCGAGGACAAAACTTCGGCGTCCACAGTGTTTGCATCGGTGAATGCGCTCGCCGACTACATAGCGGCAAACTCCAAATGAGAAGGCGCCCGACAGTAATATCTTACGGCCTATGCTGCGACTCCGGCAATGGGGCGGGGGCGGCGTTTCGCGCAAGCTTCGGAAAGTCCGGATTTTTATTTAAGCCTTTCGGCGATTGCGGATTATACGCTTCGCGCCGTTTCGAAAAAACGCATGTCGGAGAGGCATGCGTGGCGCATTCAGAGAAACTTCCGCGATGCGCAAAAATTTTGTTTGCGGCCCTCGACGAGGCTCTTGAAAAAGTGTCGCTTTCAAGCTTTGATCCTGAAAGAATCGGCGTTTACGCGGGAACTTCCGTTGGGGGAATATTGGAGTCCGAAAATGCGTTTGAAAAAATATTAAAAGGCGGCAAAAAAGGAGCTCCGCCGGCATTCAAGTTTTACGAATGTTCCGCTATGGCAGAGCTGGTTGCGCGGCGCGCAGGGGCGAAGGGAGAATGCGCAACATACTCCACCGCGTGCTCGAGCTCGTCGCTTGCTCTCGAATCCGCGTGCCTTGCGATATCTGAGGGCAGGTGCGACGCAGCAATAGTCTGCGGCGCAGACACGCTCTCTCGCATAACGGTGGAGGGCTTCGGTTCGCTCGGGCTATTGTCGAAATCCGATTGCAGGCCGTTCGATTCCGAAAGGGACGGCATAAATCTGGGCGAAGCTGGCGGTGTGGTTATTCTGTGCGCGCGCGAAAAGCTCCCAATCGGCGCGCGGGCGCTTGCGGAATTTATATCTTTCGGGGCAACTTGCGACGCATACCATGCTACTTCTCCGCACCCGGGCGGCGAAGGCGCAAAGAAAGCGATTGAGAAATGCATGCGCAAGGGATGCTTGGCTGTCTCTGACATTTCTTATTATTGTGCGCACGGAACGGGAACTCCCGCGAATGACTCCGCGGAGCTTTCGGCCTTGAAGGGAGTGTTCGGAGAAAACGTGCCGCCGTATTCTTCGGTGAAGTCTATTTTCGGCCATACGCTTGGCGCGAGCGGCATTTTAAACGCAATAATTGCAATTGATGCGCTGAGGGAGGGAATGCTTCCTCCTTCCGCAGGGTATATTTCCGGCTCGTGCCCTGGGCCGCTCGAACGCGCTGAAAAGCCCTGCCATGCAAAGGTTGCGCTATCTGTAAGTCTCGGCTTCGGCGGAAACAATTCATGTGCTGCGATATCTGTTAACAATCTTGAAGCGGGTGGGAATCCGAAAGAAAGCGCGCATGAGCCTATTTCAGAAGGCGGAATTTTTATATATGGGGCAGGGGTTTCCCGCGCAAACGCAGGTTCCGATATGCCGCCTGGCCCCGGAGAAATTTCGCTGGTGGACGAAAACTCTCTTTTGCCGGACATTCCCGTCCTCAAAAAACGCAAGTGGGCAAAACTTCAAAAAATGTTTATCTCGGCCTCTCGCGAAGCCGTTTCTCAAGCAAAAGTTTCCAAATTCGGGGATTCTGTTTGCGTCAGCTGCTCGACAGGTCTTGGAATGGTGTCCGAGACTTCCAGGTTTTTGGAAAACTTTATGGTTTCCGACGCTCCTTTGCCGACGGCTTTCACAAATTCCGTACACAATGCGCCGCCTTCGGCTATAGCGGGATTTCTTAAATGTTTTGCGTACAACTGCGCGTCGACTGCCAAGGAGATATCTTTTGAGGCGGCTTTAATGGAGGCCTGCGCGCGGATAAGGAACGGCGATTGCGCCGCGGCGATTGTCGCCGGCGGCGACGAATACAACAGTCTTGCGGCGGAATACGCTATGAAAAAATGCCTGCCGAAAGGCTCGCGCGCGTTTTCGGATTCTTGCGCCGCCTATTTTATCGGGAAAGAGGGCTGTTGTGGTGGCAGGCCGCTGGCTGAGATAATGCTGCTAAAAATAAGGCGCTCTTCCAAAAATCCAAAGCATGAATCTGCCTGGATTGAAGAATCGCTTTCCGAGGCGGGAATTTCGGCGGACAGCATTAAAGCCTGGTTTACTCCATGTAGACTGTCTGGCTTTTCAGAGAAACTTCTCGAGGGGGTATCGCTAAATTTCGGTGGATTCACATATTTGGAGGATTTATCCGGAAGAAATTACAGCGCTTCGGCTTTCGGGGCGGACGCTGCACTTTCAAGGGGAATCGGCTTTTATGCGCAATATTCGCTTTCGAGTGCGTCGATGGCTGCCCTTACTGTTTATAGAGTCTTATGAAGAGGTTTTTTTTATTGTTGGGTCTGTTTTTTGCGTGTGCGGCTGCATTCGCGGATGGGGGGGCTTGCGCCCTGCTTTTTGAAACGAAAAAATACGTAAGCTTTTTTGACGAGCCAATAGAAGGGAAATGCCTGCTTGCCTCCGATGCCTCCGGCAAAGTAAGGTGGCAGACGCTCGCGCCGTTTGTTTCGGCAATGATTTTTGACGGGGCGGATTCGGCGGCATTTGAGTTCGATAACGGCAAGTGGAAGCGCGTAGATATGCCAAGCTCGCGCGCGGTGTCTGAAATAATGGCTGGGTTAAAGGGCGTGCTTTCTGGCGAAAAAGTCCCCGACAATCTTTTCAGTGTGTCAAAGAACTCCGGTAACGAGATTGTGCTTACACCAAAAAATCCGCTTATGGCAAAGGCTATTAAGTCAATAAAGATAACGGGCAAGCCGCCAAAGCCGGAAATTGTCACTATATTTGACGCGTCAGGCGACAGAACGGAAATGCGCATAAAGAAATCTTCGTTCGGAAGTGCGGATTTGACTGGGGCGTTCGACATATCGAATCCCGGAAGCTTTAATTGCAAATCGGTTTTCGGCAAAGAATGAGATATTTTATTTCAATACTGTGCGCTTTGATTTTTGCGTTCCCGCCAATTTGCCGGGCAGACGGGGCGGTATTCGGGCTTTCGCGCTGCAGCTCATATGTGCAGAGGGGGGTAATGTCTTTTTGGGGAAGGGAACTTCCGATTTCCGTGTATGTCGTAAAAAAAAGCGGCGGCGAAACAGCAATGGCGGTGGATTCTGCGGCGGGAACTTTGATAAAGGGCAGGTTTTCGCCCGGGGCTGAAAAGTGCGAACTTTTTGTCTCGGAGCTGCTTGGCGACAAAGATAAGGTCGGCGGACTCGCCGCGGATATCTTTCGCCTGGCTCTCGGGTTTCACGACAGCGTGAAAGCGCGCGAGCTGCGCGTCCATTCCGTGGACGGAAAGCCGCAGTTTGCCCGAACTGAAAATGTCGGCGTCGAATTTTCCGACTACACCACACAAAATGGCGTATATCTTCCACGGGTTCTCAAAATAGAATCTGGTTTTTTGCGTATTGATTTGCGCCTTGCATCTTCAAAAATTGGGGTCTTAAAATGAAAGTCACTTTTGTATATCCGCGGTTTGAAAAATTTCTCGAATCGGTCTCGAAAATGGAGGCCGAAAGCAAATTTTTCACGGTTGGCAAGTTTACATGCCCGCCTTCGCTCGGGATCCCTATCCTCGCAAGCCTAACCCCAAAAGACGTGGAGATTGCGTTTGTTGACGACAATGCCGGGGAAAAGTTAGACTTCTGCGACGGCACGGACTTGTACGCCATAAACTGCTTTACTCCGCAAGGCACGCGCGCTCTTGAAATCGCCCGCCTATGCCGCGCCGCAGGAAAGCCGGTTGTAATGGGGGGAATGTTCCCGAGCTTCATGGCCGACAAATGCCTTGCCGTGGCGGACGCCGTGTGCATTGGAGAGGGCGAATACACTTGGCCGGAGCTGCTCGCCGACTTCTCGCGCGGGGAACTTAAAAGAATATATAAATCTTCCAAGCCGGTGGATATGTCGCAAATGCCTATGCCGCGCCGCGATATTTTTTACGACAAAAAGTGCTACGACTGGGACGAGGATTTAATACAGCTTACACGCGGCTGCCCGTACGGCTGCGCCATGTGCATCATTCCCGCCCATATGGGAAACAGAATGCGCTTTAAGCCGGTAGATATGGCGGTTGAAGAAATAAAACATTTAAGGCATCAGAATATATACCTTACCGACGATTCTTTGTTTTTCCCCCAGAAGGCTGTAAGGGAGTACGCAGAGAAATTTTTTGACGCCGTTGAGGGGCTGGGGCGGAAATTTTTTGTATCGTCCACTATGGCGCTCAATTCGGACGAAGCGTTTTTTAGGCGCGCTGCAAAAGCAGGCGTGCGGAATTTTTATTGCACGCTGAATGTGGATCCCGCTTCTATAGCGGTTATGAGAGGGGACAACTCGGGGCTGTCGAAGCTTGCTGAGTTTGTCGATATGCTCCGTGGAATGGACATAAGTTTCTTTGCGTCTTTCGGGCTTGGCCGCGATTGGGACAGCGAGGGCGTTTCCGACAGAGTTCTTGAAATATGTTCGCGCGCTAAAATTACGATGTCGGAATTTTTTATTTTTTCGCCGTATCCGGGCTCTCCCCACTGGCGCAGGTTGGAGTCGCAGAAGCGGATTACTTCGCGCGAGTGGTATAAATATAACGGCGCCCATGTGGTTTTTCAGCCGGCAAAAATGTCGGCGCAGAGGCTTAAAGACGAATTTGTAAATTGTTGGAAGGGATTTTATGAAATGAACCAGTCCAGAAACCTCGCCCAGATGGAGCCGAGTGTTTGGTGCGGCGACGAATTAAAAGTGTCCAAGCGCTTGGAGGTGCGCGGAGTGGGCTCGGAGGCGGCCGTCACAGGCATAGGCATAGTTTCCCCGCTCGGGTGTACCCAAAAGGAGGTCTTGGATTCCCTTAAAAAGGGTGTAGACGGAATTGCGAAGGGAACTAAGCTCGACTTATCCCCGTTTGTATCGAAAATTTGCGCCGAGGTCAAGGGGTTCGATCCGGCCTCTCGCATGAGCGAATCGGAGCTTAAAATATACACAGACCCGTTTATAAGAATGTCGATATGCGCGGCTCGCGCTGCGATAGAAGATTCGGGAGTTGATTTGGGCTCGTATTCCGGAAAAATCGGATATGTGCTTGCCACCTGCAATGCGGGGCTGAATTCGGGTGAAATCGAGTATCGCCAGAAATACGGGGAGAATGTCGATTTCAACAGGAGCGTATCGGCGCAGTCAGAGTTCTACGCCCTCCAAAAAGCGTTAGTCTCGGCTGTCGGTTTTGGCGGAGAGTGCTGGATGGTAAATACGGCGTGTTCTGGTTCCACCGCGGCGATAGGCCTTGCGCAGACTCTCGTTGAGTCGGGCAGGTGCGACATTGTGATAGTGGGCGGGGCGGACGCGCTCGCATTGTCGAATTTCGCGGGTTTTAGCGCAATTAAAGTCGTTTCCGCTGAGAAGATAGCTCCGTTCTCTACCCCTGAGGGAATGAATATAGGCGAAGGCGCCGCATTTTGGGTCGTGGAAAACCTCGGCAAAGCACTTTTGAGGAGCGCGGAGTGCAAATGTAAAATAATCGGCCACGCAACCACTGCCGACGCACATCACCCGACCCAGCCGGATCCGCGGGGCGACGGAGTGTTCCGCACTTTAAGGAATGCCGCCGCCGACGCAGGCGTTGAAATGCGCGACCTAGGGTGCATCAACGCCCACGGCTCGGGAACTTCCGCCAACGACAAGGCGGAGTCCAAGGGAATTGCTAAATTTCTCGGCGGGCTCGATGTCCCAGTGACATCAACAAAGTCCTACATGGGGCACTGCATGGGTGCAACAGGCATACTCGAAGCAACCTGCCAAGTTGTTTCAATGAACGACGATTTTATCCCGAAGACACTGCGGAATATTGGCAGGCGCCCGGGGTGCGAAATTTCAGCCCTTCAGGAGCACAAATACGGCAAGTACGACTGTTTCATATCGGCAAACTACGCGTTCGGGGGCAACAATGCGGCTGTCGTAATTTCAAAGCGTGATTTTATCGCCGGGCAGAGGCCACAGCGCAAGCGCGACTCGGAAATTGTTGTGACGGGCTTCGATCTAGTTTCCCCGTTGGGTGTGGGAGTTGAAGAAAATATACGGGCATTGGAAAACGGCGGGTCGGCGATTGCAAAAATCGGGAGGTTTGAGTCGGAGTGTTTGGGAGGGCTACTCCCCAAGCTAGACGTCAGGCGTTTGGATAGGCGCGTGGATTTTTCGGGAATGAACAATATAAGCACCTACGCTACTCTCGCTGTAAAGCGCGCCTTTGATATGGCCGGCATTAGGCTGTCGCGCGCGGACTCCGAAAAGACGGGCTTAGTTTCAGCGATTGCCCGAGGCTCTTGTGAAAGCCCGCACATGGACGCGGTTTTCTCAAATCCCGAGAGGCGCGGAGACGTCGGGTGTTTTTCAAACGTAACGGCAAACTCCACGGCAGGTTGGGTTTCAAAGGCGCTTGAATTGAAGGGGGCGAACCTGACGCTTACGCCTGGGCCTAATGGCGGTTTGCAAGCATTAGGGTACGCGGCGGACGTCTTGCGCGAGGCCCGCGCCGAAAGAATGGCTGCGTTTGCAGCCGACGAGCTTTACGCGCAGCAGATTGTGGGCTACGACAAAATCGGAAATATTTATTCAGAAAGTGAGCTTGAAAATTTTAGGCCGGGTTCGCCGGATCCATTTAAAACAGTGTATGCGGAAGGCGCATGCGCATTCATTCTCGAGACGATGGAGTCCGCACAAAAAAGAAATGCGGAAGTGTTTGGCTCGATTTTATCCTTCGCTTCATACGAGGAGCCGGGCGATTTTTGCGGTGCGAATCTCGATTCGGAGGGGTTTGAGATTGCAGTAAACGACGCTTTGGCGAAGGCGAAAACGTCGGATTCTGAGATAGATTTGCTCGTTTGGAGTCCGCGCGGAGACGCCCAGGACGAAAAAATCCTGAATGTCTGGCGCAGTCGTTTCCCAAGCGCAGGCATTGTCACAAATGTATTCAATACGGGATATATCGAGTCGGCTTCCACTATATCCGCGCTTGCCGAAATCCTATTTTGCCTTAAAAAAGGCATTCCAATTTGGCGGCAAAAAACGGGTATCGCGGAAATAGACAATTTACCGCTTCCGAAATCCCCCAAAAAGATTCTTTGCGCGGCGTCTAGCCATGTCGGCAACAACTTTGCGGCGGTTTTTGCCGTGTGACGAATTTCAGGCGCGCGGCTGCGCGCCTGAAATTCGCAATTCGGCAAATTTATTGC
Organism: uncultured Opitutales bacterium; assembly: GCA_900545705.1. GTDB lineage: Bacteria > Verrucomicrobiota > Verrucomicrobiia > Opitutales > Intestinicryptomonadaceae > Merdousia. The sequence continues at coordinate 28,642 of URAK01000014.1, read as the reverse complement.
ATGTGTATGGCAACTGCATGCTGCAACCCGCAGGGTTATTGTATGCACTGGGTAATGCGCTTGCATGCTGCAACTTTTCAGATAGCGCCTTAATAGTTTTATTCGGCGTTAGCTAAAACTGTTTTAAGCGAAGTTTGGCCGCTCAAAATTAAAATATGCCGCAACTGTATGGCGTTTGGTGTCAGGGCGGCGCCGCAAGAGCATTATTGTTTCCAATATTTTCGGAAAGGGCGGGGCAAATAATGGGAAGATTTTTGCCAAACTATGCGATGTCTGCCGCCCGCTGGCTTTTCGGCTTTTCAGGCGAATTTGAAAAGTCGGCATCGGTAAACGCCCCTGTGAATGCGCAGTTCCACTCCAATATCGCGCTCCCCCAAGACAGCCCGACTCCAAAGGCGCATATTAGCACTTTCATGCCGATTTTTAGCCTTCCGGTAATGGCGGCGTCGGCGAGCGCTATGGGAATGCTCGCGCCTCCACAGTTTCCTATGTCGTGCATTTTGTAATAAACTTTTTCCGGCGGAATACACAAGCGCTGCGCGCAAGACTTGACTATCATTTCCCCCGCCTGATGGAATACAAACAGGTCTATGTCGCGTACGGACATGCCGTTTTTCTCAAGAACTTCCGCGACAGACTCTGCGACCCTTTTATAGGCGAATGTGAAAATCTTAAAGCCGTCCATTGCCATTTTATCCTCGCGCATGGTTTCTCCTCCATAGCCGCGCAAGCCCGAATTGGGCCATATTATACTGTCAAATCCCTTGCCGTCTGTGCCAAACGAAAATCCCAAAATTCCGTCAATTTTGCTTTCTGATACTATGCATGCGGCTCCTCCGTCCCCGAAAATGCAAGCGGTCGAGCGGTCGAGAGGGTCGATTATCTTTGTAGGTGTGTCGGCGCACAATACAAGAGCGTTCTTGGCGAGCCCCCCGCATATCCAAGCGCGCGCCGTCGCAAGTGCGTAAACGAACTGCGAGCATCCGAGATTTATATCAAACGCGGCGCATGAATTATCTATTCCAAGCCTTTGTTGGATTATGCATGCGGTTGTCGGAATCAGATAGTCGGGGGTTTGCGTCGCAAAAATTAAGAGGTCTATATCTTTTGGGGAAATTTTTCTGTTCTCAAAAATTAGCTGTGCCGCTCTAACGGCGAGGTCCGACGCGCAAGTATCGCCTATTGCCGTACGGCGCTCCAATATTCCGGAAATTGATTCTATTTTTGCAACAGTTTCGCTTCCAAACCGCGCGGCGAGCTCTGCGTTCGTATTTTTTTGCCCGGGCAAAACGTATGCCAAAGATGTTATGGAAACTCCCATTTGCAAATTAAGTTTTATTTTAAAGCAAATATGTTAACCGTTTCGCTCCGCCTTGCAACTACTCTTTGGACTTTTGGTAAATTTTTGCGCCAATGCACATTTTTCCGAATATTCATAAAAATTTATAAAATTCAGTCAGAATCTCAGCTACTGCATTGCGTGGATAATTTCCAGAAATTCGCAAACGCGACGCATAGAAAATGCCCGTCCTAAATAACGTCTTCTAAAATTGCGCTTCCTATAAAAAATTGCGCTTCACTCAGACTTTAAGTCTTAATTTCTACAGGCAAATTTTCAAATTTTGAAACTAAAATTTTTTTAGATTAACGCTCCAAAAACATATTGCCTTCCACATGCATAAAAAAAGCGCACCCATCTTCGGGTGCGCTCGCAAATTTAACAGGCGCAACGCGCCGTACGATTAACCTCCAGTGAGGTTTTGGATGATCTGGATAATCGGCAGGAACAGCGCGATAACAATTGTACCGACGACCACCGCGAGGAAGACTATCATTATAGGCTCGATAACCGATGTTATTGCGCCGACCGAATTGTCGACTTCGTCGTCGTAGTTGTCTGCGATGCGGTTTAGCATCTCCGGGAGCTGTCCAGTTTCTTCACCGACTTCCACCATGCTTGTCACCATCGTCGGGAATATATTTTGCTGGTCGAGCGGCGTGGAGAGGTTTTCGCCGTCTCTTACGCGGTCGTGCACCCTCGAGAGGGCGTCGGATATCAGGCTGTTTTTGATGGTGCCGCGCGTGATGGTCAGCGCCTCGAGTATCGGAACGCCGGACGCCAACAGTGTGCCAAATGTTCTCGTAAACCTCGCAACTGTCGATTTCATCACAAGGTCGCCTATCTTCGGCAACTTCAACGCTGCGGTGTCCCACACTCTAATCCCGATTTTCGTCTTGAAGAAAATTTTAACGAACAATATTACGCCGACTATTATGAGGCCGGTCAATATGTAGTTTTCCTTCATGAAATCGGATATATCGATAATCATCTGGGTCAGCGCGGGCATTCTCGCGTTGCCTTTTAGCATATCCGTAAATATTTTTTGGAATTGCGGTACGACGAATATCATAAGAATTGCGACAATCGCCACTGCAACTCCCATGATTACGATAGGATAAACCATCGCGCTCTTAACCTTGTTCGTGGTTTTTAGCGCTTTTTCCTGGAATGTTGAGAGCCTGTCAAGAACGACGTCAAGCACGCCGCCGGCTTCGCCCGCTTTGGCCATGTTTACATAAAGTTTATCAAAAATCTTGGGGTGTTGTGAGAGGCCATCGGAGAATTTATTACCGGTGCGCACGTTGTCGGCAAGCTGCTCAACTACCGCTTTGAAGTAGGGGTTCTTTTCTTGGCGGCCTATTACCTCGAGGGCGCGCAAAAGCGGAAGCCCAGCTTTTAGAAGAGTCGAGAGCTGTCTGGAAAACACGGTTATGTTTTCCTTCTTTACTCCCGTCCCGAATAGCGGCTTCTTCGCCTTGGCGGCGGACGCCTTCTTGTCGGAGGCTATTGCCGCCACTTCCGCGATTCTCGACACCGAGAATCCCTGCGCGGCAAGCTCCTTGCGCGCGCGGTTTTCGCTTGTCGATTCTATAACCCCGCTAAGCTCGCGGCCTTCCTTATCGAGGGCTATGTATTTGAATTTTGCCATAACAGTTTTCCTTTTCTACTAAGTGTATTTCAAAACTTCTTCCACGGTCGTGGCGCCGTCAAAAATCGCGCGCAAACCGTCGTCGCGCAGGGTGCGCATGCCAAGCTCTATCGCTTTCTGCTTCAATACGAGTGTCGGAGCTCTCGCAGTTATGAGGTCTCTTAGGGAGTCGTTTACAAGCAGCAACTCAAAAAGCCCTTGTCGGCCTTTGTATCCCGATCCGTTGCATTCCGCGCAGCCCTTGCCGAAGAAGAATTGCTTGTCAGCTATCTCTATCGGATCCACTCCAAGCATATCTATTATTTCCTGGTCGGGCTCGTACGCCGTCTTGCATGTCGGACATATTCTGCGAACGAGTCGCTGACCCAATATGCCTTCCAAAGACGCCGCAATCAGGAACGGTTCAAGCCCCATATCTATAAGGCGCGTGACAGCTCCCGGAGCGTCGTTCGTGTGGAGGGTTGCGAGCACGACGTGCCCTGTAAGTGACGCTTGAACCGCTATCTGGGCAGTTTCAAGGTCGCGGATTTCTCCGACCATTATTTTGTCGGGGTCTTGACGGAGGAAGGCTCTAAGGCATCGGGCAAAGTCCAAACCGACCTGGTGGTTTATCTGCACCTGCATGATGCCGTCGATTTCATATTCGACAGGGTCTTCGGAAGTGAGGATTTTTATGTCTACCGTGTTGACCTCGCGGAGGGCGGAGTAAAGGGTTGTAGTTTTGCCGGAACCGGTCGGACCGGTGACTATGAATATGCCGTTGGGCAGTTTTACGAGCCTTCTTATGTTCTCGACAAGTTCGTCTGTCATGCTGAGCTTGTCGAGGTCGAGGTTCACGACGCTCTTGTCGAGAACGCGGAGCACCACGCTCTCTCCGAATTGGGTAGGCAGCGTGGATACACGCAAGTCGACAGGGCGGCCGGATATCGTCATTTTTATTCTTCCGTCCTGCGGTATGCGCTGCTCTGCTATGTTCAAATTCGCGAGAACTTTTATTCGCGAAATTACGGGCAGCGCGAGGCTCTTTGGCGGCGGCGCCATTTCGTACAAAGCACCGTCAATACGGTAGCGTATTCTGAACATGTCTTCGAACGGCTCGAAGTGTATGTCGGAAGCTTTGTCGCGGATTGCCTGCTGCAATATCAAATTTACAAAGCGGATAATCGGCGTCTCGTTCGCCATATTCGCCGCATCGGTTTCGGAGGATTCGTCGAATTCTACATTCGATATTTCCGACAAAAGATCGTCAATGCTCGAATCTTCTTCGCCATAGCACTGTACTATGAGGGTCTCGACCTGGTCGGGATCCATCACTTTCAGCGTCACGTCCTTGTTCAGCGTGAAGGTGAGGTCGTCAATTATCGAGTTATTGAACGGATCCTTTGCAAGTAGCGTTATGGAGGTGTCTGTCGCTTCTATCGGAACCACGCCGTAGGTCCGGGCCAAATTCGGCCTTAGCTGCTTATAGACGCTTTCGGGTATGTTAGCAGGCGGAATCGGAACATATTCGTAGTTGAGATAGTCGGCTACGACCTCCAAAAGTTTCGTTTTCTCGACTAACCCGGAAGATATTATCGTATCCGCAAGCGACTGCCCGGTGTTTAAGTGCGTCTCGTTTAACTCATCAAGCTGCTCTTTTGTGAGCATCTTGTTGGAAAGAAATATTTCATATATCGAATTGTTGTGGTCTTCAAACATTTTGCTTCGCCTCCGATTATGCTTCGTTCATGGTAACCTTCAATACTTCGTCTGCGGTCGTCAATCCGCCGCCTACTTTTCGGATACCGTCCTCGCGCATGGAGCGCATGCCAAGTTCCCTCGCTTTCGTGCGTAGCTCGACAAGGGTTCGCCCTTCGTAAATCATCTGTTGCAACTCTTCGTTGACTATAAATATTTCAAAAATGCCCATTCGGCCTTTGAAGCCTATGCCGTTGCATTTCGGGCATCCGTCGCCATGGTAGAAGGTTATCTTTGCGGCCTCGATTTCGTTTATGCCTATAGCCTGCAAGGTGCGCGGATCCGGCGCATATACGGATTTGCAGTTTGTGCATATCTTTCTTACCAGTCGCTGGGCGAGTGCCGCGCGCAGCGATGCGCTTACCAAGAACGGCTTTACGCCTATATCGACCAGTCGGGTGACGGCGCTTGGAGCGTCGTTCGTGTGCAGCGTGCTGAACACCATGTGGCCGGTTAGCGAGGCATTTATTGCAATTTCAGCCGTTTCGAGGTCACGAATTTCACCTATCATGATGATGTTTGGCGCTTGGCGCAGCATTGAGCGCAAAGCCGCAGCAAATGTCATCCCAACCTCTCTTCTCACCTGCACTTGGTTTATGCCGGTCATCTGGTATTCGACAGGGTCTTCTACCGTTATGATTTTTCGGTCTGGGTGGTTTAGAAAATTGAGCGCCGAGTACAGGGTGGTCGATTTACCGGATCCCGTCGGGCCGGTGACGAGGAATATGCCGTCGGCCATTCCAACTATCCTCTCAAATACGGCTTGGTCGTCGGAGAAGAATCCGAGTTCGGGCAGCCCGAGCCTCAAACCTTCCTTGTCGAGAATACGCATGACTATGCTCTCGCCATACACGGTCGGAAGGCTCGATACACGCAAGTCGATTTCTTTATTGTTAAAGGTTATTTGTATGCGGCCGTCCTGCGGTACGCGCTTTTCGGCGATAGATATGTTTGCCATCAACTTTAGCCTCGATATTATCGACGGTTGCAGGCGCTTTGGCGGATTCTCAACCTCTATCAGCACGCCGTCAATGCGGTAGCGGATTCTGAAGCGCTTTTCGAGGGGCTCTAGGTGAATGTCGGACGCCCTGCGCTTTACAGCCTCAGTTATCAGCTTGTGCACATATCTTATTATCGGAGCTTCCTCTTCGGACACTCCCGCTTCGTTGCCGGTCGCCAGCGTATTGCCGGCCGCCGCAGACGAATTTTGCCCGGCAATCTCCTCGCCAAATACGTCGCCGTATGCGTTTACCCCGAAATGGTCGTCTATGGCTCTCTTTATCTCCTCAGGACTTGCGAGCCTGAGATCCACCGACATATTTAGTATATGGCTTATGTCGTCGACGGAGTCCATGTCCATCGGGTCGGATATCGCCAATTCAAGCTGGCCGCCGGAGGACGATATCGGAAATACATTGTATTTCCTCAAAATATCTTGGGGAAGCAATTTTAATACGCTTTCATCGACCCGTATATCTTGCAGCGAAATCAGCGGAATATTGAATTCCTGCGACAGCAGATAGGTAATGTCTTCGTACTTGCAGTAGCGTTTGTCTACAATCAAGTCGATGAGTTTCGAGTCTATGTCCGTTGGGGGAACTCCTTCGGATACGAGCTGTTCGCGGCCGAGCTTTATTATGTCCGGGGGTACTAGACCTTTATCCTGAATTAGTTGCAAAACGAAATCGTCAGCAGATGTCACGTTTATTGTCTCCGTTGGTAAATATGCGTTTTAAGGTAGAAAGCTAACTATCTATTCAATCCTAGCAAAAATTCAACATTTGTTTTTACCTTTTTTAGCCTTTGTATGAGCATTTCCATAGAATCGGCTGCGGGAATACCCTTCATTGCCCTCCTAAGAGTATATATCTTAGTGAGTTCGTCGGGGTGGTAGAGCAGTTCTTCCTTTCGGGTGCCGCTCTTTTCTATATTGATTGCGGGGAATATCCTCTTGTCGGACAGCGAGCGGTCGAGATCGAGTTCGAGGTTTCCCGTCCCCTTGAACTCTTCAAATATCACTTCGTCCATCTTGCTTCCGGTCTCTATCAGCGCCGTGCCTATTATTGTTAGCGACCCTCCGCCCTCTATATTGCGCGCAGAGCCGAAAAACTTTTTGGGCTTTTGCAGGGCGTTTGCCTCAACGCCTCCGGACATCGTCCTGCCGCCGTTTGGCATCAGCGCATTGTAGGCGCGGGCGAGCCTCGTTATGGAATCGAGCAGTATCACTACGTCGTCGCCAACTTCCACCATTCTGCGCGCCTTGCTTATTACCATTTCGGCAGCGTGGACGTGGCTGGAGGCTTCTTGGTCGAATGTGGAGGCTATTACTTCGGCGTCTATCGCGCGCTTGAAATCTGTCACTTCTTCGGGGCGCTCGTCCACAAGCAAAATTATGACTTTTGCGCCGGGATTGTTGAAGCGTATGGACTTCGCCATGCTCTGCATAAGCACGGTTTTCCCGGTGCGGGGCGGGGCGACTATCAGCGCGCGCTGGCCAAAACCTATCGGCGTCAATAAATCTACCGCGCGCATAGACAGGTTGTCTTTTGAATTGTGCAGGGGGCTCTCCAAGATTATCCTGCGCGTTGGATAGTATGGAACGAGGTCTGTAAACGGTATTATGTCGCGCGCGGAATCGGGGGAGGCGCCCATTACGGAGGTGATTCTTACCGCGAACGGGCAGTTCTCTTTTTCATTTAACCTTGGAGCTGCCGCGAGCGCGCCGACAATATGGCCGCGTTTTAGCGCGTACTTGTCTATAAAAATCTGCGGAACGTACACCGAGGAGCATTTTAGGGCGTAGCTGTCCGAAGCAAAAGTTATCGCGCCGCCCGCTCCGTCCTCAAACACGTCCAACACGCCGTTTACGTAAACGAGCTTTCTCTTCTCGCATGCATTCCTGAAAAATTCCGCGAGTATCTCGCACTTCGGAACGCCGCCCTTAAACGGTATTGAGAGCTCGGCATATTTCGCCCTCAAATCTTTTATGTGCATCGGGCAGAGCTCCTCGTACCCCTCGACCGAATCTATTTTTGAGCCGTCTGGCAGCGGAAAAAACTTTTGCTCTTCAAATTTTTCGCTTTGCTCGCCGGAGCCCGTTTCGCTGTTGTCGCCGGTGGCAACCTCTGACGAAGCCGGGGCTTCCGCGCTTTTTACGGTTTCGCCCTCTAAGGCTTCTGGCGCCGTCGCCCGCTCCACGCGGGTATCGTTGGAGCTCGCAAGCAATTCCCAGTACGACATGTCTTCCGGCGCAGTCGGCGGTATTTCCGCCTTCGCGTCGCCCGACTGGGGGGCAACTGCGGCGCTGTCAGGCGCGCTTGCGGCTTCGGGTGCGGCTTCCGGAGATGTAGTCTTTACGGCTTCGGACAGCGTAGGCGTTGCGGATTCGGACTCGGTTGCGGATAGCGTAGGCGTTGCGGCTTCGGCGCCTTCCGAAATTTTCCGGCTTTCTTCGGCGGCAGGCTCTGCCGTCTTTCCTTCGAAGAGCCGCTCTACCCATTGGCATATCCCGGCCTCGGTTTTTAGCGTGTCCCATTCGGGGAGATTGCCGGGATTCATCGCTTCGGCGTCATTTTCCGCCTGCTTCCAGATATTCTTTTTAGGCTTGTTTTGCTGTTGGCGCTGCTGTTGCTGGTTTTGCTGCCTATTCTGCTGCTGGCGGTTCTGCTGTGGAATATTGCGGTTTTGACGCTGCTGGTTTTGCTGCCTGTTTTGCTGTTGGCGCTGCTGCTGCCTGTTTTGCTGGTAATTGCCGCGGAAATTGTCCGGGCGCGCGTTTTGCTTCCAATTCTTGCGGTTGTTACGCCTGTCTTGGCGCGCGGCTTCAGCGTCCGCAAACGACTCGTACGAAGGGTCGGACAGTATGGCTTCCGATTCGTCGGGCTCAGGATTTCCCTCGGTGTAGGATTCGGAACTTCCCTCGGCGTCGGGGACATTGCGGTATGCGTCCGGGTCGAGGTCTTCGTCGCTCGTCGAAAAATATTGCGGAATTTCATCGTCTGACGCCTCCTCGCGCGAAGATTTGGAGTATGCAAAATCGTCTCCGCTATCGGTGCCAGTGAAAATTTCGTTGTCGGGGGAGTATGAGTCTTCCGCTTCAACATGAACGTCGCGCCATTGCGGCCCTGAGGACGCTGCCGCATTGTTGTCGGAGGCATTGGAGGAAGCTGTTTCCACACTTCCGCTTTCCGCAACGCTTTCAGTTGGCGCATCTTCAGACTGCGCGCCCGTCCCGACAGTTTCTTCTTCGGGGACCTTGGCTTTTTTGGGGCGCCCCCTCTTTTTAGAGATTTTGGGAGCTGCTTGGGAATCTGATGATTCTGCTGTTTGATTTTTTGGTTTGCGGCCCCTTTTTTTCTTTTCGGGCAATCCGCTTTCAGGCGCGGAGGGCGTAATTAGTGTGTCTTCGTCCATTGGGTTTTCAAATTATTTAATGTAAGCGCGGCTTGCTTGTACAGAAAATCAAAATCGCCTTCGTTAAACAAAGCAACCGTCGCCAAACGTACTTTTTGGGAGAGCGGCAGTTGATAGGCGTCGCGCGCGTCGATATCATGCTCGGACATTCCCCTTTTTAAGAGGCGTTCGCGGCGCGCCGTCTCGCTACAGAAAACAGTAATGCAGATATCAAAATTTTTTTCAAGCCCTTTTTCAAACAACAGCGGCATTTCGACAACCAGCGCCGAAAATTTTCCATCGCAAGAGGCCTGTATTTCCCTCAGCCTTTCAAGCCACATGGCATTGATTGCCGGGTGCAGGGCGTTTTCGAGCGCGGCGAGCTTCTCCTTGTCGGAAAATGCGATTCTTGCGATTTCCGCGCGGTTCGGGTTTTCGTTAGGCGGAAATGCCTTTTCCCCAAAAATTTTAGACAGGGAGTCTCTAACGCTCATGTTTTCAGCAAGCGCAATATGGGCGAGCTTGTCGGCGTCGAGCACTTCAACGCCAAGTTTCCGGAATGCGTCGGCGGCGGCGCTCTTCCCGCACCCCATGCCGCCGGTGAGGCCGATTTTTAGGGTTTTCATAAAAACGCGGCGCGTTTAATGGCTTTTTTGGGATTTGAGAAAATCGCGGGTCTGTCGGCGCAATTTTTTTAATTTAGGCTCGATTTTAAAAAGTTGGCGCGGAGTGAGCCTGTCTACAAAACAGACGCCGTCAAGGTGGTCGTTTTCATGCTGGACGCACCTCGCGAAAAGCCCCGAGCATACGAGTACGTGTTTTGCCCCGTCGGTGTCTTGGTAGGTCAGCCTTACTTCTGCGCTGCGCTCTACTTCCGCAAAAATCCCAGGAAATGACAGGCACCCTTCTTCGGCTATTTCGACATAGTCGCCTATTTCCTCGACTTCCGGATTTACCGCTATGAGGGGCATTGCTATGTCAAGAGGCAGCGATTTCCCGTCGATTGTAAATTCGCACGGCACGGAATCGTCGCTCCTCCTTCGCATGTCGATTGCAAAGACCCGCTTTGAGGAGTCGATTTGCGGCGCGGCGAGCCCGAGCCCGTTCTCCTCATATAGAGTGTCGACAAGGTCGCTTGCGAGCTCTTTCAGGGATTCGTCGAATACTTCTACTTCGGCGGCTTTCTTTTTTAGGACGGGTTCGCCGAATTTTGTGAGTCTGCGGGTCATGGGGGTTATTCTTGTTTGCTTTCGCGGGGAATTTTATTGTTTGTGCGGACTATCAACACGGGCTCTTTCGTCTTTATCCAGACTTTATGTTCTTTAAAAATTTTCGCCGAGCCGAATTCGCATGCTTCGGCAATTGTTTTTAGCGGCATACGCCTGCCTTTGGGGGTCAGGTTGTAGTCGTACGAGCCCAAGTGTATGCGTTCGAGGGCGCTGGCCGGGTTTTCGTCTTCCGGAATTTGCACGACCCAGCCTGTGTAGTCGGCGTCGGTGAATTTCCCGTACGGGTCGCTCACGACGACTACATATTGTTTTTTTACCTGAGGTTCTTTTTCTTTTTCCGCCTCTTGGGCTTTTGATTCAAAAGTGATGTCCTCGATAATTTGAGCTATTTTTTTCGCGTCGAGCTCCGAGCGTTGGAGTACGACCTTAACGAGTTCAAGATCAATTTTAGCCATAATCAGATAAAACGATACTGATATGCCTTGGCGTGTCAAAGGGAAATTTTTATGGATAGGTGAGGTGGGCGGATTTGGGAAAATTTCTTTTATCGCTTTGTTTTATTTGTATGTAAATTGTGGCGGGCGCGGGATTTGGTGCGCACGGAGGCGCGGATTATGTGCCTTCGTTGAGGCGGCTTGCGCCACTGGGGGCATTTCGCGCGCATGCGCTAAGCGGATTATTGGCATAGCAGTTCAATGTACGCAAAGGTGGAAGGGGGTATTTCGCTTGCACGCGCATTAGTGCGGATTCTGTGCTTAAGTTGAGGCGACTTGTGCCGCTTGGGGGAATTTCGCTTGCATGCGCTGTGGATATTTCAACCGATAACTTTGCCTTCATAATGGATATAGGCATTCCTACGAAGGCACGCGGCGCGAATAAGTATGTCTATCGTCAAATTTTAAATAAAAAATAAAATTGCTGAATTTTTATAAAAGAATCTGCATCTTAAAAATAATAAAATTGTCCGATCTTTAAACTGATTCTATTTTTTTCTTAAATAAAAAACTTGAATAAACGGAAAGTTTGTTCTCAAATCTGCACAAATGCACAATGTTGGTTGCTGTATGCTTTTTCCTAAATTCCTTGGTGGGAATAGTGGGAACAGTTGTTGTTTGCATACATAAAGACATTGTGCATATAAGCGCCGCTCCAAACCATTGCTGCTCTTTTTACGGAAATATTCACAGCGATAATTCTATCGGGCAAGATGCCCGCTGCTCTGCGCCGTCGGATTGCTTTGATTTACTCTTTGGCGACGGCAATTCTGTAAAGTTGGCTTCCGAAAGAATGAAACTGCCACAGCCGACAATTTTTGCACTCTCTGTTCCTCCGCAACTCGAACCTTCAACTCCGGCGCGCGGATTTATATCAACGGATTTTACAAAACGCTTTTTTCGGGCGCATTTTACTTGTCGAACGCGAACGCCGATACCGCTTATAATTTGAGAAAGTGACGTTTAATTCCGCGCAGGAGTTGCGCGGGTTTAACTGTCAACTTTCTAATTATAAATGGTATGAAAAAAATTTTAATTATTGCGGCAATATGCCTGCAATTCCTCGCTTTGGCGGGCGAGCAAAAGAAGCCGGCGCTCGGGTTGTCCAGAAAATCCGCGGTGGAGCTCGCTCTGCGCAACAATCAGGACTTGAAGGCTGTAAAGGAAGGAATTAACGCGGCAAGGGGCAGGGCGAGCCAGTCCGGCAGGCTTGATAACCCGGTGCTCGGCGCGGAATACGGCAACGATGTACTCTTCTCGGACGAGGGCGAATATTCGGTAAGGGCGTCGATATCGCAAAAATTTCCGCTGTTCGGGCGCCTTGCCAAGGAGAGGGATGTCGGCAACATAGACATAAAACTTGCTTCCCTAGAATACGAAGACGCTTGCAGAAAGCTGTCGCTCGATGTTGAAAACGCCTATCTTGACGCCCTTGAAAAAAAGGCTGTTTCAGACGCCCGGCGCGCCCTCTTAAAGGCGACCCAAGAGCTCGCGAAAGAACTGAAAGCGGCTTCCGAGAAGGCGGAAGTTTCCGCGCTTGAAGTTAGGCGCGCTGAAAGCGAATCTTCAAAGTTGCAAATCGAGATTATGCGCGACGAAGTGGACTTTGCCGCCGCATTGTCGCGCTTGAAGGTCTTGATTGGCGTATCCCCCGACGTCGATATAAACCTTGCCGAGAAACTTGCGGAAATTCCCATTCCGACTGAAAAATTTTCGCGCCGGACATTGGAGTCTCGCCCAGATTGGCAGATGTATTCGATAGCCGAAGAGAGCGCCAACGCGAGAATCGCCCTTCTAAAAGCCGGAAGGTTTGAGGACGTAGAAGTGGGGGTGTTTTTCGAGGCGTCCGAATCCGTGGACGAGCCTGTCGGGAAATCGCGCGAGAAGATATTGGGGCTGAGCTTTTCGGTTCCGTTGCCTTTCAAATCTTACGACGGCGGAATTGAGGAGCAACTCTCGCTCAGAAAGCAGGCGCAGGCGCGCTCGGCCGCAAAGGAGAATCAAATAATGGCGGAAATTTCCCTGTATAGGCTTCGCGCAAACAGATATGCGCAAATTCTAAAAAAACATAGGGCGGAAGTGGAGGAGGTCTCCGGGGAAATATACGGCGAATACTTAACTGCCAGGCGCGAGGCGCGCGCCGGCATAGCCGATGTATTCGGCGCATGGCAGACACATTTGCAGATGAAACTTACCGGAGTTTCGATTCTCGCAGAGCAGGCGAGAAATTCAATAGCTTTAAAATACGCATTGGCGTTGGAGGATAAAAATGAAAAATAAGACTTTTATTTATATTTTGTTTAGTGTTGCGTTGGCTTTGCAGGCAGAGGCACAGCACGAGAATTGCGACCACGGCGACGCGCCCGACGCGTCGGCGAATGCCGGGATTTCAAATTTTGTCCGCGTTGACAAAATGTCGATGGAGGCAATAAACCTAAAAACTGCGGCGGCAGAGCCGAGAAAAATCGACGATATTGTGGCCGCCATTGGCAAAATCGAAAATATTCCCTCCAAAGTTTCCGCCGTTTCCGCGCGCATAGCTGGAAGAATTGCGGAGCTTTACATAACCCCCGATTCATACGTAAAAAAAGGCCAGCCTATTTGCAAAATAGAGAGCCTGTTGCCTGGCAATCCCCCGCCGTCGGTCGTGATAAAATCGCCCCAGAGTGGAATTGTTGAGGTTTTAAACGCTTTTGAAGGCAGCCCGGTGGAGCCAAACGCGGAAATAGCGCGGATTGCGGATACGTCGTCGCTTTACGCAGTCGCGAACGTGTTTGAAAACGATATCGGAAAACTTAGGCTCGGATTGGGTGCGCGCGTCAGGCTCGAAGCTTTTGGGGATAAAATATTCCGGGCAAAGCTCGTAAAATTCGGCTCAAAGCTCTCTCCCGGCACCAGCACGCTGCCGGTATATTTCCTGATTGAAAATCCCGGCGGAGAAATCAAGAGCGGAATGCGCGGAATTGTTTATATATCGGCGGGCGAAGGCAAACCGGTGGTGTCAGTCCCCAAGACCGCAATCATAGGCGGCGAGGGTCAGAAATTTGTGTATGTTGAAAATTGCGGTGAAGACGGGATATTTGAAAAACGGCAGGTAATAGTCGGCCGTAGTGACGATTTGAATGCGGAAATCCTGCACGGTTTGAAGGCGGGAGAGACTGTCGCGACGAGCGGCGTTTACCAGCTGCAATTTATGCCCGCCGCGGATATTGTTGCGGAGGGGCATGCAAACTCGACCAACAGTGCAGTGAACAATAAAGATACTGACCACGACCACTCAAAACACGCAGCATACGAATCCGCCGAAGTCCACCTTGAAGACGGGCACGAGGGCCACGCCCACAGCGAATCGGAGCATGCGTCCGCCGCGTCTGAAAATACTACCGGCGGCGCGGCGGCGGGGTTGCCGCTTTTTGAAAGATTGGAAAAGTCGGGGTATTTTGGTTACCTGCTATGGGCTGTTTTGGGCGGCTCTATTTTGCTAAACGTAATTTTTGCCGCGGCATACGCGCGTAAATCAAAAAAATAAGCATCGCCATGAAAATATTTTCCGCAATAATAAGTTATTCGCTGGCAAACAGGTTCTTGGTTATTGTTACGGCGGCGATAGTGGCGTGCTACGGCGTATATTGCTCAATGAAGCTGCCCGTCGATATCCTTCCAGACCTTGACAAGACAATAGCGACAATCGTAACCGAGGCGCCCGGAATGGCGCCCGAAGAAATAGAGACGCTCATAAGCGTACCCCTCGAAACGGCTCTCAGCGGCCTAAGCGGGGTCACGCGGGTGCGCGCGGCAAACACTCCGTCGCTGTGCATGATAAACTTGGAATTCGATTGGAATACCGATCCATACAAGGTGCGCCAGCTGATTCAGGAGAGGCTCCAATCTGTTTCTTCGACGCTGCCGGACGGGGTGCGCCCTCTCATAGCGCCGATCTCGTCCGTGATGGGAGAGATTATGATATTGGGGCTTTCAACCGACAATCCTGAAGTCTCTCCGATAGACTTGCGCACAATGGCGGACTACACAATCGCGCGCCGACTGACAAATATCCCTGGCGTTTCGCAAGTGCTTTCAACAGGCGGAGGCCTGAAGCAGTACAGGGTTGTTCCCGACTCCGCGAAAATGGCATCTTACGGAATTACGCTTGAAGAACTCGAAAAGGCTGTGTCGAAGGCGCAGTCTAACACAGGCGGCGGCATAATAAACCGCGGGGGCGTTGAAGTGAGCGTGCGCAATGTCGGCAGGAGCGCGTCGGTTGAGGATATTAAAAACTCGGTGGTCAAGAGCGGCGTCGACGGCAACATACTCGTAGGAGACGTTGCGGACGTGCGCATAGACAAGGCGCAGCTGCGCGGAGACGCCGCAATAGACGGCAAGCCGGGCATTATGATAACAGTCTCAAAACAGCCCGGCGTTGACACGCTAAAACTTACAAAGGCGCTGGAAGCCGCAGTTGATGAGATACAAAAAAGCCTTCCCGAAAAGACGGAAATCCGCGTAATTTACCGTCAGGACCAATTCATAAAGACGGCTGTCGACAACGTAAAAGACGCAATTATAGACGGCGCAATAATGGTGTTTGTGATTTTGTTTATATTCCTATTCAACGTCCGCACTACTTTCATAACGATAACCGCAATACCGCTGTCGCTCGCAATCTCGATAATATATTTTAAACTTACAGGATCGTCCATAAATACGATGACTCTCGGCGGGCTTGCAGTGGCGATAGGCATGCTGGTTGACGACGCCATAGTGGATGTGGAAAACGTGTACAGAAGGCTGAGAGAAAATGGTGACCCGTCGAAAAAGAAGCTCTCGCTAAAAATAATATTGGACGCGTGCGTGGAAATCAGGGCGTCGATATTTTACGCGACTGTTTTGATTATGATAGTTTTTATCCCGACATTCGGCCTCGGGGGCATAGAGGGGAAAATGTTTAGGCCGCTAGCGGAGGCCGTGATAGTTTCGATGGCGGCATCGTTTCTCGTGGCGCTTACGGTGGTGCCCGCGTTATGCTCAATAATGCTTGGTAAGACAGGTAAAGCGCGCCGTGAGCCGCTTATATCGCGGACTATTAAGCGCATTATATCGAAAATCGCGATAGAGCCCTCAATAAAGTTCCCTCATGCGGCACTCGCGCTCGCGGTGGCGGTTTCTGCATGCGCGTTCGCATTTTTCCCGATAATGGGCAGGGACTTTATCCCGGCGCTCAACGAGGGAAGCTCGCTTCTGATATTGCAGCTGTCCCCCGAAAGTTCGATAGACCGCTCAAAGGAAATCGGTGCGATAGTCCAAAAAATACTTTCAAAAAATCCGGAAGTAAAAAGGAGCGGCATGAAAATCGGAAGGGCGGAGAAGGACGACCACGCCGAGCCTGTAAACATAGTGAAATTTAACATTGAATTTGATACGTCCAAAAGGCCGCAGTCGGAAATAATAAAGGACTTGCGAAAGCAGCTCGACCGCGTAGCCGGAATAACGTATTCAATAGGGCAGCCGATGGCGCACAGAATCGATTACATGCTCAGCGGAACGCAGTCGCAGATAGCGGTGAAAATATTCGGCGACGACCTTTCAGTGCTCAGGCGCAAGGCCTCGGAGCTCGCAGATAAAATTGGCGGGCTTGCCGGCGCGCGGGACGTGAGCGTCGAAAGGCAGGCGCAGACGTCGCAGATAAAAATCGAAGTCGATAGGCAAAAGGCGCGGCTCTACGGTGTGCGGGTAGGCGAGATAAACGATATCCTCCAAAAAGTTCTCGGAGGCGAAGTCCTCGCGCAGGTTGTCGACGGCGAAGCTGTTTTCGATGTATTTTTGAGAATGGACGAAGATTTTATCGCGTCGAAAAAGAATATAGAGGGGCTTTTGATAGAAAATATATCCGGAGAGAAATATCCTTTATCGTCCTTTGCGAGGGTGGAGGATTCCACCGGCGCAAACCACATAAATAGGGAAGGGCTAAAACGCAGGGTGGTAGTTGGCTTAAATACGAGCGACGGAGATTCCGTGCGCTTGGCCGGGGAAATAAGAAAGATAATAGACGAATACTTGGACCTTCCGCACGGATATTACGCGAATATAGAGGGCCAGTTCCAGAACCGCATAGACGCGGGAAGGCGCATAGGTTTGCTGTTTATATTTGCGATGCTTGCAATATACGCGATATTATATACGCACTTTAAAAGCTCCGCATTGGTGCTACAGATAATGCTTGGTATCCCGACAGCCTTCGCGGGCGGGATTTTTGCGACGTGGTACTTTATAGGGACAATGTCGGTAGCTTCGCTAATAGGCATGATAGCCCTGTCGGGGATTGCCGCGCGCAATACGATAATGATGGTATCGCATTATATGCACTTGATGGAGTTTGAGGGCGAAAATTTCGGCGATAATATGATAGAGCGCGGAACTGTTGAAAGAATAAATCCGATTCTAATGACGGCGCTTACGGCGGCATTTGCGCTTCTGCCGTTGATGTTCAACCCCGAAAGCCCCGGCAAGGAGCTGCTGTATCCGGTGTCGGTGATGATAGTTGGAGGGTTGGTGTCATCTACGATATTGAGCGTGATAGTAACTCCCGCGGCGTTTAAACTTTTTGGGTTTAATCCAAATAGCGGGACCGCCGCATGAAGCGCAAATTGCCCATAAAAAAGAAAGCGATTATTTAAAACAGTAGTTAGCGAAAGCTAAAATCCATAATAAGTTGCACTATGCATTATCATAGTTGCAACTTTTTTTGCTTTTATGGCGCTTATTGTGTTTGTTAATTGCATATGTGGCATATAGTAAGTAATTGATAAAGTTGAATGGGATATATTAATATATCTAACAACGCGGAAATGAGAATTTTATTAATAATATTTATATTTTTTTATATTTCTTTTGCAAAAGAGAATAATGACATAGACATGCTTGTTGCAAATTTCTGTAAAACTACAGATAAATACGATACCTTGGAGGCATATCATAAACATATAAAACTTAGTCCAGAACAGGAAATTGAGTTCGCGATAACTTCGCTTGACAGGCTGTTGGATAACCCTCAAAAGTTGAGTTTAGGCTATCAATTTAAAATGTCAAAAATACATGTATTTTTGGATAGTGTAGATTCCGATAAAATTCCATTAAAATGTGTACCTACCCTATTTAGAGCATTGAGAATAGGTTCAGTGATGTTAACGGGAGACGTAATAATAATAGATTTACTTGATCGCATTGTTGGGAATAACCCCGGTTATACGATGCAATATCTTGCGGAAAATAATTTCAATGATACGGAAAGATTGGCTCTTATAAAGCAATGGGAAGAAATTTTTGAACTTAATAAGGAAAATATACTAAAAAAGCGATATTATAAAAGAAAATATTACGGGAAGAAAGTTGCCAATTAGTGGTAATATATAATGGGAAAGTAAAAAAAATCTTATAAAGCAAGTAAACAAACTAATATCGAAAGCCAGCCCATATTAAAGCGACAAATTTCCTTTCAATGGAGGGTTATATAAGCAAGCAAACAAATAATATCCCAATAGAAAATATAGAAGAATTTGGCAAAGTCTTCGTTATGTTAAGTGATAAAAATTTTGTACTTCTTTTAGTTTGCAGATGTAATTTTTTAGTTATTAAAAACGATATAATATTATACTAATACGATTTCTACATGTAAAAAATATATTGATTAGTTTTCAATTATTTGTTAGCAATTAACTATAAAATGGAAACTACCATGAAGTGCTTGCGAAAAATTATAATTGGATTTATTGCATATTTATGCATGATTTTTTCAGTGTGCGGCGCAAGCGGCAATAATGTAG
This sequence comes from uncultured Opitutales bacterium, assembly GCA_900545705.1. Taxonomy (GTDB): domain Bacteria; phylum Verrucomicrobiota; class Verrucomicrobiia; order Opitutales; family Intestinicryptomonadaceae; genus Merdousia. The sequence continues at coordinate 9,980 of URAK01000014.1, read as the reverse complement.
AAGATGCCGTTAAATTGGAAAAGTTTGGAATATCTGAAAAATCGATAAACGATTTTTTCTCAACCGGCTTGTATAAGGGGCTTTTAGATGAAGGTAACCCTATATTGGTCATAGCTATGATGTCAAAGACTATACCTAAGCCGGATATTAATGTGGGTTTCTTTTACAAACTAACAAGAGGCAAGAAAATAGACCTTGGCATAAGTATTATAAATCCGCCTTTTGTTTTCGGGTTTATAGGAATGAATGAAAACGTAAAATTAAAACTTGATACTGCAATCGAATTGGTATCTGAAGAATTTGAGATTACTGCGGATACAGTCTATAATCTTCCAACTGAAGTAAAAGATGGGTTCACATGTTAGGCATTTTGAAATTACTAAAAGTAACGATAACACTTACAATGAGCCATACTTAGCACTTATCCATAAGAAAAAGATTGATAAACACTAACTGATAAATAAACTACAAAAAGCTTTAAAGTTAATCAGTGGTTTTAGGAGGGGTTCAACGCTTATTTATATGTAGTAGGAGTGCGACTTAGGGATAGAAAACGCACCAAAGAATAAAAAATTCATAGAGAATTTAATTATAGATTGGGTAATAGTTCTGGTAGTGAAAGGTGATTGCATGAAAAAAACGTTATTTGTTATACTTTCATTTGTATATTTTGTACTTGCGTGTTATTCGTCTGAGAATGCGGCACCGATACCAAAACTAAATCAAAACGAAACTAAGGCTCTTAATCTTGCAATAGAACTAATTGAAAAATTATCTGCCAATACGCCCTTTTTAAGAGAAGAAGGGAAAAAGTTCTTTGGAGATACCGGAAATTTTTATGGGCACACGCTATCTTTTTACTGTATGAACGGCCTAGTTGATATAAAAACCGAGAGTAAAGACGGCCCAGCTGAGGTTGTTATAAAAAAAGATCTTCCGTCATTGTCGTTTTTCGGAGAAATATTGCGAATATACAGAAATATTTTTATAGATGAAGATTCTAAGCCTCTCTTTTCCGTAGAAAATAAGTATTACGTAAATGAAAGCAATACAATTACATATTTCGGGGAAGAAATCGTTTCAATTTTGATAAGGCCCAATCTAAATAAATCAACTCAGATTTCTTTATTATATTCAGTTAAACACGGATATTTTTTAGAAAATATTTCCGTGAATGATATTCCGCTGTTTGTTTACTTGAAACTCGCAAATGCAGATAGGCCTAACAAAATCTCTGAAGGATTTTTAAATTTAATGAAAACATATATACTCTCTAAATAAATGTACAATAAATGCTACCATGGCACAGCGGTATTTGGCGAAGGGAGCATTCCAAAAGACCGTTCCGCACGCTTTACCGGCAAGCCCTACGACGAAGACTTGCAGGCGTATGTATTTCCATACCGCAATTACGACGCCTCCACCGCCCGCTGGCGCTCCTCCGACCCCGCTGGATACCCTGATGGTATGAACCAGTATTTCTATGTGGGGGTCCCTACGTTAGGTCTAGTTATTTTAGGAACTACATGGAGAAATTTAGACTTTGTGTACCATTTTTATTTTGGGAAAGGGAAATCTGTTTCCCTTTCTGAGATCGGATTATCAAGTGTTATAGAAAATTCCGCAATAAATCAGGGAATTCAATCTCGTTTTGCTGATCAGATAAACCAAGAAGCTGTAAAACAAGCTCCAAGAATAGGAGAGCTTTCAAAGTCTTTTAATAATTCATACAGATTTAGAGATGTATGTTTTTCTATTGGTGATGCAACAATGAGTGGAAATTTTGACGGAACTTTAACTGCAGGAGAAACATTTGATGATGGGAAAACAATCTATTCCTATTCATGGAAGGCGACGATCAAATTCTCGGATACTTTTACAGATCCTTTTCCTGTTATAGAAATTATGTATGGTAGTTCAACTTCAGAACAAGTAGCAGATTGGCTTGCTACCGTAGCAAATTTAGGAGGAACCCCGTTTAAAATACAAGGAAATTATTCATGGTTTTATTCCGGCATATTGGAAAAGTAATTAATGCAATGAAATATGTTGTATTATTTTTTATATTACTTACTGGATTTGCTTATTTTGCCAAAATAAGAATTCCGCTACCTAACGGATATATATTGGAGGGAAAATATTTTGATTTTGGAGACGATTCCGACATTTCCTCTATAATATCTCCTAATAGAAATGAAAGTGTAAAAAATATATTAGATTTTTATGTACAAAATCAATTTGTTTATGGCTGTTTTCACCCCAAAAAAGAAGGGGAATCGAGATATTTTATACTAAATACAGCTACACATCAATTATATAGATATTCTAGTTCAAAAGAATATGCAAATGCGTTAAATTCATATTCTCTCAAAAACGGATTTATATCAGATTCAATAAACATACTTGAAATCAGATATGGATTAAAAGAAGTTTATTGGTAGCGATACATTATGAAAACATCGCTACAGAATGTAATATTATTAAATCTATTTGCGGTGTGCGTGCCCGGCAGCGAGGTAGAACAATTCATAGTATTACAGCTACGATAAATCCGGCAAGTTGATAGCGTAGAATATGCTGCAAGCCCTGAAAAGAATGAATGTTACGCTTACGATAAACAAGGAAATATACTTGAAAAGCGCATAGGCAATAGAATATATAAGTATACATAACATACCGTTAACCAGTTAATGGAGATGGAATCACCCGAAGAAAAGCGCGAATACTTTTACGACATGGCAGAGCGCCTTGTAACGGAGAAGTTTAACGGTGAAATAGACGTAGAATATAAATACGGATATTTGGACAAGGTTATAGAGGTAAACCGCAAAGGTAAGACAACGAAATTTGCGTACGATGGCTTTGGTATGTTGGCGCAAAAGACTTTTCACGACGGTAGCACGGAAGTGTGGGTATGGGACGGATTGGCGCTTGTCCGCCGTGGAAGCGACATATATGTGAATAAGCCTCATATATCCGGCGGGGTACCGATATTAAGCAAAACCGACGAAGGCGTTCGCTACCATGAGCACGACTTTTTGGGAACCACTCTATGGAGTAGCGACAGAAATGGCGGCAGTGCCGCTTCCATTGAAGGGGCAAACCCCTTACGCCGTTGCTATTCGCAAATCGGCTATTCCCACCTTCGTAAAGGCACTACAAGAATTATCGATAAAAGCTACAATAAAGACTATCAAGACACAACGATATTTGGCGAAAGAAATATACAAAAAGACCTTTCCGCGCGCGTTACCGGCAAACTCTACGACGAAGACTTGCAAACGTATGTATTTTCATATCGCAATTATGACGCCTCCACCGCCCGCTGGCGCTCCTCAGATATAGTGTCTGGATGAGGATGAAATAAATACTAATTTCACTGGATAATATCATTTTATGGTATTACATAGATGCGCAAGTAGGCGTATAGCTGACATGCAAGTCTATATTTTGCCATACTGTTATACTTTAAATATTTTTTAGTTTAGAAATTTACGGATATTTATTTAGCTTGATTTTAATTATATAAATATTAAACTATTCATAGCTTATATGGAACGTAAATAGTATTTTATGAAATATTTTAGATATACAAAATTTCATAATTATATGAGGGTTATTCCATTATTAGTAATTTCGTTAATTTGTATTTGCATCATCTATATTAGAAATACCTTTGACGGGTTATATGGTTCGGGGTGTACTCAAAAAATAAATGACAGATACGAATTATTCATGACAAATTCAGTGCGTGGTTTTTTAATAGACAACCTTTCCGGTAAAAGTATTCAGATAGCCAATCCTTCATTTGAAGGTAATATTATTTATGGGGAATGTGAATCTGATATTAACGGAAACAAATATTTTATAGTAGATGTTTATGATAATACACCTTTGCAACTTATAACAAAAAATAAACTTCAGAAAATATTAAGGTCACACGAATGAATTTTATAAATAACAATTTTTTAATCCGCTAAAAAATAATTTATTTTTTATAGAAAGTGCGTGGAAATTATATTAAGATGCAACAATATTAGGAGAAAAGTATATTAGAGATTATTATATCGGGTATATATTGGCTATCAATCTACTATGGATTTGAAAATATATAGAATAAAATGGAGATACATCATAATTCTAATAGTAATTATATTAGGTTTCATGGTGCCGTTAAATTATTACTTTCCAATAACGCATCCTTTAAAAAATAACTATATTGGAATGACTCGTACAGATGTAACAAAAACATTATTTAATAAAGATAAAAAAGTACTAATATATTTTAACTCAAATTATAGAGAATTTTCTAAAATCGCAGATATGCGAAATTGCTCAGAACTTCTGAAGTTAGATAAATGGGAAATAGATTTTTATAAGTCAAATGGTAAAATATTTTCTTATATTTTACATTTTAAAGATAACATAGTAGAATCTCAAGAAATATCCCGAAGAAGAGACGGCCCTTAATGCTATAATTTCTAATACTACAATAAAGAAATTAAATATTGGAAGAATTCTTATAGTATATATATTTCTTAATTATATAATAAAACTAAGTGATACACCTATTTTCATACCGCAATTACTACGCTTCTGGCGCTCCTTCGACCCCCACTGGATACCCTGACGGCATAAACTAGCGCTTATGGCTGTCCTACTTATGCGTTGTATCCCTATCCCTTAAGATTGGAGTTTTTTTATGTTGCAATTGATACAGTGTTGTGGGTATAATAAATAAAATTTCATAAGCTATTTATGGTAAAGTAAGTGCAAATGGAAAAAACGGAAGCAATATTCTGGTAGATAGAGCTTTGGTAGAATAATTATGAAAATAATATTCTTTATAATCTGCATGGCATGTAACTTGCTATTTGCATCAGACCTAAATAGATTTCATTGTTATTATAAAATTCAGAAAGATACTTCTAAAATATTTATACATGAATCTAGGCTTTTGTCAGTTATAAGATACTTGGAGACTAAAATGTCATATCAATATGAAAATACTTTAAATGATCTTATTGATAATAGTTTTCCATTTGTATTAATAGAAATCGTTTCAGATAATACATTTTTCAGAAAAAGTTATTTAATTACGCAACAAGGAAATAATGTTTCATTGAACAATATTCTAATTAAAAACCTACATAAGCCTAAAATAGAATTCAATCATATTATAGAAATTGCAAAATTAGCAACTATATCAAATTGACTATTTGATGGATATATAATTTCAGGAAGAAAATCTTCCTTACTATCATCACCTGCCATATTTACATTTTTAACCGTATATGACGGGAAAAGATTATATTGTTCTATATTCTACAATCTAAAAATCTTGTCGTCTTTTTATAATTATAATAACAATAAAGAAATTAGCTCTTATATAAAACAAGGAGAAAACTTTCGTAAGATTATTGAAGAATTAGATAATATAGATTATAATATTTTATGATTCAATTTGAACCAAATAAGAAATAACCAAATGAGGCTATTAGTATTGTCTGACATAGTTAGTGGATACAGCTCATTTGGTAGTAAGGGACTCTGGGGTATAAATTGATTATATCCTTACATATTTAGATAGAGTTTGTCGTTTTTCTAATAGTACAAGAAATAAAACATAAAATTTTTTCTAACTTGGCTAACTTTAAAACAACAGGGTTTCCTAAGGTTTCAATGATCTCATCGCCGATCTTGGCGGAGAATTAAAAAATATTAATTGTGCTACAAATGTAAATGATGGAAAATGTAGTAACTAATTTAAAGGTAAGGTAAAAAATGCGAATACTTTACATATTGACGATATTTACAATCTTTTCCGTTCCAATGCTTGCGCAGGGGAATAATTATTCTGAGTCCATTGAACTTTCCTCAAATTTTATAGAGAAACTCAAATCGGATATTTAACTCACATTTAGAGATGGGAAAAGTATTTGTGCCTTATGGGAAAGATAATAGCATCTTTGAATATGTTTCTACTAATGGGACACTTCCATCTTGATAATTATGGCAATCCGATAAAAAACTTCTTAAGCATTTACCTCTGGGAAAATTAAATATGAAATACTTTATCTACATTTTATTCTTTTTGATGCCATTCTTGTCTTTTGGTATAAGTGGTATCGAAATGAATGAGATTGTTTCTAATTTTTGCAAATCAACTGATACGCTTAAAAGACTTGATGATTACCATCCGAATGTGAAATTATCCGAAGAAGAGAAAACACAATTTGCATTTTTAGCGTTGAATAAATTGCTCGATGATCCTCAATGGCCTGATTTGACCTATGGCTGGAAAATATCTCGATTAGAGGGCGTTATTGCGAATCTTGATTCTGATAGAATACCGTTGGAGTACGTACCGGTCCTTTTTAAAGCTTTACGTAGCAGAACTTCCACGTTTGATGCGGATATAATTTTTATAGATGCTCTTGAAAGAGTCATAGGTAATAATCCGGGATATACAATACAGTATGTGGAAAATGGGGACTTGGATAAAGAAGAGAGGTTAGGTTTGATAGCCAAGTGGGAAAATCTGTTTAAGCAAAATAAGGAATATATAATTAAAAAACGGCAATATAAGAACAAATACTTTGGCAAAAAAGTAGTAAATTGAATTATATCGTTAGGCATGCAAGCATTGATAAAAATATGAAATACGCAAAGAAATGTTTTTTATATCTATTATTGAACTTAATATTTTCTATATTTCTACACGCGGACAGTGAAAGTCTAACAATATCAGAAGATAAAGAAGCAAAATTTGACGTTTCAGCACCTGTTAAACAACGCCTTAATTATGTCGTAAATGATATATTATTAAATACAGTAAAAGAAAATAATATAAAAGATGTACTTTTATTGGGCGTGTTTAATGAAGGCGTTGTCGCAAAAGAAACAGCTTTTATGATAACAAGCAAAAAAATATATATCTTTGAGTTATCTCCATATTCAAAGGAGAGAGATTTAAATCCACCAAAGTTATATAAGGTTACTGACGATTTGCTTGTCAAAATTGATGATTTTAAACGTAACGATTTTGAGAATGAGAAAGCTCCCGCAATAAATCTATCAACTGATAATTCGGCCATTTGCTTATATATTGTAGATAAGGATCTGAATATAAAAAATACTCTAACCAGATATTTCTTTCCGAGTAAAAAAATAAAAGAAATCGTATCGGAAATTAATGAGATTAAAACCACTCAAAATCCAGTCTTGCTAAAAAATTTTAAAACAATTAGTTCTTTAAGGGCAATGGAAGAACAAAATATTTTGCAACTTGCAGAATATTTTATAAATAAGATTACCTCAGACACACCTATTACCTTTGAGGACGAGAAAAAAATATTTGGGTTAAATGATATTTCCTCAGAGTTGCAAAAAAATTTATTAGAGAGGTTTATATATAAACAAGAAAGAAATCCACCTAAAATGATATACTCGCCATTGTGCGAACTTATAAGGATAAATAAAACATTGTTCTTAGAAAAAGAAATTAAGGAGAAAATAATTTCTATATCACATTCTTCGTGGGAATGTTCGGGAAGCCTAAATGTGTTTCTGGGCTAAATATAGTAGTATTTGTAAAACTTATTTATGTAGATAAAGACAGTTTGTTAATAGAATTATCGTATAATCCATTTCTTAAAGCATTTTCTCCAGATTTCTACATATACAAAGGCAATGGCAGAAATTCACTATTAGAGATTGGATTCTATTGGGATAAAGAAAATCAGAAATTTTGCTTAAAAAAAGATATACTGGTAATGTTAGAAGAGTATCTTAAAAATTTATATAATAGCCGTAACAGCTCTGCAGATCGTAACTTATAAGCATAATATGTAAATATAATTAATATTTGTATTATAGTAAACAAATCTATGGGGAGAAAAAATGAAAATTTATTTTCATCTTTTTGAATCAGTGCATACGACGATTATATTTTTTAACTTTTAGATTAGACCTCGAAATTTATAAGGCATATCCTATTTATTATCTAAATTCTCTTCCAGCATATTTTTAATAAGTTCTTCTTTTGTATCTTGGGTACTTGTTTTTGTTGTCTTATACGTCTTGTTATTTATTGTGTCGCGCACAATTGTTCCTGGAACGAAAGCGATTGTGTCGATAATTGGATTGTTAAATTTTATGGAGTCGGGTACAATATCGATTTTTATAACGTTATTAACATTAACCCTACCGCTTGATTTTATATTAACTTCTATTTTGGTTGGTAACCTATATCCCGATTTAGTTACATAATCGCTTACTTTAATTACCCTTGAATACTCTATGTTGCCGTCAATGTCGTGTACAGAGGTTTTTATTAGACTTAGGATTTTATTTTTCTTATCAAACTTGAATGTAAAAATCGTATTTTGCCTCTTCTCAAATTCCAATGTCAGGGTATCGCCTTCTTTTTTTAAGTTCATAGGGATTTTTTGGGATAATGCTTCTCTTAGTATTTCCGAATATAATAAAGGCTTTTGGGGTAAATTCGTTGTATATATAAATTCCAAAGGGTTGGGAAATTGCCCATACGTGAGTATTTGATTTGTAAATCCACCTTCAGCTAAAACGCATTTGTCGGAAATATATAGGTTATTATTGTGCTTGACAACCTTGCCGTCCCAAAAAACCTCTCTTATATCTTTGCGTTTCTGAGAATCAATCTCTTGAATAGTTTTCAAATTATATGCGCCATTTACAAAATTATATGAAAGGCTGCCGTTAAGTTTTACAGGCTCATTAGCTTTTCCGTTAAAATTGGTGCGTGTATTTTCTACATAGTCAAATGAAATTGTAGTTGGCAAACCGGGAAAATATTCGTCTACATTAAACTCCTTTCCAGATAGGGAATATATTGATAAGCAATATAAAGATAGCGTGCTAATAAATATTTTATTCATAATAATTACTTTCTATATTTTTTATAATGATAGCATAGATCATAAGTTCAAAAATACAGTACAAAAGTTATTAAATAATTTATAGGTTTATACTTTGAGATTGTAAAGATTAAAAAAAATAATTACTTACGCTCTTATTAGGCGTGGAATTTACTAAAACTTGTATGAATAGAATAATCATTAGGACTTCCCAAGCTTCTGCTTTTGTTGGTCATGCATTCAACTATGCCGCTGCAGCGAAAAATTCATTTTCCCCAAGTTTTACTCAAAGCCCAAAAAATTATGAGTTTCCCAATTGAAAGTTATTGATTGGCTAATGGTAGTTATAATTCTATTGACATCTACCAATCTAACATTTTATTAAATAACAATAAAGTTAATTTGATTTTCACATAAATTGCTCAAATGCTGTGAGGCAGGCATCTCCATGAATCTAATTCTAAATATATAAAAAAGAGTCAGGCGGAAAGGAATAATATATGTTAAAGACAAATATATTTATATGTTTATATCTATTTATAATGCAGATAACATGTGCAACAGAGCCTATCGAAAAGATTGGGGCAATAGCTCAAAAAATGTTTTATCAAAGTTACTTTTCATGTAGTTATACTGTAAAAACAACGTATGAGAAAGCTTTTGTGGGAAATAATAACAAGCCAGAAGATATGAATTTCCTAAAAATAGGCAATGTTAGATGTCAGTTTAATAGATTTTCTTATCTGGAAAAAATAGATGAATATAAAGTAAACTCTGATGGAAAATACCTTCTGAGAATGCAATTAAATAAATCATATTTTAAAGATGTAATGACCCTGCTGAGAATTTACCCTAATAACCTAATAGAATACTCAAATAAATATGGTCTACATAAATTTTCACCGCAAGAATCGATGTCACTAGCTAATATTCAGAGAGTTTTGAATCCAGATATTCCAAGTATATTAGATGCTTTTGGTTACTATTCAAATGAGAGAAAATGTTTTATATTCTATGCTGAAAATTTATCGTTCTACGTCAAAGATTGTGGAATGGTGGAAAAAAAAGAGGGCAAAGAGAACG
>URAK01000013.1 GCA_900545705.1 uncultured Opitutales bacterium | reverse complement strand
TCGTTCTCTTTGCCCTCTTTTTTTTCCACCATTCCACAATCTTTGACGTAGAACGTTTTTGTGCCCCAATGGGAATTTGTATTATTTTCGGGCACGGAAAGTTCATTGGAACAAGCGTAAAATTGAAGATTGGGCGCAAATGTTGTGAAGATTATTTGTCGGTAAATATAATAAACGCGGCACATCGAACACTAAAATGGATAAGGATTTTTTTGCCAGTAAGTATAGTAAATACCAGAAGTTTGGGAACATAGACTTTATATGGAGAGTGTAGTGCTTCCCTATGCACTTTACATTTTTATGGGATTGATATTTTTTTATTTTGCGCTGATGTGCGTAAATTGTATAAAACACAAAGGAGCGGTGATTTTATTTTTTTGTTTCAATACACAGCATTTTACTGTTTCTGAGGACTGTTATTCATATATGATTGCGAGTTGCTTGTAGAATGAACCAATCTCAACTTTTGAAAGGTTGTGCTTATCCATAAAATTACGCAATATTTAATGGCGAGCAGGTTTTCCCGCGCTAACGCTTTGCTGCAGAGTTGTAATCCTTTTACGGGTGTACACAAAAAGGCTTGTAAAGCGCCCCCTCTTAAAATGTAATTAAAACAAATTATTCAACCGCAATATTACAGCCTTATGAAAAAGACCATTGCAGCTATACTTTGCGCCGCAACAATCCCATCGCTATTTGCTTACAGGCAGTCCGACGTAAAACTCGACGACGGCTGGCTCTTCCACCGCGGAGAAGCAAAAAACGCGGAAATCCCTTCGACTGACGCGTCAACTTGGGAAACCGTAAAAGTCCCCCACGATTGGGCCATAGGGCAAAACTTCAATATGAACTACGACAAGCAGTTCACACAGGTTGTCCAAGACGGCGAAACGCGCGCAAGAACGCGCACGGGCCGCACGGGCGCGCTCCCATTTGAAGGCGTGGGCTGGTATCGCAAAACGCTCGAGCTCCCGAAGTCCGACGAAGGCAAAAGAGTTTATATACAGTTCGACGGCGCAATGAGCCGCGCGAAAGTTTGGCTAAACGGCGAATATGTTGGCGAGTGGCCGTATGGCTACGCCTCTTTCGAGCTCGACTTGACTAAGCATTTCAGGTTCGGGACTCCCAATACGCTCGCAGTGAGACTCGAAAATCTGCCTTCTGCTTCGAGATGGTATGCCGGCGCGGGGCTTTTCCGCGACGTCAGGCTTGCAGTAAAGCCGCAGATTCATGTGGAAAACTGGGGAACGTATATAACAACCCCGAAGGTTTCGGCGGATTCCGCTGTATGCCGCATTGAGACTTCCGTTGCCGACCATTCCGGCGCGGGGAAGAAAATATCCGTAAAAACGTCAATCATATCTCCCGACGGGAAGCAGGTTGCGCAAAAATTAGCCGATATCGCCATTGAAAACGGCTCGGGGAAGGCGGTTCAAGAGTTTGAAATAGAAAATCCGTCCCTCTGGGATATAGAATCCCCAAAGCTCTATACTGCAAAAACCCAGATTCTCGCCGACGGCAAACCGGTAGACGAATATTTTAGCAGGTTTGGCGTGCGCTCCATATCCTACGACCGCGACGGCGGATTCAAATTAAACGGCAAAAAGACCATATTTAAGGGAGTTTGCATGCACCACGACTTGGGCCCGATTGGCGCGGCTTTCAATGTCTCGGCGGCGCGCAGGCAGGTCGAGATACTGAAGGAAATGGGCGCAAATGCCATACGCACTTCGCACAATCCGCCGTCGCCCGCCTTGCTGGACATATGCGACGAGCTTGGCATGCTCGTTCAAGTAGAAGCTTTCGACGAATGGAAAATGCCAAAGTGCGAAAATGGATACAACAAGCTTTTCGACAAGTGGGCTAAAAAAGATTTGGAGGCAATGATACGCCGCGACCGCAACCACCCGTGCGTTGTTATGTGGAGCATAGGCAACGAAGTTCCGGAGCAAACCGTTCCCGAAGGCAGAAAGACTGCCAAATTCCTCGCTGAGATGGCGCGCGCGATGGATCCCACCCGCCCGGTGACTGCTGGCTGCGACCGCAACAAGCAGGCGGTTGAATACGGTTTCGTCGATGAGCTCGACCTCGTCGGCTTCAACTACAAGCCCTTCTACTACAAAGAATGCTACGACAAAAAACCTTCGGCCGTAATTTACGGAAGCGAGACTGCGTCGACTGTCAGCAGCCGCGGGGTATACCATTTTCCGACGAAAGAGAGCAAACAGCCGTGGTCGTACGACTACCAGGTCAGCTCCTACGACCTGTGCTGCGCGCCGTGGTCGCAAGTGCCTGAGGACGAATGGAAGGGGCAGGACGAAAACCCGTTTGTACTCGGCGAGTTCGTCTGGACGGGCTTCGACTATCTCGGGGAGCCTTTCCCGTACGACGGCGATTTTATCGCAAAGAGCTCGTATTTTGGGATAGTCGATTTGTGCGGCTTCCCGAAAGACAGATACTATCTGTACCGCGCGAGGTGGAATCCGCAGGCGGAGACTTTGCATGTTCTTCCGCACTGGACTTGGCCGGATAGGCTCGGTCAGAAAACGCCCGTTTACTGCTACACTAACTATCCGAAGGCTGAGCTGTTCGTAAACGGCAAGAGCATGGGAGTCCGCGAAAAAAAGGCGTCAGGAAAGTTCGGCAAAAGCCGCCTGATATGGGAAGATGTCGTCTACCAGCCGGGGGAGATAAAAGTGGTTGCATACGGCGCCGACGGCAAAAAGGCGGCTGAAAAAACTGTCAAGACCGCGGGAGAGCCCGCGCGGATAGTCCTAAAAGCCGACAGAAAAAAATTTGGCGGCGAAGAACTCTGCTTTGTAGAGGTGAGCGTAGTCGACAAGGACGGCAATTTGTGCCCGCGCGCCGACAATATAATATATTTCTCGACCGACGGCAATGTCCGCCTGCGCGCCCTCTGCAACGGCGACCCGACAGACCTCACGCCATTCTCGGCAAATTACATGAGGGCGTTTTCCGGGAAACTTCTAGCGGTTGTGGAGGCCGACGGCGACGCGAAAGGCTCGATAAGCGCATTCTCTGGCGCAAGGGGCGACAAAAAAATATCCTCCGGAAAGGCGGAATTTTAGGCTTTAACAGAAATGAAAATAGTTTTTATGGGCACGGGGACTTCCCAAGGAGTTCCCGTAATAGGGTATGATTCGAGCGGCATAGATCTCTCAAATCCCAAAAACTGGCGGACTCGTTCAAGCATACATGTTTATGCTACCGGCAAGGAGATACAGGTCGACGCCGCGCCGGAGTTTAGGTTGCAGTGCCTTAAAAATTCGATATCTCGCGCCGACGCTTTTATTCTCACGCACGGGCATGCGGACCACATCGCCGGCATGGACGATCTTCGGCGGTTCTGCGACAAGGCGGAGGGGAACGCGATAGACGTATACTCAAATGAATACGGGCTTTCCCGCGTGCGGGCAATGTTTCCGTACGCGCTTGGCCAGAAGCCTACCGAGCGCGGCTATCCTTGCTTTCGCCTAAAAGAAATGCCGGATATTCTCGATATGGGCGGCGGGCTTAAAATCAGTTCGACGGAGCTTCCCCACGGGAGTATAAAGACGCTCGGTTTGGTTTTTGAATGCGGCGGAAAGCGTTTCGCCTACTATACCGACTGCAAATCGCTCACTCCGCGCGCGGAGGAGCTCGCCGCGGGCGCGGACATTTTGGCTGTGGATTGCCTTAGGCTAAAACCGCACCCTTCGCACATGACTCTCGACGAGGCGCTGGCGGTCGTGGAAAAGCTCTCGCCAAAGCTCGCGTTTTTTACACATACTACCTCCCACATTGACTATAGCAAAATCGAACGTTCTCTACCCAAAAATTGTCATATAGCCTACGACGGCTTGACTGTCGAAATATAAGCATTAAAATCGCAACAGATAATAAAAAATTATGAATACTGGCGCTCAAAAAAAACCCAAGGCCGCAGTGGTATTGTCCGGATGCGGCGTATTCGACGGCACTGAAATACACGAGGCTGTGATAACGCTTCTCTGCCTTTTAAAGGGCGGCGCAGAGGTGTCGTTTTTTGCCCCGGATATTCGCCAAAGCGACTGCATAAACCATCTTGACGGATCGGATTCCGAGGGTCCGCGCAACGTGCTTTCCGAATCGGCGAGAATTGCGAGGGGAAAGATAGAGCCACTTTCGCGCTTTGACGCGGGCAAATTCGATATGCTGCTCTTCCCGGGGGGCTTCGGAGCGGCCAAAAACCTTTGCACATTCGCGTACGACGGCGCAGATTGCACGATTGAGCCGTCGGTGGAAAAAGCAATTTCTGAAATGATGGGTAAAGGGGGAAAAATAGCGTTTATGTGTATTTCTCCCGTGATAGGCGCAAAGGCTATCGGTGACGGAGTTATGCTTACTATCGGCAACGACAAACAGACGGCGTCCGCCATTGAGGCCGCGGGAGCTAAGCATATTCCGTGCGCGGTGGACTCGTTCGTGGAGGACAAGTCCAAAAACGTCTATTCAACGCCCGCGTACATGTTGGCAAAAGATGCTGCGGAGGTTGAAAAGGGCGTTTCCGCAATGATTTCAAGAATGTTTGAGACTCTATAATATGGCGTTTGGCACTATAAAGGCGCTACTGTTCGCGGCTGTTGCATCGGCCGCGTTTTCCGCGCAGCAGTCGCATGCTCAAAGAATGACGACTATGTTGCCCGGAACCGTTAAAAATTTTGAATTGCCAAATTTCGACGAGAATACGGGCGCCAAACAGTGGGATTTATTCGGGAACTCCGCCACTTATAAAAGCGACACCCGAATAGACGTTGAAGGCCTAAAACTGATGCTCTTCGAGGAGAAGGACGGAAAGTTAAAAGCGACCATAACCAGCCCAGAGGCTAATGTAAACCCCGTAAAAAAATTCGTATCCGGCGACACCGATATATTTGTGGTTGCCCCCGAATTTAAAATAGGCGGGAAGAAATGGACGTGGGATTCGGCGAAAAAATTTGTCGAGGTTTTTAACGGGATAAAAGTCAACATAACGCCGTCGGGCGACGGGGCAAAGCCCATCGGCAAGGAAGGCGCTGCCGCGAAGGATTACGCGACTTTGATTACCGGTGAATACGGCTCGATGCTAAACGGGTCGGAGAGCAATGTGTTTGAGGTCCGCAAAGGCGTTGAGCTTGTAAACTCGCAAATGAAGCTCGAATGCGACCGGCTGCGCGTAAACGCCCCGAAAGAAAAAAAATCCGAAACCGGCCTCGACGAAATATTTGCTTCCGGAAATGTTAAAATGCTCTACGAAAACAAGGATATCCGCGCAGAAGAGGCGAGGATAGACCCCGGAGCATCTACCGCCTTTTTGAGCGGCAGCCCCCATATAAAAGACATTCCAAGCAGCGCGGAAATATCAGGCAGCTCGATAGCGCTCGATAAAAACAAAAAGACACTTGCTGCGGAATCGGCAGGCGGAATCCGCGCAACGGCCGTGATTTTCAATACGGGCGATGACGGGAAAAGGGAAAAGATAACAATTTCCGCCGACTCTATAAAAATGCGCACGGAGGGCGAAAAGAACTTTTTTGACTTTTCCGGAAATGTTGACGTTGAGGCGGACTCTTTCAAAGCTTCATGCGACAACCTCGCGGCGGAATCGTCCTCAAAGGACGGCGGCAAGCCGCAAGTGGCGTACATAAAAGGGAGCGGGCACATAAGGCTGTCGAACGAAAACGGGGTTGCGACGGCGGACAATATGGAGATACTTCCGTCAAAGTCGGAGGTTGCCTTGTCCGACAATGCGTCGCTTTTAGACAATGAGCGCGGAATGAGGCTTTATGCGCAGACAATTGTGTTCTTGAAGGAAAGAAGCACGGGTTTGGCGTTTTCAAATCCCTCCGATAAAAATTCGTACGTCACTCTTAAAATGCGCGAGGGAATATCAGCCGATGAAAAACTAAAAACCCAAACCGAGACTACGGTAAAATCGAGGCGCCTAAAATTCGTAAAAAATCAAAAAAATATGAGTTTCGACTTTGAGCGCGATGTCGATATAACTTCCGACGACATAAAAGCCTCATGCCAAAAAATGCAAGTTTTGGCGATGCGCGACCAAAAGGGAGGGGATTCCGTAAGGAAAATAACAGCTTCCGACAATGTAAAAATCAGCCAGAAAGGATATTCCGCTGAGGCCGAGACGGCGGTGATTTATCCCAAATTAAAAAGCGGGAAGACGGATAATTCAAAGGCCGCGGCACACAGGTATGTAGAGCTGCTTACTGCGGCAGACAATCCGGGGAAGCGTCCGACAATATATCTGCCTGCTACAAAGGCAATAGGCCTTGAAGAGGTTCGAGCCGACAGCAAGCTTGAATCAAAGCCGACTGTCATAACGAGCGATAAACAATGGCTCGTCGGCGGAACAGCGTCAGACAGGTACTTTTTTGAGGGCGACGTAAAGGCAGTCGGAACGGATATGGACGTTTCTTGCGAAAAGGCTGAAGTCGGCATACGCAAGCGCAAGGGCGGCGGACACTCAATAAATAAGATAGACCTATACGGAAACGTAAACCTTTCAAGCGGGCTAAAAGCGGCTACATGCGGCAAGGCCGAGATTTTCCCCGAAGACGAGATGGTCGTGCTTTCGGAAGATCCCGTGGTGATAGACCGCGAGGACAACACGCGAGTTTCCGGGCCGAGAATGGTGTATAACCGCGGACGCCGCTCTATGACAGTCGAGGCTGAAGAGCCGGCGCAAAACGCCCCCATTGAAGAGCGCAGGACTTTTATCCCAGACTTTGAGGACGACGAGACGCTCGAGCCCGAAACAAAAACGCCTCCGCGCCCAACAATCAGAATATTGCCGCGTTCCCGCAAATAGCGCAGTTTTGGCAATCTTTGTTTTGAGGGCGGGGTGTTTTCCCCGTCCTTTTTGCGTATAGCGGATTGCCAGAATTCTATTGGTAGTTTGCGTCAGGGGATTCGTTGTCTTTTGCCGTAATTTTTACTTCTGGGAACGTACAGAGCCTACATGTCGAATAGTACGCAAAAGAGCGCGATTGATGGTATTTGGGTTGCGGCTATAAAAACTTTAAAATTATAGATTGAGAGTCCTCGTACAATGCGGCATCTTGTCATACACTGGCTTTGGTATTGGCCAGATTTTGGGATTAAATCCAAAAAGATGAAATGGCAGAGAAATGGGGAAAGACATATGCCGCAATCTCTTGCGCCTACACTTGCATTTCCGATATACGCCAGAATTGTATGGGAACTGTAAAAAATTCTCCGTAAAAGAATTTTCAATCTTTGATGTTATTCAAAAAAAAATACTTCCCCAAACGTTGCTATTTTCGAAGTCTTGGCAGAAATTGTCGCTTTTTTATGCTAAAATACAGCAGTAAAAACCAAATAGGCGGCATATGGGCACAAAAAAAGTGGTCCTGAACGGATTTGAACCGTTGACCAAGCGATTATGAGTCGCCTGCTCTAACCACTGAGCTACAGGACCAACTTTAAAGTCAGTAATCTCGCATTTATTAATGCGTTTGGCAAGCTATTTTTTTCAAAACTTGCATGCGAATTAAATTTTGCTTGTTATGGGGGCAGAAAAATAATTTATTTAAACAGATGCGTAAGAATCTCGTTTTAGGACTCGACATAGGCGGATCCGGCGTAAAAGGCGCCGTGGTTGACGTCGTCAAGGGTGAATTTGTGGGAGATCGTATTAGAATCCCAACACCTTCGCCGCATACTCCGTCAAATATAATTTCGGCAATATGCGAGATAGTAGACGGATTTAAATGGAAAGGCCCGATAGGTTGCGGATTTCCCGGGGTAATTAGGTCCCAAATTATTGAGACTGCCGCAAACCTCGGCGGCAGGAATTTTGTGGGAGTAAATCTCGCCGAAGAGATAGGCAGAGCCTGCGGCTGCGAGGCGTGGATAATCAACGATGCCGATGCTGCAGGTTGCGCTGAGATAAATTTCGGCATAGGCAAAGACCGCAATGATGGGGTTCTCATAATGCTTACGGTGGGAACTGGAATTGGCGTAAGCATGTTTTCAAACCGCATGCTTGTGCCGAATCTTGAATTCGGGCATCTCCGCATGCGCGACAAAAACATAAAAAAATATGTCTCCGCCGAGAAAATCTGCTCCGACGCCGCGAGAAAATCCCACGATTTATCCTGGCAACAATGGGCGAGCCGCTTCAATAAGTATCTCGAGTACCTCCATTCGCTGTGCTGGCCGGATCTCATAATAATAGGGGGCGGCGTGGCTTCCAAGAGCGAGAAATTTTTAAAATACATAAAGGTTGATTGCGACATCGCAATAGCCAAGCTTGAAAATAGAGCCGGGATAATCGGCGCGGCATACGAGGCAAGAAAGCATTTTTAGCCATATCCGCGCGCCAAACCGTACATTCCGCGGCTTATCTAGCCGCGTCTGCGCCTGTGTGCGCCGACATTTTTTTATTGCACATTTACCCTTTTAAATGGATTATAAAACCCCAACTCTCGAAAGGTATTTTTTATGAGCGAATCAGAAAAGGCAATCATAACCCTCAACGGAAAAAGTTTCGATTTTCCCGTTGTAAGCGGAACCGAAGGGAATAAGGCCATAGATATATCCACGCTGCGTTCCCGCACGGGGTATATTACGCTCGACGAAGGTCTGGCAAATACGGGCTCATGCAAAAGCAGCATAACATATATCGACGGAGAAAAGGGCAAGCTCAGTTATCGAGGAATCCCGATAGAGGTAATAGCGGCAAATTCGACTTTCATTGAAACCGCTTATCTTATAATATACGGCGAATTGCCCACCCGCAAGGAGATGAGCAACTTCTCCCAAAAAGTCTTGCGCAACGCCAGCCTACACGAAGGAATGATGCACTTCTTCGACGGCGGTTTCCCGTTTACCGCGCACCCGATGGCAATATTGTCGTCACTCTTAAATTCGGTGGGCTGCTATTATCCTTATATGGTGACAAACCAGCGCGAGCAGGATCTGGAGCATTTTGACGACGCCGCGGCGCTACTGCTAAGCAAAGTGCGCACAATATCCGCAATGGCGTATAGAATGAAAAATGGCCTGCCGCTCATATATCCAAAAAGGGACTTGGGATACAGCCAGAACTTTTTGCATATGATGTTTACCGAGCCCTATCACGAATACTATCCGCACGACGATATAACGAAGGCGCTCGATTTGATCCTATTGCTGCACGCCGATCACGAGCAAAACTGCTCGACATCGACAGTCCGAATGGTGGCAAGCTCCGGCGCCAACCTATTCGCGTCTGTATCGGCTGGAGTGTGCGCCCTTTGGGGTCCCCTGCACGGCGGGGCGAACATGCGCGTAATCCAGATGCTTGAGGAAATACACAAGTCGGGCGACGACGGCTCCAAGTATATAGAGCGGGCAAAGAAGGGCGAAACTAAATTGATGGGCTTTGGTCACAGGCTTTACAAGACATACGACCCGCGCGCAAAAATTCTCCGCGAAGCCGCCGAGAGGGTTCTGAAAATAGTAAAATTGAAAGACCCGCTATTGGATATTGCGCAGCGCCTTGAAGAAAAAGCACGCAGCGACAGCTACTTTATCGATAGAAATCTCTATCCCAACGTCGATTTTTACAGTGGAATAATCTTGAAGGCCATAGGCATGCCTTTGGATATGTTCACCGTAATGTTCGCAATAGGCAGAATGCCGGGTTGGATAGCCCATTGGAGGGAAGTCGCGTCCAACCCGAAGGGTAGAATTATAAGACCGCGCCAAGTGTACACGGGGCCGGCTCCGCGCGATTACATAAAAATGAGATACCGCGAGGGGGAAATCTCGGCGGATTATGAGTCGGACGAGCATAAGTCTTTCGGCGGAGGCGCGTCCGAAAACGCCTCAGCGAGAGCTTAGAGTTGGCATTAAAAAATCCCGGTCGTTTGCGTTCCGGGATTTTTTATTCGGCTTGTGCGGCTTGCTCGCAAAGTTAAGCGCATTTATATTCCCTAATGAAAAAAACGTCCCGCGCGAGAAGTTTTTGCGCGGAACGTCCTTTATTTTAATATAGCCGGGCAGGGGGGATTATCCGCCAATGCGGTCGCGCCATTTCAAAAGCCTTGCGGAGTTTAAGACTACACATACTGATGACATATTGTGTATCAGAGCTCCCGCAACGGGGTTTATGACCCCAAAGAATGCGAGAACAACCGATGCCAGATTTAGCGCAACCGAGAATACAATGTTTGTTTTGATTGTCATAAGGGACGCCTTTGACAAGTTTACGGCGTACGGTATGGCAGTTAGATCCGTTCCCGCTATTGATATTTGTGCGGACTCTATCGCAAGGTCGTTTTTCAGCGAGGCTACGGCCATGGAGGAGTCGGCGCTTGCAAGGGCTGGGGCGTCGTTTACGCCGTCGCCTATCATGCAGACTTTTTCTCCGCTTTGGCGGGCTTTTGATATAATTTCAAGTTTTTGGGCTGGAAGAACCGGCGCATAAACTTTCTTTATAGAGGCGGCTTTTGCGATTTTCTCTGCGGCAGGGCGGTTGTCTCCGCTTATTATGGCGCATTCAAGCCCCATTTTTTCAAGGCGCTCGACGGCGGCTTTCGCAGTGGGCCTTATAGTGTCCGACACTCCGAATACGGCCGCCTCCTTGCCGTCAATTTTCATAACTACCGCCGTAAAGCCGGATAGTTTCAGCTTTTTCGCAATCGGGCTGTCTGCCGAGGGTTTTTCGAGCGATACTTTTTTGTTTCCGAATTCCGCCTCAATGCCTACTCCAGCGACGGAAGCTGTGCTCGACGGGGAAATAGGTTCGGCTATTTCCTTAGTAAAGTTGAATACGGCTTTACCAATAGGGTGTTCCGAGCGCATTTCGGCGCCTGCTGCGAGGGCGGCAATTTCCTTTCTGTCGAATCCCTCGGCAGTCTCAAAAATCTCGACGCGCATTTTAGCTTCGGTGAGAGTTCCGGTTTTGTCGAAGAAAACTTTTGTTATTCCCGCGAGAGTTTCAAGGGCGGTGCCGCTTTTTACGAGTATTCCGCGTTTGGCGGCGTTGCCGAGACCCGCCGCAATGGCAGTTGGGGTGGCGAGCACGAAGGCGCACGGACAGAAGACCACGAGGATTGTGACGCCCCTTATTGCCGACTCAATCCACGGAATGCCGAGCGCGAAATGCGCCGCAAAAAACACGGCGATTGCGGTTGCGATTGCGGCAGGAATTACCGCCGCCGCCCATCTGTCGGCGGCTCTTGATATAGGGGCTTTTTGCCCTGCGGCCTCCTCCACGAGTTTTGCGAGCTTCGACATTTCGGAGTCGTCCGCATTTTTAAGGGCGACAACTTCAAGGTAGCCTGTTATGTTTGTAGTGCCCGCGTAAACAGTGTCGCCTGCGGATTTTTCCACAGGGACGCTCTCGCCCGTTATTGAGGATTCGTCGACGCTTGATTTCCCGCCAATGATTTTTGCGTCTGCCGGAAATACATAGCCCGCTTTGACGCATATGGTTTGGCCCTTTTTGATTTCGCTTGCGGGGATTTCGATTTCCGAATCTCCGTCTTTTACAATCGCCGTTTTGGGGAGAAGTTTTGCGAGCGACTCAATGCCGCTTCTCGACTTTTTAACAGTGCGGTCTTCAAGCCATTCTCCAAGCGACATTAGAAACGCGATTTCTGCGACTACGAAAATGTAGCTTTCGTGCGCATGGCCTGCGCCGTGCTCCAAGCCCGACAACTCCGCAATTTGGAGCGCGAAAGCCCCAATCATGGCGATGCTTACAAGCAGCGCGCTTGTTATTTTACCGTCGCGGAAAAGCGATTCACCCGCCGCGCGGAATATCGGAATCGAGCACAAAATTACGGCAATCCACGCTGGGTCCGTGAGCGGGTAGTAGGGGATTGAATCCGCGTAAAAGCCAGCAATAAAGCTTGCGGCTATTGATGCGGCGGACACCCACAATTTAAGCCCGTGGTATTTTATTCCGCCTTCGGATTGGCAGCACCCGCAAGACTTGCGGGTACCTTTGCAGCAGCAGTGCCCTGCGGAGTTTCCCGAATTTTCCGCGCAGTGACATGAGTGCGCGTTTTCTTTGTGCCCGCAACAACAAGTCTCCGTGCTGCTGCCGGAATCGCCGCGATGACAGTGTGTTTGGGCGTTGCTGGATTCTCTTTCACTTCTGGCTGCGCCATCTTTTCCGCAGCAACAGTTAAGATTTTCTTTTTCGCCTTTCATATGCCTTATTTTAAAGTTTTGAAGAAGTCGGAAAGCTCGTCAACGAGGGCGGCGTCTTTTTTTGATATTACAGAAGAAATACAGCCGTTTAGATGGTCAGTTACAACCTTTGTAAGCAGCCCTTTTAGCGCGCCCGTCGCAGAGTTTATCAGTCGCATGACTTCTACGCATGGGGCGTCGCGCTCGATCATTTTTTCGAGCGTCTTTATTTGGCCTTCAATGCGCTTTATGCGGGCGCACATTTTCTTTTTTTCTTCCGGAGTTCTGGTCATATTTTTTTATTTTATTATATAGGGTATACCCCTATACCCTATATTTCGGAATGCAAGCATTTTTTTTTAGCTCCGGAAATTCCGCAGTTTAGGCTTTTTTGGCGATGCGACCGGAAAAATTTTAAGAATATTGCTTGGCGGAGATTTTATATGGATAAATGGGAATAGAGTGAATGCGCTGAACACAGCTAACTGGCGAGCCGTCAAAATAAAGCCGCAAAAATTAGCGGGAATTCTCGCAAGAAATTGGGCGGAATCTTCTGAAAATTTGCGGGCGCAATTGCTCTAGGCATAGAAATATGAGATTATTTCTCCTTTTCCCTTCCCAGCCAGAGGAAATGGGAGATTTAAAAATGTATTGTAAAAAATTTTTATTGGAAATACGGGCGGCAACATTTATAACTATTGGGATTATTAAGGTAATATATGCACAATAAAAATTCTGGAAACAAAATCGGGCGCCGCAACTTTCTCGCGGCGTCGGCGGCAACGGTGTTGGGATATTCGGCGATAATAACCGCGCCGCAAGTATTGGCAAGGCCTTTGCCTACCGACGAAAATTCAAAGAGGCTCGCAAAATTGCAGCCCAAATCAGCTCCCGGTTCCGCAGACGGCGAAAAACTCATGCGCCGCGCAGATTTGGAGTGCGATTTGCTCGTGGCGGGCGGCGGCCTTTCCGGAATAGCGGCGGCTCTCAGCGCGGCGAGAGCAGGCAAAAAGGTAATTCTAGTGCAGGACAGGTCGCGGCTCGGCGGCAATTCAAGCAGCGAGATAAGAATGCACCCGCTGGGCGTCAATCCCGGTGTGACAGGCTGGCGCGAGGGCGGCATAATCGAGGAGTTAAAGCTCGAAAACGCCGCCCACAATCCGCAGCTTGCATGGGAAATGTGGGACTTCATTCTATACGATAAATGCGTCACCGAGCCGAACCTTACCCTTATGCTCGATTCCACCCTATACCGCGTGGAAACTTCCGGCAGAAACATAGAGGCAGTCTGGGTCCGCTCCGATACCACCCGAAATATTTATAGAATCAAGGCCAAGATATACGTCGATTCCACGGGGGATTCAAGGCTCGCGATGGAGGCGGGAGCGGAGGTTATGTCTGGGCGCGAAGGCTCCAAGGCTTTCGGGGAGTCGCTTGCGGATTTTGACGAAATTGGCACCCGCCAAGGTTCTACGCTCATGATTTCCATGCGCAAGCACGACAAGCCAATGCCGTTTACTCCGCCGTCGTGGGCGAAAAAAATGACGCCCGAGCTTATGAAATTCAGGGGAATAAGCGGCGACGGCCTGTATTACGGATATTGGTGGGTAGAGCTCGGCGGAATTTACGACGCCATACGCGATAACGAAATGCTAAGGTTCGAACTTCTCGCGATTGTAATGGGCGTGTGGGACTACATAAAAAATAGCGGCAAGTACTCGGACGTCGAAAACGTAGCCCTCGAAACGATAGGCATGGTGCCCGGGCGCCGCGATACCTACCGCGTCGTCGGCGGACAGATTCTTACCCAGCAGGATATTGAGGGCAAGTGGAAGACCTTTGACGACGCAATCGCCGTTGGAGGCTGGACGCTCGACGACCACCCCGCCAAAGGATTTTACGCGTCTGATAAACATCCGTGCCGCCAGACTTGGAAGACAAACTTCTATAATATACCTTACGGCACGACTTATTCCAAGGATTTTGACAACCTAATGATGGCGGGGCGCAACATAAGCTGCTCGCATGTGGCGTTTTCGTCCACGCGCGTGATGTCGACATGCGCGGCTGTGGGGCAGGCCGTTGGGACGGCGGCTGCAATATGCATGGAAGAGGGCGTCACACCGGCGGGCTTGCGCGCCGACCCAAAACTCGTAAAGAAACTCCAGCAGCGCCTTTTGAGGAACGACCAGACGATAATAGGGGTCAGAAACGAGGATCCGGCGGACTTGGCTCGCGCCGCGAAAGCGAGCGCTTCGTCGAGCGCTTTCGGGACTTCCCCAGAAAACGTCCTTACGGGTGTCACTCTCGATTCGCCGAAAGAAAACAAGAACAGGTGGCTTGCGGAGGCGTCGAGCAAGCCGTGGATAAGGCTCGACTGGAAGTCGCCGCAAAAAATATCGCAGGTAAGGCTTACATTTGAGTCCGGGTGGACGCCGCTGTCGCAGAGCGGCTCAAATTATCTGCTTTCAACAATGGTTAGGGCTCCGCAACCGAAGCTTGTGCGCGACTACAATATCGTTGGCATTCTTGAAGACGGTTCTGAAAAGACGCTTGCGAGCATTAAGGGCAACTATCAGAAACTGCGCGCGCACACTTTTGAGCCGGTCAAAGTCAAAGGCATTAGAGTGGACGTGCTTGCGACCAACGGCGATAAGATGGCGTGCATTAAAGAAATTCGTGCCGAGGCGTAATTTTTTCGGCAGGTTAAACTACAAAACGCCCGCGCAGATTGCGCGAGCGTTTTTTTATATGGCAAATAATTCCTTACAAAAATTTTTTAGCGGGCATGCCATATTTGAGGATATAATATTTTTTCGCGCTGCGAAAAGGTTTTTATGCGACGGCGCATTTTAGATTAGGCGCGCCGCGGGAATTTTTTTCTCTTCCTTGTCTGAGGGGAGGCTTAAAATGCGGGTTTTGTCCTATCTGCTAAAAGGTCTGTACTATCTGCCTGGGTTACTTCGTAGAGCATATTTTTAGAACATTTAGATTTGCGCCAAATATTTCGCCTAGGCACAGCGGTGGACAATTGCCGTCGTTAAAATATTTGTATTTGCGCCAAGCGTTTTTTAATGGTGTGCAGCGCGCGGAATGGGAATTTTTATATCCTTGTGGATAACGTGAACGGCTTTATGCGTTTAAGATTTTTGCCCAATGAAAAAAAAGAGGCGCCGGGATAATCCCGACGCCCCATTTGCCAACATTGACATTACCAAGTTTGGAAATGGATTTTTTCCTTCTTAAATCTGTCGGGATCGGGTTCAGGCGTTTCGGCGCCGTACCCCAGAACGATGAGTGCCATAGGCTCTATGTGGGCCGGAAGCTTGAAGAATTTTTTGAAGGCGTCCATGCGGGTTTTTTCGGGGGCTATGCCGCACCAGCAAGTGTCCAAACCGAGCTCCTTGGCGCGCAGCAATATGTTTTGCGCGGCGGCGGAACAGTCGTATTGGTAGTATCCGCCTTCGGGTATTTCAAACTGTTCTTTGAGGTTTCCGCACACTATAATTGCGCTTCCGGCGTCCGGCAGAAATTCGCAGTATGGGTGTATTTTTGTTATTCCGCTAACAACTTCCGGATCTGTGGCAACAACAAATTCCCAGGGTTGCTTGTTCATTGCCGTTGGCGCGTGCATTGCGGCATCGAGAATATCCAGTATTTGCTCTTTTGTGGCGCGCTTGGAGGGATCGTAAACCCTGACCGAGCGGCGCGTAAATATTGCGCTTTTCCTATCCATTGAACTTATCCTTTCTTGATTCGGTAAATTTATTTGTAGAGGTGGAATTTTTTTGATTCTTCGCGGAAAGCGAGAGCTTGCCGTTTCCATTTATCAATGAATTTTTTTACGTCAGCGTCCTTTCCTTTTTTTGATATTTCGTTCCACCATTCTTGCGAGCCCGTATGCTTGTTGAAGAGCGATTTTTGGGATTCCGAAACATTTGCAAAAACGCCCCGTCCGCCCCATTGGCATGCCAGGCGCATCATATGGAAGCTCAGCTCGGTGACGTTTAGGGAGTTCCAGTCCGTTATCACGACATACACGCCGTCGATTTTTTCCCCGCGCGCATTTTTTGCTGAAGCTTTTTTATACGAGATTCCGCGGATTTGGCAGCGGCGCAAGGCAGTCTCGACTTGCTCCGGAGTCTTGCCTTTAAAAGTCAGAAATCTGAATGGGTACTGAGTGCCGTATCCGTGTTGGAAACCGCCAAGTTGGCAGCCGAGCCCCGTCATAGGATAGCCCATTGCCGCGGCGACAGTCGGCACGGCGGGACTTGTCCCGACCCATCTAAGCCCCGTGTCGGTCCATAGCATTGAGCGTTTCCAGCCGCTCATGGGAATAACTGTCAGCTTGCCGTTTTGCTGCTCTTTTGACGTTATTTCCATGGCATTTTTCGTATATTTTGCAAGCCTTGCGAGTTCCCCGATGGTCAATGCATGCACGTACGGGACTTGGAACATTCCCACATAGCTCTTGAATTGTATATCGAGCCCCGGGCCGTCGACTTTTATTCCGCCGAGAGGGTTTGGTCTGTCGAGGACAACCACAGGTTTGCCGTTTTCAAAGCAGGCCTCCATGGCGCGCAACATGCAGCTTGCGTAAGTATATGAGCGCGAGCCAATATCCTGAAGGTCGATTACGAGCACATCTATATTTTTGAGCATCTGCGGCGTGGGTTTTCTGTATTTCCCGTAGAGCGAGTAAACAGGCAGACCCGTGCGGCTGTCGATTCTATCGAGAATGGGAACTTCCGCTTTTTCATTTCCGTATATGCCGTGCTCGGGCCCGAATAGTGCGACGAGCTTTACGTTCCTAGCGCGCCTTAAAACATCAATAGTGCTTGTCCCAAAGCGGTTTACACCTGCAGGGTGGGTGAGCAACCCCACTTTTTTCCCCGCTATCGGCGCGAACTTTCGGGATTCGAGAACGTCTATGCCGAGCATGACTTTCTGTGACTGGGCAAAAAGAGCCCGCGGAAACAGTATTGTCCCGGGAATTGCGGCGGCGCAGATGCGGAGGAATGTCCGTGTATTCATATATTAAAGCAGATATGTGTAGATAATGGCAAAAGTTTTTGCGCCTTGCAATAGCATTATGAAGTTTTGCGATAATCGTTAATTTTTAATTTAAAAGCATGGCGCAAAATACCTCAAAAAGGTCGCAAATTGTATCGCATTGTCCCACATAGTCACAGTTTTGTCATAGTTAAAATAGGGGGCACTGTTGGGCTTTTTTGTTTAATATAGTGATTTTCAGTCACATAATTATAAAAATGCCGCATGCTCTACTATTGGCACGGAATCTGTTAATAATATTGGCGGTGACAAAAATAAATCGAAAAAAAAATAGAATAAATAAGAGAAAAAATAGTCTAAATAAATAACAACAAAAGGAGGGGGCGAAAATCGCCCTAAAATAAAATGATAGGAATAGAGGAAAAACAGAAAGGGAAAGTGCTGACGACTCGCCAGAAGGCTCTTTTCGTCAAGTACTATCCTGTCATAGAAAAAATAGTAAACTCGATGAAGACGAAACTCCCCGCCTACGCCGATTACGACGAGCTCCACTCGGCGGGCGTGACCGGGCTTGCCGACGCGATTTGCAAACTCGATCCATCGCGTTCAGGCAGCTACGCCGGATACATATCCACAAGGGTCCGCGGGGCGATAATCGACGAACTCAGAAGTTTAGACTACATGTCGCGTTCCGCGCGCAGCGACGCAAAACAGCTCGATAAATTGCGCGAAGAACTCGAACAGAAACTCGGCCGCGCTCCGAAAGACTCAGAGTTGCGCGAGAAAATGGGCGTATCCGAAAAACAGTTTGAGCGGATTAAACGCCGCACTCAATCTTGCTCGTTCATCTCCTTGAACGATTCACCTGAAAATGACGACGGAAATGTTCCCTCGTTCGCCGAGTCCATCGCGGACGAAAATGCAGAAACTGCCGTCGATGCAGTGGAGAAAAAAGAGCTTGCCGAGAATGTCCGCAGGAGCATTGCCGCTCTTCCGGAAAAACAGAGGCGCGTAATAGAAAACTATTACTTCAAGGATAAAAAGCTCGGAGAAATAGCCAAGGAATTCGGGTTGACTGAGGCACGTATTTGCCAGATACACGCCCAGGCCTTAAATTCACTGCGCCCGAAGTTCGTAAACTAACGCGGCGGCGATCCGCAAAACGCCATCAACAGCCCGATTTCGGGCTTTTTTTTGCTTGAATCAAGTTGGCGGGATCTTGCGCCGCCAATTTTTTACTGAAATATAAGAAACGCGACACCCCCTCGATGCGCGGAAAAAAGCCTAAAATAATTAAAAATAGGGGAAAGGAAATTATTTTCCGATGTATGAAAAATGGTCTAAAAATGTTTTTTTCGGAAAGTGGCATTATTGAAAATAAAGCGGGACTTTTTTAATTCAAAAATTTTAAGAATCTGATCTGAAAAAAAGTTCTAACCGCAAAGCGACAGCGGGTGACACTTTGTCCGAAAAAGAAAAAATGCGCTTCCATAAAGTGTTCGAACCGTAGAGAGACAGGGGCGACACTTTGGAGCTATGCAAAAAGACCATTGTAATTTCACCGCAAACGCTGCTTAGGCGACAGCGTACAACTCTTTGAGCGCGCCAAAAACTTTTTTATGATATAGATGTAAAACTGCCATAAATGTGTTCTCCCAGAAATTTATAATCAAAGTATGCAGATTTAAATTGCATTGGGTATGTAGAATAAAAGCATTTTAAAATTAACTTTTATTCAAACGTTTTTTGTCGAGCTAGCAAAAGCCACAACTATTGCCGAGCGGGTCAGCGGAAAATTGCTTTAATTTAACCTGTATCGGAAGAAGCCCGCAAATTAGAATTGCCCTCGGTGAGCAATGTTGGCGTATATTAAAATTAACTGCTCCGCAAAGTTTATTTTGTCGAACTATACAAAAACAAAAACTCGCGGCAAGAGGGCAGGGCAGAATTTCCCTAAATTTGTCTGCCCCTCAGTTGTGCCTCCCGCAGTATTTTTCGGAAGCGGCTAAGTGGCAACGGCAACAAGCGTTGAAAATACGGGAAGTATCCTTTGAAATTGCGAAACCTCCTCATGCGGAAGCTCGGTTTCATCGGTTAATTCCCACAGGGAATTTTGGCTTATTTCATTTTTTGCCCATTCAAAGTATTCTTCGTAATCCGTTCGGAAGTACATCTTACAACCTACGCGGCAAAACTGCCTAATGTAGTCGAGGAATTCTCCCCGAATTAGGCGTCTTTTATGGTGCTTTTCTTTCGGCCACGGATCAGGAAAAAATATGAAAATCTTGTCGAGGCGTACATCGAGCGGCAGTGCCTCCAAAAATTCCATTGCCTCCGCCTTTACAAAAAAGGCGTTTCCGGCCCCCTTGTTTTTCGCGCGGCGTCTTCCGTCCTCTATGCGCTTGCTTATGAGGTCGATGCCGACACATACTTCACCCGGAAATTTAGCGGCGTACGAACTCAGGTAATGACCTTTCCCGCAGCCTATTTCAAGGGTTATATTTTTCGAGCGCTCAAAAATCGGGGCGCAGGCGGATTTTAAGGCCGCCACCCGCTCGGCGCGCCTTTCAAGTGCCTCTTGCAGGCTCATTTCTGCTCTTGCTCTTTGGCTTTGTTGGCGGCTGCGAGCTTTGTGTATTTTTTCGCCCAATATTCGAGCCCCTTCTGGGTCTCCTCGTCGAGCGTCTTTATGACTTTCGCCGGCGAGCCAAATACGAGCGAACCTGCGGGGACAACAGTGTTCTTTGTGACGAGCGCGCCTGCGCCGACTATCGAGTGGTCGCCAATTACAGCTTTGTCCAGAATTATTGAACCCATGCCGATAAGGCAGCCGTCGCCTATTGTGCAGGCGTGGATTATCGCGCCGTGGCCGATTGTTGTATTCTTGCCAATCTTAACTCCGGCATCGTCGGCCAAGTGGACCATTGTGCCGTCCTGTATATTGGAGTTTTCACCGAGTTCTATCGAATTTATGTCGGCTCTCAACACGCAGCCGGGCCATACACTCGCGTTTTTCCCGATTTTAATGTCTCCCATTAAAACCGCGTTTTTGCTCACATAAGCCGTAGGGTCTATCTGCGGATCTTTGCCGAGATATTTTTCCAATCTTTCTTCAACTGTCATATCTTAAAAATTCTAATTTATTGCGCGGCAGCTTGCCGTTTCTTTGGTTTTAGGGAATTCTTAAAGGGCTATTATTCCCTTTTCGCCGGTCCTTATACGGTACGCCTGCTCGACGGGTATGATAAAAATTTTCCCGTCTCCGATTTTTCCCGTGTGGGCGGATTTCATTATTGTCTCGACAACTTTGTCGGCCATGTCGGAAGGCACGCATATATCAAGGACGATTTTGGGGAGGAGTTCGGCTGTGTATTCGCTGCCTCTGTATATCTCGGAATGTCCCTTTTGGCGTCCGAACCCCTTGACTTCGGTTACCGTCATACCCTCAACGCCGATGTCGGCCAGAGCCTCTTTTACTTCGTCGATTTTAAACGGTTTTATAATCGCTTTTATGAGTTTCATATTTTTTTTAGGGTTGTATTTAAATAATCGGCGCGGCGAGCAAAAAAGTCAAATACAAATGGGAAAGTCGAACGCCGCAGCGGGGCGGCTTTATCTATTCTTAATTGGAAAAGAAACCTTCCAGGTTTGGGCATTAGCGAACGCCGCAACGGACGGCTTAGATTTTATCTATGTTTATTTCCGGCATCTTGACTTTCGGGAGCTCGTCTTTGACGCCTTCTGTGCTTCCCGGAGACTTCATTTCCCGAATGTGCTCGAGCAGCGGGCTTAGAACTTCGTATGAAACTTTCGGAATATCCCCATGCTGGAGTGCCCATGCGCAGTATTGCTCTACAAGCGGATACTTGCTTGCATTTATCGCAACGGTTTTCAACGCAGCCTTGTAGAGCCTGCCAAACATGTATCTATCCCATTCTTCGCGGGTTTTCGGCGCTTGGCGCTTCTCGGCAAGGCCGTCGGCAAAGGCGGCGTCCTTCGCGTGTGAGAGTATGTTTAGTATGCGGCGTATGGGCCTATACGTTCCGTTGGCGAAAAACTCGCCCCAGAGCATGTCGATTTGCGCAGCCCCAAGAAATGGATCCCACTTTCCGTACGGATTTGGCATTTTAAAAGTGCGTATTTTTTTCTGGTACTGTTTTTCCACCTCTGTGAGCTGCGTTTCGTCCACGGCTTCGGCATCGAGAAGCGCAAGTATCAGTATGAACTTCGCGCGGTTTATGTCGGACATCGACTTGAACGTGTCGCGAATTTGGCTTAACAAAAACATATTTTTTTTGAATGCCGCTTTTATAAACCCGAGGTACGTGTAGTTTAGGGAGTTTGGGGCGCCCTTTTGCTCAAGGTCGAAATCGTTTGAAAAGACTATCGAGTACAGTATATCAGGCGAGGGCTGCAAAGAGTATGCGCGTACGTATTCCGCCACCAACTTCTTATCGGCAAAAGTTGCGGGTGCAGACCATTCAGTTAGCCGGATATGGTTTTCGTACTCGGAGGTTTCGCCGGATATTTTGTCTGTTGCGGACATTTTAAATTTGTAAAGGCCCTCGGGAAAACGCCTGTCGAGCTTGAAGTCTATAACGTCGGGGCAGGCGACTATTATGTCGTCGGAGACTTTTGTCCCGTCGAATTTGGCGTCCCTGACTAGATCGGTTGATTTCCCGTCGGGGGATTCCATTGTTATTGTGTATGACATCTCAAACTTGCCGTCCTTCACCTTGGCGTTGTTTGCGAACGGGAAGAGGGAAAATTCTTGGTTAAAAAATATTTTCTTCAACTCCGATATGTGCGGGGCGGCGTTCGCTGGGACGTTGAACCACCATTCCATAGACGGATCTTGAATGCTGACGTAGAGCATTGCGGCGAATGCGTCGCGCTTGGACTGCGCTTGCGGGGCGGCGGGGGATTGTTGTGCCTTTTTTTGAACTGACGGACTCGCAGGGGCTTGCGCCTCATTTTTTTGATCCGCCGGATTCGCGGCGGGAGTTTGTGTCTCGTTTTTTTTGGTAGCCGAGTTTGCGGCGGGCGCTTGTTCCGCTTTTTGTGGCGCCGCCGGATTTGCGGCGGCCTGAGTTTGCGCCGACAGTATCGCGGCGAGCAGAAGCGATGCTATGGAAATTATTTTTTTCATCGTTGGTGGGAGATGTGGGGTTTATTTATATTCTGCCTTCGGATTCTAAAAATTCGCGGACGGTTTCCATGTCCTCTTTATACGTTACGCCCTGCCATCGCTCGGGGGTGGGCATCACGGAGACTTCGGCGAATTTCTCCGCAACGGCGTCGTCCACGGCTTTGGGAAGGTAGTATTCAGCCTTTGCGTCACGCGAATTTTTCGATAGAAATTTGTCGAAGCCGATTCCGAGCCTTTCCATAAATTCTTTTGGGAATGCCCAGAAGTTCAGCGAAGTAAATTCGTCGCCGGAAAATCTCGCGCCTTCGGCGTCCTCAACAAAGTTTTTACCGTCGGCCGACGTCTTGCCAGACAACCCTGTGTGCTCGCAAATTGATATTAATTTCAGGTTTCCGTCAACAGCGCATATCCCGCGCGAAACCCCGCCGTTCTTCGAAAGCGTATTCTTTAGCCTGTATCCGGCGAGCGCGTAGCTGCGCGGATTGGGCGACTGCAAAAATTCGGCGGCCTGCCCGTAAACGCCCGACCCGTAATAGTCGTCTGCATTTATCGCCAGAAACGGCTCCGAAATTTCGTCTATGCAAGCGAGCACCGCATGCCCCGTGCCCCACGGCTTTGTTCTGCCCTCGGGTAGCGGCTGGCCCGATTCGTCCTGAAAAACATAGCGGACGTCCGTTTTGTTCTCGTATTTTCCGGAGACGCATTCCCTGAAAAATTTTTCGATGTCGCGGCGTATGACAAATACCGCTTTTGTAAATCCGGCGGCGAGGGCGTCTTCCAATGCGAAGTCGAGCATCGTCTTGTTTTCAGGCCCGAATTTTGCGGCTTGTTTTAGGCCTCCGAAACGGCTTCCCATGCCGGCCGCCATTGCAATTATGGATTTGTTCATACGCGTATTTTGTGGGTGAATATATGGGTTATTGCGGCAGCGCTTGCGTCGGACTCGTCCGGCGGGAGAATGTTTTGCATTTGCAGAAAGGCCATTACTGATCTGCCGACTTGCTCTTTGCTCGCCCTTCCGTAGCCGATTACCGCCTGTTTTATGCGCAGCGGTGGGTATTCGTAAACTTCCCTCCTCCTGTGCGCCGCCGCCGCTATCGCAGCTCCCCTTGCCGAGCCGAGAATCATGGCTGTCTTGAAGTTTTGGACGTAGACGCTCTGCTCTATCGAGACCCAGTCCGGGGAATGGAGGTCTATCATTCTGAGTGTCCTTTCAAAAATTGCGGCGATGCACTCTGCCATTGAAAGCGACGGGTGGTTGCGCACTGTTTCGGATTCCACATAGCGCATCTTGCCGCCGCCGAGCGCCTCTATGACGGCAAGGCCCGTCCCGCGCAAGCTCGGGTCTATCCCCAAGACCATTCCGCAAATTTGCTCGCCGCCGATAGCATGCGCGGCGGCGTCGATTTTCCTGCGCATGTATGCCGAACTGCGCGCTGAGACTGCGCCGGCTGCCTCGGACGTCCATGTCCCGCCCTTGCTGCGGGATTTCGCCGAACTTCCTTCAAGTATTTGCGCGGTCCAGAGTTGTCTCGAAGATTTTGCCATTTTTTAAGCTCGCACTTTCAAAAAAGTTTCATGCTATTTTTTTATTTTTAAGCGGCGTTGCAAGCGAATACGCCGCATAGCGTATTTTTTCGTGATCATGGGGGGAGCGTGGCGCGCGGGCAAAGGGAGCTTTGTGGGGAAAAAACAACGTACCCGTTTTTTTGTGTACATGGGCGGTAGGGCTTGGCGTTTTGTCTTTACAGAAGCGGCCCGCAATGCGATTATATAGGTATGGGCATAAAAGCGGTTTACAGACTCGTAATACTCATGCTGGGCGCGCTGGTAGCGTTTTCGGCGGCGGTATCGTATGTGGGCTGGCGAAATATGCGCGAGGAAAATACGGAGCTTGAGCTGAGCAGGCAAAGGCTCGCGGAGCAAAAGCAAAATTTGTCCGACGAAAAGGCATACAAGGAGGAATATTTTAACAGGCTCTTGTATGACGACGACTTTGCCGCGCGTAAAATCCGCGAGAAGCTCGGATTGGCGCGTCCTGACGAAATTGTATTTAGGTTTGAGGATTCAACCCCCACCGCAGCGGATTCTGAGGAGTCCAGCGCTCCTATTTTGGAAGCCGGAGAACCTGAGATGTCGGCGGAGCAGAAAGCCGAGCGCGACGGAGCTTCCGATTTGCGAAAGACTCTTTTTGAGCGAATATTTTTAAGTCTTAAAGATTCGGACGGCGAAGGCGATGAAACAAGGGAAGCCGATGAAGCAGGCGAAGAAGCCGAGCCTTCCGTCACCGAGACCGTCGCGGCAGGGGGCGGCTCCGCTTCTGAAATTACCCCTCAGGCGGAGCGTACGGAAAGTAAATCCGGCGGGGAAGTCGCGGATAAGGCCGAAAAACGCCCGCCGGCCAAGGCGCGTCGGGAAGGTGGCATAAAAATGCCGTCCGGCACAAAACCAATAATATTCCGCAATATATAATTTTATTATGTCGACAGTAAAGGCATGGTGGCGAAAAGCCGACGAAATGGTGCTTGCATTCTCGCGCGATATTCCGCGTGTGCTTCCAGAGATTCTCATATCCGGGGCTGAGGGGCTCAACTATGAAGTGGCGAGGCCTAAAATTGAGGAATTCGCAAAGTATTCTTCGTACTATATAGACGATGGCATAATAAGTTTTGAGTTTTACCCCGAGTCAATCGACGCCGGAGTGTCCAAGGATACCGACTGGTATGTGTGTGGTTCATTCAACGGTTGGGAAGCTGCAATCGGAAACTCCGCCTGGAAGACTGTCCCGCATTCCGACGGCAGGCGGAGAGAGCTTAAAGTCCCAATAAAAGACCTTAAGCTCGACCACAGATTCGGATTTTTTAAATTCGCGTCGGATTCCGGCAAATGGGCCGAACCCCCGTCGTCGTCTCCGAATGCGGTTGTAGATTCGCACGGCAACAGGAATTTTCGTTTCAGCCTCGACAGGACCGGCCGCAATATACTTGTCCTAAAATTCAACGGCGCTTGCGACCCCACGCGGGAAATCAGGGTTAAAATCCCGCAGATGAGAATAGACATGAGGGTTGAGGCCGCCGAGCTGCTTCGCACGGTGTATTCCTCAAAAAGGCTTGGCGCCTACCGGCGCGACGGCGGCACGGAGTTTTCGATATTTGCGCCGCGGGCAAAGGCCGCGTATGTAAGGCATTGGGCGAAGGGCAGCGAGAACAGCTTTCTGATAGAGGCAAAGTCGGACGACGGGGCGGTGTGGGTTGCACAGTCGGCAGTTGACCTCGAAGGCGACAGGTATGTTTGGCATATAGACGGCGACAACGGGCTTCCTACCGCGCATTTTGACGTGCGGGCAAATATCGTCGATCCATACGCAAACGCCTTTGAAACTTCGTCGGGCGCGGGAATCGTAAAATATTACGACTGCATTCCGGACGCTCCAAAGCATTTCAATCCGCCGAAATGGCACGATTTATCCATTATGGAAATACATTTGCGCGACGTTCTCGCAAAGGCGTCGGCGGACTTGTCTGATGATGAGCGTCTGACTTTTGCGGGGCTTGCAAAATGGCTGAAATCCCCCGGCTGCTATATTAGAAGGGCGGGTGTTAATTGCGTGGAGCTTCAGCCCGTGCAGGAGTTCACCGCGCAAAACAGGGCAGACTACGAATGGGGTTATATGCCTGTTGGGTGGTTCGCGCCGTCGAGCAGCTATGCGTCGGATCCACAGGGAGCCTCGCAGAACAGCGAGCTCGCTGAGGTTGTAAAGGCCTTCCACGATGCTGGAATCGCCGTGATTTTCGATGTTGTCTACAACCATTACGGGGAGCCTAATTATCTTTCGCTCATAGACGAGGGTTATTATTTTGAGACTTCTTCCGACGGAAGTTTAATGAATTTTAGCGGCTGCGGAAACGACATTCGGGCGAAGTCCCCGATGGCGCTTAGGCTGATAACTGACAGCCTGAGAGCTCTGTTGGAGAAATACGGGGCGGACGGTTTCAGATTTGACCTCGCCGAGCTTCTGGGCTTCGGGGTGCTGAAAGAGATTGAAACTTTCGTGAAAAAGATAAAGCCCTCCGCCGTCTTGATAGCCGAGCCTTGGAGCTTCCGCGGGCACATAGGAGGCGCTCTAAGCGCCACGG
Organism: uncultured Opitutales bacterium; assembly: GCA_900545705.1. GTDB lineage: Bacteria > Verrucomicrobiota > Verrucomicrobiia > Opitutales > Intestinicryptomonadaceae > Merdousia. Next base: position 30,307 of record URAK01000013.1, on the reverse strand, counting down.
GGTACGCCTCTTGGAATGACGGCTTCAGGGAGTTTATGCGCTCGTACGCGCTCGGGAACGGAAATTTTGAAGGTTTTAAATATTTTATTTCAGGCTCGCGCGGAGGATATGCGAGGTTCCCTGCGCAGACGGTAAACTATCTCGAGAGCCACGACGATATGTGCTTGCTCGACAGGCTTTCAAGTTCCCCAGAAAATCCTTCGCGTGAGGATTTGAGACGGTATAAGCTCGCGTACGCGCTCGTCTTTCTTTCGATAGGAATTCCGATGGCGGCGGAGGGGTTCGACCTTGTAAGGACAAAAGGCGGGCTCAACAACACGTATAAAAACGGGGCGGCCAATATGCTCGACTACCGCCGGGGTCTGCGCTTCCCGGGCGAGGGAAGATGGCTTAGGGCGCTCTCAAAGTTCCGCCTCTCGGACTGCGCGCGCGCCCTTAGGCTGTCGAAGGCTCCGTGCGATTCATTTTTTGAATTTTTCTCTGGCGGCGGAGCGGAAGCCGGCGTTCTTTTTAACGCGGATTTCTCCATTGACGCCCCGCGCATATTTGCGGCATTCAACCCCGCTTCTTCCGAAGCGGAGCTTCCCGTCCCAAAATGTTTTTGCGGATTTAGGCAGATAGCCGATATCGACACTTTTAGCGAGTGTGGTATCGAGTCTTTCAAATTGGAATCCGGCAATGACGGAATTTTGAAAATGCCGCCGGTGTCGCTCGGCATTTGGATTGACCGATAATTTTTGCGCGCGGACGGTGCTCGGCTTTGGGCAGAATTGCATCATTCTATTTCTGGTGGGATTGAAGAATTTTTGGGTTTTGCATTATTTGCAAAGCAAAATGCGGATTTTTTTTGGCGGCGTGGGGGGCGTAAAAAATTGAGTTTGCGCTTCCAATGAGCATAAGATTTTTATTCGGGGGGAGGTTGGGGGTACTTTCCAATATAAGCGTTTTTTATACAATTTCTGTTGTGTAAGGTCCTTTTAAGTGTTGGCTTGACAATGTCTTTTTAGAAAAGTATATATTTAGATGATGAAGAGTCTTAATAAAAAAATAAATTGCCGATTGGCAAGTTTATGCATTCCAGCCTTATTTCTGGCTACGACCGACGCCTTCCCGGAAACGGTAAATTTATATTGGAGCGGCGGGAACGCTTCTTCCGACTTGAATGTGACACAAGCCAATAATTGGAGTGTCTCTCCCACAGAATGGACGCCCCCCGAGAAAATGGATTTGGCCAACAATATTCTCATATTCGATAAGGCGACTAAAAACCATTGGGAACCGAATATTGCGCGTGCTTCTATGAATACGAGCACCGCCATTGCAGGCATCGTAAATTCGTATCGGACGGAGTACCACGTCAATACGAACGAGGGCATTAAAGTTTCCGGAAACTACGATATAGACGTCACCCAGCAGCTATCCTCGGACGGCACAATCGTAAAAGGAGTCAGATTCGCTCTCGGCACGGGAAGCGGAAAGGATTTCCTCAACGTCGGAGGGGATATGAATATAAATACCGGAGGATATTTGCACACAATAGTAAGCAATGTAAGCTCCGAAAACAGAATCGCATATTCGCTCACTGTCGGTGGGGCTCTGTCTTTCACCCATTCCGGAAATTCAGGCTACCACGTTTTCAACGTGCGCGAAAATTTTAATACAGACATTGCACCATACTCCACCTTTACGGCAAACCTCGGAGGGCTCTCGTCCGACAAGGCCGTACTATTTACCGCCGGCATAAATGTCGCCGAGAGATTTGTATTCCAAAATGCCGCCGACGGAACTTTTAAGGGCGGAGATTTCAAGGGAGTGTTTGCAAACGCTCCCGGAGTGTCGTCTGATTTGAGCTTTGAAATGAACGCCGACGGAAGGCAGTCCATTTCCATATACAAGGCTTCAAACACTGCGGCGCACGGCATAGAAAACTCGCCTTATGCAAAAGAAGACGCAACAATTTCGTCGATAAGTGTAATGAAGGGAGACTTCATTATAAATACAGAGCTTGCTGTCGGGAATATTTCAATGAGCGGCGGAAGGCTCGGCTTTTCATCTGACGAGAAAGTTGGGACTCTAACGATAGACGGTGGAGAATTGCTATTCGGCAAGACCATTGCGGTGGGGGGTCTTATTATAGGAGTGGAGAAACTAAATATAGTATTTAACCCGGAAGATATCTCGGCAAACGGGCTTACGGTGCTTACATACGACTATATAGATATCCCAGTGCCTGTTGAAGAAATGTTTGTTGCGTACGACATTAACGGCAACGCGCTCGGCGGAGAATTTTCTATCGTTGGCGAGGCAGGCGGGCCGGGCAGCATAATGTACACAATTCCAGAGCCGGCGGAAGTAGCGGCATTTTTGGGGATTATGGCATTGGCGGTTTCGGCGTTTTATAGGCGGCGCGCAAAATAGAAACATTTTTTGGGATTTATGGCGGCTCGTTGCGGGCCGCCTTTTTTTTACAGTAATTTTTTGTACGGAGCGCGCCTTGTATAGGCGTTTGGAGGGTGGGGTTATTATATCGGAAGAAATGGTCAAAGTTTTTTGTTCCTAAAAGTAGTGCCTTGTGAGGGGGATACGGCAATAAGAAATTATGCGAATTGGTATGCAAGATGTGGAGAGTGTGCAAAGGTTTTAACTGTTCGATAAAAAAGTCTTATTTTTTTCCCTTGAAAAAAATAGTGGTGATTTTTATGAAATAGAAAACCTCTAACTTAGAAAGGAACGTACAATGGCTATAACTAAAAAAGATCTACTTAACCCAAAGTGCAATTTATATTCATCCCTTGCAAGGTGCGCTGCTTTATTTAGCGCAATAACTTTCGGCTACGCTTCATACGGGCAGGAAGTCAGCCAAATATATTTTAAAACCCCGACTAGCACGGAAACATCGCACCTAAACAGGGTGACAAACTGGTGCACAGACGCCGATAAAACCGTTCCTTTTGAAGGGTCGTTTACAGACATGGGCGTCCAGTACGACGCCAACGTGACAACTCATGGAACCGAAGAGACCATGGTGACGGGGAAACTTGAAAGCATATTAAATTGGCGCAATCTGAACCAGTCCCTCTTGGATTTTAATAATGATTGGAGGGGTAATTTTCTGACTATGGGAGGATCTGCATCTTTGAATATAGCGGAAGATTGGAACTTGCATATAAAAGCGGTATCCAACGCGACAAACGTTCAAAAGACGGCACAAATAATTTTATGGGAAAATTCAAAAATTAACGTAGGTGGAGATTGGAATATATCGACCGATAAAAACGGTACAGGCGCATGGTTCGGCGTAAGAATTCAGGACGGGTACGACGACAGATTCGGTGACGTCCACATAAAAGGTAATGTTGTATTTGCAAATTCGGGGAATATTACCGGGGCGGTACTTTCAAATGCGAATGTAAATTTTACAGTTGACGGCGTTATAGACCTAAACGGAACCGGCTCATGGGCTGTTTTTGATAGAGAGCATGCTGCGACCCCAAGTGTAATGCGCGAGATAGGTGGGCTGGGCGATGCCGACGGCAACGGCATAAGCAAGGGAAGTTTGTATATTACAAGCCGTGCTCCTGCAGAAGCTACGATTTTATTTAAAAATTCAAAATCCTACGAATTTGAAGGCACTTACCGCAGTGACCCCAATTACGAGGCCAAGTTGAATTTCACAATGATGGCAAACGACGCCAAGAACGGAAGGCAAATATTGCGCTTTTACAAAGGTGGGACCGGTTGGCCAAACCTCTATACAGTTACCGACAACAATATAAACAATGTTGAAATAAGTGCAGGCAGAATGGATATAGGAATGTATGAAGGCATGAAGGGCAACGACCTATATTTAGCTTCCTATACAGGCAATTCGGCGGACGCGGTTTTCAGCGCGACAGGCATAAGCCTTGGAAGCGAAGTTGGGAAGGTTGTGTTTGATACGATGTCGTTTTACAAAGGAACTATAGTTTTCGATATTCTCGAAGAGGAGTATGACTTTATAAAAATCAACAATGGAGTCACTTGCACGCCCGGTTCTTCGGAATTGGTATTTGACATAAATATTACAAAGTCCGACTTGGAGGCATATCTCAATGTCTTAGGAGCCGAAATTCTTGAGCGAGACTTGATGGAATTTAAGACTTCTGATTCCAATATAGTAGCCGACGATATAATCGTAAAGACGCAGGACGGAATCGACGGGAAAATCAGCTTCATAGAGAATCTGGAATCCGGACTGACGACAATCCAGATAGGTCTTACGGTTGTTCCCGAGCCCGCCACTTGGGCCGCGATATTCGGCGCGCTTGCGCTTTTAGTTGCGGTTGCAAAAAGGCGCAGAAGGTAGAGCGTGCGCCATTGGCGCGGCATGCGCTTAGGAAACGAAAACCGTCTCAGATTCGGCAAAGAAATTTGAACGTATCGGGGCGGCGTGCGTTAAAAAAAAATTCTTTTTAAGTTAGAGTTCAAAAGATTCGCCTTGTGCGAGTCTTTTTTTTCTCCCGCATTATGAGGATGGGAGTGATGTTGTTAGGTTATTTTTAAACTGTCTAACAAATAAAAATTCCAATATAGTTGACCAATGGGGCGTTAATCCCTAACTTTTAAAACGTATGAATATGCGCAATATACTTATGATAGGGGCGGCTGCGCTTGCAGCGACGCCATCGTTTGCCGAGGAATTGGAGATAGCTGTCAACCCTCAGCAGAAATTCCAGACGATAGACCACTTTGCCGCAGCCGACGCTTGGAGCGGAAATTTTGTCGGAAAACATTTCCCGGAGGAGCAGAAAAACCAGATAGCAAAATGGCTGTTCTCTCAAAAGCTAGGGCCTGACGGAAATCCCGAAGGCATAGGGCTTTCTATGTGGAGATTCAATATAGGCGGCGGAAGCTTTGAGCAAGACGGGGCAGATATTGAGCCTTACCAGCGCAGGGCGGAATCCTTCCTTACAAAGGACGGCTCTGCGTATGATTGGACAAAATGCGCCGGACAAATGTACTTTATGAAGAAGGCTAAGGAATATGGCTGCGATAAATTCCTCATATTTTCCAACACTCCTCCCGTTCAGTGGACTAAGAACGGCAAAGGCTGGGGCGCCAAGGAAAATTACGGAGCCAACTTAAAGCCAGACTGCTACGGCAAATTTGCCGACTACATGGCGACAGTCGCCAAACATTTTACGGAACTCGGCTACAATGTGCAATATATAAGCCCCATAAACGAGCCGCAAGTCCCGTGGGATTCCCCCCGCCAAGAGGGCAGCAGATGGCGCAATTCCGAGATGGCAAAGCTTGCGCGCGAGCTCGACAGTTCAATCGAAAAGTCGGGGCTCAAAGGTACTAAGATTTTGCTCGGCGAATCGGCGAGCCTCACGGCGCCTGTGGATGGTGCGACGAGCTGGTATTGGAAATTCGACAAGTGCCCAAAAGAAGAGCAGCCGTTTGGCCAGCTTAAACAATTTTTCGACAAGTCCTCGCCGAATTATATAGGCGACTTGAAACATCTCGAAAGATATTGGGCGGCGCATACATACCACTCCGGAAAAAAGATTGCCGACATGCCGAAAATCAGAAAGGCGCTCGCGGCGGAGGTCGGCAAATACGGTTTGGAATTTTTGCAGACCGAATGGTGCCTGCTGCCGAGCTACAACCAGAAGAATAGCGACGGATTTTCAGCCGACCGGTTTAGCGACAACAACGGGGACATCCAAGCAGCACTGTGCATGGGGCGCCTGATAACGGCAGACCTTTCGATAGCGCAGTCGAGGGGCTGGGGATACTGGAAGGGAATGGAAGTAAAAGGCGACTTCGCCCTCACTGGCGTCTATCCCAAAGACGGAAAACTCGAAAACGGCGGCGTCGTGCGCGACAACAAGATTCTGTGGGCGCTTGGAAATTGGAGCTTCTTTGTGCGCCCGGGCTTCAAGCGCGTTGAGATATCCGGAGCCGACGATCTTGCGAAAGTTTCTTCAAGCGCGTTTGTGTCGCCCGACGGCAAGAGGGTTGTGGCGGTGTTTGTAAACTCTTCGTACGAATCGTATCCGGCGAAGTTTAAGGGAGAGCTTGCTGACAAAGGGTTCACGGTTTACAAAACCGATTCAAATTCGAGCCTCGCAAAAATCGCGGAATCCCTCTCCGGCGGGTTTACGTTTACCCCGCGCTCAATAACGACTCTCGTCTGGGATCTAAAATAAGCTTACAAAAGTTATGCAATTTAATAGGGCGGGGCTCGGTTTCGGGGCCGCCCTTTTTAGTTGCTGATATGGCAAAGTATTTGCTTGCCGTGGATATTGCGATTGTCTATCTTCATCGGGATTTTTATATATAAATAAAGCCGGCGGACGGTGACGCCGTAAAAACAACTCCGCACTACCATGCCAAAACGCACAGATTTAAAGACGATTTTGATTATCGGTTCAGGCCCGATTGTAATAGGGCAGGCTTGCGAATTCGACTATTCGGGAACGCAGGCGTGCAAGGCTCTCAAAGAAGAGGGATACAAGGTCGTGTTGGTAAACTCCAACCCGGCAACAATTATGACCGACCCCGATTCTGCGGACGTCACCTATATCGAGCCGTTGACGCCAGAAGTTCTCGAAAAAATCATAGCGAGGGAGCGCCCCGACGCCCTGCTTCCCACGCTCGGCGGCCAGACTGGGCTGAACCTGTCGTTGAAGCTTTCAAAGCTCGGCATTCTGAAAAAATACGGCGTGGAGCTAATCGGCGCCAAGGAGGAGGCTATTGAGAAGGGCGAGGACAGGGAAAAATTTAGGGAGGCAATGCTCAAAATAGGCCTCGATATCCCCCAAAGCGTAGTCGTCCACGACATAAAAGAGGCGACGGATTGGATCGAAAAATGGGGGAAATTCCCGGTTATTATACGCCCAAGCTACACGCTCGGCGGAACGGGCGGAGGCATAGCATACAACCGCGAGGAATACGAGAATATGATATCCTTCGGGTTAAACGCCTCTCCTGTGACGGAGGTGCTGGTTGAGGAGTGCCTCCTCGGCTGGAAGGAATTTGAGATGGAGGTCATGCGCGACCACAAAGACCAGTGTGTCGTCATCTGCTCAATAGAAAATTTTGACCCGATGGGGGTCCATACGGGGGATTCGATAACAATCGCGCCTGCGCTGACGCTTACCGACAAAGAATACCAGTTAATGCGCGACGCAAGCTTCGCCGTCATAAGGGAGGTCGGCGTCGAGACAGGAGGGTCGAACATACAGTTTGCGGTGGATCCCAAGACGGGCAGAATGATTGTCATCGAGATGAATCCGCGCGTGTCGCGCAGTTCGGCGCTGGCGTCGAAGGCGACTGGGTTCCCGATAGCCAAAATTGCCGCAAAGCTCGCAGTCGGCTATTCTTTGGACGAATTGCGCAACGACATAACGCGCGAGACGCCAGCGAGCTTTGAGCCGACAATCGACTATATCGTGACAAAAGTCCCCCGCTTTACTTTTGAAAAATTTGCCGGAAGCGACAATACCCTGACTTCGTCAATGAAGAGCGTTGGGGAAGCCATGGCAATTGGCAGGACATTTAAGGAGTCCTTCCAAAAGGCTTTGAGGTCCCTTGAAATAGGCTGCCGCGGTTTCGGCGGCGGCGGAAAGTTCGGCGGAAGGGAGTGCCCGAGCATAGAGAAAATCCGCAAGGGGCTTATAAGGCCTACGGCGGAGCGCGTATTTTACATACGCTACGCGATGCTCGCGGGAATGTCCGACGATGAAATACACGAGGCCACAAGCATAGACATATGGTTCTTGCGGCAGCTTCGCGGAATAATAGAAATCGAAACGGAACTGTCCCGCAAGGGGCTGCTGAACCTCGATGAAGACCTGTTGCGCCGCGCAAAAGAGGCCGGTTTTACCGATCTTCAAATATCGGAGATTTGCGGAACAAAGATACGCAATATAAAGCAGCTGCGCCGCGAATTTGGAATAAATACCGTTTACAGGCTCGTCGACACATGCGCCGCCGAATTTAAGGCGGTCACACCGTACTACTATTCCACGTACGGAGCCGAGTGCGAAATAATGCCCTCGGACAAGAAAAAAATAATGATAATAGGCGGCGGCCCGAACAGAATCGGGCAGGGCATAGAGTTCGACTACTGCTGCGTGCATGCGTCCTTTGCCCTGCGCGAGGCTGGGTACGAGACGCTCATGATAAATTCCAATCCCGAGACTGTTTCCACAGACTACGACACTTCCGACCGCCTGTATTTTGAGCCGCTTACGCTCGAGGACGTGCTTGAAGTTTACAACCAGGAAAAGTGCTGGGGGGCGATAGTTCAGTTTGGCGGGCAGACCCCGCTAAACTTGGCTTCCGAGTTGAAGGCAAACGGCGTAAACATAATCGGAACGTCTCCGGAGTCAATCGATGCCGCCGAAGACAGGCGCATATTTAAGAAAATCCTCGAAAAGCTGAATCTAAAACAGCCTGTAAACGCTACTGCGACGAATCCGGAAGAGGCATACGAGCTTGCCGGCCAGATAGGGTTCCCGATACTTTTGCGCCCGAGCTTTGTGCTTGGAGGCAGGGGAATGTTCATAGTTTACGAAATGGAGGAAATGAAGCGGGTTATAAGGGAAGCGTTCGACGCCGCGCCCGGCAAGCCCGTATTGCTGGACAAGTTCCTCGAGGACGCGATAGAGCTTGATGTCGACGCCATAAGCGACGGCGAAACGACAGTAATCGGCGGAATGCTCGAGCACATAGAGTACGCGGGCGTCCATTCGGGCGACGCGGCTATGGTAATTCCACCGCATACGCTGCAAAAAAATATTCTCGACGAAGTCCGCAGTGCGACTTATGCGCTTGCAAAGGAGCTGAAAGTCGTAGGGCTTATGAATGTCCAATACGCGATAAAGCGCGGAGAGCTATATCTAATAGAGGTCAATCCACGCGCCTCGCGCACGATACCGTTTATATCGAAGGTCATAGGTGTTCCGCTCGCAAAGCTTGCCGCGCGCGTAATGGCGGGCGAAAAATTGAAAGATTTGGGCTTTACAAAAGAGGTGGCGCCGGACTATATCGCGGTGAAAGAAAGCGTATTCCCGTTTGTGCGTTTCTTGGGTTCGCAAATAATGCTCACTCCCGAGATGCGTTCGACCGGCGAGGTAATGGGGCTCGACACGTCTTTGGGAATGGCTTTCGCGAAGAGCCAGATGGCGGCGCAGCCGGGGCTGCCGACTTCCGGAAATGTTTTTATATCCGTAAAGGACCACGACAAGGAAGCGGGAGCGGCAATAGCGAAATCCTTCCACGAAATAGGCTTCAAAATATTCTCGACGGCGGGGACAGCGGCGTTTTTGGCGGCGCGCGGCATACCGGTCACAAAAACTTTTAAGCTCAGCGAAGGCGCGCGGCCAAATGTCGTCGATATGGTCAAGAACGGGCAAATGCAGATAATCATAAACACCCCTTCCGGAATGAATCCGCGCCTCGACGAAAATAAAATCCGCGAGGCTGCCCTGCTTGGCAGAGTATGCATGATTACAACAATCATGGGCGCTTATGCTGCCATACAGGGAATAAAGGCTCTTAAAGAACAGCCTCTAAAAGTTAAGAGCCTCCAAGAGTACGGCGAAATAATGCGTAAAAAACGCGAACTTTTGGGCGATATATAAATACTAAGCGTTGCAGCCGGTGAATGTGCGCATCGGCTGGCGGATAATTTATAGAAATGAACACGAGAAAATTTCAAAAGACCTTGGAGACGATATTGAGGGACGATTCGCGGTATGCGGCAGGTGCGTATATTTTTGTGCGAATGGCCCTCGATTTTACGGTTAAGCGGCTTTGCGCAATGAATCCCTCGCGCAAGGAGCGGCATGTGTCGTCTAAGGAGCTTTTGGAGGGGATAAGGCTGTTCGCGCTTGAAACGTTCGGCCCGATGGCGATGCCGCTGTTTGAGGAGTGGGGGGTGCGCTCGTGCCTCGACTTTGGCCAGATAGTTTTCAATCTCGTGGACGCAAAGGCATTGACAAAGACAGACGACGATAAATTGGAGGACTTTGCCGACGGATACGATTTCCGCGAGGCGTTTGTCCTTCCGTATTTGCCCAAGAAAGGAAAACTGTAAAATGCGCGGTTTGGAAATAAAAAATCTCACCGTGGAAGTGGCGGGGAAAAAGGTTGTTGACGGGCTGAGCCTGTCGGTGCCCGCTGGGCAGGTGCATGCGATAATGGGTCCGAACGGAACCGGCAAAAGCAGCCTCTCGAAGGCGATAGCGGGGCATCCGGAGTATCCGATAACCGGCGGCGAGGTTCTCCTTGACGGTGAAAATATCGTCGGGCTTCCGCCGGACGAGATAGCGCGCAAGGGCTTCTTTTTGGCGTTTCAATATCCTGTTGAGATACCGGGGGTGAGCATAGCGAACTTTATACGCGCATGTCTTTCGGCGCGCCTGCCTGAGGGGCAAACTCTAAATCCTGTCGAGTACTACAAGAATCTGCACGCCAAGATGGACGAGCTGAAAATGGACAGGAGCTTTACGACAAGAAGCGTCAACGACGGTTTTAGCGGCGGCGAAAAAAAGCGCTGCGACATTCTCCAAATGCTGATGCTTAACCCAAAATTTGCGATACTCGACGAAACCGACAGCGGGCTTGATATAGACGCCTTGAAAATAGTATCCGAGGGCGTAAATTCTGCGCGTTCGCCCGACCGCGGCATGTTGCTAATCACCCACTACCACAGGCTTCTTGAATACATAAAGCCCGATGCCGTGCACGTCATGAGCGGCGGAAAAATAGTCCTAAGCGGCGGGCCGGAATTGGCCGTGGAATTGGAGCAAAAGGGATACGATTGGATTAAAGAAATTCAAAAATGAGCGACGAACGCACAGTCCGCGGAGAGCTCAATCTCGACAGGAGCTCCGGCGATTTCCACTATGCCGAGGATTACGCATACAATGCGGGGGTTGGGCTCAACGCAGATGTTGTAAGGTACATCTCAAAAGTTAAGGACGAAGATCCATGGCTTTTGGATTTCCGCCTAAATGCGCTCGCGCAATTTGAAAAGATGAAGAATCCGACGCACTGGGCGTCGAAAAAGTTGGACGAGCTCGACTTTTCCAAAATCCGCTATTATCTCGCAAAGGGCGAAAAGAAGCGCAAGTCGTGGGACGAAGTTCCGGAGGACGTAAAAAACACTTTTGAGAGACTCGGAGTCCCAGAACAGGAGCGCGCGTTCCTGGCGGGAGTTGAGGCGCAATTCGATTCGGAGTCGGCGTATTCAAACATGAAGGCGCACCTTGAAAAAGACGGCGTCATATTTGTCGATTCTACTGAGGGGCTTAAAAAATATCCTGAGATTTTTAGAAAGTATTTTGGGAAAATAATACCTACGACCGACAACAAGTACAGCGCCCTCAACAGCGCGGTATTTTCTGGCGGAAGTTTTATATATGTCCCCAAAGGGGTGAAGGTTAAGCAGCCCCTGCAAGCGTATTTCAGGATAAACGCGGAAAGCTTTGGACAGTTCGAGCGCACGCTGATAATCGCCGACGAAGGGGCTGAGCTAATGTACATGGAGGGCTGCACTGCGCCAAGATTTGAGACCGGAACGCTGCATTCGGCGGTAGTGGAGCTCGTGGCGCTCAAAGGCGCCAAGATACAGTATGTCACCGTTCAGAATTGGTCCGACAACGTATTCAACCTCGTCACGAAGCGCGGTGTCGCCGAGGAAGATGCCCAGATACGGTGGATTGACTGCAATATCGGAAGCGGAATAACGATGAAGTATCCGGCCGTTCTTTTAAAGGGCAGGCGCGCGCGGGGAGAGGTTATATCGATAGCGCTTGCAAACTCCGGACAGAACCAGGATACAGGCGCGAAAATGATACACCTCGCCGACGACACCACTTCAAACATATTGTCAAAGTCGGTGAGCATTTCGGACGGGCGGGCCTCTTACAGGGGGCTTGTGCACGTGTCTGGCAAGGCAAAAAATTGCAGGAATAAGACTGAGTGCGACGCGCTTTTGATAAATTCAAACTCCCGCACGGACACTTACCCCGCAATAGTATGCTCCGGGGCGAGCAACAGCGTGCAGCACGAGGCGAGCGTCTCAAAGCTCGACGAAGAACAGATTTTCTATATGCGCCAGCGCGGACTTTCGGAGACCGAGGCGGTCAGCCTATCGGTCAACGGATTTGTCAATGACTTGGTCAAAGAATTCCCGTTGGAGTACTCCGTGGAACTCAGAAGGCTAATCGAGCTTGAAATGGAGGGATCGGTCGGATGAGCGAAACTTTGCTTGAAAAAATCTCAAACGCGGCGAAAGAGCGTTTTCAAAATATAGCCTTTCCGACGCGCAAAGACGAATATTGGCGGTTTGCCGATTTGGATACTTGGTCGGTCGATACACTTTTCCCGTACTTTACGGGAAGACCCCCGGAGGAAGGGTGCAATTCGGAGTTTGAAGATTTGGAGCATGAAGAGTCGCAAGGGGGTTGCGTGCTTCTTTTCGACGGCCAGTTGCTCGACGGCGAAGCCCCCAAAGGGGTGGAAATATATTCGAGCGGCGCGGCGGCGGACGAATTTCCGGACATTGTTGAAAAGTTCCACTCGAAAGCCTCGGGCAAGTTTGACACTCTCGTTTCTACCCGCCCGGATTTCGGGATTTTAATCCGCGTGCTCGACGGCGAGTCGGCAACTCTCGATTTGAAGATTATATCGAAACTGACAGTTTCGGCGGCAAGCGTCATTGTATGGCTCGGCAAGGGTTCGAGCCTGCGCTTGCGCAAGACAAATCTCGCCTTCGGAGGGAGTTTTGCCGCGCTAAAATGCGGCTATGTGCTTGAAGAAAATTCCAGCTTGGAATTGGCGTCTTTAAAATATTCGAGCAAGTATTCAATAGCGTACGAGCGCGAGGATTTTAGCCTATCGGAAGGCTCGTCTGTGGTGGATGCCGTCGCGCTAAGCGCGAAGGGTCCAAGCCGGCAGGAGCGCAATTTTGAAATTTCTTCCAGCGGCTGCAGCGCGGACTCCCGCATTTTTGTTTCGGCGGATTCAGACGCCACGCAAGACATACGTACGTCGCAAATACATTCGAAGCCGATGTCGGATAGCAACATGGAAATTAGGGCTGCGCTTGGCGGACTTGCGAAGCTCGCGTTTACGGGGCTGATAAGCGTCGATAAAAACGCGGTGAAAACGCGCTCTTACCAGTCTTGCAGGTCGCTGATGCTTTCCGATACGGCGAAATCACAGGCTTCCCCCGTGCTTGAAATATCTTGTAGCGATGTGGAGTGCTCGCATGGGTGCGCTGTCTCAAAACCGTCCGACGAGCAGATGTTTTACATGATGCAGCGCGGCATAGGGGAAGATGCGGCGAAGGGGCTGATTGTGCGCAGTTTCGCTGAGACGAGCTTTGAAAAAATATCCGATAGAGACCTTGTCGACAAGTGGCTTGGAAGGCTCTTTTAAGGGTTGTCTTTTACAAACTATTTGGGAAATGCGCCGTTTATGCAGATGGCGGAGTAGTGAATCTCGGTTCCTTTGATGGAGCATGAGCTTCGGTAATGTGTGTAGCAAATAACTTTTTGGGGGGACGGAAATTTTGGGGTTGGGGCTCCCGTATTTTAGGTTGCAAGGTTTATTGCGGATCGCGGGACCTGCCGGAAATTTTATGTGGAAAATATAGAGCCCAGCTTGCAAATTGCGGCAGATATAGAGATTGTTTTCTCTTGTTTTCTCTTTAAAATAAACTAAAAATATTTTTATATAACGGCGCGAAACAATACAATATCCCGATGAAAAACTTCCGAATATTTATTACGTCAATTCTCGCGTATCTCGTCTTGTGCGGAGGTTTTAGTTTGTCCGCAGGGCCTTATAATTTTGCTTCCGAATCGGCATACAACGGTTTTTCAGGAATATTTGCGCTTGGTTTTGATCCGCCAAAATCGGGAGGCTCGCGCTGGCAAAAGGGCGGGGCTGAAAAAAGCGCGGCGCCCGAAGGTTCTGAAACGCGCAATAAAGCTGGGGAGCAGCCATCTCTTAAAGACGTTTTTAAAATGCCAAAATCGGGAGGTTCGCGTTGGCAGGCAGGGCAAAGTAGCGGCGTTCAAAAAATGCCGGACGAAAAAATATCGCTATTTTCCCCTCCGAAATCAAGCGGCGGCTCGCGCTGGCAAAGGGGCGTCGAAACCGGAAGCGCGAAAGGCGGCGAAACAAAGAGTTCGGAACTCGGCAAAACAAAAAATGCAAAGGGCGGAGAATTTAAAATCTGCGTATTCCCTTTGGAAGGCGCGATATCGTCGCCGCAGGTTAAGTTCGTAAAAAGGGCAGTGGAGGCAGCGGAATCGGCAAAGGCTGCCGCCTTGATTGTCGATATGAACACTCCCGGCGGTGATCTCGATTCGACCATAAAAATAATGGAAGAGCTTTCGGCGTTCGGCGGAATGACAGTATGCTATGTGAATCCCGACGCGATTAGCGCGGGGTCGTTTATAGCGGTCGCGTGCGACAAAATTTTCTTTTCTCCAAAAGGTGTAATGGGTGCGGCGGAGGCCGTAAATGCAGGCGGGGGCGACATAGAGGATTCTATGAAGCGCAAAGTGACATCGTTCATAGGCGCGAAAGTGCGCGCGATAGAGCCCTCCGGAAACCCGCGCCGCGCGGCGGTGCAGCGGGCGATGAACGATCCGGATTTTGAGCTTAAAATAAACGGAAAAGTCTTGAAGCCGAAGGGCGAATTGCTGACGCTGACGGCTGCCGAGGCCGCCGCCGTATACGATGGCTCGCCGCTGCTTTCCGACGGAACCGAAAAAAACGTCGAGGGGGTTGCGGAAAAAATTTCAGGCGGAAAGCCTTTTGAAATAATGCGGATAGAACACACTTGGGCGGACGGGGCGGCTATATTCATGTCGTCGGTGGCTCCCATACTTTTCGGGCTTGCGATATTTCTTGTAATAATGGACTTAAAAGGCGGCGGAATAGGCGTTTTAAGCGCTGTCGGGTTCGGCATTGCAGTGTGCGTGTTTTTAGGCATAAATATGTCTGGACTTGCGGGCTACGAAGGGATTTTGATCCTAATCGCCGGGGCGGCGCTGATAGCGCTTGAAATATTGTTTTTCCCGGGGACATTGCTTCCTACGGTGCTTGGCGTATGCGCCGTCGTGGTAGCAGCAGTGTGGACTTTTGGCGGAATCGACGCTTCCGACGGCAGCAAACTCTGGGGAGAGTGGGAGGAATCAGTACTCCCAAGCGTGTGCGCCGGGATTACGCGCCTCGGGATAAGCGTGCTTGTGGCGGGCGTTTGTGCGGTTGTCTTGGGAAGGTATTTTGAGCGCGCCCCAATTTTCGGGCGGCTCGTGCTAAAACCGTGTCTCGACGGAAATGCGGATTCCAGAGGGGCTGCGCAGGTGTCCGCGGAAGGAGGGAAGCAGCTCAAGAAAGGCATGGTAGGCGTATGCATTACCGACTTGACCCCTTCCGGAAAGGCGAATTTTGACGGAACGATAGCTGATGTACGCTCCGACTTTGGCTCTATTAGCCAAGGGGAAAAAATAGAAATTATCGAAAAAAAAGATTTTAATTTTATAGTAAAAAAATACTCTAAGGACAAATGACGATAATCGCCGTTCTCATAGCCATAGGCGCATTGCTGATATTTGCCGAGACCCTCCTGATGATGGGGGTTTTGTTCGCGATTGCCGTTTGCATGTTCGCGGTTGCGGCAGCGGTGGCGTTCTCAAAATTTGGGGCGCTGTCGGCAATGGGAGTTGGCGGGGCTTTCATCGCGGTGTGCGTATTCGCGATGCTTGTGTGGTCGAAAGTTATCCCAAAGACAAAGTTTGCCAAAGAAATTTACTTAAAAAATCCGACCGATTCCAAGGCGCCTTCCCAAAATGCTTCGTGGTGCGTCGGGCGGGAGGCGACTGCGAAAACGCCCCTATGCCCGTCTGGAATTGTGGAAATCGACGGGCATTGTTTCGATGCCTATTGCGAAGACGGCCATTGCCCCGCAGGAGAAAAAGTCTCCGTAGCGTCGGCGACTTCTTTTGAGCTTAAAGTGCGTAAAAACCAAAACAAATAATGAATATGTCAGTAGCAACAATAGTGATGATAGTTGTAATAGTGGCGGCGATAATCGCGTTTTTCGTGGTGTTGTCGTTCATAAATACGTGGCTGAAAGCGCTGCTTGCTGGGGCGCCTGTGAGCATGCTTACACTAATAGCAATGCGCCTGCGCGGAGTTCCCTACGGAATGATAGTGGATTCCCGCATAATGGCGGTCAAGGCGGGGCTTGATCTCACGATAAACCAGCTTGAAGAGCACTATCTTGCTGAAGGATCTTTGATACCGACGATACAGGCGCTCATCGCTGCGGAAAAGGCGGGAATGGATTTGACTTGGAAGCAGGCGTGCGCGATAGACCTCGCGACAAAAGGCACGGGCAAGACAGTTGTGGAGGCTGTCAGGACCTCTATAAATCCGAAGGTAATAGACTGCCCGAATCCCAATTCGGGGCGCAAGTCGATAGACGGTGTTGCTAAGGACGGCATTCAGGTGAAAGTCCGCGCGAGGGTGACGGTGCGTACGAATCTCGAAAGGTTTGTGGGTGGCGCGCAGGAGGAGACGATTATCGCGCGCGTCGGCGAAGGTATCGTGACTACGATAGGCTCGGCCGACACTTACAAATTCGTTCTCGAACACCCCGACAGAATTTCAAAGGTAGTGCTCGAGCGCGGTCTCGATTCCGGAACCGCATACGAGATTCTTTCAATAGACATTGCCGACGTCGATGTTGGCGAAAACATTGGGGCGAAGCTGCAAGAAGCCCAGGCAATCGCGAATAAAAATATGGCGCAGGCGCAGGCTGAAATACGGCGCGCGGCGGCTGTCGCGGCGGAGCAGGAAATGCGCGCAAAAGTTGTCGATATGCGGGCGAAAGTCGTGGAGGCGGAAGCTCAAGTTCCGCTTGCGCTCGCGGAGTCTTTGAGGAGCGGCAACATGGGGTTTATGGACTATTATAGAATGAAGAACATTCAGGCCGACACCGCCATGCGCGAAAACATATCTTCGGCGGACAAACCTAAAAAATAGGTGGGGGCAGGGTACCGCGCGTTTTAGGTGTGATACCGCGCGCGCAATCCCATTCCACTCTTGGGTTTGCGATGCAAAGCGCACGTGCGCGCAGGCCCAGTCCGCCATGAGGCTTGCGCTGAAATGCGCCGCGCGCAATGCGGCTGACATATTTTTAAACTGCAAAAAATGGATATATTCTCCGACATTCTTCCGATTCTGATAATCGTTCTGGTGGCGTTCGTAAATTTTGTGAAGGCCTCTAAAACGGATAATTCGGCGCCGCGCGGAAACGAACTTCCCTCAGACGACTCAGACCCGGATTTCGATGCCGCCGCTGAAATGGTTAGAGAAATGAAAGAGCGCGCGGCGAGAAGCTCTGCAAGTGGCCATTCGCGCGGGGGCTCCGACGGGCTTCCGCGAACCATCGGCGGCATAGAGCTTGCGTACGACGACGAAAGCGTCGACGAAAAAATGGACGCTTCGGATTTTCCGGGCGAAACTTTTCAAGAGGCGCCCGAACCCTATGGGAAAGCTACCGCCGCGCAGCCTGCCAATGGTGGCGGAAGCATAGACTACGGGGCGAGACTGCGCGATGTGACGGAATCCGACGCATATAAAATGGGCTCTCCGGCGGCTATGATTCAGCGCGAAGCGGAGAATTTTGAGCCCCGCAGATGGGACGGTTTTGCGGAAGATGATTTAGAACATTCTTCGGAAATTGGCGGCGGAGTTTTTGGAGTTGCGCTCGAGAGCGCCGACGATCTCCGAAAGGCGTTTGTAATGTCAGAAATAGTGTCAAAGCCGCTCTCTCTGAGAGACGGCAGTGAAAGGTTTGCCGTATGGTAATATCGAAAGACGAACTAAAAAGCATAGTATCGGCGCGGTGCGGTTTGCCGCAGGAGTTTTTGGGAATGCACAAGTGCAAGGGCGGCATAGTGGTGCGCGCATACATAGTAAACGCCAAAAGCTGCCATCTTGTCGATTTGCGGAAATCCGCGCGAAAATCTGCTGAAATGGAAAAGCTCGACCCATCCGGATTTTTCGAGCTTTTTATAAAGGGCGCGCGCAAGCCCTTCCCGTACCGTTTCCGCGTTGAGAGGTACGACGGCGAAATCCGCGAGTTTGCCGACGCGTACTCCTTCCCGCCGAGCCTCACGGACGAGGAATTGTATCTGTTTGGACTTGGCGACGACAGAAAGGTTTACGAGCACCTCGGATCGCATTTGCGCGAAATAGACGGGGTAAAGGGTACGGCGTTTGCAGTGTGGGCGCCGACCGCGCGGAGAGTGAGCGTTGTAGGCGACTTCGACGAATGGGACGGAAGGTATTTCCCAATGCGTCCGCTTGAAACTTCCGGCGTTTGGGAAATTTTTATCCCGGGTGTTGGCGAAGGTGCAAAATATAAATACGAAATACTCGCCGCCAATAACGACACCCCGTTCTTAAAGTCGGACCCGTACGCCGTGCGGTTCGAGCCTCCGCCGCACAACAGCTCTGTCGTTTGCGACATTTCCGGATACGGGTGGTCGGACGAAAAATGGATAAAAAACCGCAGGGAAACCGACTGGGCAAAAAAACCTGTCTCCGTCTATGAGGTTCATCTGGGCTCTTGGAAAAGAGTTCCAGAGGACGGTTTTAGGCCGCTTTCCTATGCCGAAATAGGGCGCCAGCTTGCGGAATACTGCGTGCAGATGAACTTTACGCATGTGGAATTTATGCCGCTTACCGAGTATCCGTTCGACGGGTCGTGGGGGTACCAAGTGACGGGTTTTTACGCGCCCACGCACAGATATGGAAGCCCGCGCGAATTTATGGAGATGGTCGATGTCCTCCACCAAAACGGGATAGGCGTAATAATGGACTGGGTGCCGGCGCACTTCCCGCGCGACGCATTTGCGCTTGCGGGATTTGACGGATCGTGCCTGTACGAACACGAAGACCCGAGGCTCGGGGCGAATCCAGACTGGGGGACCCTCTGCTTCAACTACGGGCGCAAGGAGGTCGCAAACTTCCTGCTTGGAAGCGCGCTCGCATGGCTGGATCGCTTCCATATAGACGGATTGCGGTTCGACGCGGTCGCCTCCATGCTCTACCTCAATTTCTCGCGCGACAACTGGATACCGAACAAATACGGCGGAAGCGAAAATCTCGATGCAATAGATTTTCTGAAGCACGTAAATTCTGTAATTCACTCCGACTATCCCGGCACAATTACAATAGCGGAGGAAAGCACGACTTTTGCAGGTGTGACCAAGCCGGTGGGCGAAGGCGGCTTGGGGTTCGACTTCAAATGGAACCTCGGCTGGATGCACGATACTCTCGACTACTTGAAGGAAGATCCGATAAACCGCAAATACCACCACAATAAAATGACTTTTCCCTCGATGTTTCAGTTTACGGAAAAGTTCATGCTCGTGTATTCGCACGACGAGGTTGTGCACGGGAAGAGCCCGATGGTTGGCAAGATGGGGTCGGGGTACTGGGACGACAAAATAGCGACTCTCCGCGCGCTTTACGCATACATGTGGATGTGGCCAGGCAAGAAAACGCTCTTTATGGGCGACGAGATTGCGCAGGGGCACGAATGGCGCTATGACGAGTCGCTCGAATGGTCTCTTTTAAAGTACATACAGCACGAGGGCGTGCGCGAGTCTGTGCGCGATGTCGCGAAACTGTATCTGTCCGACGCCGAGCTTGCCGAGAACGACTTTAACTGCATAGGGTTTGAGTGGATAAATGCCGACGACGGCGACAACAGCGTATTTTCTTTCCTGCGCTTTACGAGCGACGGCAAGAGGTGCTACGCGACTGTAAGCAACTTTACGCCTGTCGAGCAGCGCACATACCGGCTGGGATTGCCCCGCGGCGGCGTATGGCAAGAGGTGCTAAATACCGACGCCAAAACTTATGGCGGCGGAGGCAGGGGGAACATGGGCAAAGTTGAGGCAGTCGTGGAGAAAGCGGCAAACAGGCGGCCTTTCGGCTGCGATATGGTCGTTCCTCCGCTATCGACTGTCGTTTTGCTTGGATACTTGTAAAGCCTGCCAAAATTTTTTCGTGTGCTGGGGGTATGTCGGCGTGCAAATGTCGCGCAGGGTATTGGATTGCGTATATAGTTATGCACGCGATGTCGCGACAGTTTGAAAAAATGCGCAAAACGCCTTGGGAAAATCAAAAGTAGTAATATCGTACTTTGACAAGAATATCCCTTGCGAGGAATGATTCAATCTGTGCGTTTTTAAACTTCCCCTCAAAATCTGTAATGAAATTTCTGAGTAATTGCTGAGTTGCTATAATATCAAACCTATTCAAAATATAATATTCCCCAGTCTTATATTTAATGCTTCGGAGATATGTCGATCTCATTGCTTGATATAGTGACAAGTAGAAATTTTTAACTATTTTAAGGTAAGATTCTCTTGTAGTTCTTGAAAATAGATCTTTCCAGTATCTTTTACATGTTTGTTGGAAGAGCCTGCATTGCAATGCTACGTCAAATCTGTTATATTCTATAAACCATGCAATTTCCTCCGTTTCTGATTTCAGATTTTGCAGAAACGCAATAGTATCAAAATATTTTTTAGTGTTAAAGACTTCCCAGTTTTCTTCTTTATTTATAAGCGATATGTCTACGAACGAAACCTCTCTGTCTATATTGCCTTTTTCCAATTCTTTTACCGGTATGTCAAATTGCCTCATCATGTACTTTTGTATTTCAGTTAGGCCTTTTCTCTTGTTCATGTTTGTGATCATAAAGGAGTAAAAGGCGGTCTTGTCTTCGTTTAAATCTGTCGCAATAGATACAAGCCTTTTGGTCTTCAAATCAAAAAGAAGCGATCTATCAAGCGATATGCCTTTTTTTATTTTAACCAAAGTGCCGATATCCGAATGTTTTGGATTTTTATAATATACGCCTGTGTCTACATTTACATAGAGGTCGCTTTTGTATGTTACATTTGAAAAGAGGTCTGTTGTCCTCGTGGAGAATGCAACCGAGGATACAATCGTTCCTTCTATTGTCGGGGTTACCATTCTCAAATCTTTAATTTCTTCAATAGGGGTGGCTGAGCATTTTATAGGTTCAAATCCTTTGGGAATTTCCCGAGGCACGAGCGCCAATATCTTAAAATCTTTTGATATTGCGGCGCCGTCGCATATTATGCTTCCTGTGTTATTAGTAATTTCGCAGGGGAATTTGTTGGGAATGAACTCCTTAGTGCACAATATTATGTTGCGCCCCATAATCTCCACCAGTACGGCTGTTGCGTTATAGTTGTTGTTTATCCTTTTTATAAATACGCATTTCATTATGTCTCCGAGAGATCTTAATTCATTGAGTTCCCTCTTTGAAAGAGTTCCTTTTTTTGCGCGGACATACAGTTCTTTTAACTGCCTCTCGTAATCGTAAGGGAACTCCTTCTGCAAATCTTTCCTTATGTCCTCTATGACTTCGTCGCTGACTTCGGGTTTGCGAAAATTTCGCACTGCCGTATAAAATGATATAAATTCTTCCATTTTTTGTCTGGCGGCAAGCGCCCGGCCTTTACTTAATGCCAACGCCTTTTCTTTTAAAACTTGCGCAGTTTTTTCGTCCATATTATTGGAAGTAGCGTAGTCAGTTTTTATAAATTCGCACATCGGGCTATATTCATTTACCCATAGTTTAATATCTGTATAAAACTTTTTTAGTATCTTTTCGCATTCAGTCCTTGTTTTCTCGTCGTATCCCATGCGCAGCTCGTTAAGCTCTTGGTATGTCGAAATATTTTCGTCTATCATCTTAAATTGCTCGTAAAAATCGTCCGGAAATACCTCTCGGGCTTTTGTAATAAGCTCCAGATACCCCTCGTAAGATATTGTCTCCGGAACTCCGAAATGTTCGGGATTAATATTCCGATAGGCCTTTATCTGGTTCTTCTTCCAATCAAGCCTTATCTCCGCGGGATATTTAAGCGATGTTTTGTTGATGGATTCTATTACTTCATTTGGGATTTTTGTGCCTCCAAACAGAATCCCGCATGTGCATAAAATAAAAATTACTATAATTCTAACATTTTTCATAATGCGATAACTCTCAGTAAATAATTTCTGAGTCAAGAAAAAAACACCTCTAACTAATGGGTATTTTTGGCATGGCATAATTCTTAAAATTGATATGTGAACTACATGCTTTTTATTGCAAAGAGATTGAGAGATTTGAGGCTAAACGCCGGTTTGACTCAGGAACGGGTAGCCGAACTATCGGGTTTTAACTATAAATTCTATCAGAAACTTGAATTGGGGCACAATAAATATATCAGGCTTGATACTATTGTGCGTTTGGCCAAATTCTGGGGGATGGGCCTGTCGGAATTTTTCAGTGTCGAAAACGACTGTTCTTATAAGAAAGAATGCTTAAAGCAAAAAAAGAGGCCTGTAGGAAGGCCCAAAAAAAAACTATCAGCAGGAGAATAAAATAGGGGAGATTCTTGCATATGCAATTTTCAGTACTTAGGAAAACGAACATAAGACTCTTGTCGCGTACTGATAATAATTAATGAAACTTTTATTCTGATTATCCGTTATACTAAGTATGAAGACAAAAATTTTATCAATACTTGTATTCGTTATGTGTTTTGTTTCCTACGGAAATCATTTCCAGTCGGACGGCAATGGCGGATACTGGCTTCCGGACGGCAAGGGCCGCATTATATCTGACGGAAGCGGAGGTTTTTGGCTTCCAAATGGGAAGGGGCGCATTATGTCGGACGGCAACGGCGGGTACTGGCTTCCGAACGGCAAGGGACGTATAATGTCGGACGGAGTAGGAGGTTTTTGGCTTCCGAACGGCAAGGGCCGCATTATGTCTGATGGCAGCGGAGGGTATTGGCTTCCAAATGGGAAAGGGCGAATAATTCCTGACGGAAGCGGAGGTTTTTGGAAGAATAATTGACAATCTATTCTTGGATTTTATGCGTCGGGAAAATTTGCCTGCATAAAATTTGCACTAAGCTAAAATATAAATACGCAAAATATTTATTGCCGTAGAACCGCCTTCTGGATTGGTAGGCTGAAATCCATAATTGGCGGAAGGAGGTCTGTGATAGCATTAAGAGCGCAATTATTTTATTATAAATAAGAAACTCCCGTTGTTTACGGGAGTTTCTTATTGTGAGATGGTGCTTTTGAAGATTTATTACATGCCTCTTATTTTCCCGGACGCAAGTTCTGACAGGAAACTCCCGTATGCCGCCTTAACGCCCGAGCGGATGTCGTACTTCGGCTTCCAGCCAAAAGAGCGCAGCAGGGAAGTGTCGCACAGCTTGCGCGGAGTTCCGTCCGGCTTTGAGAGGTCGTGAACTATTTCGCCCTTGTACCCTACCGTTTCGGCGACAATTTTTGCAAGTTCCGCAATGCTTACCTCCTCGCCGCTGCCGAGATTAACGAGGTCCGGGGGATTGTCGAGATTAAGGAGCATCAGGCATGCGTCGGCAAGGTCGTCGACATGCAGAAATTCGCGAAGCGGAGAGCCTGTTCCCCAGAGCTCAACCTTGTCGAGATTTTTTTCTTTTGCTTCGTGAAAACGCCGTATTAGCGCTGGCAGCACGTGCGAATTTTTTTCGTGGTAGTTGTCGCCCTCGCCGTAGAGGTTTGTCGGCATTGCGCTATGGTAGCATACGCCGTATTGCTTTCTAAAAAATTCGCACATTTTTAACCCTGTGATTTTTGCGACGGCGTAAGCTTCGTTCGTCTTTTCAAGAGGGCCTGTGAGAAGGGCGCTCTCCGGAATCGGCTGCGGCGCCATTCGCGGATAGATGCAGGTGCTTCCCAAATATAGAAGGCGCTCGACGCCGGCTTTATACGCGGCAGTAATCGTGTTTAGCGCAATTGACAGGTTTATTTCTATAAATTCGGCCGGGAAAGTCGCGTTGGCGTATATGCCGCCCACTTTCGCCGCGGCGATTACCGCTACTTTCGGGCGCTCTTTCATAAAGAAGTCGAGCGTCTGGGCTTGACTTGTGAGGTCGAGCTCCTTGTGGGAGCGCCCTATAACGCAGCCATAGCCGTTGCGGAGCAGAGCCCTTTCTATTGCGGAACCTACCATTCCGCCGTTGCCGGCAACGTATATTTTGTCAGTTTTTTTCATCGCTCTATTTTAAGGCGGCCTCGCGCTCGGCGAGTTTGAAGTCGGCGTCTGTCATTATTTCGACGAGGCGCTTAAATGTAGTCTTGGGTTCCCAGCCGAGTTCCCTCTTGGCTTTTGATGGGTCTCCGAGGAGAAAATCCACTTCGGTCGGGCGGTAGTAGCGCGGGTTTACCTCTACGAGAATTTTCCCAGTTTTTTTGCATATGCCCTTTTCGTTCTCCTCTTTGCCGACCCATTCAATTTCCATTCCCAGCCGCGCGAAAGCAAGCTCAGTAAATTCTCTTACGGTGTGTGTTTCGTTCGTGGCTAAGACGTATTCTCCGGGGGTCTGCGCCTGCAAGATTCTCCACATACCTTCGGCGTATTCCGGAGCGTATCCCCAGTCGCGCTTGGAGTCCATATTGCCGAGTACGAGCCTATCTTGAAGCCCGAGCTTGATTCTTCCGGCGGCTCTTGTGATTTTGCGCGTGACAAAAGTTTCTCCGCGGCGTTCGGATTCGTGGTTAAAAAGAATGCCGTTGCTTGCGAATATGCCGTACGCTTCGCGGTAGTTTATGACAATCCAGTATGCGTATTGCTTGGCTACCGCATAGGGGCTGCGCGGATAGAACGGCGTTGTCTCCTTTTGGGGAATTTCCTGGACTTTCCCGAATAGCTCGGAGGTGGAGGCTTGGTAGAATCTTACCTGCCTTGTAAGCCCCATATCTTTTATCGCGTCGAGGAATCGCAGGGTTGCGATGGCGTCAACATCTGCGGTGTACTCGGGAACTTCAAAGCTCACTTTGACGTGGCTTTGGGCGCCGAGATTGTAGATTTCGTCGGGCTGGGTTTTTTCGAGTATTCTGTTTAGGTTCGAGGAGTCCGTCAAATCCCCGTAATGCAGGAAGAACCTGTCGTTAAGGGATTCGTCGTTGTAAAGGTGGTCGATTCTGTTGGTGTTGAAAGAGCTTGAGCGGCGTATTATGCCGTGGACATCGTAGCCTTTTTGCAGGAGTATTTCCGCAAGATACGAGCCGTCTTGCCCAGTTATTCCAGTTATTAGAGCCGTTTTATTTTTCATAATTATACGAATAAGGTAATTGGAATCTCATGTTTTTCAATTCAAAAAGAGACGGCAAGTCGCGAAACGTTATTTAACCGATTTTTTAAGTCGAGACGAGTTTATAAAATGCGGTGCGGATTATTTTTTATTTATTATATTTTAAATAATATAATTTAATCGACATTTGAGCCATATTATGTAATAATTGCTGTATGAAAAGGTCGTTAATATTGGTTTTGTTTTCTACGGCGTTTATTATTGCCTGCGGGGCTAATAAATCCGTGATTAAGAACAATGTTAACGGCGGAGACGCCGAGGCTAAATTTATATCGGAAGAATGCTGCGTAAAAAGCGAAGAAGTGTATAAGAACTTTGCGGAGGCCGCAAATCGGATCGAAAAACTTTTGGAAAAAAATAATGCGGAAGCGCAGTATAAATTGGGAATACGCTATTACACGGGAGACGGGGTAGAGAAGAATCATTCCGAGGCTGTAAAGTGGTTTAGGAAGGCGGCGGAGCGGGGAAATGCAGAAGCGCAGTATAATTTGGGTGTATGTTATGAAAAGGCGAGGGGGTAGATAAGAATCTTGCGAGGCTACAAAATGGGGAAGGTTGCTGAACAAGGGGACGCGAATGCGCAACGCAATTTGGGCCTGTATTATATTCAGGAAAAGCGCGACAATGTAATTGGATATGCGTGGATTTTTCTGAGCGTCAAAAACGGATTGGAAGGTTTAACTTCCAAACTTGCCGAATTGGAAAAGCAGATGGACAAAGGGGAAATCGAGCGCGCAAAGAAGCTCGCCGAGGAATATTCCAAGGGTAATTGTCAGCAGTAAGCGGAGAATGGATTAAACAATAGTAGAATGGTCTGGGTATTTATTAGTAATAAAAGGTGCAAAGAGAAGTATTAATTAAATATACAAGAATGGTGGATATGAAAAAGTTATTAGTAGTTGCAATATTTTCTGTGGCGGGTTGTTTTGCATATGCAGCAGACATATCCGGTATTAAGGACAAGGCCAATAGCGGAGATTCCGAAGCGCAATACAATTTAGCCGTGCGCTATGCAAAAGGCGATGGGGTAAAAAAGAATCCATCGGAGATGATAAAGTGGTACAAGAAGGCGGCACAGCAAGGGCATATTAAAGCGCAATTTGAATTGGGGCTACTT
Source organism: uncultured Opitutales bacterium (assembly GCA_900545705.1). Lineage (GTDB taxonomy): Bacteria > Verrucomicrobiota > Verrucomicrobiia > Opitutales > Intestinicryptomonadaceae > Merdousia. Next base: position 3,919 of record URAK01000013.1, on the reverse strand, counting down.
TATTATTTTGGAAATGCCGTAGAACGAGATTTGTCCGAGGCGGTAAAATTGTGGCGAAAGGCAGCGGAGCAAGGCTACGATGAGGCGCAGTATAATTTAGGCGTATGTTATGAAAATGGAAATGGAGTGAAGAGCGACTATAATGAGGCATTCAAGTGGTACAAGAAGGCGGCGGATCAAAAACATCCTTCCTCTATAAATGCATTGGGGTTATGTTATATTACAGGCAGGGGAGTTAATAAAAATCTGCAGAAGGCAGTCGAATATTTTATGGCGGCAGCGGAGCTTGGATATGCGGAATCCATGTTTAATGTGGGAATTAGCTATGACAATGGCAATGGAGTTAAAAAGGACGAAAAAGAAGCCGCAAAGTGGTATATGAAGTCCGCAGAAAATGGTTATCTTAAAGGGCAGTATGTTATGGGCATGTGTTACGAAAATGGATCTGGCGTGGAGCAGAATTTTGCCGAGGCTGCAAAATGGTATGCTATCGTAGCGAAAGAAGGAGTGCCTGCTGCAGTCAAGAAACTTCTTGGTTTGGCAAATAAAAATGTTGCAGAGGCCCAGTATGAATTGAGCGTATGTTACAACAGGGGTTTGGGCGTAAAAATGGATACTGCTGAGGCGTTGAAATGGCTTAAAAAATCAGCTGAACAAGGATATGCCGAAGCTCAATTTAGTTTGGGGTTAAACTATTATACGGGAAGGACAGTCAAGCGCAATTGGGATGAGGCGGTCAAGTGGTATAAAAAGGCAGCGGAGCAAGGCAATATGCAGGCGCAACAAAATTTGGGGGTATGTTATTATAAAGGCCGCGGAGTTAAGGAAAATCCGGCGGAGGCCGTGAAATGGTGGCAGAAGGCCGCCGAACAAGGCTCTTTGGAGTCTATGTATAATTTAGGCATATATTATTATGAAAATAAAGACATAAAGGGTAACCTTAAAGAGGCGCTGAAATGGTGGCGGAAGCTTGCCGAGCGGGACGATGCGGAGGCCCAGTTTAAAATGGGAATGTGCTACATGGAAAGCGAAAAAGACGGAGTAAATCTGTCTGAAGCAATACGATGGTTCAGTAAGGCAGCCGAACAGGGACACGCTGAGGCGCAGTATAACTTGGGAATGTGTTATTATTCCGGCAATGGAGTGGAGCGCGACCCTAAAAAGGCGGCAAAATTGTATAGGGCGGCGGCGGAGCAGGGAAATGTTGGCGGACAGTGCAATTTGGGCCTGTATTATATCGAGGAAAAGCGCGACAATGTAAGGGGGTATGCGTGGATTTTGCTGAGCGTCAAAAACGGATTGGAAGATTTAACTTCCAAACTTGCCGAATTAGAAAAGCAGATGGACAAAGGGGAAATCGAGCGCGCTAAGAATCTCGCCGGAGAATATTCCAAGGGTAATTTCGATAAATAGAATCATAAGAAGCCCGATTATGGCCGCGTATGCCATATTTTTATGGCATATTTATTATTTATATGAAAATTAGACTATACAAAGAAGGAATTTTTTAAGAAACAATAGGCATGGAAAAAATAATTCTCCGAATGTTTTTTATTTTAGTGGCGTGTTTGCCAGTCTCAGTTTTTGCGGAGACTGGCGGCATTAAAATTGAAAATTTGCGGGGGGGGGTATTCGGCAAGGCGGTAAAAATAGAAGGCATTGTTCCCAACGCAATGGCCCTTTGCATAGAGGGCAAAATACTTTACGCAGGCAGCTCACACTACCTTTACACGGTCGATATTTCCGAGCCGATGAATCCAAAAGTATTGGGGAAAATCGGCGGACTTGGAAATGTCAGGCAGATTGCCGTTCAGGGCGGAATCGTATGCGTTGCGGCACGCGAAAGCGGATTGTGGATAGTTGACGCGCGCAATCCTAAATCGCCGAAAGTTCTATCGCGCTACGATTGCATAGAGCTTGCGACTGGTATAGATGTTGCGGGCGATGTTGCATTTTTGGGACAGCGAAACAACGGGGTAGAGTTTATCGACATCTCAGATCCGGCGAATCCGGAGCACATTAGGATTGTGAAAACTCCGGAGTCCCAGTCTGTGAAATACCGCGATGGATATTTGTTTAGCGGCGAGTGGCATTCTGGAGAGGTGACGATTTTTGACGCGCGCGACATGGCCGACATAAAAGTAGTGTCTAACCCCCAAATGGACGGCTACGGCGACGGCATTGACTTGTGCGGGAATCTGCTATTCGCCTCGACGGGCCACCATTCAAAGTCTCTTGGGAAAACGAAGGAGGACCGCTTCGGGCTGGGGCACGGACTTGAAATATTCGATATTTCCGACATCTCAAACCCAAAAAAGCTTTCGTCTGTAAAATTTCCGAAATTTTACAGGATAGGCAACGACTATTGGACGCCCCGCTGCTCGGGCAATGTAGTTTTTGCCGCGGATACTTACAACGGGCTTTACGCGATTGATATATCCGACGTTAAATCCCCCTCGATAGTAGGCCGGATTACCGTTCCGCCCGCCGACGGAAAAAGCCCGTCGGTTCCGATAAGCTCGATTGCTCTCGGAGACGGCGTGGTATATTTGTCGGCTCTAAAAGGAGGGGTTTTTGCGGTCGAGTCGAAGTCTGCGATGGCGCCCGCCGAAAAGAAGGGAATCCTTCCTAAGAATGTTGCGTTTCGGGCGGAATATCCGAGCGACAACAAAAAGTTTTTCTCTTGGAAGCCCGATAGAAGCGTGCAGGTGCGCGCCGTCGCTGTCGACGGCGACTACGCATATGCCGCATGCGGCTCAGAGGGGATTGTGACGTTAAAGCTTTCGGATTCCGGGTTTAAAAAGGTCGCGCAGACGAAAATGCCGTTTGCGGGGGACCTTAAAGTAAAAAATGGCAGGCTTTACGCCGCGGAGGGAATGGAAGGGCTTGCGGTTTACGATATAAAATCCCCAGGAAACTTTTCTGAAATTGGAAGGCTTAAATCTTTGAGCGCGGCGTCGTCGCTCGTTTTATGGGTATGGGTTCCGAAAGGGAATTTCATTGCGGCAACCGACAGGCAAAGCGGCATATTTTTTATAGATGCGCGGGATTTAAAAAATATGAAAGTCGCGTTCAACAAGGGCGGATGCCCAGGGTGGAATAAGTACTTTTCGGGCGATGTCGTAGGCGGAAAATACGCGGGAATGTCGTACGCAAACAGCCGTTTTGAATGGTTTGACTTGTCGGGCGAAAAGCCGAAGCCGGCAAACGCGAGCTATAAGAATAACCCTGGGGTTTCAAATGGCTGTTGCGTATTTAAGGATAAGGTCTTGTGGACTAACCGGGCCGGCGAGGCGGTGCTCTTAGAGGCGAACTGCCCCGAAAATTCGGACGGCAGCCAATGGAAAGGCGTGAAAGTAGGTGGCGAAAAAGTTGCGGCGCTTCCCGCATGGGACGGAAAAGATACAGTTGCTTTCACTCATAGGATCAATCGCGACGTATGGCTTGCGGACTTCTCAGACGAGAAAAGTCCGAAACTTATATGGAAGGAAAAAATATCGGGGAATCCCGATACTCCCGACTTCTGGAACGGACGGATACTGATTCCCGCAGGCTACGAAGGCTTGTTGATGGAGCGCAAATAGATTTGCCATTTGCCCGGAGGCAATTCGCCGCAAAAGCCGGCGCGTCCGGCTACAATTTGGCGGTGATTGGACAAAAATTCCAAAAAAAATGAAAAAAAAGCTTGTGCGGCAAACTCTGTTATGTATCTTTGAGACTCAATTTACACGATGGTAGGGTATCCAAGTGGCTAAAGGGCGCGGACTGTAAATCCGTTCAGCTTTGCTGTTCACTGGTTCGAATCCAGTCCCTACCACTGTGTAATTTTTTTTGCGGCTTATGGATTTCCATAAGTCTTTTTTTCGTTCTACGTCAAAGATTGTGGAATGGTGGAAAAAAAAGAGGGCAAAGAGAACGA
>URAK01000012.1 GCA_900545705.1 uncultured Opitutales bacterium | reverse complement strand
AATTTACAATCCCGGGTACATCGCAAAGCGCATGGAAATTGGCGCGGTTGTCGCGGCGGCTCCGCGCGATATGGTTGTCAGGGGAACCCCGGAAAAGGGCGATGTAATACTTCTCGTGGGAGGTCGGACAGGCAGAGACGGAATCGGCGGTGCGACCGGCTCTTCAAAGGACCATACTGAACATGCGCTCGAAAATTCCGCGGAAGTTCAAAAGGGCGACGCCCCCATGGAAAGAAAATTGCAGCGCCTCTTCCGAAATCCGGCGGCAAGCAGACTGATAAAGCGCTGCAACGACTTCGGCGCTGGCGGAGTTTCTGTCGCGATAGGGGAGCTCGCGCCGTCGCTTGAAATAAACCTCGACGCCGTTCCTAAAAAATATGCGGGTCTCGACGGAACTGAACTTGCTATTTCGGAATCGCAAGAGCGAATGGCGGTGGTGGTTTCGAGCTCCGATGTCAGAGCATACAAAAAATATGCGGAAGAGGAAAATCTCGAATGCACGGAAGTTGCGGTAGTCACCGACACCGGAAGGCTCGTTATGAAATGGAGGGGCGGGGACATTGTAAATTTGTCACGCGCATTCTTAGATACAAACGGCGTGACGGCGACAGCTTCCGCAGAAATAGTATCCCCTTCGGATAACTCTCCGCTTGCGGCTCCGTCAAACCGAGCCTCGGGCGACGCCGAGTCTTGGAAAGAAGCTCTTTCAAATTTAAACAGCTGCTGCCAGCGCGGGCTTGTCGAGAGGTTTGACTCTTCAATTGGCGCATCCGCAGTGCTGCACCCGTATGGCGGAAAAAACCTCGCGACTCCGCCCAACGCAATGTGCTCAAAAATACCGCTTTTGAAGGGCGACACAAAAACCGGAACTCTCTTTGCATTCGGTTTCAATCCGGATATTTCTATTTGGAGCCCTTACCACGGGGCTATGTATGCAGTGCTTGAATCCTTCGCAAAAATCGCGGCGTCCGGCGGAGATGTCACCCGCATAAGGCTGACATTCCAAGAGTATTTTGAGAAACTCCGCAAGGATCCCAAGCGCTGGGGCAAGCCACTCGCGGCGCTGCTTGGCGCATACGAGGCGCAGATGGGGCTCGGCGCGGCCGCCATTGGCGGTAAAGACTCGATGTCGGGCTCCTTCAACAATATTGACGTGCCGCCGACTCTCGTAAGCTTTGCGATAGTTCCGTGCAATGTGGAAAATGTGATTTCTCCGGAATTTAAAAAGGCGGGGTCAAGGGTTGCGATAATCGAAATAGACAGGGACGATTCCCTCGCGCCGGTATGGTCGGACGCGTTAAAAAAATACTCGGCCCTATTCGGCGCAATAAAGAAAGGTGAAATTCTCTCGGCGCAGGTAGTAGGGGTGGGCGGCATCGCGGCGGCTGTCTCAAAAATGTGTTTCGGCAACTCCATAGGATTTTCGCTCGATAAAAACTACGGCGGCGATATTTTCGCGCTGAATGAGGGCGCGATAGTTGTAGAGCTGGCCGACAGCGCACAGGCTTCGGAAATCTTTGCAAAGCTTGTCGGGGAAACGGTCGATAGCGGCAAGATTTTCGCTGGAGGAAGCTCCATTGAATTGTCGGAGCTTTACAGCGCGTGGACAAAGCCGCTTGAGGGCGTTTTTGCGACCCTCGCGGAGCCATCGCAGAAAGGGGAACTGCTGAAACCCTCTTACAAATTGCGCGCCCCGAATCTCGCACGCTCAAAGGTTGCCCGCCCCAAAGTTTTCATACCGGTATTTCCGGGGACAAACTGCGAGTACGATACTGCGCGCGCATTTGAATCAGCGGGGGCAATTGCCGACACTTTCGTTTTCAATAATCTTTCGGACGAAAAAGTTGCCGAGTCGATAGCGGAGATGAAACGGCGCATTGACGCTGCCCAAATTCTTATGATTCCAGGCGGATTCAGTGCGGGCGACGAGCCGGCGGGTTCGGGAAAATTCATAGCGGCAGTGTTTAGAAACCCGGCGCTTGCGGATGCGGTGATGTCGCTTCTCAAAGACCGCAAGGGCTTGGTTTTAGGCATATGCAACGGCTTCCAGGCGCTTATAAAATTGGGTCTTGTGCCGTTTGGCGAAGTTAGGGAGCTTGGTCCCGATAGCCCGACTCTCACGTACAACAATATTTCCCGCCACGTATCAACCTACGTCAGGACAAGGGTCGCGAGCGTACTTTCGCCATGGCTTTCGCAGTGCGAAGTCGGTGACGAGCACGCAATACCTGTTTCCCACGGCGAGGGCAAATTCATTGCCCCCGAGAGCGTCATTCAAAAACTTGCAGCTAACGGGCAAATCGCGACGCAGTACGTCGATGCCAAAGGCGAGCCGTGCTCTTGCATACCGTTTAATCCCAACGGCTCGCTGCATGCAATTGAGGGCATTACAAGCCCGGACGGCCTTGTTTTCGGCAAAATGGGGCATAGCGAGAGGTTTGGAACCAATGTAGGAAAAAATATTGCCGGGAATAAAATACAGCCGATATTCTCGTCGGGAGTTTCCTATTTTAGATAATAGCTTTAATGCTTAAAAATTGCGCGGGAAACGCTCCCGCGCTTTTTTTGTACCGTTGCGTCTGCATTGGAGACGTACTTATCAAACCTTAAAAGAGTTGTAGCTCTGGATAAAAGTATGGCGCAATTAGTGTCAATCAGCCAAAGAAGGCATAAAAAAAGCCGCTTAAAAGCGGCTTTAAATTTTTTATCAATAAAAACTATTCTGCAGCGAGCACTGAAACTTTCCTGTGCGCTCCGTCCCACTTTACGGTTCCGTCAACGAGGGCAAAGAGGGTGTAATCTCTTCCCATTCCGACGTTCTTTCCGGGGTGGATTTTCGTGCCGCACTGGCGGAGTATTATGTTGCCGGCCAAAACGTATTCGTCGCCGTATTTTTTGACGCCGCGACGCTGCGCGTTGGAATCGCGCCCGTTTCTTGAAGTACCCTGTCCTTTTTTATGTGCCATGTGGTGGATCCTTTCTTATTACGCCTTTATGGATTCGACTTTTATGACGGAAAGCTCCTGGCGATGCCCGCGCTTGCGTTCATAGCGCTTCCTGCGGTGCTTTTTGATTATTACCACTTTCTTCCCGCGCTTGTTTTCGAGAATCTTGGCCGAAACGCTCGCGCCGTCCACATACGGAGCTCCAAATTTGGCGGCTTCTCCGTCACCGACCATAAGCACTTCCTTGATTTCAACTGTGTCTCCGGCGTTCGTACCCGCAAAGCGGTTTACGAAAAGAATGTCGCCTTCTTTTACGGTCAGCTGTTTCCCTTGAATTTTGATTGTAGCTTTCATTGTGTTTAAATTGTCAAAAAGCGAACAAATAAACGCTTATTTTATTAGCTTGCAAGTTTATTTTTAGGTATCTTCCTAAAAAAGTAATTTTGTGATTTATTCCATAAAAAATTTTTTATGCAAGCTCTTTATTGATTTTTTTCAAATTTCGTGGCAAATATTTTTGCAAAAAATGTATTTAATATCGGAAGAGTTGGTTTTGGCGATGCTTTCGGATTCTGGATTTAGCGTCCTCGACTCCGACGATGATTCGCTGTCGAAGTCGTACGCTGCAGCGGCTGCAGCCGATATTCTGCTAAGTGGCGCCGCAAAATCCAACGGGGTATGTATATCGCCGTGCGGTGGAGCCTCGCCGCAGGCTTTGCCCGAAAAATTCGCGTCTTTCATTGAAAAAGATTCTACCATTCCCGGCGCCCTCCGCCTTCTTGAAAAAAATGCAGGCGCGATAGAATCCCTTTGCATAAAAAGCCTCTTGGAAAAAAAATCCATAAAATTGGCGAAGACATTTGTTTTTTGGGGAAGGGAAGTCCTAAAAGCTGTTGACAAAGACGCACCAAAGGAGCTTAGGCAAAAAATATGCCTGGCGCTCGCCTCAACTCCGGACAAATGCCCGGATAGGATTGCCGGCGCGATATGGGCGCTCTCGCGGGGGAATCTCGCAAGGGTAGCGTTATCGCGGGGGCAGCTAAAAAAATATCGCTTGGCTTTTTCGGAAATTGCCGCGAATTTTGAAAAAAATTTTTTAATCGCAGGCAATGCCGCGCCTCCGCTTTCAGATTAGTTTTTTTTTAGCCTCTTTTAGTAAACTTGATTGCGGCCAACCAAAAACGACGCGGCGGCCGTTTTTTTTCGCCGCCATGCCGATCTTATTCCGCCAAATACAAGTCTGCGCAAAATGCGACTTTTTTTTCTTTTTTTTTGAAAGCAAAGTCTTTTTATGTAACTGCTTCAGCATAGGCATAGACGATGCGCGCGCACTTTTTATACCCCGCGATTAAAAGCAGGGGGGCAGGCGCGTTTGCGCGGATTAATAATTCTGATAAACATCTATAATATACCGGGCGCAATGAGCAGAAATTGCAGAGATTTTATACTCTTGGGAAATTTTTTTAACGTTTTTTACGAAAAAAATTTTCCGCACTCTGTAATTTTTTATTTCAAAAAAGCGTTTTTAAGTTTTCAGCTTTATTAGCGGATTTCGGCTATTCCGAATTCTTTTGTATGGAAATTTTTTTATCAGGAATCTTTTTGGGGATAATTTTCAAAAAGACATAAAACGGGCGCTAAACGCGAATAAAAAAAATATCAGCGCTTAAATTCCAAAATGCCTATTGCGGAGGAGTCGGGCGCAATGCCAATGCCCGTTTTGCCGGTAAAATAATTAGATTTCAGTTTAACGTCGCGGGCGGCGGAATGGCTTCTGTTATCTTTCACAAAGCGGGTAGGGGCGTGCCACTGGAATGCAGCGCAAATAAGAAGCATTGCGGCTGATGCGAGCACGGCTGCTGCGGCCCATTCGGCATGCGCGTTGAAATCGCTTTTTTTCTTCACAGGGTTTAGTGGATTTGGAATACCGTCCAATTTTTGAAGCGAGGGTTCGCGCCCGTATATTTTGCATGTCGCGGCGTAGATTTTACATTCACGATAAAATATTCGAGCCATTTCGCGGTCTTGCATTATGCATTTTGAAAGCGCGATTTTTTCTTCGGGCGTAGCTTCGTTGTCTAGATATGCCGAAACAAGTTCTTCAAACTTCTCCTTGGAAATCTTCACAATAAAAATCTCGCAAAGTTAACTTCTCTTTTCAAGCTCGATTCTCAAAAATTCCCTCGCGCGCGATAGCCTGCTTTTGACTGTTCCTACGCTTATGCAGAGGCGCTCGGATATTTCTTCATAGCTTAAATCTTCTGCCACCCTCAGCCTTATTACTTCGGAATATTTGGAGGGAAGTGCTGCCATCGCGGCAGGGATTCCTGTGATGAATTCGCTTGATTCCGCCTCCTCTGCGGGGGTGTCGTCCTCGCCCGGTATGATGTCGCAAAACCTAACGTCCTCGTTTTCGGCGATTGGGGAGTCCAGCGACACCGACTGTGAACGTTTCCGCCTCCACCAATACCAATGCTTGTTTCTGGCAAGGTTGGTTGCAATATGGTATAGCCAAGTTGATATGGAGCAGTCGCCCCTGAAATTGCAGATGCTTTTTCTTGCTCGCAAAAAAGTGTCTTGGGCGACTTCTTCGGCGTCTTGGCGGTTGCCGAGCAGCCCGTTTGCCCTGTTGTATATCTTTTCCCAATGCGACTGAACCAGCTCATTGAAGGCGCAATCGTCACCGCTTTTAAGTTTGCTTAATGTTTTATCGGGATTTCTGTGGGCGCCCGTTGCGGTATTCATATATAGCACCTTTCTATTGTTATATTCAATTTTTAGACATGAACTATTTTGTTATGTTCCATCTTTTCTTATTAGTAATTTTTTGTTTAGTTAATTAATGTATAATAACTATTTTATTTTTACATTATACATATTTTTAAAAAAATAAAAGAAAATAATTTTATTAAATAAATATAGAAAAATATTTTTGATAATTTTTTATGATTGTAGGGGGAAGGGCTAATTTTATAAAAAAAAGTTTGCACAAACGCCCGTTTTTACTTGAAATAAACAAAAGTGTAAATGAGTTATGTTTAGTTTTGGCAAGTCATCAAAAAATTTTCTGGCGCTGGTGGATTGCGCCGACGCTTCTTACAGTGTTGCATCAAAATTTCCCGCATTAATAGGCGGGCAAGAAGATTGCTCTTTAAAAATAGATGGGGCTGATTTTAAATTTGAAGTCTCGGCGGAAAAATCGGGCGGATTGACTGCAAAACTCCTTGAGCGTGGAACACTGCTTGTCAACGGCATTGAGCCTACGGACTCATTTGATGTCGACGCGGTGTGTACACTACAATTTGGAGAGCGCCTTTTCTATCTAATTTCCGATAAAGACGCTTTCGAGCGCGCCAAGCGCATGGACGTGTCAAAATGGCTCGTTTTCTATGCCGAAAACGGCAGGATTGAGGACGAAGTCCCGTTCGGAAGAATAAAATCTTCCGTATTAAACAGAGGCTTGGACGGGACGGGCATCGCCATCTGTCCCAAGGGTTTTGAAACGGGCTTCATGTTTTCAAGCGTCTTCAAAACGGGAAACGCGTCTGAAACCTTGTCTGTGCCGCTTTTGCCTGAATCCGCGCAAGCTGTGACTTGCCCGCTTTGCTGGCTGAAATTCGATGTCGGCGACGCAATGAGCATAGCCGTCCACGAAAGCCTGCGCGGCGACCCAATCCTTGGCAGCGATGAAATGTTGCGATTTCTCCCGACCTCATTTAACGAGGACGGAGTGCCGCTCGACCCCGCTGGAATGCCCGCGCCAGATGTTGCATGCCCGCACTGCCGCAGGCGCTTGCCCCCCGGATACCTCGAGCTCGACAACAGAATTTTCTCGATAGTTGGCGCGCCGAGCGCTGGAAAATCGTACTATTTGAGCGTCCTAATCAAAGAGCTTCAAGGTTCGCTTTACCGCAATTTCGGGATAACCTTAAAAGACTTGGACCCGTCTGGAAACGTCCTCCTAACCCAGATGAAAAACCGCCTATTCTCCGCAAAACGCCCGGAGGACGCAATTCTTGCGAAAACCGCCCTCGAAGGCGCAATGTACGAGCGCTATCCGAGATTCGGCAAAATGGTGGCTCTCCCCAAGCCGTTCACATATTCCCTATCGGAGGACGGTAAGCCCGAAACTTCGATTATTTTTTACGACAACGCAGGCGAACATTTTGAGCCTGGACTCGACATCGAAGAATCTCCGGGAGCGATGCATGTGGCGAGCTCCTCGGCGATATTCTTCCTATTCGACCCGGTCTCCAACCGCAATTTTAAGCGTCTAATCGGCCAGCATCCCGACCCTCAGCTAAATATTGGAGGGCGAATCGACCAGCAGGATACGATATTGTCCGAAATGGAAGTAAGAATTAAAAGGATTCTGTCGGTTGAGCCCTCCAAGCGCATCGATACTCCCATCGCAATAATTTTGGGAAAATGCGATATCTGGTGCAATATCTTGAAGGAAAATCTCGAAAACCCAATAAAAGACGGGTATCTCGACCTATCCATAGTGGATTCAAACAGCGAAAAATTGCGGCGCTTTATGCTGTCGATTGACCCGTCCATTCCGTCGGGAGCGCAGACAATCTCTTCAAACGTAAGATTTTTTGCGCTTAGCGCGCTCGGGCATTCCCCCGAAATGCTTACACTCGGAGAGTGCGCCGGGAAAATCGCGCCCATACCGGAAAAACTCAATCCGATAGACGTGGATATCCCGACGATTTGGGCATTGTCGCAAACGACAAATTTGATACCAACGCGTTGAAATGGCATATCAACTGATATTTACAAGTTCGCCCGTTTCACTAACAACGGGCAGAACAGGATTCTCGACTGTTGCGCGGACTTCGGAAATGCCGGAGAAGTTGGCGGCGGCTGTCGAGAGGTGCAGCGTATATGAGGCTGCGCGAGGGGTCGTATATTCGCACCGCATATTGTCGGTCGGCTCGCAGAAATGGCATTTGCTTTCTAAGATTAAAGACGCGGGGGTCGACTATACAAACCGCAACAATTTTCTCGCCCACCATTTGATTTTGTCGCCAGAGGAGGCTGTCCGGCTAAATTCCAATCCCGCTGAAATACTCCTATTTTGGGGAGGGTGGCTTGATTCTTGGAGCGGCGAACCGCGCTACATCGAGCCTCCAAAAGGCCTATCTGAAATCGGAGAAAAAGCGGAATTGCCGGCGCGGGAATGGGAAAAAATATTTTCCGATGCCGGGAAAGCCGCGCTGCTTGGGGCGTCTGCTGTAAAAATTAAGGCAGAGATTTCTTCGGCGGAAACGCTTTTGAGGCTTTATGCGGAAAGCTTGAGTCTATTTATAAATCCTGGACAGTCATGGGATATATCGTTTACTACGCATTTTAACGCGTCTGAAAACCCGCGCGATTTTATATGGCGCGCGGGCTGCGGGTCAGAATTTCAGGGCGAGATAGACGTCGAAAAACGGATTTGCCCGCCAGCACCGGACAACAGATCCGCCGAATATGCGCGCACCGGAATAATGAACAACCGCGAAAAATTCAATTTGAAAGTTTCAGGGCCGGACTTTGGAAAGCGCAAATTCAATGTGGTTGCCGATACCGACGAGGGCCAGCCTCTATTGGGGTGGAAAACTATTATTGCAATCTCCTGCGCAGTGGCTGTTCTTGCTGTTGTGGCTGTTTTCGCGTTTTTTGGGGATTCCGGCAGCGGGAAAAAAGACGCAGCGCGCGAAGTTCACGCGCTTGTGCCCATAAAAAAAGCGCCCGCGCTTGAAAAATCGGAAATGACGCTCTCGGAAACGCGCGACGCCGTAAGGCTTGAAATCGAAAACGGGAATTTTCAAAAAGCGCTATTGATTTGGGACGATTCCACACATTCAAAAAACGACCCGTCATACCGCAAAAAAATATTGAGCGACATAGGGCATAGGGCAGATTCCCTCATGGATTTTTCGGAAAAGGTCTTTTCTCTCGAATCAGCATCGCAGGAGGACTATTCCAAGGCAATTTCAAACGTTTTTACAGCGCGCAGGGCGTTGGATATTGCAGGCGTGCCGCGCATCGAAGAACGCATGAAAACATGGAAAACTTTAAACGACAAAATAAAAAAATAAATGACTCCGCAGCTTTTAATAGTTAAAATACAATCCATACTCGGAGGTTCCTCCACCGCCGGTGAACAACAAAAGAGAGCCATTGCGGCAGAATACTGCCGCATGTGCGCGGCCGCAAATGAGCAGCTTGAAAGAGTAGTCGCTCTAATACGTGCTGGCAGGGAATACCCGGCGCTTCAAGTCGCGGAATCGTGCGGGTTATTGGACTCCCTGAATGCGCTTGTATTCCCCGAGCTCCCGCAATGGCGCGATATTTGCGCGTCGGAAGATTATCCAGTGCCGCCGCCGTTCGACGAAGAGAGAATTGGGCTTGTGCAGTCGCTGTATTCAAAGGGGATTACGCAAACGCACCCGCTTTACAGGGACTTCCGCAGGGCAATGCGCTTGCGCGACTATCCAAAGGCCCTCTCTGTCATAAGAACCATTGTTAAAATAAACTCCTACGACGCAGAGGCCGCTCGCGAGTGCGAAAAACTCCGCAAAAAAGTTGCGCAAAGCCTAATAGCGCCGCTCGATGCCGCTCTCAACGCAAACGACGACGAGAAAATCCTGTCTATCTGTGCCCAATTGGATCCCGACTCCGACGCCGTCATGAAAAGCTCCGTATGGGAGCGCGCGCAAAAAATAAGGAAATCACTAGAAGAAAAGCGCAACGCAAAAAAGAAGTCTGAAATATTAAAAAAACTCTCTTTAATAAATCCGTCGGAAGAGTGGGAGGAGTCTATTTCACTTTTGTCGGAACTGAGCCTTTTCTTGAACGAGGATGATTTATCGGAAAGCGAAAGGCAGATAGTTGAAAAATGTCTTTCGGAATCCGAGAAAAAACATTCGGAGAAGCTTGCCGCTGAAAAGGCCGCGCGCGCCCGTAACCAGATATTGATAGAGCTTGAACACCCATCGGGCGGATCTTCCTCCGCAAATCTCAAAAAACTTACCGCCCTGAAATCCGACGCCGCGGGCAAATTGGACGAAGAAACTTCAAAGCGCCTCGACGAGCGCATCCTGAAGCTCCGCAAGTCTGCGTTTAGATCGACAGTGGCGACTATCGTAATTTCCGCCGCAGTCTTGGGTATTGCCGCCGGAATATCGTACAAACTTTACACTTCTTGGAAGCAAAACCAGAGGCTTACAGCAGCAGATTCTTTTATTGCCTCCATAGAACAACTCGATTCGCCAACGTCAAAATTGGAGGCTGTCGAAAAATTCGGCATGGAAAATCCGGATCTTGCGGATTCGCCGAGATACTCTACGCGGCTTACTAAAATAATAGATTCCGCAAATGCCGAGGCCACGGAAAATGCAAGAATTGCCAAAGCATTGGACTCCCTCGAAAAAATCGACTTTAACACTGCAAAGTCTTCAGACTTTGACGACGCCGCCGCGGTTTCGGGAAGCCTATCTACAGATATTGCCGTCCTCGATTCCATAAAGCGCTCTGAATTTAAAGAGAGGCTTGATGCGTTTGTCAAAAAACTAAATTCCGCCACGCAGAGCAGGAAAATCGCGCTCGGCGACCGCACGCGGGAATTGCTTGAAGAGTATGAAAAAATTCTTGCGGACTACGAGGGTTTTGAGTCTGAACTGCCGGTTCTGGTTTCCCGCGAAGAAAAAGTATTAAAAGAGCTGCGCCCGATAATGTCGGATACCTCAAAAAATTTCAGGCCGCACAATATAGATTCAGACAGATTTGAAGAAATAACCTCCAAAATATCCACTGCGCGCTCCAAATACGAAAAATTCGGCATATTGCGAGAGGCGTTGTTGTCTTCAAAAGATACTTACGATTACCTTGCGGCTCTCGATATGCTTGCGGTTGACGGAACCGTACCCGCGGAATTCTCGCGGAAACTGTCGCCAATCGCGGAGCTCAGACGGGAGATTAAAACAGGGCAGGCGGTGGAATTCGCCGATTTGGACGCAATAGCAAACCTTCCCGACGCCTTTTCGGCGCCAAAAGCGGTATTGCCCGAAAGCAAAACTCTGACGAGCCTGCATAGATATACAACTGAATCCGGCTCGCCCGTCTATACAATCGCCCCGGTTTCGGAGCGTACGCAAAAATGGAGCGGAGGGTACACCACGGTGCAGGAGGCGAAAGAAATTTCCCTCGGCGGAAATATCACCTCCACCCGCTATATGAAAAGCAAGACGAGCGGCCGCGAGCCTGTTGGCGACTTATTGACCGGCGGGGCGTTGACATCGGAGTCTCTCGTGGGGGGTGAAGTTTTCAAAACGGCAGCGTCAAAGTCGCTCTTGGATGCGCTTGCAATGATAGCAAATTCTAACGTAAACCCTGCGTACAAAGCCTATCTTGAAAAAATCATAATTGAAAAATTGAAGGCAAAACCAGTTGAGACGGGCTTCGCGTATTCGCCGAGCGCCAAGGCGCATGCCGAGAAGGTTCTAAAAAATACCTCCGGAATGTTCGACTACTCCTGGATCTTTGAAAAGGACTCCAAACTCAAATACCTGAAATCCGAGTTGTATTCAAAAGTATTGCCCGATTTTGAGCGGGAAGCGCATGTTTTCGCAAAAGCTGTTGAAATTGCGGAATCTTCGCCCCTTGAACTCGTTGGCATAGTGCTCGAAAACGGAAAAGTACGGTTTTTTAAGGAGCCCAAAGGGGCATTGTGGGGGGTATCAAAAAAAGGCTTCGGACGCATTGCCTCAAAAAGCGATGCAATTGCGCTCAGCCCGATTTTTTCAGAGACTCTCTCCTCCAAGGAGATTATCTCCAAGGCGGAGGAAAAATAAATGGCTAACTTCTATATAAAATGGAAGGGCGATGTAAGCGGGCCGTTTTCCAATTCTGAAATTTTAGAAATGTTAAATACGGGGAAAATAGGCTTGTTGCACGAAATCCGCGAAGAAAATTCGAAATGTTGGCAGTTTTTAAAAGATTTTGACATTTCCAAAGCAGAAAATGCACCCCAAAAGAAATCGGATTCAGATATGATGTACGCCGCTTTCTTTCTCGGAGGGGCTTCTTTTCTTCACCCTATAATATATCTCTTGGCTACAATATTTGATGGATATATTTTTTTTAGAGCACGCGCACGTAAAAAAACACCGCCAGAATGGATAAGACTGGCCATCCTCATAACCGCTGTTTCCGGATTGGCGGGAATTATATTTTACAAAAATATATATCCAGTGCTGGAAGGCAGATGATTATTCTAAAAGCGGGAAATAGGTTGCAAAAAATATCTTTTGTGGGATAATACCCTAAAATGAGAAAAATCCTTTTCGTCGTAAACAAGACAAAGCAGAAGGCGCAGGAAATAGCCGAAAGGCTGTCAAATATCGCGCTGAAAGCCGGTATGGAAATAGAGCTCTGCTCGGATTTCCCCGTCCCTGAGTCGGCATTTGCCGGCGCGGATATCTGCTGCGTTGTTGGCGGCGACGGAACTATCCTTTCGTGCGTCAATGCGGTCGCTGATTGCGGAATCCCGATTTTCGGCATTAACCTTGGCAAGCTCGGATTTCTTGCACATTACAGCGATTCCATCGATGACGAATCCTTTTTGACTCTCGCAATGGGTGAGGGAAGGTTTCTCGAACGCGAACTCCTCGAAGCGAAGGTGGACGGGCACTCTTTCGTTGCGCTGAACGATTTTGCCGTAAAAACTTCCGGAGCTGCAACAGCATCGGGATTGAGCGTAAATGCGGATGGGGAATTTATTGCTGACTACCTTGGCGACGGCCTGATTTTTTCCACTCCCACCGGATCTACCGCCTACAATTTGTCCGCCGGGGGGCCTCTCGTGCACCCCAAGGCAAAAGTTTTTGTGATGACGCCTATTTGCCCGCACACGCTATCAAATAGAAGCCTCGTTTACGACGCCTCTGCTAAAATTAAGATTTCATGCATATCGGGAGATTGCGTTTTCGTTTCTGACGGAAGAATTGTTGCAAACTTTCCGCGTGGGGCGCATGCGGACATTTTTATATCGTCAAAAACCGTAAAATTTTCCCGCCTACACGGGCATTCACATTTCAGTATTTTGCGCTCAAAACTCGGATGGGCTGAGGACCCGCGGCACTCAAAAATATGAATTCCACAAAAATAGACGATTCCCCAACGGGCGGGACGCCGGAAAATGAGGCGCTTATAAAAAAGTTGCGCGCGAGGGATAAAGCGGCTTATTTTATTTCTTATGCGTCGGTTGTCTTGGTGCTCGCATGCGGAGTTTGCCTTTTTATAGGAACCGATTCTTTTCAGCTAATACGAAGATTTTCGGAAACAGCTTTAGGGAAGTCTGTTGCAATTGATGCTTTTTTGCTTATTTTTTTTATTTTTGGAATGCCTCAATGGGGAATACTTAGGTTTAAGGCGTGGGCTTGTGCCGGAGGGGCCGCATATATAGCGTACTCGCTTCCGGAATTTGCCCAGCAGTCATGGGCTTTTTGCGCGGCTTCAACGCTGCTTGGGGCGTGCACCCTTCGCAAGGGCCCCATCATTTCCTCAATTATAGGTGTTGCGGCTTTGCTATCGTGCGCATTATTCTATAAGATATATTAACTTAAAAAATATGGATTCACCTAAGAAAAATTCGCTGTTTTTTACTGTAAAAAATTTTCTGACCACAAGTATTTGGGATCCCTCTTACTCAGAAAAAAAAGGACTGGCAGGTTTCGGAATTGTTCTATTGAGAATAATTGTCACAACGATAAACGGTATTCTCAAAAACCGCGTCTTCGTGCAGGCGTCGTCGCTATCGTACGCTACGCTGCTTGCAATAGGTCCGATTCTCGCGATAACAATTCTATTTTCAGGCATATTTTTTAGGGATAAAGGAGAAAAATTTATCTACGGGAAAATTCTCGACGCAGCAACTTTTGTGATGCCGGCGGTCGCGGAGATGATGCCACCTGCCAATACCGATTCCGGAAGCGTCTCAAAAATCAATCCCGTTGTTTTTAAGTTTATAAACAATATCTCAAAGGGAAGCGTTTCTGGTGGCGCAATCGGGGTTGCTACGATGCTCGTCACATGCCTGCTCTTATGCAAAAATATGGAAAGCTCCATCAATTTGATTTGGGGCGCGCGCAAAGGGCGAAAATGGGTGGACCGAATTGTCTTCTACTTCTCAATGATTTTCTTCGGTTCTGTCGGCACAATTTTTGGAATGACATTTTTGGCGACCTCCCAGCTGTCGTCATTTGTGGGCGGAATTCCGATAATATCGGATTACGCCTCTTGGATAACGTATTTGATAGGCATGGCGGTCATGACAGTCGTTCTGGCTTCGTTCTATAAATTCTTTCCGTGCGCGCGCGTAAAATGGAAGGCGGCGCTCGTGGGAGGATTTATCATAATGCTGATGCTGATGCTAAACAACAAACTGTCTTTTATATATATCGGATACATTGTTAAGCAGCAAAACCTTTACGGGTATCTCGCAATAGTGGCTGTGGCGATGTTTAGCCTATACATATTCTGGCTCGTAATATTGTCGGGAAGCCAAATTACCTACGCTGTGCAATACATGGATTTTCTGTCTGACGACGATGCTTGGAACGCCATGGGGCCGCGTATGCGCGCGTTGTGCGGGCTTGCGGCTTTCGCAGAAATATCCCGCGAATTCTGCCTTCGCGATGGGCTCCCGACACAGGAGACTCTTTCATCTAAGCTTAAGCTCCCGTCGGCAGCTGTCGCCGCATCGTTGGATATTTTATCTGACAAGGGATTTGTATGCAAAGTTTTGACGGGAGATACGCAGGAATCTGCCGGCTATAAACCTTCAGTCCCCCCGGAATCTGTAACGCTATCGCGCTTTTTCGAAGAATGGGGATACAACCAGTGCGACAAACCGTCAATTCTATCCCATAGCGAACCGGCGGTTGCCGAGGCGCTTAAATCGATAGACGAATATGCGGGGCTCGAGATAAGCAAAAAAACAATAAAAGACCTGATATAATGGACATATTTGAATTTAGAAATGAATATCTAAAAGGCGGCCTTTCACGCGCCGACCTTGACGACAATCCATTCAAACAATTTGAAAAGTGGTTTAACCACGCATGCGAGTGCAATGTCACCGAACCCAACGCGATGGTGGTATCCACAGTATCTGCGGAGGGGGCGCCCTCGTCGCGAGTTGTCCTGCTAAAATCGTGGGACGAAAAAGGATTTGTGTTTTACACGAACTACACAAGCCGCAAGGCGCACGAAATATCGGAAAACAACAAGGTTTGCGCTGTTTTTGCGTGGCTTGACTTGGAGCGCCAGCTGCGAATAGAAGGAATTGCCGAGAAAGTCTCGGCGGCGGAGTCTTTGCGCTACTTTTTGTCAAGGCCGTTTGGGAGCAGGCTCGGCGCTTGGGTTTCAAGGCAGAGTAGTGTGATATCCTCACGTTCTTTGCTTGAAATGCAGTTTGAAAAAATGAAGGAAAAATTCAAAAACGGGGAAGTTCCATTGCCGGATTTTTGGGGCGGCTATAGAATCGTTCCAAATGCTTTTGAGTTTTGGCAGGGCAGGCAAAACAGATTGCACGACAGGTTTGAATACGTCAAAAAATCCGATTCCAACTCTCCGGCGGTTTGGGAAATTTCGCGTCTTTCTCCTTAACAAAATTTTTTCAAGCGTTTGCTCGGAAGTCTGCGGTTTTAGGCTCCTTTATCTACGCTGATTCGTTGCGGCGCGCCATTTGGGGGCAAGGCAATTTTTATTTAAGCTTTTCCGCTAGCGCAGGAGAAGATTCCAGCCCTTTCGGCGGCGTCTCTGAAATTACATCGTCGAACCTGATCATAGGCCTGAATTGCGGCGCGTTTTTATATTTCAGGTTCTTCGCGCCCCAGTAGGAGGGATGGTACTGGCAGTTGGTGTCTATCCAGTTAGATAGCGCGAGAATTTCGGTGTCTGAAAGCTTAATTTCTTTATGGATTTTTGCGAGCTCACGCGCGCGCGCCGCGTCTTGCCGATCCTTTATATCCACCGCGCCAGGGGCGAACGCGCCTATCAAAACGCTCGTCCGCGCTCCGAGACTGCCTGAGGGCAGGTACTCTACATTGTTGTCCTTTTGGAATAATTCAGATATGATTTTGCCAAGCAATCTTCGGTCTACCTTTATATAGTCCTTTTTCGCCATATTTGTCATTCCAATGCGCTCACCTTCAATATGGCAGTTTTGGGGAATATTCGTATGTCTCACATAGTCGGGAACGAGGGATTCGTACGATACATTGAAAAACTTTGTCTGGGTCCCACGCAGGTCAAGGCCCTTCTCGCACCGGTTTTGCCCATGGCACGACACGCATTTTTTGTCAAAAATCGGCTGTATTTGCGCGGAATAGTCAAAAAACTTTTTGGCGGATTTTTCCCCTTTCTGGGGCTTTAGCTCTTGCGGAGGTTTGCATAGCGCAAGAACCCGCGAGAATTTCGCCGTCCGCGGGGTTTCGGATGCGCGTTCATGGCAGCCGATACAGCCCCTAATTTCTCCTGGCATATAGTTTACGAAAGTCCGTTCGGTTTGCAGCGCCATATAGTTTTCGTCCAAAATCTGCAAAAAAATGTTGCGGTTGGCAGGAACCAGAAAATATGCGCTTCCGTCGGGCTCAATTTCCGCCACGCCTAGCTGAACCTTTACACCCAAGTGGGTATATCGACTTATAACAGCGTGTTGTTGCCCGTGGGCGTCCTCGGTTTTTTCACCACCCATTGCGATTCTATTCGCGCCCCACGGCCGAGCGATCTGGTCGAGAACGCGAACGTACTTTGCCGCGCCTCTTGGAATGTTCTCAGTACCCGCGTAGACGTCTGTTATTAAAAGTGCTGCGAGATTCCGTCTTTCAAGGTCTTCGTCAGGCGCGGACGGAAGCACCGGCGGCATGGGGCGCGGGGCGACCGGAACAGGCTGAAATGCGGAATATTTTTTGTCCCTGTATATTCTTCGCGTCGAGCCGTCGGACGACAAAATGGCAAGCTCGTATCCACCCGCGTCGCTCCATATGTATCCTTCGGGCTTCATAGCCACAAGAAACTTTTCGTCCGAAATTGGGTATGGGTCGCGGAAGAGTCTTCCGGACTTCCCAGACGGGTCGAATTCCCATTTTTCGCCCTTTTTAAAATGGTAGCCGCTTTCATCGCGTATTTCCACATCAGACGTGATATGGCGCATGGCGGATTCGGAGCGCACTCCTTTGGAAATATCTGCTACTATCACAGTCCCATTCGGGCCTTGCGGATAGTGCGGGGCGCCGATGAAAACATATTTGCCGTTCCCGCCGGGCAAGGGTCGCCCGAATATCATTGTGACAGGCAGCGCAATGTCGTTGCCGTAAATTTCAGCGGATCCTGTCCCGTCCGGACGCATGGCCCACAGACATTTTACGGCAGAAGCGCCCTTGTCTACGTATTCCCATCGCGTATACATTATTCTGCCGTCCGGCAGAACGCACGGGGAGTTTTCGCTCAACGCTCCATAGGACAGCCGCTTCATGCCCGAACCGTCTGCTTCCATCCTGTACATCGTGGCGACGACTAGATCGTCGGACGGATCGCATAACACCCCGTATCTCGGGCGCGTAGATACAAACGCTATGCCCCCGTCGGGAAGCCAGCATGGATCCATGTCGTCAGTTCCGTTGTGGTATTTACCGCGCTTAAATTTTTTCGCGGTTTCTGCCTCGCCAGGTTCGGGAAAAGTCAACTGTCTAAGGTTGGTGCCGTCTATATTTGCAGAGTAAATTCTAAAACCCTCTCCGGCGGATTTTTTATATGAAAACACAATGCGCTTTGCGTCGAAAGATATGTCGAAGCGTCCGAATACGCCGCCCGACATCTGCGGGAAAAGTTTGCGCTCGCTTCTATCCGCCAAATTCAATATGAAAATTCCGCCGCCGGGTTTCCATGAACTGTTTATAAATTCCGTGTAATAATGGTTAGGGTCAAAAGTGTTGCGCTTTATAAATGCCAATTCGGAAAATCCCGACAATCCACTGTATTCTGCGAGTATAAAACTCGGAAATAACAGCGTTACCAACGAAAATATCATTAGAAATGAAATTTTTTTAGGAAACATATTATGCGGATAGCTTTCTTTTTTAATGAAAGCCTTTGGCAAGAGAGTCAATAAAAAACCAGGTATGGATACCTAAACTGCGCCTCCTGAACCGGATTTATTAGGTCTTTACAAATACCGCCATTTTTCTATTTTTATTATTTAAATGGAGTGTGTGTGAGCGGATTCTTTTCAAATATTTTTAAAAAAACAGAGGATTCCGACAGGAAAATTCCGGCGACGGCCTCCCTGTCCGGCGAGGGGGAATCTATCGTATTGCGTATCTGCGGAGATTGGCTCTTGAAAAATGTACGGACGCCGTTCGAGAAAATCGGGGGCGAACTTTCGTCGCATCGGCACGCTTCTTCCATTAAAGTCGACGCGAAACACCTCGGAGAATATGATTCGGCATTGGTCGCTTTCCTTTTGCAAGTCTATGAGCTTTGTGGAGACTTGGATATAAATTTTGATATGGAGTCGGTTCCGGAAGGTCCAAAAGCCCTTCTTAAATTGGCGACTGCCGTGCCGGAAGCAGACGAAGCTTCTAAAAAATCCGAAGCGAGAAGAAGCGGACTTTTCGGAAAAGTTGGGTCGCGCGCGATAGGCGTATTTAGCTCGTTTAATTCGATTTCAGGATTTGTAGGCGAAACCGTAATAGCTGTTGCTCTCGCTTTTGTCGGTCGCGCGCGCTTCAGAATGAGGGATCTTGCGCTGCTCGTCCAGAGAGCGGGGCCGGAAGCGCTCCCGATTGTCGCCCTGATTAGTTTTCTGGTGGGGTTAATTCTCGCATTTGTTGGCGCTATCCAGCTTGCTAAATACGGTTCTGAAATCTTTGTCGCGGATCTTGTCGGAATCGCAATGGTGCGCGAAATGGGGGCGATAATGGTAGGGATAGTAATGAGCGGCCGCACTGGCGCCGCATTCGCGGCCGAGCTTGGCTCCATGAAAGTCAACGACGAAATCTCCGCCTTCAGAACTTTCGGAATTTCCCCGATGGAGTTCCTCGTTTTGCCGCGCGTATTCGCGCTTGTGATGATGTTCCCGCTGCTGACTATCTTTGCTGACGTAATCGGAATGATTGGCGGCCTCGTCATAGGAGTGGGCATGTTCGATATCTCGTACGAACAATATGCCAACCGCTCCATTGCAGCTTTGAACCTCGTCCAGCTCTCGACCGGCGTTGGCAAGAGCCTGATTTTCGGCTTGATTGTGGGAATTATTGGCTGCAAGCAAGGGCTCGCGTGCGAAAAAAGCTCTGCGGGGGTAGGGCTTGCAACAACTTCGGCAGTCGTACAGAGCATAACTTGGATTATAGTCGCGGACGCTATTTTTGCCGTCATATTTACAATTTTTGACATCTGACAATGAATGCTTCCGAAATAAAAAATACAGTGGAAAACCGGCCGGCAGATGCGACTGGAAAAGACGATGCTGTATTCAAAATAGACTCGCTTACAATGGCGTACGGCGACTATATTGTGATGAAGAACCTCGACTTTTCCATAAAGAAAGGGGAGATATTTTTTATAATAGGAGGCAGCGGCTGCGGAAAAAGTACTTTGCTTCGCCATATGATAGGCCTTGCGACCCCCGCTTCCGGGAAAATATTCTACCGCGGAGAGGATTTTTCCGGGGCCTCCGAGGAACGCCGGCTGGAAATCTTGAGGGAATTTGGAATACTCTATCAGGGCGGCGCACTGTGGACGAGCATGACTCTTTCCGAGAATGTAATGCTACCGCTCATGGAATTTTCGGGACTATCCGAAAAAGAGGCCAAGGCAATGGCGGACTTGAAGCTTGCGCTTGTTGGACTAAACGGCTTTGGCTCTTTTTATCCATCGGAAATCAGCGGAGGTATGGCAAAAAGAGCGGGGCTTGCAAGGGCGATTGCGCTCGACCCGAGCGTGCTTTTCTTTGACGAACCTAGCGCCGGCCTCGACCCGATATCGTCTTACAGGCTCGACCGCCTAATCCTGCAAATGCGCGATTCCCTCGGAGCTACGGTTGTCGTCGTTTCCCACGAATTGCCGAGCATTTTCTCAATAGCAGACCGCGTCGTTTTTCTCGACGCTAAGTCTAAAACCCAGGGCGCATTGGGGGCTCCGCGCGATTTGCTAAAATGCGGACCGGAAGACGTGAGAATATTTTTGAACCGCGGGGTGGACCCGCTTGAAAAAAAGGCTGAGTATGAAAAATAAAATAAGTCCCGCCGCCATCGGAATGTTTGTCATAGCGGCTTCCATAATCGCAGTTGCTGCGGTAATGGTTTTTGGTGCGGCGAAGTTTTTCTCAAAAACGGAGAATTTTATATCGTTCTTTTCTGAAAGCGTCAACGGGCTCGACGTCGGCGCGCCGCTAAAATACAAGGGCGTTAAAATCGGGAAAGTGGAGGGCATATTTATAAGCTCCTCTAAAAATATAAAAGAAAGCTCCGTTTCCGTAGTATATTCCATAGATGTCGCCCAACTCAGGCGCAAGACGGGGGTAGATATGAAAAATTACTACGAATGGATTGACGAACAAATTGCGGAGGGGCTTCGGGCAAGGCTAAACTATCAAAGCGTCGTTACAGGCATGCTTTATATAGAATTGGACTTTATCGCCGACAGGGGGGATAAATATGAATTGAAGTACGGAGGCACGCGCTTTAAGGAAATACCCGCCGCAAACTCCGGCCTTTCCGAATTGGCCAAAGGATTTGAAAAAACAATGTCGGACATCTCGAAAATTGATTTCACCGCAATCGGAAACAATCTAAACGGGGCACTCGTCAAAATAAATAAAAAACTCGACGAGATCGATGTAAAAAATATCAGCGACAACGCCGTTTCCACCCTAAAAAGTGTCCGCGCGCTCGCCGAAAACAAAGACGTTGAAGAGTCTATAAAAAAGCTCGACTCCCTTCTTGGCAATGCCGACGGCTTAATCACAGACGCTCGCGCGGAACTTAAAAGCTTTTCGGGCAACGTTTCGGTGTTGTCGAAAAGAATGGACGAAATGATGCTAAATGTAAATTCCATCGTTGCTCCCAACTCGCCGTTTAGATACCAGCTGGCTCTATTGCTTAAAACGTTAAACGGCTCCATGCACAACATATCGAACTTTGCCGACTACTTGCAGCGCAACCCAAACTCAATCATTACGGGCAAGGACAAGTCCGGGCGTTAAAAACAATCAATATTTTAGCAATATGAAAAACTCCTCAAAAAAATTCCTGACAATCCTCGCTGCAGCCGCAATGTCCCTCGCACAGTATGGGTGCCTATCAGACTTTCTCGCGCCCACTGCCGACCCCACAGTCTTCCATGTGATTTCGCCTGTGCAGGTCGAAAAAAAATACGACTGCAAATGCGATGTAAACCTGCAATCTGCGCAACTGCCGCAATATATGTCTCGCCAACAAATCGTATCCATCGCGGAAAGCGGAATATTGCTAGTGTCGGAGTTCGACAGATGGGCGGAATTGCCATCGGACGGCTTTGAAAGAGCTCTTGCGGTTGATATCGAATCTTCGGGAGTCGCATCGGTATTTATGTATCCGGCAGTATCGCCGGTTGCTGAAAAGGCTTGCTCATTGAGAATATTCGTCTACGAATGTTTGGGAAAAATTGACGGAAAAGTCGTTTTGAAAGGGAAGTGGCAGCTTGACGCGCCAAACAACTCAAAAAGCGTTGTCAAAAACTTCTCTTTTGAAACTTCTTCAAGCGACGGCTACGGCGGCTACGCAAAGGCTATCAATAAGCTTATCGCGGAACTTGCCGGACAAATCTCGGCCGAAATATCAAAATTTTAAAAAATATGAAAACTGGATTATTATTCTCGGGCCAGGGCGCGCAGAGCGTCGGAATGGCAAAATCATTGTATGAGAACTGCGCGGCAGTCCGCGAACTCTTTGAAAGGGCCGACGAGGCTTTGTCTATGAAGCTTTCAAGCTATTGCTTTGAGGGCCCGATGTCGGAACTTACCAAAACAAGCGTATGCCAGCCGGCGCTATTTTTGCACGGTTTTGCGGTTGTAGAAGTAATGCGCCAAAAGGGTATTTTGGGCGAACCATCAACGGCCTTGGGGCTTTCGCTTGGGGAACTCACCGCGCACGCTTTTGCCGGAACGTTCAGCTTTGAAACTGGACTTAAAATTGTTGCGGAGCGCGGCAGGCTAATGCAGGAGGCTTGCGACGCCTCAAAGGGCGCCATGGCCAGCTTTATCGGCGGAACCCCGGAAGATGTCGCCGTATATTGTAAAGAGTTCGACGTGGATATGTCCAATATAAACTGCCCTGGACAAGTCGTCATTTCCGGTGAGGAATCGAAAGTCGCGGCGGCAGTAGCTGCGGCAAAAGAGCGCAAGGCATTTAAGATGGTTGTGCCCCTAAAGGTTGCAGGCGCTTACCACAGCCGGCTAATGGAGCCCGCACGCAAAAAATTTGAGGAATTCCTCGCAGACATAGAATTTAAGAGCCCGCGCATACCGGTCTTTACAAATGTCACTGGCGACGCGGTTTTCGACCCGAACGAAATTAAGAAAAATCTCGTAAAGCAGGTGGTAAGCACTGTCAGGTGGGAAGATTGCGTGCGCAACGCGGCAAAGCTCGGAATTGAGCAGTTCTACGAATGCGGACCCGGCGGCGTGCTCGCCGGAATGGTGCGCCGCATAGACAAAAGTCTCCCGGTTAAATCCCTTGCGGAATACCCGGATTTCCAATAATAGGAGCAACTCGCAAAAAATCCCAGCCGGAATTCCCGGTTGGGATTTTTTATTTTTTAGGGCGACGCCCCAACTATCTTTAATGCAAAAAAGTTCCGCTACTCCACAAATTTAGCGCGCGATCGTGGGTAAGCACGCGCCTGTCCTATCGAGAAAGAAAAACGAGATTTTTATTTTGGGGCTATAAGTATCTTTAATGCAAAAAAGCTCCGCACATAAACGGAGCTTTTTAAAATTAGAATGCGGAGATAATCGAGCTTTGGCATATGTAGGCGGCAATGCCCGCAAAATACCCGATTAGAGCCAATAGGGAAATGTATTTAAGATACCACGAAAAGGTTATTTTTTCTATTCCCATAACAACGACTCCCGCAGCGGAACCAATAATCAATATGCTTCCGCCAACGCCGGCGCAATATGCCAAGAGCTGCCAGAACGCCCCGTCCTGAGCGTAATGCGCAAGATACGCGGGCTCTGCTGAGGCCAAAACCTGCGCTTGTGTGGGAATGTCGTACATGCCCATAGCGCCCGCCACAAGCGGAACATTGTCGACTATCGAGGATAGCATTCCAATTATCGTATTTATTACATAAATATTATGGACTTCCTCGTCTAAGAATTTGGAAACATCCGACAATACGCCGACAGCTTGCAGGGCTGATACTGCCATTAGTATGCCCAAGAAAAACAATATTGTTGAAAGGTCTATCCTCGCAAATACGTCTCCGATTCGATGCTGCTGGGCGCGCGGTATGTCCGTGCGGCGGTCGTAAAGAATTTCCATGAAAATCCATATGGCGCCGAGTGCGAGCATTACTCCAATAAAGGGCGGAAGCCCGGTTATCGCCTTGAAAATCGGTATAAATATTAGACCCGATATGCCCAGTATAAATATTGTCGTCCTCACGGCAGGAGTGATGTATGAGGTTGAGGATTTGTCGTGCATTGCCGATTCTTCGGCGTCGCTTCCGTCCAGAAAAAATGTAAGTATAACAAGCGGCACAAGCATTGAAACAAGGGAAGGCAAAAAGAGCTGCGTTATTAAGGCCCCGGTTGTGACGTTTTCGTTTATCCATAGCATTATCGTCGTGACGTCTCCGGTGGGTGTCCATGCGCCGCCGCTATTGGCCGCAAGTATTACCATTCCGCAAAATATCCACCTCTCTTTTTTTACATTTATCAGCTTGCGCAACAGCATTGTTATCAATATCGCCGTTGTGAGATTGTCGAGTATTGCCGACATAAAAAAGGTGAAAAATGAAATTATCCACAGCAGCTTGCGCTTATTGCGCGTCTTTATTCTATCGGTAATGCAGGTAAATCCCCCGTGGACATCGACGAGCTCAACAATCGTCATTGCGCCGATAAGATAGAAGATAATTTGAACCTGCTCGCCAAGATAATGTATTATCTGGCTTTCGGATATAAATTTTATACACTGCTTTCCTATCGGCAACGAGGCGTACTCGGGATTTACAGATAAAAATTGCTTAAAAGCGTCTGAATTTACCCCCATTATAAGCGAGTTCCCTGCGTATATGTACATTACCCATAGCAACATGCCAAGAGTGACCGCAACGGCCGCTTTGTTTATTTGTATTTTGTGTTCTATCGCTATCAATATGTAGCCGAATATGAACGTTCCTACCATCAATGTGACCATATATATAATCCCAAATAGTCCTTTAAAAATAAAAGAGACATTCAAATTCGCTACTGAGGGAAGGTCAAGACATAGTTTATTTTTTTTACCCCACTTTGTAAATGCGTATCTAAAATATTTCCACTAAACTGCTATACGCATTATGCAAAAATTTAGGATGCAAAAATCGCATTTATTTTTTGGCAAGCTCAAGGCGCATTTTCTTACAGTCAGATAATAAATATCTTACGTATTATGATCGCTACTTATTATCGCTACGCCATAAAGATTCTGCAAGATACAATGCGCTTTTTAATCTACAAAAAGATTAAAAAAAAATCAGCCTTATTTATAGGCTTGTAAGAGTTGTATTAGAAAATAAATGCCGACGAGACTGGAAAACTATTTGAAACGTATCTAACCGAGCTATCGTAATCCGAATTCATCGGGGCAATAACAGGAGTCTCGGAGTTTTGCTGCATAGGATACATCTCATTGGAGGAAAAAGAGTAGTCTATGCTTGGAAGGGGGGTTTTGGAAACTGCCGATGCTATCGCCGTATTTTCAGGCATAGAGATGTTTAAGTCATCTGAGACAGGGAATCCCGGAATAAAAAGAATTGCAGCCAATGCCGCCGCGCCAAGTGGAACTATCGCCCTTATGGGGAATTTAAAAGTATATTCCTTTTGCGGTTCTCGGAGCCTGCACATCATCTTTGATTTAAGGCGTTCGTCAAATTGTGCCCACTCCTCTTCGGTGGGGCGTTCACACCTTTTGAGCCTTAGCAGATCTTCGAGTGTAGGTTTTTTGTCTGGCATAATCAGCTTATATAGCCTTTTAGTAGAACTTGTAGCTGCTGCTTGGCGTAATGCAAGCGGGTTCTTACTGTGGCGGGGGTGGTCCCAGTTATCTCGGCGATTTCCTGGTGGCTTAATCCCTCGATTTCGTAAAGAATTACTACCGTTCTATGTTTTATAGACAAAGACTGAAGCGCTTCGTTCAATTTTTCGCGAATTTCCGACAACATTGCAGCTTTCCTGCCGCCAAAGTTTACGCTCAACTTCTCGACTACTTCCGCAGATGCCATCTCCTCGTCGGAATTTTCAAAGCTGAAAAACCGGCGCATGCGGGAGCGCTTTAAAAAAGTTATGCCCATATTCACGGCAATGCGGTAGAGCCATGTGTAGAAGGCGCATGATCCCCTAAAAGATCCTATGCTCGAAAACGCCTTTATGAATGCGTCTTGCACTATGTCCATCGCGTCCTCGCGGTTGCCGAGCATATTGTAAACGACCCCAAAAAGCCTCTCGCGGTATTTCAGTGTAAGAGTGTCGAACGCAGACATATCCCCGTTTTTTACCCTTTCTACGAGTACGGCGTCGGTATCCGCATCTTTTGCGGTTTGTACCGTTGTCGCGAGTCCCGCAGGATTGTCGTTTACAAGTTCCATATAACCTACTTCAAGGTAAAGTTTGTGCTGTACCTTTTATTATTACAAGCATTTTAATTCTTATCGTCCGAAATTTTTTTTAATTCATAGGCAAATACGGGAATTTTTCCGGATTTTGTTCTCGCTGAAATTTTCGCCCTTGAATTTTCCCGCTTTATGGGAATTTCCCATAGCCGCTCGCCATTTGCGGATATGGCATAGCACTTCCAGCCTTCAAGCGGGGCGTCAAACGATATTTCTGCCGAAGCATCTCTCGCAAGCAGGGGAAGTTCGCCCATATCCCACAAAATCTCTTTTTTAGGCGAAGCGTACCTCATAGCTGTATTTTTTATATCGCTTAAATGCAGTACAAGTATTCGGGAACTGCCTCTCAGCGGCTTGCCGTCAACGGCTGCGGCTAAAAATGCCCCCCACGACTTTACAGGCTTAAATTTTGCGAAATCTCCGCCGCCCTCCGTCCCCTCAGGGCCGACAAATGCCTCGCTCGCGCTTGTCGAAACGCTCAAAGTTTCCTTCTCGCCGTCCATTCTAATTTGTCCTGTTGTGCTCGAATATACCTTTTCGGAGGCATTTACAAGATCACCTCCCAATATTTCCGACACTTTCCCGAGCGTTTTGGCGTCGTCGGCGAGCGCGGAAAATGCAGGAACACCAAATTGGCAGTTTTTCCACCTTTCGTCGGCGTACATTACAAATTTTGCCCCTTTAATTTTTATATTTTGCGGAGTGTCGGTTATCACTATTTTAGGAGCGCCGATTAAGCTCATTTTCCTGTACAGTCCGCCCAAGTAAGTCAAGAGGCTGTTCTTCATGGGTGATGGATAGTCGAGAAAATCGCGTGAGACTACACATGGGAAAACTACGTCCGCTTCGCGCACATCGCCCCTTAATAGAAACAGTGCGGCGGCTCGCTCGGAAAGGGATATTACGGGGTTGGAATCTGTATCGAAATATTTTAGGGTTGTTGGCTTCAAGTCGTGCGGGGCGTGGCGGTAAGTGTACCGGCACAGCATGTCGAGCCCTTGCATTGAGCCGTACGCACCCATTATAAATGCGCCCTCCGCGGCGGTGTCGTTGTTTACTACATGGTTCCATTCGGTCAGTGTAAGCGGTTTTCCGGCAACAGTCAGCGTCCCCTTTGTGACTGAATCCGCGCCGAGTTTGCCGAGGCTCGAATCGTTCCTAACTTTTACGGGCATCTGCCATGTCTTAAATATGAAATTAGGATGCCCATAGTATGTATGGGTGTCGACGACGTCGAATTCTTCGGAGCCGAGAGACTGCGGAATGGAGCTCATGTGGTTTTCGTCGGTCAGCATTTGCCGGACTCCTATCGAGCGGAGAAAATCTTTCATTTCATTGTAGAACGACGAGTGCAGCTCTTTTAAAAATTTTGCATAAAGCAGTTTTTCGTTTTCAGGAGTTTCGGAAAGAGCGTTTGCCGACAGCCATTCAGCAAACCTTTTTCTAAAAAGGGAGGCTGTCGAGCCGTTTACAGTAGAGGCGATTGTGTCCTCGTTTACAAGGCTTATAGAAACAAGGGCGGGGTCGTCCTTCCACGCGAGTTTCGTGTATGGGTTTACATGGTTTAACAGGTTCGCGGAATATTTTTTAAGATTGTCGCGGGCTTTTTGCGAGAGATAAAACAGAGACTTTCTCTCGGCGAGAGTGCTTATTTTTAGGTTGTGGAATTCGGGCTCGAGAGTCTTGGGGTCTATCTCGCGCGCCATATATAAGTCGGTCGTGTAATAAATTCCGCGCTTTTTAAGTTCGTTGGCAAAAAAATCCATTTTATCCATATGCCTCGGGTTTATTTCCGTTGCGCCATCGGAATTTTTAATCGCAAGCATTTTGTCGTAGAAATGAAAGCGGCATATATTGTATCCGGTTCTCGCGAATGTGTCGGCAACAATCGGGGCTATCTCCTTTTCGGGGAAGTTGGCGTGCATCGTCATATTGTTGCCGAAAAATTTTACGGGCGCTCCAAGGCGCTTTTCAAATACTATGCTCTCTCCGGACGGCCTCGCAAAGCCGTATTTGCCTGCGGGGGCGTCGAGAAGAAATGAAAAGTCCAATACGCTGCCCTTAGCTACCGACGGGGCAAATTCGATTGGAAAATAATTTTCGTCAGGGGCTGTAAAATTCCCTTCGCGCAGGTACTTTGCCAAGTTTGCGTTCGAGGCAGTAGCGGCGTATAAAGTCCAGCCGCTTTCGCCCGTATTTTTTAATTTTAGCGATTGGGCGCCGCCGCACTCTATTTTCGACGAATAGAGCGCGTGGACTTTCCCGTCTGGCTGCATGGCTCTCCACGCAACGGCCGCCTCCGGAGATTCCGCAAGAGTTCCGTCACAATCTTTTTTTGACAATTTTAGTGCCACAGCAGTCCCGTCCGACTTCGCAATCTCCGCCTCGGCGGGGGTATCGGAAACATTGGAAGAAAACGCGCCTAGAAGGTATACGTATTTTGAGTCGGGCGGGAGGTTGAGCGTCAAGGTTTCTCCGGGCGCAATTATCTGCGCTCGAGCCGGAGAATCCACAAAATATTTTACTTTGCCGAAGTCCGGTTTTTTAGGCAGCCATTGCAACGGTGCGGGTTTGGGAGAAGGCAGGGGGATTTTTGCAAAACGGTATTTTTCGAGTTTTACGTCGAACTCTGCGGAACATTTGCCGTTTTCCACCGGCAATACTATTCGGACTGAAAAAGAGTCCATATTCCATGCACGGTTGTCTTGTAGGCTTGCGTTCCCGCTTTTGGGGATAATCGCCAATATCCCGTTGTCGGCAAAAAACGAAAAGATCTTCGCGCCTGCGGCTTCGTATGATGCTTTTGCTTTTTTTATCGGAAGCTTAAATGCTTTGCCGTCTATCTGCAATCCGCCGTCAAACGACAATCCTATCGGGGAACTTGCGGAAAATGCTATTTGGCGCGCTTTGAATTCGGGGGGCAGGGCTATTTCGTATTTCAGCTTGTAGAGGCTGCCGCTCGCATCAGACTTCAAAAGCTTCAACTTTTGGGAAACTTCCGCGCGGCTTTTTTTGTCGGGAAGCAGCAATTTCCCGTGCAATTGATAAATATCCTGTTCGTATGATGGCGAGCCGTCGAAATGTCTTATATCCCCCCAAGCGATAGAGGAACTGTTCCATGCGTCGTCAAATATTGAAAGATTTAGGGATACTGCGCCGGGAGTCCCGTTCCCGGCAATTATCGCCCCGCCTTCAATGCTGAAATCTTTAAAGGCTTTCCCGTAAGCTAAACACGCCGCCAATACCGCAGCCCCCAAAATCGACAATTTCTTCATATGTATGAAAATTTAAAATTTACCTTTATTTTTATAACAATATCAATTTGTGCGTGTCAATAATAGAGGCTTTTTTTCACTTAACCCCCAAAGCTTTTGGCAATAATATATTGACAATAACTGCACTCTCAAAAAAATTTCCTGCAATTTTATACAATTAAAACCATTCAATAATTATGAAACTAATACAAATCGCGGCAATATCGGCGGCTGTCTCAATCCTGACTTTCGGGTGCCAGAAAAAAATAGAAAAGAAAGTCTCCTATCCGCCGACCCCCGCAACCCTCGCCAAGGCCGAGGGCAAAAACGTCCGCAGGTACATCGATACACTCGGGACTATTTCGTCATTGCACAGCGTCAATGTTGTTCCGCAAGTTTCCGGGCAAATCGTAAAAATCAATTTTAAGCAGGGCCAGCACGTAAATGCGGGCGACGTTCTCGCAGAAATAGACTCCCGCCCGTACGAGGCGGCAGTCTTGCAGGCTCAGGGTAGCCTAAGGCAGGCGGAGGCACAGCTGAAAATTGATTCGCTTGACGTTGAGCGCAACAAAAAGCTCGCAAAAGACAACTATATCGACAAGCAGACTTTCGATACGCTCGTTGCAAAAGTCGAGGTTGACAAGGGCGTCGTGGAAACATGCAAGGCGGCCCTCATGACCGCCCAGATAAATCTCGATTGGTGCAAGATAAAATCGCCAATATCGGGTAAGGTTGGTCTATACAACATAAATTCAGGCAATGTTGTAGCGGCCGGATCTTCGATAATCACGACTATCGAGCAGGTGGACAATTTGTACGTAGACTTTGTTGTCCCCTCCCAAAGCCTCTACGACGTTAAGCGCTTTATGGAATCGAACGGCGGCAAGACGCACGTTGACGTCTCTTACATAGAAAACAATCTTGGAAATAGAAAGACTGTCGCTGAGGTCGATATTATCCTGAACAAAATCAGATACGAATCGGGAACCGCCATACTGCGCGGAAAGCTCGACAATAAAGACGGCCTATTCTGGCCTAACCAGCCTGTAAAAGTCCGCGTAAACCTCGATGAGCAAAAAGGCGCGGTTCTGATTCCCAATATTTGCATTCAGATCGGTCCGCAAAGCCACTTTGTGTATGTTGCAACCCCCTATAAAGATGGCGTCTACATCATAAAGCAGACGGATGTCGAAGAGGGGCAGATGTTCGACAACGATATGCGCGCTGTCACCGGCGTAAAAGCGGGGGAATTTGTAGTCAAGAATACGAGCAACCTTAGATTGCAGGCAGGCCCCTTCGTATATGCCGCAACACCGCAGGGGCTTATCATCGGAGCGGACTCCAAACCGATTTTAGATCCCGCAAAAATGCGCGAATTTATGGTAAACGCGACAAAAATTGCGGATGAGCTGCGCGCGAAATTTATGAAGCAGTCCGCCGAAGCCGCCGCAAAGAAACAGGCGCCAATAGAGGCGCTTAAAGCGGCAGAAAAAGCGGCTTCCGGCGTAAAATAACAACCCTTTAAAAGCAAATAAAATGTCTTCCGATTTGAAAAACACGCCTCCCGCGCCGAAAGAGGATCACTCAAAGCGCCTTGAAGGGAAGGGGTCTATTTCCGACATATTTATCAACCGTCCAGTGATGACTGTATTGCTGTCGCTGGCGGCTATGTTCTTCGGGATTTTCGGCTACATGCAAATGCCTGTTAACGACTTGCCGGGCGTTGATTATCCCGTAATTCAAGTGACAGTAAGCTATCCGGGCGCCGACCCGAGCATTATGGCGGCCAACGTCGCCTCGCCGCTTGAACAGCAGTTTATGCAAATACCGGGCATTGAAATGATAACAAGCCGCAATAGCTTTGGCTCGAGCTCGATAGTATTGCAATTCTCGCTGAGCAAAAATATATCCGCTGCCGCAACGGACGTCCAGAGCGCAATCCAGCGCGCAATGGGCAATCTGCCCGCCGACCTCCCTTCGCCGCCGTCGTTCACTCAGGACAACCCAAACGACCTGCCCATATACATTCTCGCCGTTACGAGCGACGCAATGCCGGAAAGGAATCTTTACGACTACGCCTTCTCGGAAATCGCCCAGCGCATACGCATGATTTCCGGCGTGTCCAATGTGGATATTTACGCCGCGCCGCGCTCTGTGCGCATAGAGGTTGACTTAGACAAACTCTACAATCTCGGCTATACTGCAACTGATTTAAAAAATGCACTCGCGGTTTCGACTAATATGACAGGTGTCGGCAATATCGACGGCCCGACAACCCAATTCGTGCTGCTGCCCGACACCCAGCTCTCCACTGCGAGCGATTATGATAACTTGGTTGTAGGATTTAAAAACGGCTCCCCGATATTTTTTAGAGATATTGCAAAATCTATAGACGCCATACAATACGATACGCTAAATATATCCTTCTCTCTCGGCAATAAAAAGCCGGAGGGCAGACCGAAATCTTCAATCGTTATGGGCGTCAGAAAGCGCGCCGACGGCAACGCAATAACGACGGTTGCCGACATAAAAAAACTCGTCGAGGAGTTTAAGACAATTTTGCCGTCGAGTGTTGTGGTGTCGGAATTCTACGACCGCTCGACACTCATTATAGACAATATCGACGACGTTAAGGAAACGCTGATAATCGCATTCCTGCTCGTCGTGTTTGTAATATTTATGTTCCTTGGCAGAATCCGCGACACAATGATACCGACTGTGGCGCTGCCTTTTTCGATTCTCCTAACTTTCATATTCATGTACGCCTTCGGTTTCTCCGTGAATAACCTGTCACTTATGGGACTTACGATGGCGATAGGATTCCTCGTCGACGACGCGATTGTATTCCTCGAAAATACAGTGCGAAGAATGGAGGATTTTGGCGAGTCTCCGGCGGCGGCGACTTTTAAGTCGGCGCGCGAAATTTCTTTTACAATTCTTAGCATGACGCTGTCGCTCGCTGCTGTATTTATACCGCTCGTGTTTATGAGCGGCATAACGGGCAGGGTATTCATGGAGTTCTCCGTGACTATCATAACGGCGGTTCTTATGTCGGGCTTTGTAAGTTTGTCGCTAACTCCCATGATGTGCGCGCGCGTCTTGAAGCCCAGAACTTCCGATCCGGCCGACAAGACGATAATCGAAAGAATGTCGCATAAAATTGAAGCGTCTTTTCTCGCCTTCTATTCCCCTACGCTCAAATGGATGCTACGCCAGAATTTTCTTACTCTTGTAATTGTGGCGCTCTGCGGCTGGGGTGTGTGGTTCTTCTTCGGGGCTCTCCCGCAAATCCTATTCCCCGTAGGAGATAGCGGCTTTATGCAGGGCGTTTTTATATCCGACACTAAAACTTCATCGCGCGAAATAGGCTCACTGCAAAAGCAAATCGAGGAAATCTTTTACCGCACTCCAGAAATCAAGAATTTTGTGCTCGTATCTGGCGTTTCTTCATTCGTAAACCAAAATATGGGGTTTGGCTTTGTGACCCTCGTGCCGCGCGACAAGCGCAGGCCAATTGATGTCGTCGCCGCAGATATAAATGCGCAAATTTCAATGGTTCCGGGGCTGATTGCAAACTTCCAGCCGCAGCCCACCTTAAAAATCTCAACCGGCGCCACCAGCACAACCCAGGGCAAATATTCCTTCGCACTTACTTCCATGGACCAAAATTTGCTTTACAGCGCCGCCCAAACGCTCATTCCAAAGCTCTCGACGCGCAGGGGCGACATGTTCTCGAGCATTCAAACCGACATGTACCTCGACAATCCGCAAATTGTACTAAAACCGTTCAGGGAAAAAGCCGCAATGCTCGGGCTCTCGCCCAACAACTACTCAAACGTCTTTAAAGACGCCTATGCGAAGCTATTTTACTACCTTATAAAAACGCCGTTCCAGCAATATTGGAGCATTATGGAGGCATCCCAAGACTACCGCTCTTTTGAAAGCAATCTTTCGAGCCTCAACTTCCAGGCAGACGCTGTGCTGACCGGCGGATACCCTGTGCAAACCCTCACAGGTGGTGGCTCGGAGCCAAACCCGCCGTTTAACCTCTCGAGTCTGATTCCGTTCAGGTCTATTTCTGACACAGACACAATTCTCGCTCCGGTGACTGTCAACCACATCGACAACTTCCCGTCTGTGACTATCTACTTCGACCTCCAACCAGGGGTTGCCATCGGAGACGCCGTAAAGTGGGTTTCGGAGGTCGCCGCCCAGACGCTTCCGCAGGGAGTCTCGGGCCAGTTCATTGGCGAGGCTGTCACATTTAAGGAGACAATGATGAGCCTCGTATACCTCATCGGTGTTGCGGTTTTCGTCATGTACGTCATTCTCGGCATACTTTATGAAAGCTATATACACCCGATAACTGTGCTTTCATCGCTGCCCATTGCAGTCGTCGGAGGTCTCGGCAGCTTGTGGCTGCTCGATATGGAGCTCTCGATTTACGCTATGATTGGCCTGTTTATGCTTATGGGCATAGTAAAGAAAAATGGAATTATGATGATTGACTTTGCAATCATGCGCGAGCAGTCCGGCATGACGCCCCGCGACGCCATTCACGAAGCCTGCATGGAAAGGTTCAGACCCATTATAATGACTACTTTCGCGGCCCTCATGGGAATGCTTCCAATCGCGCTCGGATGGGGCAAGGCCGACGCGGAAAGCAGAATCCCGCTCGGAGTGGTTGTCGTAGGCGGGCTCATATTCTCGCAGGTTGTCACCCTTTACATAACCCCTGTCATCTACCTGTGGCTAGATGCTTTCCAGAGAAATGTTTTGGATAAAATACCGTTCTTCGCGCGCGGAGAAATTGGAAAAGAATAAAGGTCTGCCGATGAAAGAAAAACTGCAATTCTCAACGGTAATTCTTGCGGCGTCGCTACTCGGCGGCTGCGTAAATGTAGATTCCGAGGTCTCGGAAACCCCGTCAGTTTACTGGAAGGCTCCGCAAGACTCGCTTCCCAAGCGGGTGATACAGCCAGAAGACATTAAAACGGACAAAATCATTTCGCCGGAGGCAAAACAAGCCGAACAATCGCCCACCGAGAAGCCGAAAAAACAGACGGTTGCAAGCGGCAATACTCTTACGCCGGCAGAAAAAATGCAGGCGGGCAAGCCTTTGATGCTTGACGACCTCATCGATATTGCGCTCGAAAACAATACCCAGACCCGCATTTACTGGTTTCAGGCGAAAAGCTACGCGGCGCAGAAAGGCTCAGCTATGGCGGCTTATTATCCGCAAGTGTCCGTCGGCGCGCAGGTTTACCGCAGCAAAGTAAGGCCAAGCCTCGGCTACGGCGGATTTTCTATCCCGATTGGCTCTTATTACGAGACGGGATTCGGCCCAAGCGCCGAAATAAATTGGCTTCTATTCGATTTCGGCAAGCGCGAAGCCCAGGTTGAGTCCGCGCAAAATGCGCTGCTTGCCGCAAATTTCGACTACAACCAGTCTATTCAGGACGTCGTTCTCAATGTGGCGCTCGCATACTATCAATTCTACGCCGCGTGCGGCAGCGTAGAGAGCGCAAGGCTAAGCCTCGAAGAGGCGCGCACCGCGTACGAATCAGCAAAGGCGCGCTTCGACCAAAGTGTGGGCAATAAACAAGACATGCTAAACGCTCTTGCAAACGCAAAAAACGCCGAATACCTCTTGGAGGAAGCGCGATCTTCGGTGGAGACTGCGCGCGCTAATATTGCACAGGTATTGGGCGTAAGGGTAGGGCCTAATTTTGTGGTCTCTGAAGCGGCCGTGGTGCCGACAAGTCCGGAAACCTCCAAAAAAATAGATGAACTCGTGGCAAAGGCTATGCGCTCGCGCCAAACATTGCTTGCTTCGTATGCAAAACTCGCAAAATCCGCAAGCGACGTTAAAGTAGCCGAGCGCAACTTTCTTCCGCAAATAGGAGCTTTCGGCCAATTCTCGTACACCGACTATTCCCAGGATTCGCGCGGCCATCAAGACTCCTATACGGGAGGGTTTAGCCTTTCTTGGAGCATATTCGAGGGCTTTGCTAGAAAGTATGCGCTAATTAACGCAAAAGTCGCCGAGAGAGCCCAGGCGCAGTCCTTAAAGGCGGCGGAAATCCAGATAATATCCGATATATGGAACTACTACCACAAATATACAAGTTCCGTCAAGCAGGTCGCTAGCGCAACGTCGGCAGTAGAGGCGAGCATGGAGGCTTTCACCGCCACTAAAACCGCCTATGAAAACGGGGTCAGCAATATTACGGAATTCCTGAACGCGCAAAGCAGGCTCGCGACGGCCCGCCAGCAAAAAGTTTCGGCGGAGGCCTCGCTTTCAATGTCCATCGCGCAGCTTGCCCACGCGACGGGCGCCCTCTCCGCAAACACTCAGGCGGACAATCCGGAAAACCTTTCTTCAATACCTGAATGATTTTTATTCGGTTATCGCGGCGAACAACCCTCAAAGCTCATTCGAAAAAATGCCCTTTGTTTAAGGGCGTTTTTTTATTTCTTGCCTGAGGTTCTCTTTGGCATATGATTATGCCTTATGCAAAAAATAATCTCCATTGCGGCTATTGCCGCTGTTGCATTCTCGGCGGCGTTTGTTTTCTTTGTAAAAACTCCGCACTCAGATTCTGAAACTGCCACAACCCAACTGGAGGGGCGCCTAAAAACTGCAATTCCTTATGAGATAGACGGCTGGACTTCAAAAGACTCCGGATTGGGCGATACTGAGGAAGTACAGCGTGCGGCGGAAAAAGTTTTAAATGTCACGGATTACGTAAACCGCACATATTCCAAAAATGGAGCCGATTTCACAGTCTATATCGCATACTGGAAGCCGGATACCATGGAAATACACCGCGCATCTTCACATTCTCCCGACCGCTGCTGGGTCGCTAACGGTTGGAAGAATATTGATTCTGAAAAAAAAGAATTCGATTTTCTCGATATTGGCGACGAAAAACTTTTCGGGGGATTTTCGCGCGCTTACACACTTCCGACGGAAATTGGAACTGTTAAAAGATATGTTTGGTATTGGCATATTGTCGACGGTTTTCCTTACAACTACGGAAAGTCCGACAATTTTACGCCGACTTTTTCAAACTGGCTGAAAGGCGTATTTTCGGCGGCTATCGAAGGAATGCCGGAACAGTATTTTATAAGGGTAGATTCATCTGTGCCGCTTGAAAACTTGAAGTCGGATCCCGGGTTTTTAAAGGTTATGAAAGCTCTGGGCAAACTAACCCTCGAAGAAAAAAACAAAAAATAATTTGCGAAATTTATGGCAAAAATTCCTTTCTTTGCGCGCATAGATGCCTCGGTAATAGCGTTTATGGCATTGATGTTGACATGCGTTCTTTGGGATACATGGTCGACGCGCCTCGATTACGCTTTTGGCTATCTAATGCCGGTTTTTATGCTCTATGTGATTTGGGACAGGCTTCCTAAAATAGAAAAATATTTTCTCGGCAAACCTTCACA
Organism: uncultured Opitutales bacterium; assembly: GCA_900545705.1. Classification (GTDB taxonomy): domain Bacteria; phylum Verrucomicrobiota; class Verrucomicrobiia; order Opitutales; family Intestinicryptomonadaceae; genus Merdousia. Next base: position 24,781 of record URAK01000012.1, on the reverse strand, counting down.
AAATAATGGCGGACTGCTCGCTGCGGGCACAACTTTTCTATTCGGCGGAATGGCTGTCTGCGGATTTGCCGGATTTATGCTTTTTTCTGTCGTTTATTCCATTGCGCGCGGCACTACGGTGCCGTTGTTTGGCATGTCGTTCTGCTTTGCCTTTGCGTTTTATGGTTTGGCATATTTTGCTGGGGCAAAAAATCTTGAAGGGCTAGACATGTCCTTCTCCGACAGATTTAAATTTGCAAATTTCTTTGTATTCCCCGCGTTTGCATGGATGATTGCATCTCCGCTTTTCAACTCTTGGGAGACGCTTATAAGCGGCTATCTGCTTTCAAAAGTGGCTGTCATAGTCACTGCAATTATGGACTTCTTCGGATATCTTGTGGAGCTTCGCGGAAATTCGATACACTTTCCAGACGGAGCCGTGGGGGTTGCCGACGCTTGCAGCGGAATCCGCAGCCTTACCGCATGCCTTTTTTCCGGTTCTTTCCTCGCGGCGGTATTCCTCGACAAGTTTTGGAAAAAGGTTGCACTTGTTGGCATGTCTATGGTCTTTGCCTTTATAAACAATATAATACGCGCTCTATTCCTTTCAGTATGGGCATATGAATATGGGGCGGACTCCATCTCGGGCTTTGTCCACGACGCCGCAGGATATGCTGTCCTCGGGCTTACGATATTATTCCTGTTTATATTGCTTCCGCTATTTACCCTAAACCCCATTCCGAAAGAATACCGCGACAACGATGAGTCGTCGGATCCGGAATCTGAGAGCGATGTGGGCGGGGAATCCAAATAGCAAAGTGCTGATTATCCCCTCTAAGCCATAAAAAAACGCCGTTAGAAAACGGCGTTTTTTTTCGTTAATGGCCAAAGCTATATCATGAATTCCTTGTTGTATTCGTAAAGCGACGAAAGATATTTGTTCGCGGATTCGCGCCTTGGGAAGGCCATCTTCTCGGCATCGTATATGAGTTTGCCTTTCTCAAATATCGGAACCAGCATAAGCAATGACAATTCCGTAAATTCCGAGGCGTAGTCAAAGTTTGCCGGGGGCTGTTTGTTGTCGAAGCAAGCCTTTACCCATTCCGCCTGAGGATTCCACGGATATTTTGAACGGGGCACCGAAGGGGCGGGCAACGCGCCGGAACGCTTCATCTCCACCATTCTTTCGCGGGGGAATATTATAGGATTGCCGCCGTATTCGGTTGTGAAAACTGTTTCTTTTGTCCCGACTATCAGCGTGCCGTTGGAGGTTTTGGGATCGTCTATAAAGCTCTGGTCGACCCTTTTTACGTTCTTGGGCTTGCGGCCGCCGTCGTACCAATTCAGCATTATCTTGCCTTTTACGCCGCGCGGATTGCGGAATTCCAAGTGGGCAGTCGTCTGCTTCGGCCATGAAATATCCGTATACTCTGTCGCTTCTCCACTAATCCTATACGGCAGTCCCAGTTCAAACGCCGAATATGAGGCGTCAAGTATATGGCATGCCATGTCTCCGCCGGCGCCTGTTCCGTAATCGCGGTATCCGCGCCAGTTAAAATGGGTGGAACGCGGCGAATACGGGGCTTGCGGCGCTACGCCAAGCCACAATTTGTAGTCCAGAGACGCCGGAACAGCCTCTTCCGGCGGGCGCTTTGAAAATCCCTGCGGCCAGACGGGGCGGTTTGTCCAGCAATGTATTTCCTCTATTTTGCCGATTATGCCTGCGTCGTACCATTCTTTTATTACGCGCCATCCGTCGTTCGTATGCCCTTGGTTGCCCATCTGGGTGATTAGGCCGCTTTTTGATGCTATTTCCCTAAGTTTGCGCGCTTCCCATACTGTGCGAACTAGGGGCTTTTGGCAGAATACGTGTTTGCCGGCTTTGAGCGCCCATGCGGCTATCGGAAAGTGCATGTGGTCGGGAGTGGAGATTGCAACGCCGTCGATTTCCTTGTCCATCTTGTCGAGCATGCGGCGAAAGTCCCTGAATTTTGGCGCGTTGGGATATTCTTTTGCGCCTCCCGCTATTCTTGTGTCGTCGACGTCGCACAGCGCGCTTATTCTCGCTTCCGGGCATTTTTTAAGCGTGCTTATCGTAAGCGAACCTATGCCGCCAACTCCTATGAGGGCTATGTTCATTTTGCCGTTTATGCTCGTCTTTTCAGCCTTTGCCATAGACGGCAGAAACATCGCTCCTCCCATTAGTGCAGAATTGAGAATAAACTGTCTCCTTGAAATTTTTACCTTCTTCATGTTTAAAAATTATTATTCCTTTTGGGGATTAGTCAAACGAATTTACAGTTTATACACAGACAAAATATCTCCTCTACCTACACTTATCTTGGCAGATACATTGCACCTTATTTTAGAAGAAAGAATCCGTTAGCAAATCAGATCTTCAAAATCCTTGAAATCCGCCTTAAATCCGCCCGGCAACCCTTTGCATATAACGCCGACTGCGTCGTGCGAATGCAGGCTTTCAAGGTGTATGCATGCAATCTCAAAATCCTTTATGCGCTTGTCGGAGTTGAACCCGGCGTAAAGCAGGCGGGCGGCGTCTTCGATAAATTTTACATATGCGCCGTTTAGCTCCGCAAACGCCTGTTCGTCCTCGCGCCTAACCATTACCTGGGTTTCCGTATGCAGAGATTCCAAGCATATTGCGTGCATATCCTCTATCGAAACGTGCGCCGAGGGCTCTATCTCAGCCGATATGCGCGCCTTGCTCCTCTGCGAGTGCGGAACACAATATACGTTGCGCGTGCGCCGCGCATGTTCGCTAAGCTCCGAAGAGCAGGGGCATGCCGACGAATATACAAAGTCAAACACTATAAATTTCCTAAAAATATCCAGATCGTCCATAGTCCCCTCGTAGGAGCATTTATAGTATTGCCATGCTTTTAGATTGCTCCTGAGACTCGTCTGCAATATTGGGTAGTTGAAATCAATTTTTATCCTCGCGCGCGATGTCTTTAACTGCTCTTTCATCTTGACGAGAATTTCTTCAAGAAGATCGGGCGTAAAAACCCTGTCGGCAAAAAGGTAAAACACCCTCATTATACGGGACATATTTATACCTTTTGAATCGGCAGCAAGCGATACTGTCGCCGTTACCGAAGACTCTGCTTCGCGCACTCCGCAGTCCTTTGTCAGAAATTTTAGCGGCAGCTTGAAATTGTGCATTCCAACCTGCATAATCGGTACATTTGCGCCGCTTATAGTGTTTTTGTCGGCGTTTTGCACGTCGGGTAGGCTTGACAGATAATCCTCGCGAACTTGAAAATTCTTTTCGTAGCGGTGCACCGGAGATTTTTGGGCGCCTGCGGTCTCAGCCCCATTTTGAAATTGCGTCTCTTCTTTTGCGTCTTTCATCATTTATAAAAGCTGAAATAATCGACTTTTTCCTTCGCGCGCGCAAGCTTTTTAAGATAATTTTCCATCCGAGGCCTTCGTCGCAATCGCCCTTATTGAAATCCATACAAGCCCCCCGGATATTGCGGCAAATACAAGCCCGGGCATCGGAACGCCCACAAACGCCATCAACCCCAAGTCAATTATGCACGGGGGCGTTATTGCAACTAGCGCGATTTTTACGCACTTTAAATATCCGAGGCTCGGCAGTACCGCAATCGCAAGAGTCTTTCCCGCAAGCCCCATTGCGAGGCAATACGTCAAGTTCATAGCGCCGCTTACCGCAAAGAATACGCACGGCAATATTATGTAAACCATCGCGCTTTTCGTTGGGAATATCTCCGACAGCTTTACTGATTGGCTGCCCTGCAACAGGGTTTCAAGCGGCACTGTTTGCTCAATATTGCCGCCGTAAAACGAAAATCTGTCTTTCTCGACCGAGAACACCAATCCCTTAACCTGGGCGGCGTCGAGCCTTTCGGGGGTCGCTATTGCGAGCAGTTTGCCGCTTTTAGACTTAAATTCAACGGGCTTGCCGTCTGGCGTTTTAACGCCGTCCTTCGATATCTCCACGCTCCCCATGCGCTCAGCGTTTACACCGATAAATCCGTCGTAAAATTCCGACACTGATTTTACGGACATCGCAGTTGTCGCCGCCGCGCATATCGCCGTCAGCGCAAAAAAATACGCAACCGCCTTCCACTTCCATTCAAACGCGGCCTGCTCATAGGCTTCGGGCGGCGTGAACGATTTTATCATCGCAATAAGAATCTCCATGCTAAATCTTTTGTTTCTGCATTATAGCCTCAAAGCTTTCGGGCAGCTTCGCCGACGCCGAAAACACAACTTTTTTTCCGGATATTTCCGCTTCAAGCTCGGTGCAGGCGCAATGCAAAAAAAGCCTGTTTATTTTCGACATCGAGCGGATTTTCTTGTTGGCGGCAAAATTTCCGTAGGTTGCGTCCCCGAGTATCGGCATTCCGTGCTTTGCGCATTGTACGCGGAGCTGATGGGTAATGCCCGTCAGCGGCTCGAGCCTCACGAGACACACTCCGTAATTATTTTTATCGAATCCCTCGACAAAAAATTTAGTCTCGGCCTTTTTTATCGACGAATCGGACACCTTTACGAAAGAGTTTCGCACATACCCGACAAGTTTGCGCTCGTAAAGAGTATCGCGCCAAGTGCCTGCGCGAACCGGAGCGCGGCATATGCACAAAGCGACGTATTTTTTTGACACCTTGCGCTCTAAAAAAGCCCTTTTTGCAGCAGCTGCAGCCTCCGGATTTGACGCGGCGAGAACTATCCCCGAAGTTGGCGAGTCGAGCCGGTTTATAAGCCAAAGCCTCTTCGCTTCTCCGTCTGCGCCTTCCCACGAATAATATTCGCCCTTGAAATTGTACGGCGCCCTTACCATTGACGCCGACTTCCCCCCGTCGGGGTTCGGGTGCGTCGCTTTCCCCGCCTTCTTGGATATCGCAATCAGCCCGCTTTCGTCGCACGAAGCTATCTCGCAGCCGTCGCCAAGCGGTATGGTTTTTGCAAAAATTTCAACGTCGTTCATCGGTAATGGAAGGTTATTCGCACGTCCTGGTTGCTGTCGCCCAATACTGAAATCATTTCGCGGGTCCATTCGCCGTATGGGGCGGTCGTCAAAATCGACTGCTCGCACAATCCTCGCCCGGTATTTGTCGAGTTTGAATACAGCACAGATATTGAAACGAGATTCCCGCTCTTGTCGAGAGAGTATTCTATGACGACCATCGTATTTACCGCCGTATTCAAATCGTATTGGGAGCCGAGCAGATTCCACTGCCTTGAAATCGCCTCTATCATTCTCTGTTGGTACGCCCCGAATTCGCTGAAGCGCGAGTCCACCGCAATAGTCCCCTGATTGCTTGCCCGCGACCTATTGTCGGCAAGGGGCCCCGCAGGAATCCTCATGCTAAGGTATGGGCGCGGCTTGGGGGCGGGGAGGGAATCGTCGGTAGGCGGAGTGTCCTGCGGCGCAGGCTGTGGTTGCTCTTGCGCGGGGATTCTCGACCCGTTTTCAGCTATCTCCGCGCCGTCGTCGGGCTTCCCGCCGCCGTCTGCCGCGGATTTTTTAGGAGGAGCGGACGCGGTGTTTATTGTTTGCTCCCCGCCACCGGAGGGGGTAAATTTTTCGTCTGCAAGGCTTGTGTCGTCCGGCTTGTCGGTTGGAAAGGCATTTTTTTCGCCTGAGGTTTCCGACTTTGGTAGGCCGTCTTTCTCGCCCTCCGCGCCAATTTTTGTTCCTTCCGACTGCGCAGACTTTTCGGCGGAATCCGCGCCGAATTCCCCCTCGGCGGTTGAAACGGCCGGTACAGGCTTGGGAAACTCGGATACGCGGGCGGGTTGTTCGAGGGGCCTTTGCAGAGTTTGAAAGGGTTGTTGCGGATTGAGTATGTCTTCAGGAGAGCTCGTGCCTTCGACAATCTTTTTCCCGTCTTTTATTTCGCCTTCGACATACGGCATTTTCGACTTTGATGAAGGGTCGGGAATAATGTCGGAGGCGCGCTGGTCGGTAAAAGAATCGGGCGCGTCGGGGGAGTCGGGCTTTTCAGTGTTGGCGAATGGATTCGCCTCGACAAATTCGGGCGGGCGCTTCGATATTTCAGGCGGCAGGATTTCAAGCTTCAATTCGTCGCCTCCGCGCGTTGCAGACTCGTATTCGGCAAATCGGGCGGGCGCTGCAAAGTAAACGAGCGCGTGCAGAAGAAGGGCGGCGGCTATCCCCGAAAGCGCGGCAATTTTGTCTTCCGCCCTGCCGCTTTCGTATATGTCAACTTCTCTCGTATTGCCGGCCATTTATTTATGCCATTAAAATTCTTTGAGCATTTTTTTTACGAGTCCGCACGGAAGCCCCATAACATTGTCAAAATTCCCGTCTATTGCCTCTATTATCATTGAACCGCATTCCTGCGCCGCATAGGCCCCGGCTTTGTCGAGAACATTTACGCTTTTTAAGTATTTTTCTATATCTTCCGCCGAAAGTTTTTTAAATTTAACCTTCGATTCCTCTGCGCAAACCAAGATCTTTTCGCCGCCCTCCGCCGCGAGAGCTACTCCCGTAAAGACCGAGTGGGTCTTGCCCGAAAGTTCGGCGAGCATTCTTTTTGCGTCGTCAATCCCAGCGGGCTTGCCGTAGATTTTCCCGCCGAGAGCCACTATTGTGTCTGCGCCTAAAACTGTCGCTTCGCGGAATCTGGCGGAGACTTCGCGCGCCTTCGCAAGCGCGTTCCTGCGGACAATCCCCTCAGGAGAGTTTGACGGGGAATTGTCCTCATCTGCCTTTGAAACCTCCACATCAAACGGTATGCCCGCGCGCGCGAGCAGTTCGCTCCTCCGCGGCGAGGCCGAAGCGAGAATTATCTTGTTGTAATTTTTTCCGCCAATAATAGACATTGGAGAAATGATAATGAAAATCGCCGAACAAAAGGCAAAAGAAAAAAAAATTTTAGAAGCCCGCGAGCTCACATTTGAGGCGGGAAGAAAAATACTCGACTCCATAGACTGGACAGTCTACAAGGGCCAGCGCTGGGTTTTGCTCGGCGCGAACGGCGCCGGAAAGACCTCTTTGCTTTCCACAATTTGCGCCTATAACACCCCTTCATCGGGCGACATGTGGGTCGACGGGAAAAAATACTCGACTTGCAACTGGCAAAAAATGCGCGAAAAAATTGCGCTCGTCGGAAGCCAGATTAAGCGGAGAATTAACCCCGACGAAAAAGTCCTCGAAGTTGTCGTAAGCGGCAAGTTCGCGCAAATAAACTATTGGGGCAAAATCACGCGCCCGCTGATATTCGAAGCATACAAAAAAATGAAGGAGCTCGGGATAGGGAATCTCGTCGACGACCGCTGGGAGTACATATCGCAGGGCGAGCGGCAAAAGGCTCTTATCGCCCGCGCGCTAATGCTAAAACCGTCGGTTGTGTTTCTCGACGAACCGTGCACTGGCTTGGACCCTGTTGCGCGCGCTAAATTTGTGGAATTTTTAGACGCTCTTGCCGCCTCCCCTAAAATACCGGCGATTGTAATGGCGACACACTATGTTGAGGAAATACCTCCGTCGTTTTCGCACGCTATAATTATAAAAAACGGAAAGGTGCTTGTATCGGGAGAAATCTCAAAGGTGCTTACGTCGAAAAATCTGAGCGAGGCCTACGGAGCCGAATGCGCGCTTTCAAGGCGCAACGGAAGATATGAACTGCGCATAAAATCTTTGCGCTAACATAAAAATCCATCATGTCCCAATCAAGAAGAATGCAGAAATATGCCATTTCTTGCGCGGTTCTATTAGCCGCGCAACTATTTGCGCAAGCCGCGCAGTTTCCCGGCCTCCCAAACAGGTTTTCCGAGGAAAATTTTAAGTTTGAAACGTTTGAGGATAGCGCAAGCCCTTACTCGGGACCGCTGCCGCCGACGCCCTCGGGATGCGCAGATTTTGAAGTTGAACAGCCGATTTTTCCAGAAAATCCTACGACTGTCAAGGCCGCCGACTTCGGCTTCTCCGAGGAAAATCAGGATTGCGCTGCCGCATTGAACGCCGCAATCGAACACTGCAAAAAAATCGGGGCTTCAAAGCTTGAATTGCCGGAGGGCGTCTTCAAATGCTTTGGCGCAGACGGAGTATTACTCGATTCTATTGAAAACTTCGTTTTAGACGGGAAGGGCGCCACTCTTATTTTTAGGAAAACCAAGGGCAGCCCAAACTTCTCCATAACCAACTCCAAAAGGATAAAAATTTGCAACCTCAAAATGGATTGGGACTGGGAATCCGATCCGCTCGGGGCGTTTGTAAAAGTCGTTGGAAAGCATGTCGACAGAAATTCAGACAGCTACATTGACGTTGAATTTGTAGGGTACGAAAAATATCCGCTCTACGGCAAGCCAATGCCCATAAAAGTCTTGTATCTTATGGACGAAAAATGCGAGGGCATATCCAATGAGCGCGGTGTTGCATACTTCGGCACAGGCGACGGGCATTACGGAACTAAAAATGAATGGCTTTCTCCAAACAAAGCGCGAATCTATCCGGGGGTTGCACCTGTCGGCCTCCCAAGGCCGGAGGATTATCCAAACGAATATTCAAAAAGTAAAAACTTTTGGATATCAAGCCGCGCAATGGTCGGGAGAACTTACAGAATTATGCATCATTATTACGGCAAAAACGCCTTTTCCTTGCGCGACAGCAAACATCTAACATTTGAAAACATCGACGTCTATTCTTGCCGCGGAATGGGTTTTATCGTCTCCTACGGAACGGAATATTGGCAGGCTTTAAATGTGGCTTTCGTACCTAAAAAAGGCTCCAACCGCCCGTGCTCAACCACTGCGGACGTCGTGCACTGCACGTCAAACGGCGGCTTCTGCAAACTTGTGAATTTCCGCGCTTCGCTAAACCAGGACGATATTTTCAATTTCCACGATAAAGCTGCCGTCGGCAAAAAAATCTCCCCCGATAAAATCTCCCTTGTAAATATGGGCGGCGCGCGCTATATAAACGCGTCTGCGGGCGACGAAATGGAATTTTTCCTGCCGGACTATTCCCCTCTTAACTTTAAGGCAAAAATTGTTTCACTATCCGCAAACATCTTAAAATTCGATTCCGCGCTGCCGAATTTCGACAATTTCGTTCTGCAAAAAAAATCGCACCGCACTCGAAACATTTTGCTAAAAAATTGCCTCTTTAAAAACTACGTCGGCAGGGGAATCGTGCAAACGAGCAATGTCACCATTGAAAATTGCACCTTTGAAAACGGCATAAACTCTCCGCTGAGATTTCAGCGCGCTTACTCTGCAAAAAGCTGGGCTGAGGGATACGGCTGCAAAAATGTCGTTGTAAGAGGGTGTAAATTTATAGATTCCGAACTTCGCCAGCCTCTCTACGAAATTTTTCACGAGATTTTCGCGGGAAGCAGAAGGATTGACAAGTCTTCCGATTTCTTAAAGTCGGAGACAGCTTCGGATATTCTTATAGAAAACTGCGAGTTCAAAAATTTGATAGCCTCCTCCTTATTCTGCCTATACGCCCAAAACGTCATCTTCAGGAATAATTCTATAGAAATCTCCCCGAAGGCAAAACCATACGCCGGTTGCCCAATAATAGAGCATTCCGACAATGTAGCATTTATAAACAACAAATTCTATGCTGATACGGCGGCAAAACTCGGCGCGTATGTGGGAATTGACTCCAAAAACGCGGTAATATCCGGAAATTCTGTTATCCCGCAAAAATCGGAGACTGGCGCAAAAACGCAAAATTAAGGCGGCCTATTTTATTTGCGCAACGCGCCTCACCGAATCTTTCGCAATCCGCGGTTGCTTGCACATGCTGTTAAGCACGCTGCGACGAAAGATTCGCGCTATTGGCAAGAAGCACGCCGCAATGAATCTTAATCCTTCGCACTTTATTGCCGAGGGGTCCGTTGCAATGTGCTGAATCTTTCGCTATACGTCCGCTTCCCGCATTGCTATGCGTGCCAGGATAAAATATGTTTGTTCTATCCTTGCTACAAAGTGCGCTACAAATACTGCTTCCCAAATTGCTGCGCACGTTGAAGCGCAACGTGCTCACTCTGTTCCTGTTACGAATTAAGCCGCGCCAAAACTGCCGAAAACCAGTTGCTTGCCCCTGCTGTTAATCGCGCTGTGATAAAACATTCGTACCCTTGCCGCGCCGCACGCCGCGCAGGGTTAGAAAATTCTCCCCATTCGCTTATTGCGCTTTGCCCTTGTGCATTCTATTCGGGCTTTGCCTGTGAGTCAGCTCCTTGCGCTTGCTCGGAGGCGCTTTCTGCCGCAAGTGTATCGGCAAGTTTTTGCGCTGTATTGGGGAAGGGCGGATATATAAACGGCTCTATCGACACGGCCTTGCGTTCCTTCGTGTCTATATCGATTACACATGCGCATATGCGAGGATCGCCGTCGGCCATCAAAAAAGCGCGCGGTCGCCCGTCGATAAAACGCTGTAAAATTACCTCCCACTTGCGCCCCAGGCACGAGGTCCACGGCCCGGTCATGCCGGCGTCGCTTAAAAATGCGAGCCCTTTGGGGAATATACGCGCATCGTTCGTCGGTATATGTGTGTGTGTGCCAACAACTGCCTGCACTCTGCCGTCAAGATGCCATGCCATCGACACTTTTTCGGAGGTCGTCTCGGCGTGAAAGTCGAGAAATATTGCGTCGCAAACGGGCTTTATCCTGTCGACCATTTCCGATGCCGCGGCAAATGGGCAATTCGCTTTTATTTTCATCAGTGTTTGCCCTAAAAGCGAAAATATCCCAAGCTTCTCTCCGTTCTTTTCAAGTATTAGATATGTGCGGCCGGGGTTGCTCGAAGGCAGATTCGCAGGCCGGCATACTCTTTCCAGCGAATCGATTTCACCCTCAAAACAGCGCTGGTCCCAAATGTGGTCGCCTAGGGTTATGGCGTCAACGCCAGCCCTGAAAAGCTCCTCAGCCATATTCTTTGTTATGCCGTTGCCGCCGGCGGCGTTTTCGGCGTTGGCGATTGCAAAGTCAATCCCCAACGCCTCGCGTATGCGCGGCAAGTTCTCCGACAAAATTCTTCTGCCGGGCTTGCCTACAATATCGCCTATGAAAAAAATCCTCATTTTCCGATAAGCCCGAGCTTTTGGGCAAGTTCGCGCATGTCGGAAACTGCGCCTTTCTCTGAGAGCTCCGGCGGTATCTCGACAAGGATTCCCCTCGATTTATAGTAATCGACAAGCGGAAATGTCGTGGAACGGAAAACTTCGAGGCGCTTCTGGACAGTCTCTGGCTTGTCGTCGTCTCGTGTGTAGAGCTTCCCCCCGCACTTGTCGCAAACGTTCTCCTTCTTTGGCGGATTGAATTCCTTATGGTAGGGTGTCTGGCAATCAGAGCATATCAGGCGCCCCGATATGCGGCGGATTATCTCGGAGTCGGGAACATTCAAATATATGACGTACGAAATTTTCTCGCCGAGCTCTTCAAGAATTTTATCGAGCATTTCCGCCTGCGCTATCGTGCGGGGAAATCCGTCGAGTATAAATCCGTTTGCCGTATCCGGATTTTTAAGGCGGTCCTTCACCATGGCGGCGGTGACGTCGTCGGGTACTAATTCCCCCTTATTTATATACGACTTGGCCAGTTTGCCGAGTTCCGTATCCTGCTTTATATTGTATCTGAACAGGTCTCCAGTGGAAACTTGCACGATGCCCAAAACTTCGCAAAGCGCAACTGCGCGCGTTCCTTTGCCGCTTCCAGGCGCTCCAAGCATTATTAGATTGGCTTTTTTCATAGTATAAAATTTAAGCTGAAAATATTTGCAACAATGCTAAAAATCGGCAAGCATTTTTTGCCATGCAGGAATCCGACAAGACCAATCGCATTTGCGGCTTAAGCTGCGACGGGAACGGCAAAGTTTTGCTATATCTCGATTCCGACGGCCGGCGAACGCGCGAATGCGCCGACTTCCAACCTTTTGCATGGATAACTTCCGATGCAGCACAGACGCCTTTTGAATCATCGCGCGAGCATCTTTCAGGCCCGGATTGGGCGCCCCTAAACACAATCGTAAATTTTCCCGGGGACTCCTCCGCAAATTCCTTTATGAAGGCGCGCGACAAATCCTTGCCCGTAGAAAAATCCGCATGTTCCGAAAATCTTTTCTTGGCGCGCAACAACATGCGCATGTTCGCCGGAATGGCTTTTGAGGAAATCAGAATAACGGAAATATACGTATCAATTTCAGACTCCCACGACACCCTCGGAAGAATTTACGCCGTATCTCTCGGCGGGTTTGGCGGATTTAAGATTTTAAAATCCGCGGATTTCTCGGACGCCTCCGAACGCGCGCTAATTGAATCTCTCAATGCTGAAATTCTCGCGCGCGACCCTGACGTGCTTGCAGGCCACGGCATTTTCAGGAGAGATTTAGCGGCAATCGCAGCAAGGGCCAAAAAATTAAAAGTCCGCCTCGAATGGGGCAGGGCGGGCGAAAGCGCAATTTTTAAGAAAACCAGGCTCAAACTCGCCGAGCGGACATTTGGGTATTCGAGGTGCGACATTCCCGGAAGAACTGTCGCCGACACATTTTTGCTTGTGCAGCTTTACGATCTGAGCGTGCGCGATATGGCGTCTTATTCGCTGGGGTATTGCGTAAAGCACTTCGGAGTGCGCCAAGCCGAGCCGAGGGTGAGGTTCGCTCCGCAAGAGGAACTGAGGGCTTTTTCGGAAGACTTCGAAAAGTTCAAGAATTTTGCACAGGAAAGGCTCGGCGACATTGAAAAACTTATCGAAAGGCTTTTGCCAACCTATGTCGCACAGGTCGGAAATTTCCCGATGACATTGCAGGAATGCATGTCTCGCGGGAGCGGCGCTAAGGTCGAGAGCCTGTTTGTCGAAAAATACCTGTCGGCCGGGGCGGCGTTGCCGCTGCCTTCACGCAGCAAGTATTTTGAGGGGGCGTTGTCGGAAAGCTTTGCTTCGGGTATTTTTAAAAATGTTTTGCACTACGATGTAGCTTCCCTGTATCCGAGCATAATGCTGCTGCTTGGCAAATGCCCTAAAAACGACTATTTGAAGGTTTTTATACCGCTTCTAAGTTCTCTGCGCGAGTATAGGCTAAAATATAAAAAACTTTCCAAGACTGAAAAAAATCCTGCGCTCGCGCGCGAATTCGACGCGCGGCAAATGAGTTTTAAGATTTTAATAAACTCATTCTACGGCTACTTGGGGCTCGACAACGCGACTTTTGCAGACGCATCACTAGCCGAGGAAGTCACGGGTAAGGGCAGGGAGATTCTCGAAAAAATCATTGGCGCATTTTCCTCCATTAAAGACTGCAAACTTCTCGAAGCCGATACGGACGGGCTGTATGTGCAAAGCGAAAAATATTTTGACGCGCCCCACGACTTGCTTTCCATGGTTTTGCCGGTAGTCCCCAAGGGCATAGACCTCGAATTTGACGGCGCTTACGACGCCATGCTTTGCTATAAAGCCAAAAACTACGCTCTTTTAAAAGACGGCGCCGTAATTCTAAAAGGGTCGGGTTTTAAAAACCGCTCAACCGAGCCATTTTTGAGGGATCTTACCGCAGAAATGGCTAAGGCGAAATTGTCCGGAAAGACCGATATTTTGCGCGATAAAATCGAGTCAGCAAAAAAAAGTATCGCATCGGGACAAGCGGATATTGAGTCAATCTCCAAGAGCGAATATATAAATAAGCCCGTTTCGCAATATCTCGACGAAATCCAAAACGGCGGGGCGCGCAGGGCGCCTTTGGAGGCCGCTGCAATGCTCTCGCCTTATCCGGAAGTGGGCGACCGCATGTCGTACTACATTGCGCGCGGAGACGGCAAGCGCTCACCGGATTGGAAGAACGCGAGGCCATCCGCTCTATATGACCCCGCAAACTATCCTTACGATTCCGACTATTATTTGAGAAAAATAGACGATTGGCAAAAGCGCTTTTCAGATCTGATAGGCGGCGGGCAACTCGAGCTCTTTTAGCCGCTTTAATCGATAATTCTTGATAAAAGCAACTCTTTTGAAATAATGGCTGCATAATGAAAATTTTAGACTACAAAAGTGCCGATTTCTGGCGCGAATTAAATTCCGCCTGCAAGCCGGATTCGGAAAATCCGCAAATTGCGTCTGCCGTTGACTCCGTAATTTCAAAAGTGCGCGAGTCCGGCGATTCGGCCCTCGAAGAATTGACTCTTAAATTTGACGGAGTAAAAATACCCGCAACAGATTTGCGCGTAAAGCCCGACGAAATAAAAAAAGCATTGTCGCTTGTCTCTGCTGCCGATAAAAAGGCTATAAGGGAGGCAGTTGCCTGCGTAAAGGCGTACCACAAGCATACGTTCCCGAAAAATTGGCGCGCTAAAAATCCCCACGGCGCGACTGTCGGCGAAAATTTTTATCCGATTAACCGCGTCGGCATTTACATTCCCGGAGGCAAGGCGCCGCTCGTCTCGACGGTTGTGATGACAACTACCCTCGCCAAACTCGCGGGCTGCCCGGAAATCTGCGTGTGCACTCCGCCAGCGCGCGACGGAACTATAAACCCGCATATTCTTGCCGCGCTTTCCATCGTGGGCGTTTCCGAGATTTATAAGGTTGGCGGAGCTCAGGCGATAGCCGCAATGGGGGTAGGGACGCAGACGATTAAACCAGTCGACAAGCTCTTCGGGCCTGGAAACGCCTTCGTTATTGAGGCAAAACGCAGACTATTCGGCTCAACGGGCGTCGATTTGTTGCCTGGGCCGAGTGAAGTCCTGGTAATGGCGGATTCGTCTTCCAATCCGCGCTTTGTAGTTGCAGATCTGCTGTCACAAGCGGAGCATGGAAGCGGAAGGGAAAAAATATTTCTCGTATGCACGTCAAAAAAACTTGTGGAAAAAGTGCGGGAATCCCTTCCGGACGCGGCGGCAAAACTTTCGAGAACACAGATGTTGATGAAAATAATCTCCGACGGATGCGTAGCGATAATCGTCCCGAATCTCGAAGCCGCTTGCGAAGTCGCAAACTTCATATCGCCTGAGCATATGGAGCTAATGACGGATTCCCCCGAAAAGCTTGTTCCCAAAATCAAGACTGCCGGCGCAATACTCGTCGGAGAATACACTCCCACGGTATTGGGCGACTTCACCGCAGGCCCAAGCCATACTCTACCGACCGGGCGCACCGGCCGCTTCTCCGGCGGATTGCAGCTCGTGGATTTTATGCGCCGGAGCTCGTATGTAAAATACGACAAAAAGTCGGTTCAAAAAGCTATGGGGGTTGTTGGCGCTTTCGCGTCTATGGAAGGCCTCGACGCGCACGGCTCAAGCTTAACCCAGCGAATTTGGTAATATGCCGGACTCGGGGGAACCATCGTCCATAGCAAGCCTTCTTAGAAAAAACAAGAGGCTTGCGAGAGAATTGTCGAGAATGGACGCCGTGTTTAATGCCATACATTCGGCAATCGTAGTCTGCGACGATTCAGGAAACATTCTTTTTGCAAACTCGTTCGCAGACAGCCTGCTCGGTTTAAATTCGTCAGGAAGCGGTGTGTGCATATTTAAACTCCTCCCAGGCATGGACGCCGCGCTTGAGAGCGCGGCAAAAGGCTCTTTCGCTTTGAGGGAGTTTGAAATATCATACCCTGAGCGCAAGATGCTTAGCGCGCAGATTATCCCTTTCAATTTTGGCGAAGGCGGGACATTTGCCCTAATCCTAAACGATATTACCCGCGAAAAACTTTCCACCGAGGAGCGCATAGAAAGCGAAAAGCTTTCGTCCCTCTTGAACCTTGCTTCGGGAGTGGCGCACGAGATTGGCAACCCCTTAAATTCAATAAATATCCACTTGCAGCTCGTCTTGCGCAGGCTCAAAAAAATGCAGGCGGGGGATAAATCGGACGATATAGTCGGGGCGATAAAAGAATCCGTAGAAATATGCGCTTCCGAAGTGTCACGGCTCGACTCAATAATAGAAAATTTTCTAAAAGCCCTGCGTCCAATGCGCCCAAATATGGCCGACTGCGACCCGATAAAGCCGCTTGCGGAAACTTTGAAGCTCCTAAACGGAGAACTTGAAAATCTCCGCATATCTGTGAATGTGGATATCGACGCGCTTCTGCCGACAGTTTATGCGGATTCCAATCTTCTAAAACAGTTGTATTTTAACATACTCCACAACGCAATGGAGGCAATGGACGGCGGCGGGAATATATCTATTCGGGCTTCGGCGGACGACGATTTTGTGAAAATTTCATTTGCAGATACCGGCTGCGGCATAGACGAGGAGGGAATGTCAAAGCTCTTTAAGCCGTACTATACGACAAAGACTGGCGGGCACGGGCTCGGAATGACAATAATCCAGGCAATAGTGCGCGCCCACGGCGGAAAAATCGACGTTGAAAGCAAGCCAAATATCGGTACAACTGTCACTGTCGCGCTGCCGCGCACTTACCGCAGAATACGCCAGATAGACGATTGAGAGGCAAGTTAAAATCGGGTATTTTTTTTATGAAAGGAACCCAGATTTTTACTTTTCTATCCGGGGACTCAATTGCAGCGTTTTAGCGCGGAAAATTTCAAAGTTTTTTACCGAGTTTTCTCTCAAAATCAGATTTTGACACTCCGGTAATTTTCTCAAAAATTTCGTAGTCGAAATTCGGAAGTTTGAGTGTTTGCAGTATCTCCTCAATGCTCGCGCGCTCGAATGCCTTTGGTGGATTGGGAAAGTTGAGCCATTTCGGAAGTTTTATATCGGATATTTCAGCGTCAACTGGCTTGTTGAACATAAAGATCTTCGGAGGAATTGTATTAAAATAGCCGGAATTGCGGTTGCCGATATTCCATTTGCCCGAGTTGCGGTTGCCTACATTAAAACTGCCGCTGTTTGCAAATCCACGGTTGTGGTCGCCGCTGTTGTACGAGCCTTTGTTAAAATTTCCGGTATTGGAGTGGCCGGTGTTGTCGCACCCGACATTACCGGAGCCGCAATTTCTGTCGCCTACATTGTCGATTCCCGAATTGCTGTCGCCCGTGTTAAAGTCGCCGCTATTGAGAGAGCCTGTATTGCGGTTTCCCGTATTAAAGTCTCCGCAATTCCAGTTGCCGGTATTGTGCTTTCCAGTATTGCCTGCGCCCGTGTTTGCAAAATTTTCCGAGTCTGAAAACTCGGCGGGAGGCAGGGTAGGAACAAGGTCCGCTGTAACGTCTTTTAAAAGCCTTATGCGCGAGCAGCAAACCTGTTTTTCAACTCCCGCGCATTCCGCGCGGCTGATGCCATCAACTTCAACTTCGTAAATTTTTGCGCCTGGGACATACCACATATTCCAGTATTTTGACACATAGTATCCGTCGGAAAAAAGTTTGTTTTCCGGAATCTCCGGTAACCATTTCCCGGGGACTCCATTCCCGGAGGGCAAATATGGAGAATAGTCGAACCGCTTGGTGGGAGACTTGCCGTCATCGGAAATAACTTTGTAGTATTTTTCTTCCATTCATTGCAATTTTCAAAATAAGATAAGAGATGTCAAAACGCTTTTATTTTATTGAAATAATTTTTTTTTATATTATATAAGATTCTATGAATAAAGAGATTATTTCAGTTTTTATTTTTGCATTTTGCGCTGTCGTCTGCAATATAGTAAAGGCGGATACTGGGGCAGGGGGAGAGAATAAAACGGGAATATCCGCCGAAGATATGAAAACTCTCACCGACGGGATTGGCGGAAAAAATTTTGAAAGCGCCCGCCTTGCGTACGAAAACCTCGGATATGTATCGGGGCTTGTAGAGCTTGCCAAGAGCGATGAAAAAGCTAAGAAATACCTCGGAAAATTGGAGGAAAATCTCGCGAAACTGGCGTTAGAAAACGATAACTACGCCGTAATGCGCCTCGCGGAAATCGCCTACTTGAAAGGCGACGCCGAACTGTTTAAAAAATATGCGCGCAAGGGGCTTGCCGAATCCGCCGCCTATGCCGCGGGAATTTTCGGTAAAAATCCGAGCCTCGATGGCTTAAAAAAGTTTAAGAAGTATAATAGTACGGTTGTATATAGAGATATGTTGAAGGCATATATGCGGTCGGGGAAAGATAAAGAGGCGGGGGATCTTTTGGATTCAGATTCATATTGCGAATTAAAAGATGGTTCTCCCAACACTCTATTGTACGATTTTGGGAAAATGGGCAAGGAAACGCGGAGAAAATTAGTTTCGCTCCTAAAAAACCTAAAAAATAAAAATGTATCAACCTATGCGGCAATTTATGCGATTTCTCTGAGAGATAAAACTTTTGAAGCCGACGGTAAAAATGCTTTAAAGGAGTTTGAAAAATATCCTGAAGCGATGAGATTGCGCGAATTGTCCAGAATGTGCAATTTCTTGAATTTGAAAAATGAACGTTTAAAAATCTTTGAAAGGCTTTATGAGCTTGAAGCCTTATCCGCATACGACAAGTTAGATCTTGCCCAAAAATGGCTTGGAGTGCCTTCATTGTACAGTGAATTGTCTTTTAAAGATTTTTCGTCAAACCCCAAGCGCGAAGAAATATTGAAAATATTTGAGGAGAAATACGCATCTCAACCAGATGACTTTTATTTAATATCGAATCTTGCGGGAATGTACAGAGCTCTGGGAATGGAGCAAAAACGAACGGAGTTTCTTGAAAAAGCGATAAAAAGTATTTCCAATCCGGACACTGTAAAAACCCTTGCAGTTTCATTTGCTTTGGGAAGCGTCAATATCGATAAAAATACCCAAAAATTTGAAAAAATAATTGAGGGGTTTGGCAACTCGGAAAAAGCCGACGCCTATATTGAAATTGTGCATGGGCTATTAAACGGCAATTACTTTGAAATGATTCCGGAGAAATTAAAAGAAGCCATTTCTTACAACAAAAAAGCAATGGAACTGGGGAATTTCTCCGAGTGCTATACAATCTATTCCAAGCTTGGAGAAGACGAATGGAATAGCCTGTTTTTAGAATATCCCGAAAATAAATATATAGAATTTTTAGAGGGAATGCACCTCGCGGAAAACGGCGACTGGGAAAAGGCGCGCAAGGTATTTGAACGCTCCTCCGGCATGGGCTGCGTCTATGCGAAAGGGATTCTTATGGCGTGCACATTCCAGGGAATAAACGAAAAAAAGGATAGGGCGAAAGCTGAAAAATTGCGTTCCGAGATTGAGTCGGCGTTTGAGAGCGAATGTATGGATAAAACACAGGTTGGAATCAAAATATCGAACAATATTCAGCATCTGTTTGCATTAGACAACGAGACGCAAAAGTATGTATATAGCATTGGCCGCGACAGTGAAGATAGGGGAGATTACTATCAGAATTCCATATATCATAAAATAAATTCCATAAAATACCGGGCGGACAGGGAAAAATATGTGGACGAATTATATCAAAAATGCGTCATAGAAAAAACAGGCTTGGAAAATCTGACCTTTCTTATTAATCATTACGCATACAATAAAGATTACAAAAAGCTACTAAATTGCTCCAAGTTGGCGCATGAACGGGAGAATCCGCTGGCCGTTTATTATCCCGCTATGCTGATGTTTGGCATTCCAAATGAAAAAGACGAAAAGTTGGCATTTGAAAAATTGAATGAACGACCTTACAACGACTTTTATAAATACCTTATTTCTTACGCTTACCGCTATGGAATAGGAACCGCAAAAAATATAAAAAAAGCCGACGAAATAATTTCAACAATTAGTGTCTGGCAAGATTTCGATATGTCACTTTTAAGAGAAGTCGTGGACTTATCGGAGCATACGGAATGTGTAATTAATTATCAATTGGAAAACAAAGACTTAAAAGTCAATGAGCGTTTCTATAAGATAAGAAGCCTTATTCGATTATATGAAGAATACGACGTTTCAAAACTCCCCAAGGCTTTAAAATTATACGAAGATTTTGCGAAAGAAAATCCGGCTACATATAAAGAATTGGCGGCGCTATATAAAAATACTTCTATTTGCGACCCTAAAAAAACTTTTGAATACAATCAAAAATATGCGCAATGCTACAAAAAATTGTATTCAATAGACGATATAAATTCAAACCTCGACATGGCTTTTGCCTACCTTCACGGCATTGGGGTGGAGAAGGGCGAAAAGAAAGCTTTTGAGATTTTTAAAAAATGCTCCGAAAAACCGTACCGCGACGGCTCGATGAAGGCGTTAGAGTGCATGGCATTCTGCCTTGAAAATGGAATAGGAACAGCAAAAGATACAGCTAAGGCAGATAAAATACGCGAAGATATTAAGCGCATGGTGTCATACAATATAAAGCCTATGTATTTCGACGCCGTTTTGTCCTTGAAAGATTTATATCAGAAAAATGCGCTCGGAAATTATCCCAATAAGCGAAAATATTGGACAGAATTTTTTGCCAAAAATTCCCCTGAAGATAGAAATTCTAAGTTGTGCAAGCTTTATGACTTCTACACATATGACAGAGAAAATGCAGACCCCAAAAAAGCTTTTGAAATTATAGTAGAAATAGAAAAAAGCGGTTCCAAGTTAAGCGAGGAAATGGAACGAAGAAAAGCGATGTCACTTTATTACGGCATCGGCACGGAAAAAGATGAACAGAAAGGCATGGCGATTTTAGAGGAATTGCTGAAAAGAGGAGATTTTGACGCTGCTGAATCTCTGGACTATATTCACAAAAAAAGCGGAGACAAAACAGAAATCCCGGAAATTTCCGAACTTTTCCGCGTTGCAAGCCCCGAAATACTTATCATAACCGCTAAGAAATATGTAAGCGGCTTGGCGGGTGCAAAAGATCTTGAGCACGCAAAATATCTTTTAAAACTTGCCGCAGACAAAAAATCAAAAGAGGCAAAAGCGTATTTTGACAATTTTGAAAAGTTTGTAAGTCAAAACTCTTAGCTTTCATAAAATACGAATTAGCACGCACGCTCCTTGCCGGCTTATACCTCTCTTTGCGCCTAAAAATGCGGAGAAATCGGAATTTTTGAGCGCGGGAAAACTTCTTACTTCATTTTTACGGAAAGTGCGACCGGGAGCTTAGATGCTGCAGCCTCTTTGGGGAGTCCAACTTTTATTCCAGGCTCTCTTTCGGTATTTTTTGCGTAATCCCATTTAACGCGCGATTTGGATTCCAAAAGCATCAAAACCGCTCCTTTAGGAGGCATTAATTGCAGAAAAATTTCTGATTTGGGTTCGGATATTATCGCATACGCGCAAGAGCCGTCCTTCGAGCGCGTGTACGATACGCCTTCTTTTGCGTATGGCGCTTGCGGGCGAGTAGCGAAAATTGCTTCACCGTTTAAAGAAAGCCATTTTCCAATTTCTTTAAGCCGCTGCATTTGTATTTCCGGTATTGAGCCTTGTCCGTCAAGATTTACAAGCAGCAACAGGTTTCCGCCGCACGCGACAATATCGGCAAATCGCGCCACAAATTCTTTTGCCGAAAGGACGCTGTTTTCGTCGTCTTGCCAATTGTTGCCGTAAGATTGGCTTATGCCGCGGCACACCTCCCACGGGTGGTAGTTTTCGACATTTATGCACTCTGAGGTATCGCCGTATTCGTCCGTATAGAAATCGCCCCTTACTGTTCTTAGCCATTGTCTTGGGCGTTCTTTGGTAAATTTTCCGGCAATTTCTTCGGGTTCTCCAAGCCCATATCTATCGTTTATAGCTACTGGCTTTTCAGAAACATTATAGAAGTATGCCGCTATTTCGCAACTGCCGAGTTTTGCGGCTTTTCCCGACCAGTCAGCGTCGTACCATAGGATATCTGGGGAATATTTGTCTATGAATTCGACAGCTTGCGGAATAGTGTATTCGCGGACAAAATCGTTTACTGCTATTTTCCCGGACGCTTTGTATTCCATGTCGGCGGAGTAGGGGATTATTTTGTTCCATGAACAATTAGCAAGATTTCCGCGCTTATCCAAAACGGGGAACTCCCATTCGCTGAGGCTAAAATAAAATCCGAATTTAAGCCCATTTTTACGGCAAGAATCAGCAATTTCTCCGGAGATGTCGCGCTTGGGTCCCATTTCAACGGAATTGCGAAAAGTGTACGACGAAGGCCACAGACAAAAACCAGAATGATGTTTTGAAAACGGTATGACATACTTTGCGCCGCATTCTTTAAATAGGTCAACAAGTTTTCCCGGATTAAAATTTTTCGCCTGGAAAAGAGGAATAAAATGGTCGCGCTGGAAGTCTGCGCCCCAATTTTTTGCATGATAGCTGCGGTAGCCCCAGAAAGGGGAATTTGAGTCAAAGTCGCTATACATTCTAAGCTCGTACCAATCGGGATACATAGCGCCTTTTCTCGACTTTGGGGCCCAAGATGCAAGCGACCAAAGCCCCCAATCGACAAATATTCCGAATTTTGCATCTTTGAACCATTCGGGACACTCATGTAGGTCGAGCGACTTGCCGTCGGGCTTCCATTTGCCATTTTTATTTACAGATTCAATGCGTCGCATTTGGTTTTGCGCCTTATGAATCAAATCTTTTGAAAAAATGTCGGAGATCTGTTTTAAATTATATTTGTATAGCTTTGGCGTGTAGTCGGCGGGCTTGCGGTATTGGGCTGGTGCCATCGGATGGTTCGGGATTTTCTGAGGATTTATAGCAACTGTAATTTCACCGGGAGCCGTTGTGACTGTATCATCGGCTAATAATTCCAAGAAAAAAATAATAATCCTGCAACCAGTATTTTTTTCATGATTGTTTATAAATTTAAAATTTTACGTAAGATGTTTTTTTACTCAACGGATTTTTTTAGCTTTAAGAGTAAACCCTTGGAAAAATATTTATATAGGGTTATATGATAATTTACATACTTGACCAAAAGTTTAATTGACTTAGTATTATTAGATAAATTTAGGTCAATGTTTTTTTGTTAGTGAAAAACTTTTGAATATTCTTCATGCCGTAAAAATGATTCATAACAAGTTAAATATCGGAAACATATAAAATATACAAGAAAGTTTCATTTGTCGCACAATGTACATTATGTCTAATTATAGGCTCTCGAAACCGCACTTTTATTCCTAAAAAATTTGATGACTTATTCGGTTTTGCTGACTTTTTTAAAAAACATATTTTTCTTGAGAAAACTGTGAAACATAAGCGCAGATTTAAAATAAAAGAATAATTTTAGTATATAAGCAGTCTTCGGCGCTATTTTCATAGAAAAATTTAGATAAAGAATAGTATTTTTTCTAAAAAAAATTTCAGGGAAATTTAGAAATTCAAAAAGATTTCAGGATATTTTTGCGCTTTTGAATCAAAATTATCTATTTCTTAATACATACTATCCAAAACGACACTTTTACCCACGTTTTCACCATACTTTTTTTATGTTTCCTTTTTATTATAAAGTTCGATATTAAATGAAAATCTATTAATATTGCATTGTCTTTATCGTATAAAAATTAAAAAATAAACCGTGTCTTATCGGATACCTGCGTTGGCGGCATGCATTAAATTGCATGTTTTGGCTATTTTCTACCCTGCACTTTTTATTCCTTAAATTTCCGCGTGTAATTAAAAATTACTTGCGATAAATTTGCTCAAAAAAATATCCGCATAAGATCGCAAAATACTAGATCTTAATTTATCTTTTTTAAGTTAAATTTTATGCTTAGAATTAAAAAAAGATTTCCTAAATTCTTTCCCAAATAGTAGCCCTAAATTCTTTCCCAAATAGTAGCTGCTTCCGCGATAGTTTTGCCGCCGCACGAAAGCCCATGCAATGCGCAATCGCAATATACGCGCGCAATAGAATCCACAGTGTCTCCCAATTTAGCTTCGCGTTTAAATTTTATAGAGTATCCGGCAAGTTTGCGCGATATCAAGAAATCGTCAGGCAGTGCTTCTACCGTCCTCGGGAGATATTTCACATTTGTAAGATGTGAGTTAAAATCTATATCGTCAAACCTAACTTTGCGCGATACTTTTTGCGTATATTCTCCATTCATTGCGATAGAACATATCTCAAATATTTTGTCATATCCTGCAAGTGCGTCCATATTTTCAATATCAAAGGCTTCGGAATATTCGGAAATTTTACAAGGTCTATGCGATGGAATTTCCGCAACAAGATAATCCGCTTCCCCGCGGGCAAAAATCTTCCCTTTCTCGTCTTGTTGGATAAAGTCAACATACATTCTTGCGGCAGAAACACTGCGAATCCAAACTCGGACTTTTACGCGCTCTCTCCAGAAAGGCATTTGCCCAGAAAAACGAGTTTCGACGCTGCTTATTAGCCATGTAAGAGAATGCCTTGCCATGTCGTACCCAGCTAGTCCCTTTGAAGTAAAATATTCGGCGGCGCATTCTTGAAAGAAAAAAGCCGCACCTGTTTTAGTCAGCCTGTAATCGGAACCGATTTCAGAACTCCTGACAGAATAAAATGCCTCGTATGCCATATTAAGAGAATATGGCAGAAAGAGAAACGCGTTTTGCCCGAATTGTCGACAAATAATAAAAAAATTTTTATAAAAAAAAGCTTGCCAAGCTAAGGGATAAAGGTAATGTGATGAGGTTATTATTAATGCAATGGACCGCTAGCTCAACGGTAGAGCAGTTGCCTTTTAAGCAATTGGTTCGGGGTTCAAATCCCCGGCGGTCTACGGCTTAAGAACAAAGGCTTTCCACTCGGAAAGCCTTTCTTTATGCGGGATTGCGGCGCATACCTTTGTAAACATACGTAAATATAAATATATTTATTTATTTTTATTTATAAATTTTAGCGATTTTGCAACAAATGCAACATGGCAAGGTTGGTAAGGTATCAATTTATTTTAGAGTTCAGTCAACCGAGGTTAATTGGGTCAACACCAAAGGTTGTGGAATAGGTTGATTTTTTAGATTTGTCTTTCAT
>URAK01000011.1 GCA_900545705.1 uncultured Opitutales bacterium | reverse complement strand
AATTAAGGAGTGAAATATACTTTGCACACCCATACACTTCTTACGAAAGAGGTCTTAATGAATACACAAATAGATTGTTGAGACAGTACTTTCCGAAGGGAATGGATTTGCGAAAAGCGACAGAAAGAGAACTAAAATTTGCATTGAACGAGATCAACTCTCGAGCCCGAAAGACACTAAATTGGAAAAGTCCAAGCGATTATCTTCACGAAGTAACGGTATCGCCATATATAGAGCAATAAGTAAATAAATCAATAATTTAAACTTTTATATTTACAAACAATCAACAATATAAAAATATCTATTGTCGATTATGCTCTGGAGTTTTGAAAAAAGAGAAAATATATAGACAATATTTTCATTTTTTCTCAATTTGTTTATTAGATTTATTTATTATTTCTTCCAGAACGTCCGAAATAATCTGAGCTTTCCGATCAATCTTGTCTACGTCAGTTATTGTATAAATTTTCCCCGCTGTTCTATCTACAACAGTAGTTCCTGCCGGGAGGAAGGATTTTATTGCAGATGATATATCCTTATTAAAAATGGTGAGATCTTTGTTAATTTTCAGAATTGTAGAATTTTTTATAGATTTTGATTTCTCGTCATAAATGTTTATAGCTATATTTAATGGGAAGAATACCCCATTAAAATTATTCCAGTCTGTAAGTATATATTCTAATGAAACAAATCTCTGATTATTATCCTGTGCTAAATATTGAGTCTTTTTCAAAAGGTATGTTTTTTTATCGAATATAATTCGCAAACCATCTTCAATAGAATAAAGTATTATTTCACTTGTTGATATTTCCACTTTAAAATTATTTATATTATCTTCATTTAGAATGGGTTTGAATGATCCTGAAACATCAAACCAAGGTAATAAAACCTTAGGAAAATCTACGGGCTCTATCGAAACCATTTTTTCGGCAATACCATTTTTATATCTAATCAATCCGTGCTCATCACAAGTTATAGCTTCCGTAGTAGCAGAATTGCTAATAATTTTTTTATAATAGCCAGATCGTATGTCAATGTAAACGGAAATATTAGAGACATTTAAACTTGGTTGTTGATTGCCTAATATGACATATTCTTCGATATAACTCGTTTCAAGTGTTTGCCAATTTATAAAACTTTGCAATAACTCCCGCCTCAGTTGAGATTCTCCGTATAATGCACCAGAAGATGTTTTTCCAGGCACACAAATGCGCTCCGTGGTTGTAATACAATCTTCACGAATTAGGTTATACTTTTCTCGCGTTGCTTCTCCTCGGTTATTAGTTGGCGAACATATATCTTTTTGTTGTCTGGTTCCACAATTTGCATTTTCTCGCAAAGTTCCAATTTTTTCATATGAGGCATAACTACATGCCATCATAGTAATACCTAATAATATAAATGTCTTCCCGATCAGATTTATTAATTTCATCTTATTGCCTTTCATTTATAATATTAAGATTTTCGTTGAATACTTTTGTTATTGTTTTTCCGTTTCTTGTAAGAGTGGCTTCGATTTTACCATCTTCCAAATATTTGAAGGTGGTTTTACTGCCGTCAGACTTCTCGTAAGATATTACTCTATTTTGGGAGTCAAAAATCTTCTTCCATATAGGTTCCCATTTCCCGTCGCAATAAGTTATGCTTCGTTCGTCATCATCGCGTTTTACATTATATAAAACTTTTCCGTTTTTTATCTCACTTACAATTCTGCCTTTTTTATCGTAAATGAATTCTTGTATATCTTCACTTCCGTCGGGGTGTTTGATTTCTATCTTTTGCGGTTTCCCAAAAGTTTTTATCTCCATGCTGTCGTAAATTTTTACAATATCCCCGCTATCCTTTTGGGTTATAGATATACCATTATCATTTTTGTAAAAGACATCATCTTTATTTGTAAATTTGGATTTGCGTTTTATATACTTATATATATCGGGATCGTCTCTATTGGCTATTTGGTATTCGTACGCGTCTACAAGTTTACTATTTCTATAGGATTCTTCTTTTACAATAAATCCTGTATCGCTTTCCCAGAAAAATTTTCTGGCTGCGTTATTTTGAGTTATCGTTATTTCACTTATATTATTGTCGTAAAACTTATACGAAAACTTCTTTAGGCGTTTCTCCTCCGGAAAGTCTGCATATTCGGACAACAGTTTGCCGTATCCAGGAACTTCCATTAACTTAAACCTTATTGTGCGTTTTTTTTCTATAAGATCCATATAAATTACATCATCATTCTCATATCTAAACGACAAGACAGGCTTATTATTTGAAATGACTTCTTTTAGCTTTCCTTTCTCATATTTATAGGACAGAACAGTGCCGTTTTCATATCTCGTTTGGGTTAAAATATTTTTCTCATAAAAAAATGATTCGCCGCAGCATCCGTATATTAAATATCCGTTACCCTCTTTTTCCAGCTTATGTCCGCTTATTTCGCTATTGAATCTTTTTTTATTTTTTAAGTCTTGTCTTAAAATTAATTCATCTCTATTGGGCTTTACAAATTTATATGAGTCGTGTGAAACTTTTGATATATATGAATCGGTTAGCCCAAACCACCAACCATAACCAAACATTTTTGACGGAATTCTTCTGTTGCTGTTAAAAATTATAGATACATCTATTTGAATCTCATCGTCTACATTGATATAATCAATGAACTCATAGATATCAACCTCTCCGATCCCATTTGTCCCGTCAAAAGCGCGAATATTTAAAGAATTAAAATAAATACTGTATGCAACAGAATGTGTTAAACAAACAAGAAACAAGACGGCAACTCTCAGTGTTTTCATACTCCTACCTTAGTCTTTTATGCGTATGTTTAATAACATTATAAAATCTATAAGTAGGTTATATTTAAATCAATAAGTTATAATTGTAAAGATTAAAAATTTAAATTCATTTTATTATTATATCTAAGATTAAAAGCATAGTTCATATATTTTATTCAACTGTTTGGAATTGTCCAACGCAGTGTATATTGTACGGGAAATTTTAATCCCAGAAAAACGATATTATCTGCACTATCCGGATTTTTTTAAGCGTTTCTCCGGATTTTATGTGTCAAATATGCAATATTGCGCAAGCCTGCGCATTGCGCCTGTACAACTACGCAAATTAGGCAAATACCACGGGGAATATCAATCCAAAAATATTAAGGCATATGCAGGACGCCAAGGCTGCGGCAATATCGTCGGCAACGCATCCAAGCCCGCCTTCAAAGTCTTGCATTTTATTTATTATAAAAGGTTTTGTGATGTCGAAGAATCTGAAAAATGCGAATCCCAACAATACCCCCCATGCGCTATATTCAGAATGGAAAAGAGGCAGGAAGCAAAACGGTATTGCGCAGAATTCGTCAAGCACAATGCACCCGGGATCGCGCATTTTCAAAAAACGCTCTGCGGTATCGCATATTCCTACGCATATATATGCGAATATCGCCGCGAAAACTATGTACCTGCCAAGCCCGATTCCGGCAAATAGCGCGGCGTACAGCACTATTCCTGCGGCGCTTCCCCATGTGCCGGGGGCGTTTAGCGAGCCGAGTCCCCAAAGGGTGGCAAATCTTGTTGAAAGTTTTTTGGGAAGGGCTGCCGCCCACGGGTATAGTTTTTTTCTGGCAGAGTCCATATTTTTGCAGAGTTTGAGGGGGTTACTCTTTCAATAGATATCCGTAGCGGATTCCGTAAACTGCGCCGGACCATACGGACAGTATTGTTGAGAGTATGAGTGTAACTATTGCTGAGAAAAAGGCAAATCCGTACAAAATGGAGTTTTCGCACTCAAAGTCTAAGTCAAGTGCGCGGGCGCAGATTATCGCCCCGAGCGAATACATTTGAAATCCCGCCTTGTATTTGCCCATCGTTTCTGCGGCAAGCACTATGCCGCGGCTTGCCGCTATCATTCTTATGCCGCTTACAAAAAATTCGCGCGACATTGAAAGAATTGCGCAAAACAGGGCCAATAATGTCCAGTCGCCGAACATGCCAAGCGCGAAAAGCGTGAGGAAAGCGGTTGAAACCATTATTTTATCGCTAAGGGCGTCCATGAATTTCCCGAAGGTTGTGACGAGATTGTTGCGGCGGGCTATGTAGCCGTCGAACCAGTCTGTCGCGCCCGCTGCGCAGTATATTACAAAGGCGGCTGTCGCGGCGTATTTTAACGGCAGGCACAAGAGCAGTGCCGTTAAAAAGGTCAGCAAGACTCTCAGTGCGGTCAAAAAATTCGGAGTATTCATTGTTAAAAAAGTATTGCCACTATTTCGCGTTTAACAAGACTTTTTGAATCGCCTTTTTTAGGCTCGTAAAAAAACTTAATTTAAGCAAATGCAAAATTGTAAAAAAATCGCGGTCTATCCCGGTACGTTTGATCCCGTGACGAACGGGCATCTTGATGTTCTGCACAGGGCGTTGCGCCTATTTGACGAAGTTGTTGTCGCGGTGGCGCGCAATGCGGGGAAGGGGCCGTTGCTCGACTTCCACACAAGAAAGCGCCTTTTTGAAGAAAATTTGAAGGGAATTAAAAATGTGAGGGTCGAGGCGTTCGACGGCTTGACTGTCGATTTTGTCCGCAATACGGGCGCGAGCGCCATCATACGCGGCTTGCGGGCGGTTTCCGACTTTGAGTTTGAGTTTCAAATGGCGCAGATGAACCGCCATCTTGACGGCGAAGTCGAGACTATTTTTTTGATGCCCTCTCACAAATATTTTTATTTGAGCTCCACGTTGATAAAGCAGGTTGCATGCTACGATGTTGGGCGCATCGGAGAATTTGTGCCCCCAAATGTCTTGGAGGCGTTGAGGTCGGTATTTGCGGGCGCTAAGGCGTAATTTTAGAGAATTTTTTCTTGCCGCGCAAAGCAAAGAAGATGTCCCGCAGCATTGCAGCGGGCGTTTTTTTTTGTGAATTGCGCGGATTGCCTGCGTGTTTCGCATCTTGCCATGATATCAATGAAAATATTGAAATCGTTAAGCCGAATTCTGCGGACTGCCCGCGGAATTTACGGATAATCCTAAAATAGCTGGAAATTATCGGCGTTTTTTAGAAGGGAATTTTTAAAATATTTCCGCTGCTTTTTTACCAGCCCGAGGGTGTCTTTTACAATTTGCTCTTCCAAATCTGAAACGCAGCTGTTGCCCCGCTCGAGCCAGTCGATAGTTTCGCGGTATCCTATTGCCGAACTTGCGGAAGGGTTATTTTTTATTCCAAGGCCGATTAGGCGCCGCGTTTCTTCTATTAGGCCTGCGCTTATCATTGCGCGGGTGCGAATGCGCACTTTTTCGGCAAGTTCTGAGTCTGGGAGGTCGAGAATGCGCACTTTGCGGAAAATATCGCCCATTGGGCAGGGGAGGGCGGCAAATCTTGCGGAGAGTTCGGCGCAAGTCATTCCTGTTGCCATGCAGCGCGCTAGTGCGTTTTTTGCTCGCCGCGGGTTTAAAATATCGACCGTATCCGCGGCGGCAGGGTCTATTTTTAGAAGCGCCTCCTTAAGCGCGCTTGCGCCGCGCCGCTCTATTTCGTCGCAGACGCTTTTTATTTCTGACGGTATTCCGACTCCGTCGGTGACTGCCGCGAACCACGCGCGCAGGTAAAATCCGCTCCCACCGCACACTACGATTTTTTTGCCGCGCGCTGCAATATCTTCAAGGGCCTCTTTTGCGAGCGCAACGTATTCCGAAACGTCGAAATGCTTGTCGCAGTCGCAAACGTCCACAAGATGGTGGGGAATTTCCGACATTTCTTCCGCCGACGCCTTTGCGCTGCCGATGTCCATGCCCCTGTATATTTGGACGCTGTCGCAGGATATTATTTCGGCGTCCTCCTTCCGCGCGAGCTCCATTGACATGCTCGTTTTCCCCGAGCACGTAACGCCTGTTATTATGAAAATTTCCGTCATTTTTTCGCGTTAATGGCGGCGCATATTTCGCACATTGTTTCGGGTGTCTTGCATGTGTGCGCTTTGCAAAAAGTCCTTCCGTAATATATGAACTGCAAGTGCAGCGCCCCCCACTTTTCTTTCGGGAAGAGTTTTTTTAGGTCTTTTTCAGTCTGCTCGACGCTGCTGCCGTCGGATAGTTTCCAACGCTTTGCGAGCCTATGTATATGCGTATCGACAGGAAATGCGGGCGTTCCGAATGCCTGCACCATCATTACCGATGCCGTTTTATGCCCAACTCCTGGCAATGCCTCCAACTCTTCAAAAGTGCGCGGTACTTTGCCGCTGTATTTGTCTCTTAAAATCTTGGCTGTTTGGAGAATATTTCTTGCCTTTGAATTCGACAATCCGCACGGCTTTATAATCTCCCGTATTTCAGATTCCGACAGCTTCGCCATTTTTTCGGGTGTATCGGCAACGGCAAAAAGTTTGGGGCTCACCTCGTTTACGCGCTTGTCCGTGCATTGCGCCGAGAGCATTACCGCCGTGAGGAATGTATAGTCGTCAAGGCTGTCGAGCGGTATTTCCGGGTGGGGAAAGGCCGCTTCGAGCCTCTCCTCCACAAACTTTGCGCGCTGGAGCTTATTCATCAGTCTTCAATGCCTTTGAGAATAAACGAGAACTCGTATGTTTTCCCCGACTCTACCGTGTATTGCTTTTCGGCGAGACCGCTTTTGCTCCATGAATTTTTTCCGCCGACTCCAGCCGACAGCGCGGAAACTGTAACGACGTTAAAGTTCCTGCGCGGAATCTGGTGGTGGTGGGACGCCTGCTCTATGTCTTCAGGCAGGCATGGATAGGCGGAAAATTCAAAATTTTTGGAGTCGGCAGTTTCTATCAGCAGGGCGGCGTCGGCGTCGGAGCCCGATATTTTTGCATATCTTACGCCGACGGCGTTTGACGATTCCTGCGGCTCTATATACGGGAAGAACGAGTCCGAGATTTTCGATTTAAAGACGGCTTCCCACGCGCCCTCGCGGCGGTCGGAATACGTTTCGTACGGGCCTTCGCCGTACCATTCGCGCTCGTCGAGCTCGCTCGGAATGCGGAATTGCATGCCGATTCTTTGGAGCGGCGGCAGCCCAGCGGCGGGAGAGACCTTCGCCGAGACCGATATTGTGCCGTCCGGGCGCACTTCGTATATGAAGTAGGCCTTGGAGCCGCGCGCGGGAATGTCGTATTGGGCCTCGATTTTTAGTATGGATTTCCCGCTGCCGGAAATGTGGTCGGACTTGAATTTTACGAGCCTCATTCTATCTTCCGCTGTGCGCCATACGGCGAGCTCTTTTGAGAGCTTTGCGCCCATTTCGTTGTTTGTAGAGGGGCGCCTGAGGCTCAGCTTCATCGGGCCGTCAACCAGCAGCTGCGAGTCGAATTTGAATGATTCGAGCCAGCCGGTTTTCCTGTTGAAGCGTACGGCAAAGTTTTCGCCTTCGGCAATGAGAGTCAGGTCGTTTGTAGTGACCTTCATCTCACCTTTTTCGGATATGGCTGTGCGGGCGTAGCTTCCCTCGAGTGGGAATTGCTCCCAGGCTATTTCAGAGTCTGCATCAATGCCGTTTGGAGTGTTATCGCGCGTTTTGAAGCTCAGGCGCAGGGCGTATTCGCCGCGCTTTGAGAAGTCGCAGTCAGAGAGGTCGATTTCAACGACTTTTTCGGTTTGCGGCGGTATTGCCGGGAGGTCAAAATCGTCGGAATCCACTTCGCGGCCGTCGCGCGTGAGCGTCCATGAGGCGGCGATATTTTCGAGGCCGGTAAAGAAGTTTTCGTTGAATATTTTAACCTTCAATTTTTTGTCGGCGAAACCGCAGGGCTTCGCATGTATATTTTGGTATACTTTCTTTACTTCCCAAGCTTGCGGCGACGGCTTCCAATCGGGGCGCACGATTCCGTTGAGGCAGAACGAGTAGTCCGTCGGGAAGTCGCCGAAGTCTCCGCCGAAGGCGAAGTATTTGTCTTTGCGCGGCTTTTGGGCAAAGTCGGCAAAGTCGACCATCGAAAGTTCGCGCGCGCCAGAGGGCAGGGCGGTGAAAAAGTCGCTTTCGATTGCGGCGTCTATTACGCGGAATTTTTTTACAGCGCCGGCGAAGCGCGAGTGGTTTTCCTTATCGTATTCGGCTATCGACAGGGGCGCTGCGGACGCGGTAAACTGCGCGTCGGCGACATCTTTTGAGGCGGCTTCGCGGCCGTCTATGTATATTTTCATCTTTCCGTTGCCGAAAGTTGCCGCAATCTGGGCGTCCTTGCCCAACAAATCGGTTTTGGCTTCAAGGTTTATCCATTGCTTGCTGTCGAAAACGGAGAAAGAAACTACCTTTCTGGCGTTGAAGAATTTTAATTCAAACACGCCCGGCTGGCGCACTATAGTTTCCTCGTCAAGCTTCCACGGGGCGCGTTTTGTGTTTTTCGCGCCGCCTTCGTCGTAGGGCGTGCGGGGGACGAAACCTTCAGATGAGATTTCAATTGCCACTGTAAAGGCCTTCGCTGGGGTTCTGAAAAGCCCGGGTAAGGCAACGATGGAAGCGTTTTCCATTACGTTTTTTGAAACGGTGTCATTGAATACGGCAATATCCCTTTGCGGGTCGGCGGAGTCGGATACAACAGTGTAAGGCTCCGAATTTTTGTAAATTCCCTGGTCTTTCCAGTCCCAAATAAATCCGCCTTGGAACATGGGTTCCTTGCGTACGAGCTCCCAGTAGTCGGTGAGGCAGCCGCCGCTATTGCCCATCGCATGGGCGTATTCGCAGATTATGGCGGGCATTCTTTCGGATTCCGGCTTTTCTTTTTGGCGCGCAAGGTGGCGCGAAATATCTTCCGGAGAGGCGTACATGCTTGAATACATATCGACATATTTCTGGCCGTAATCGCGGTCGAAGTGCAGTACGCGCGAAGGGTCGCGCTTGCGTATTTTTTCCGCAGCCTGCTTAAAGAATTTATTGTCGAGGGTTTCATTGCAAAGCGACCATATTACGATGCTCGCATGGTTTTTGTCGCGCTCTACCATATTGTTGATTCTGTCCCAAAGGGCGGCGCCCCAGCCCTCGCCCTCCATAAACGGGGCCTTTTTGCCCATGCTGTCGAGGTCGTGCATTTCGATATTGGCTTCGTCTATGACATACATGCCAAGCTCGTCGCAAAGTTCGTAGAAGTCGGGGCGGTTGGGATAGTGGGAGGTTCTGATAGCGTTGATATTGTATTTTTTCATCTCCAAGATGTCGCGCCTTGAGGCATCTTTATCGATTGCCTGAGCGAGCTTTGGGTGGTGTTCGT
This sequence comes from uncultured Opitutales bacterium, assembly GCA_900545705.1. Lineage (GTDB taxonomy): Bacteria > Verrucomicrobiota > Verrucomicrobiia > Opitutales > Intestinicryptomonadaceae > Merdousia. The sequence goes on along the minus strand of URAK01000011.1, from coordinate 68,281 downwards.
GCCGGTTTACGCCTTTGAACAGCACGGGCTTCCCGTTTACGAGAATTTGCCCGTTTTTGCGCTCCACGGTGCGGAAGCCTACTTTAAACGGGGCGTACATTTTTATTCCGGAGGCCGTTTCAAATTCGAGCAGGAAAGTGTATAGGTTTGGCGTTTCCGCGCTCCACTGCCTAACTCCCGGAACGCTCGGGAAGTTCCATTTGCAGACGGCGAATTTTTTTGAATCGAGGCTTTTTGAGGTCTCCGCGACCGACAGGCGTTTTTTGCCGTCAAAAAGGAATCCTTTTAGCTTGAAGCCGCGGGGCATATCGGTGGGATTTTCCACTACGACTTCCGCGTCGAGCTTGCCGTCGCGGTATCCGTTTACGAGCGTCGGCTTTAAAAATACGTCGCGGACGAGTATTTCAGGCGTCCAGTAGAGGTTGACATTGCGGAATACGCCGGCGAGCCTCCAAAAGTCCTGGTCTTCAAAATACGAGCCGTCCGAATATTTATATACTTGAAGTGCGATAGTGTTGTTGCCGAATCTCAGGTATTTTGAGAGGTCGAAGACGGCCGGAGTCCTGCTGTCTTGGGAGTAACCGACTTCCATTCCGTTTACCCAAATCCTAAACGCGCTTGCAACGCCCCCGAATTTTATAAACACTTTCCCGTTGCCCCAGTTTTGCGGGACTTCAAAGTCGCGCCGATAGAGGCCCGTCGGGTTTCTGTTTTCTATGGGGCGGGTGGTGAAGCGCTCCTTTGGCTCGTCCATTACGCGCGGCGGATTTTTTGCGAAGGGGTAGGTTATGTTTGTGTAAAGCGCGGTTCCGTGCCCCGACATTTCCCAGTTGGACGGAACCTCAATGTTTCCCCAGTTTGAGTCGTCAAAGTCGGGCTTGAAGAAGTCGGCGGGGACTTGCGAGGGATTCCCGTAGAATTTAAATTTCCAAGTTCCGTCTAGCGACATTTCGTACGTCGAATAGCCGCCTTCAAGGGCGCTTTCGGCGGTGGGATAGAATTTCATTGTCGCGGCGGCGGGTTCTTTGTTGATTCTAAAAACGGCTTCGTTTTGCCAATCGTCCGTTTTTTTGTCGGCCGCGTTTAATGAAGCGGCTGCGATTCCCGCGCACAATAATGTCTTTATAAAGCAATTCATGTCTGGCAGATTATTTTTTGATTTGCGAGTTTCAAGCATAATTCCGCAAGGGGAATTTATGTGCTAAAAAAACCGGGGGCGTTTAGGGCTCCCGGTATAAGTATTTTTAGTGTTGTCTCAAGTTGTGTTGCGCCGTCGGCGGGAAGCTACTGCCCGCGCTTTTGGCGTTCTTTAATCAGCACTTCGTTGTACGGGTTTTGGGCGGCTTCCGCCTTTTTTACTTCGACCTTCTTTTTGTATTGGTCGAGAGCCGACGGGTATTCTTCTGGGGGAAAATATTGCAGACACCACTCGACCTGGTCTTTTATAAGGCCCGCAGTCGCGTTTTGCGGGGTCATATTTATGGGGGAGAATCCGCGCCACGACCATATATCGCCGCTTTGTGGCAGTACTGCCTGTATTTCAAGCGTGGCGTAGGCGTTTTGGTTTTGTACTCCAAGCGGCAGCGGCTGCGATGCCTGCATTGAAATCGGTTCCGGATTGAAAGATTCAGGTGCTGCAAGCGACAGATTCCATATAGGGCGGAAGATTATCTGGGCGTCGGAGCGGTTCTTTACAATTTGATATTTTTTTGATTTTAAAAATTCTTCGACTGCGAGTTTGGTCTGGGAGTTTATTTCGCTGGCGTTTACGGCAAACGGAGAGCCGAGGCCTGAGGATTGTTCCACATAAACCTTGTCGAGGTTTGCGAAAGACGCGCCGTCCTTCATTTCCTGGGTAAAGTTGGAGCAGCCCGATAGAATTAAGGCCGCAAGCGGCAGTATTGATAAAAATTTTTTCATAATATAAAAGTTTTTCACGATTTATGAATGGGTTCAATAAAATAAACTTCTGTGACAGCGTTTTGTGTTGAAAGTAATTCCGCGTAGGCTTTTATTTGAAAACGGAGAATTTTTTATGGACAATACCCAGAGATGCATCGACGCCGTGTGGACGGCAGTCCGCGAGGAGGCGGCGGAAATAGCCGCGCGCGAGCCGCTGCTTGCAAGGCTGATAGACGAAGTGATACTGTCGCGCCGCGACTTGTTTGAATCTCTCAGCGTGAGGCTTTCGCGCAAGCTCGGCCGGAACGCAATTGGCGAGGGCGACTTGTACTCCATATTTATGGACGCATTTTCCGACGACGAAGCAACGCGCCGAAACATAGTTTACGATATAGCCGCGATAAAGTCGCGCGACCCTGCTTGCACTGGGTTTATAAATCCAATTTTGTATTACAAAGGTTTTATGTCGATTTCCTCATACAGGGTTGCGCATTGGCTTTGGGGCAGGGGGCGCAAATCAGCGGCGTACTATATACAGAGCATTTGCAGCGAGATTTTTGGCGTGGATATCCACCCGGCCGCAAAATTTGGCGGTGGAATATTGCTTGACCATGCGACGTCATTTGTGGCGGGGGAAACGAGCGTTGTTGAGGACAATGTATCGATTCTGCACGAAGTCACTCTTGGCGGGACTGGCAAATCGACCGGTGACCGCCATCCAAAAGTCAAGTCGGGAGTGCTGATAGGCGCTGGTGCAAAGCTAATCGGGAACATAACAATAGGCACGGGGGCTAAGATCGGCGCCGGAAGCGTTGTTATTGACGATGTCCCTCCCCATACGACGGTTGTGGGGGTTCCTGCGCGACCCGTCGTATCGGATATAGAGGCGATTCCCGCAAAGGAAATGAACCAAAAATTTTAATTTTCTATATTGCAATTTATTTTGTGAAGTATTTAGTATAATATTTATATAATTTGTTTATACTGTATAATATTACAAAAATCTTTAATTAAAAATAAAGAACGCGAAATTATAAAATTTTCGCGTTTTCTATTATTAGAATTACAATCTTTTCTTATAATCGCACAATGAGGCAATTTGAGTCAAAAATATATGTAATATGAGCAAAATATGATTTAAATCAAAAACGGCAAAATCGCGTTTTTTTTGAAATGGGCGTTTAAAATATTTGACTTTCGGCTATTTCTGTTTTTAAAAAAAATACATTGTTTTACATTATGAAGAGAAAATTACCCATTACACTTTCCATTGCCTCGCTAATAATATCTGCGGTTTGTGCCAGTGCAGATACATTATACTGGGTGGACGCAACCACATATTTTAATGCCGACGCTTCGGGAAAAATTGAGGGCACCGGCAATATATGGGATATAGGCAGAGATTTTTCAAGCGCGGAAAAATCCAAGTACTCCGACGCATACAACTGGGCAACCGAATATATGATTAAGGAAGTTAAGGTCACGTCCAACTCGGGTGAGACGACTTATTATGTGCCCGAATACACATACGCGTCGCCTGTCGCAGCCCCAAATGAAAATACCGATGTATATTTTAAATTTACAGATTTTTCCCAAGGGAGTTCTAGTGTAGGCTACCGCTATCGAGTGGCTGGTTCTCCCACCTTAACGGCCGATGTTACCATTAAAAGCTTAACGATAGAAAATGCAAACGACAATTGGCTGATGTTTAAAACAAACGGCCACGATTTGACGATAAAAGAAGACCTTACATATCTATCTTCGGCAGTTGCGTATATTGGCACTGGTACTGGAACAGATATATCCGTGGGGGGATCTGTAAATATGCACGGCAATGGCACTTCCGTATGGAATGCATTACGAATTGGAAACGATGGGGTAAACTCTATAAAAATAGGCAAAGATATTATTTTTAAAGGAAATCCCGGGCGCGTGCAGCTGGCAACTGCTGGGGCTGCTACGACATTCGCGACTCCGCAATCTGTCGTATCCGGAATAGTTGATTTTTCGGGATCTACTTCGCGGCTGGATTTGGGGCGTTACGGAAAAAATAATGTAGTGGAGCAGTTTTATGCGTTTGGAGGTCTAAGTGGCACAAATTTCGGGGCAAAAGTATCCACTGGGGCTGAAACAGACTCGAATGGATTAATTTCCACACTTGTGCTAAAAAATTCCGCCGACGCCGAATTTGCGGGAATAGTTACAAATTCATTAACTGCAGACGACAGCGGCGGCTCTGCGATAACGACGACTATGAATGTTGTTATGAATGGAAGCGCCAAGCAGGTGTTGTCCGGCGACAATTCATTTAACGGATACATACAGGTTGAGAGCGGTACTCTGGTATTGCGTACAGCTTTCGGGGCCTCGCACGGCAAGCTTACAATTAACGGTGGAAAGATAGGGGCTATAACAAATATGACAGTATCGTCCGCAGAGTGGAATGGGGGCGCAATAAGTTTTATCAATTCAGACGAAGCGATAGCTTATGAGACGCCTGAGACTATAACTATAGAGGGCGATTTTCTGAAATCCGGAGTTGGGAAAATTATGATGGATTTCAATAATTTTGATACAACCGGTCTCGTAGATAAAGACAAATGGTTTGATTTGATATACGTGGACGGAGAAACATTAGGTTTCGCTGACGAAGCTAACGACGATTTTTATGCCACGAATTTGGACACGTATGCGGATTTCCAGTGGATTGCCGGCGAAGACGGACTTGGCAAAGTCTTGCAGGTATCGTTTACATCTGTTCCGGAACCCGCGGAGTTGGCAGTGTTAATAGGTGCGATAGCGCTGTCTATGGCGGTTTTCCGCAGGAGGCGCTAGTAGTTTAGTTAGCAGGGCGGAGGCGCGCCTAAAAAATGCGGAGATTTTGTCTCCGCTTTTTTTTGAAATAGATTTATTGAATTGGGCGGATTTTTCCTCTCCTTCGCGCGAGATTAGAGCTCTTGATGTTTATCGCGCTATTTTGAGATAAATCCGCGTAAATTCTTAGCAAGCGTTGCAGAGTCTGCATCTTGGATAACATAAAAGTATCCGTATTTGCCGCCTATAAAATTTATCTTTTCGCATTGCTGCGAAATTTTTTTGAAAATTTTATCATCTATATCTTTTTTTAATAAAAAAATGACGTAAAAACGATTATCGGGATTTTTAAAATAAATTTATAAAAGAGAGATTGCGTGGGGGGCAAAAAACTTTGCGGTTTTACGCCCGTTCAATTTAAAAAATTCTCGTGAATCTCTTAGGAATTTTTTACACAAACTAATTGCCTTTGTTTCCAGTATACAAACTGTCTGAAAAGCGTATTTTTAGCTTGCAGGGAATGTCTGTGCGGGCGATTTCCACCCCGTCGGAAAATACCGCAAAGCCGGCTCCTTTACCATAGCGCGAACCGTCTTTGTCCCATAAGACTGATATGAGCTTTCCCCTATATGGAATATTGTCCAAGGCAAAATAGTCCCATGAATCGGGCGCGAGAGGCTCTATTAGCAAGTCTCCGCCAAGCTGCGGCTGTATGCCGACAAGTCCGTTTATAATTAGATCGGCGAAGGTGGAGTGGTTGTAGTCTTTGCCGCGTTCGACAAATTCTTCGTCCCATGTCCCGTTTTTCCACTTCTTCAATCTTGTGCGCGAAATCCAGTCTCCGTTAAAGGGGTTTATGTTTTCGTCTATCCAAAAGACGGTTTTACCGTCTTCGCGCGTTCTTTTATGGGAAGCTGCGTATGTTTTTAGAGCGTCGAAAAAATCGGATTTATCGAGTATTTTTGGAGGATTGCTACGTATGAAATTTGCCATTGCGGAAATTGTTATCGAGGTCGAGTATGGCCATACGGGGCCGTTCCATTGGCATTCGTGGCCGACGTAGTTTACGCTGAACAGGCGGCTGCGCCGCTCGAGAGTTGTGAGGCCGAGTGGGGCTTTGAATCCATTTTCATCTTTAACTTGAAGCCAAGCTTGCGCGTATTGCTGTGGGGCGATATTAAAGTACCACGGGGTGTAGCCGTGGAGTTCGCGGTGGGGCGAGAATATTGTGGCGTCTCCGCTTTTGGGGAGAACTTTATAGAATTTTGCGCTGTCGTCCCAGAGCAGAGTATTTATATTGTTTTTTAACATTAGCGACTCATTGGCATACAGCTCGGATTCTTTCTTAAAGCCAAGCATATTGGCGATTTTTGAAAGGGATTTGCATTCAGCATACATGTAGCTGTTTATAGTGGCGCGGTATCCCTTCCAAAATGGATGCAGCGAGCCCGATGCCGACAATTCCATGCCATCTGCGAGGTCAGTCGTCCAGAAAAGGCCTTTTGATTTGTCAAAATTGCTCTTGCGCCATGCGGCGTAGTTTTCCTTCAATTTTGGATACAGGCGCTTTATAAATTCAATGTCGCCTGTGCTGGCGTAAATTTCGAGAGCGGAGGTTGCAAACCAAGAAGAGTACGCGCGTGGTTTGTCAGACGAAAAACACCAGAAAGTCGCGTAGTCTTTTGCGATATTTTCGTTGCGCAACCATCGCGCTTCCCTCATATGGTGAGCGCTGGCGCATGATATGGTATTGTGTTTTCCTGCCCATGAAACGTCTGGCATAAATTCTGTAATGACCCAGCCGTCCGATTCTGTTTTGCGCAAATGTTTTCGGAATGTCCACCACCGGAAGTAATAGACTTTTTCAATTAATCCGTCCGGACAATCGAAGCGGGGAACATTTTTTAGCATAAATTTCTCAGCTTCCGAATTGGGGATTTTATTCTTATAAAGTTCTGTGTCGTCCGAATTAAATATGCGGACATTTTCTGCGAGCGCGCCGTCCCCCAATTCATATGGAATTACACTTCCGCGCAATATACACGCACAGAATGTTAAAAATAAAAAGGTAATTATTTTTATTTTCATTACGACAACTGTATGTGTTCGATATAAATCCTACAAATATTATGTAGTTAAGCGGCAAAATTCCAAGCCCAAATGTAGATTCAATTTATTTTCGACTGCCATTGGCGTGGTTTGCGCGGGCACTTATTAGAAAAGAAATAAATACAAACAAAAAAAAAGGCGGCCCGAAAGCCGCCAAAAAGTCTCTTAATTTATTGTTTCTTAGTGAAGAACTCGGTAATGGCAAGGATCATGTAAGAATGTTCTTCGGGAGAGATTTCTCCGCTCTTGCGCATTTCGTCAGCCTTTGCGATAGACTTGCTGAGTTCGCCGAAGGGGTCATTGCCGATTGAGTCGGGGAGGAAAGCCGGTTTGAGGCTTTGGTCTATGCAGGAAGGTTCAAACGTTTTGTAATAGCCCGCATCTACAAGGGGACCAAACTTTACGAATGGATTTTCCTTAACAGTTGCGACATTCATATTGATATCCTTATAGCCCTTTTTAACGAGCTTGATATCGTAAACCCCATCTGTTTTTAGGCTGATAGTTGTGGGAGTTTGCCCCACGAGTTCATTGTTGACAAAAACATTAGCGCCTTCGGGCATTGAAGAAACCGCGACATCTTCGGTGAAGGTGCAAGCGGAAAGGATAACTGCAAGAACAGGGGTTAAAAGTAGTTTTTTCATATCAATTATTTTAAGTGTCGAATTGAACTGTTGTTGTTTATAGGCTGTCAGTGTTTTTATAAAAAGTCAAGTATTTTGATTCTTTTTTTGGGAATAATTTTAGTTTTTTTTTAGAGTTTCGAAAGTTGCCTTGAACGCTCTTGGGCTGCTTTAAGCGCATCGGAAACAGTCTTGCGGAAACCGTTTTTCTCAAATACGTCGAGGGCTGCGAGAGTCGTTCCGCCCGGGCTTGAGACGGCAATTCTCAGTTCGTCGGCGCTAAGAGGCGATTGGCACAACAGCATTGCAGAGCCTAGCAGAGTCTTATCAGTAAGCTTTTTTGCTTCCTCTTCGGTAAATCCGATATTTTTTGCGCCTTCAATGAGCGCGGCCGCGAACTCAAAAAGGTATCCCGGTCCGCTTCCGGATAGGGCAGTCACCGCATCGAGCTTATTTTCGTCGGTCTGCATGTATTCTCCGATGGAGCCAAGCACTGTTTCCACAGCTTTTAGCTCTTTATCGGAAAGCTCGGATTCCGGTGCGAAGCAGGAAATGCCCTGCGATATTTGCGCCGGCATATTCGGCATTACCCTGACTATTTTGCCTACGTGAGAGAAACATTCGCGCAGGCGCGCAATCGTGGTTCCCGCGAGGATTGAAATCAAGAGGCTCGCGCGCGCTCCCGCCGCTGCTTCGGCGACTTGCGCGAGCTGCTGCGGCTTGCAGGCTGCGACTATAATTTCCGCCGAAGAAAGCAGTTGCTCTATATTTTTAGCGAGCGAAATACCCGTTTGTTCAGATAGATTTTTGCCGGTGTCGTCATTGCCGCAGGCGCAAATTATTTCGCACGGCTTTACGGCGCCTGATGATATCATTCCGCGAACTATGGCGCCCGCCATTTTGCCGGCGCCTATAAATCCAAATTTTTTCATAAAATAGGCAGTAAATAATCTTGGATGTTTTAGTCAAGAATCGATTGCCGTTGCGCTCTGAAAACGGCGAAAGTTTGGCGCAGCGGAGGGTGGAAATTTTGTCGTTTGGGCAATGCGCGCCGCTCAAATCTGGGTATGAATTCGGAAGGGGATTGCCAAAAAATCAAAAAATGCGGACTTCATTAAAAAATCTGGAGAATTTTTTTCAAAAAAACTTGTGAAAGGCTTTACAATGCCGGCAAACTAGGCAATAGCTCCGCTGCTTACCCATTTCGGAAGGGGAACAAACGATTGCAAAAAATAGCGTTTGGCGCAAGGCGAATGGATAGTAATAGTCAAATAGAGAAGGGCTAATGTATTATTAAAATATTTTCACAGGGCAGGGAGGGGGCAACTGGGTGAATCTCAAAAAATTTTTTAAATAAATGCCCGTGCTTTTTAGATGCATTCTATGGTAGTCTGAAAACTAAAAGTTTTTTGGGAATAATCATGAAAAAGTGCGCCCGCATACAATTTGCGGGCGCTAGTTTATATCAGGAATATTTGTTCTGAAAGTTTTTTACGGCAAGTTAGAGCATTTCAAGCGCAAAGTCGCGCGCTATTGCGGCGAGGAATTTCGCGGCTCGGTTGTTCGCCTCTATTATATTAGGGGCAATTTTTACAATTTCCCCGATTTTCACGTCGGAGAGCTTCATTTCCTCTAAATCCTTCTCCGATACGTCGGACGTACCGCATAAAATCCATATGTGCTTTTTATGCTTTTCAGCCATTTTTGCGAGCAGATACGGTCCTTTGCCTTGCGAGTCGGTCTTGTCAAACTTGCCTTCGCCTGTCACAAGCACATTGCATTCTTTCACAAACTTGTCGAGGTTCGCATATTCTGCGAAAAGCTCAAATCCGCTGACTCTCTTTGCTCCGAGAAAGTTTATCAACCCGTATCCGCAGCCTCCCGCCGAGCCAGATCCGGGGGATTCATGCAGGCTTTTGCCGAGGCATTTTTGGGAAATTTCCGTAAGGCGCTTCATATTTGCTTCGAGCTCTTTTATTTCGGAGTCGTTTGCTCCCTTTTGGCGCGCGAATTGCAGCGCCGCGCCGTGCTCGCCGAGGAGCGGAATGTCTACATCGGTTGCGGCTATGAAGCGCGCAGGTATGGGATTTTCCGGAGGGACTATCTCTGCGAGTTTTGCAAGTCCCCTTCCGTTTGGTTCTATCGGCTGGCCCTTTTCGTCCAAAAACTTAAATCCGAGCGGTATTAGAAGGCCGATTCCCCCGTCGTTTGTCGCGCTTCCGCCGACGCCGACAATTATCGTTTTATATCCCCGCTCCACAAGCTTTGCAAGAATGTTACCTGAGCCGATGTTTGTAAGAGTTGCTGGGTTGCGGTCAGATTCCGATATGAGGTTTATCCCAGAAGCTTCGGTGAGCCCTACGAGAGCCGTTTCGTCGTCGAGCAGTGCGCACTTGGCGGTCAAAGTTTGGCCGGTTGGGTCTATTGTTTTTAGCCTTATTACTTTTGCGCCTTTTTTAACTTTTGCGACGGTGTCGACGAAGCTGTCGCCGCCGTCGGTCAGCGAGAATTCGGTGATTGTCGCGTTTGGGATAGCGGAGGATATCCCCATTCTTATTGCATGCGATGCTTGTGCCGCGGAGAGAGAGCCGCGAAATTTATCAGGGGCAACTAAAAAGTTTAAAGGTTTTTTCATAGATTCCTTTATGTGCAAAGACTACATCTTATTATTTTTAACTCTAAAGAAAAACTAACAAAATACAATATTTTTTTTTAGCTAAATTTTCTTTGATTGCTTGGGTTTTCTTTTTGTTTCAAAGAAAATCAAAAAAAACTTGAAAATAAAACAAAATAAAACAAATATGGTTTCATATGGCATCAAGTTATAATACTGCAAAACAGATATACGCCGATTTTGGTGTAGACACCGAAAAGGCGATGGAGGTACTCGACAAAATACCGCTTTCAATGCACTGCTGGCAGGGCGACGACGTCGGCGGGTTTGAGACTCCCGACGCGACATTGGGTTGCGGCGGCATACAGGCGACCGGAAATTTTCCCGGCAAAGCCCGTAGCGTGGACGAGCTGAGGGCCGATATAGATGAAGCCCTAAAATATATTCCCGGCAAGACGCGCATAAACCTGCATGCCATATACGGCGAATTTTTCGGGAAGAAAGTCGACCGCGACGAAATTTCCTTCGACAACTTTAAGGGCTGGGCGGATTGGTGCAAAGCACGCAAAATGGGCATCGATTTCAACCCGACATTTTTCTCACACCCGCTTGCGGCGGACGGGTTCACGCTCTCAAGCGCCGACAAGTCTGTCCGCAAATTTTGGATAGCCCACGCGATTGCTTGCCGAAAAATAGCGGAAAAAATAGGCAAGGCCCTGTCTGACACAGTCATAACAAATTTCTGGATGCCGGACGGAATGAAGGATTTCCCCGCCGACAGACTTTCGCCACGCGAGCGCATGGCGGACTCTCTCGACGAAATATTTTCAGTAAAAATTTCGAAGAAGTACGCGCGCGACGCCGTCGAGAGCAAGCTCTTTGGCATAGGCAGCGAAAGCTATGTCGTGGGTTCCCACGAATTTTTCATGGGCTATGCGGTCAAAAACGGCCTTATACTCACTCTCGATTCGGGGCACTTCCACCCGACGGAAACAATCGCCGATAAAATTTCATCAATGCTGATGTTCGTGCCTGAACTGCTGCTGCACGTCTCGCGCGGAGTGCGCTGGGACAGCGACCATGTCGTAGTCTCGGACGACCCGACTGTTGCGGCAATGCGCGAAGTCGTCCGCTGCGGAGGCCTTTCGAGAGTCCACATTGGCATGGACTTCTTCGATGCGAGCATAAATAGAATATTTGCTTGGGCGATAGGCATGAGGGCGGCGCGCAAGAGTCTGCTTTTGGCGCTTCTCGACCCGCTTGCGATGTTGCGCTCGGCGGAAAATTCCGGAGATTACGGAAGGCGCTTGGCGCTTGTCGAGGAGTCCCAAAATCTGCCGTCGGGCGACGTCTGGGCGGAATACTGCAAGCGCGCTGGCGTTCCGTGCGGGATTAAAATGCTCGACTCCGTTAAAAAGTACGAGCGCGGCGTAATCATGAAGCGTAAATAAAAATGAATCCATTGCTCGGTGTTTTTCTCCATGGGATAGGCGGTTTCGCGTCGGCGTCGTTTTACGTACCGATTAAGTTCGTAAAAAAATGGCGTTGGGAAGTGGCGTGGATTGCCATGGGAATTGTCGCGTGGCTCCTGACTCCAATGATAGTCGCCACGATAACGATGCCGTCATGGCCGCAGGCTATTGCGCAGACAGATGGCCACATACTTCTGCTCACTGCCCTATTTGGCGGAATGTGGGGCTTCGGGAATGTCGCGTACGGGCTGACTATGCGGTATCTCGGGCTGGGGCTCGGAGTCGCCGTCGCGCTCGGAACATGCGCGATTTTCGGGACGCTCATTCCGCCGATTGTCTCGGGAACTTTTCTCGATATTTTTACCACGACCGGAGGGTTAATCGTTATGACCGGCGTGGTAATAGGCGTCTTGGGGATAATCATAAACGGGCTTGCGGGGGTGATGAAAGAGCGCGAGTGCGCGCGCGTGGATTCGCTCCCGGAATTCAATCTTAAAAAGGGATTGGCAGTTGCGGTTTTCTGCGGGCTGTTCAGCGCGGGATTCTCGTTTTCCCTCTCAATAGGCTCTCCGATTGCGGAGGTCGCAAAAGCCATTGCGGTGGATACCGGAGCGCTTGCGCCCGATTCCGCTGAGTTTTTTAAGAACAACGCTGTACTCGTCGTGACTCTTTGGGGTGGCTTTATAAGCAATCTTTTAATTTGCGGCTACATGCTCGTAAAGAACAAAAGCGCGGGGGATATAGTTTCTGCGGGTGCGCGCTTGGGGATAGCCAATTTTATTCTTTGCGCGATGGCTGGCGTTTGCTGGTATGGCCAATTCTTCTTTTACGGAATGGGAACTACGCAACTTGGGAAGGAATACGACTTTTCAAGCTGGTCGCTGCACATGTCTTTTATAATAATATTTGCGGCGTTGTGGGCTCTTGCATTGCGCGAATGGAAGGGCACGAGCGCGTTGACAAAAACTGTGTTGTGGCTAGGGATACTTGTTCTAATATCGTCCACATTTGTGATTGGGCTTGGCAACAGCGTGTAGCTTGCGACTGTCGCTCTCCGCAATCAGGCGCGTTGCTCTCGGAATTAAATGATTGCCATTTTTTAGAGCAAGCTTGCGTTTGTCGCTCTCCTCAATCAGGCTTGCGGTTTAGAATGCTTGCCGGGGGAGGGCAGTAAGACCTGTAAAATTCGTACTTTATTTTTGGGCGCGCTTTACGGCGCGCCTATTTTTTGGGAATGCGCGCTAGGCAAATTGTAGTTCTAAAAAATTTCGATGAAGCGATAAATAAAACTTCCAAGAGTTGCATTTTTAAAACTTTTTGCGCATGGCAAACCGACTTGGGAAAAGGGGGATAAAATCCGGCGAAGCATGCCACGCCTGGCTTAGAATCCGCTTTTGCATGCATCTTAACGCACAAGGTTTGCGGTATTTTTAGGATAGATAAGTTGACTTTTAAAAACGTGCTTTCTTGTAAAAACGCCGTCAAAAATTTCTTTGAAAGATTTTACTTTAAGCGGCGCGCGCATTTCTTTGTGTGTAAAGCGGCGCTTTTTGAAAAAAATCCCAAGTAATATAGAGAAAGTGAAAAATCGCGGAAGTCGGCGCGCGGTGTTCAGGAAGATTTTATATTTGAAAGCAATATAAGATATTTTCACTTGGTCTGCCCATTTTAAATGCAATGTGATCGTTTTATGCATTTAAGTAATAAAAAGAGGGAGCGCTGATATATCTGTATAGATGTTTGCAAAAAAATTTTTATTGAAATTTATGCAGTTCAAGAGATGCAAATACTTAAACTTCGCATATTGGCATGCACTCTCAATTCCGCTTTACTGCTTTTATATCATGCCGCTATGTTTTTTATATAAAATTCTGAGTTTTGAAACGGCGCATGCGGAATTCCCAAGTCAAAATCCGAATTGATAAAAAGACGTAAAAATACCTTAAAAATTTTGGCAGTGTGGGTCGCCGAGAGTGGGGCAATCGGCTTTTTTAGAACAACCCCTAAAAGGCTTCCAGAACGCAGAAATTGAAAAAAAGTAGAATAAAAACAAGAACTAACGAATATTGTAAAATATAAAAAATTTTAGCCTCCATTTCTAAAAAATATTTTATGGGAAACGCGCTGCCGCTTTTTTTATGAAAGCCTTTTGGTTTCCACAAATAAAAAACCGCCGAATCGCGGCGGCTTTTTATTTAGCCAGAGCTTGTGCGCGGGAGAATGCTAATCCGGCAAATTTAATCCAATCAGAGATTGACTAAAAAACGCGCTAATCCGACGAAATTCCCCATTTCTTTTGCAGGTTGCGCTCAATGGGTGAAAATATAGCCTTGTCTATCAATAGGCCAATCGCAATAACCACGCACATAATGCCGATTACCTGGTCCATTCTCATAAGCTCTCTTCCGTAGTGGAGGAGCTGCCCGAGCCCGAAGCCCGTCAGTATCGTGACATAAATTTCTGCAGCCATAAGCGATCGCCACGCAAAAGCCCACCCTTGTTTCATTCCGCCAATTATGCTTGGCAGCGCGGCCGGGGCGATAACGTGAATCCATGTGTGCAACCCGCGCGAACCCATGGTGCTTGCTGCGCGCAGATATATCGGGGGAATGTTGGTGACTCCGTGCTGGGTTGCGAGAATTAAAGACCACACAGTCCCCATAACAACTACAAACAGCATTGCCGATTCCTCTTGCCCAAACCACATAATTGCAAGCGGAACCCAGCAAACGCTCGGCAGCGCCTGCAATCCCAATGCGAGTATTCCGATAGTGTCTTTAAAAATATTGAAGCGCGAACAGAGCATTCCCATTGGAATGCCTACGCAAAGACCTATGGAATAGCCTATAAACAATCTTTTCCCTGTGACCCATACTGCCTTGGGGAGAGAGAGGTCGCAAATTGCGCCCCACAGGTACGCGGCAACTTCCGATGGCGCCGGCAGCATGTACTCGGCAAATTCAAAATATCTTACGGCGAATTCCCAGAGCAATAGGACAATCGCGAAAACCGCCGCCGAAAATAAAATTCTTTTGTATTTTTTCATTATTCTGCAACCTCTTTCCCGTCGGTGTGTTGTTTTAACGCGGCAGTGATTTTGAGCGTGTATGGGCTGAGCGACGGGTCGTTGATGTCGCGCAGGCGCGGAATGTCTATCTCGAATGTATTTACTATTCTGCCGGGGTGGGGCGAGAAAAGAACTACTCTATCGCCCAGGCAAACAGCCTCGCGGATGTTGTGTGTGACAAAAATAATCGTCTTTTTGCGCTTCTGCCAGATTTGCTGGAGTTCGCCGTAAAGCTGTTCGCGGGTGAGCGCGTCGAGGGCTCCGAATGTTTCGTCCATGAGAAGTATTCTTGGATTCGGCGCGAGCGACCGCGCGAGCGCAACTCTTTGACGCATGCCTCCCGAAAGTTCATGCACTGCCGAATGCGCGAATTTGTCAAGCCCCACAAGATGCAGGTAAAATTTTGCAACCTCCTTGCGCTCTGGATTGGTGAGGTTTGGCTTTAATCTTAGGCCGAACATTACGTTGTCGAAGACGTCGAGCCACGGGAATAGGGCGTGTTCCTGAAACATCACCATTCTGTCGCGCCCCGGGCCTGTGACGACTGTGTCGTCGACTTTTATAGTGCCGCTGTCGGGTTTGTCGAGCCCCGCTATGAGGTTTAGCAGAGTGGATTTGCCGCAGCCGCTTGGCCCAACCAAGCATACAAATTCGCCTTCGCCCACTTTGAGGCTGACGTTTTTGAGAGCCTCAACTTTGCCTCCCGCCGAATTGAATGTTTTGCTTACGTTGTCGACGACGAGCTTTGCCGTGACATTTTCGAGTTCCGCATGAATATTGCTCATTTCTTATTTTGGTCGGCGAAGATGTTTTTTATATCGAGTTTGTTTCGCAGGAATCCGCATTTATAGGCGTCTTCGACGAATTTTTCGAGTTCCTTATGGTTGACTTCTGAGGTGAAAATAAGCCTCGGCCAAGCAGCCGCAACGAGCTCTTTTGATATGCTTGCGCCGCCCATGAGTGCGTCGAGGGCTTCGAGCGCGAGTTTTTGAGCTTCGGCGGGATTTTTGTTAATCCATTCTGTGAGCTCATTGTGTGCGGCCACGAACTTTTTTACCAGCTCGGCATGGTTTTTTAGGGTTTTATTGTTTGTGACGAGGATTGTTGTGACCGCCTCTTTTTGTTCGAGAAATATTTTTCC
The DNA here is from genome assembly GCA_900545705.1 of uncultured Opitutales bacterium. Lineage (GTDB taxonomy): Bacteria > Verrucomicrobiota > Verrucomicrobiia > Opitutales > Intestinicryptomonadaceae > Merdousia. The sequence continues at coordinate 52,539 of URAK01000011.1, read as the reverse complement.
GCCGGCGTCTTGTTCGAGGCGCGTGACCCACGGTTCGACTGTCCAAACGGCGTCCAAGTCTCCGCGTTTGAATAGCAGGAGCTGCTCAGGATTCGCTGTGGGAATAACCCGCGCTTCGCCCGATGTTAGCGTGACTTTCACCCCATTGTCGATTAGCCATGCGCGGCATGCAACGTCCTGCGTATTGCCGAGCTGCGGGGTTCCGATACTTTTGCCTTTAAAGTCCTTCGGTTCTTTTAGACCGAGCTTTGGGTTTACAACGAGCGACGCCCCGCCGTCGGCGGCGCCCGCGAGGATGCGAATATCGCGCCCGCGGGTTTTAGCGAAGGCGTTTATTGCGGGATTTGGCCCTACGTATGTGATATCGACAGCCCCCGCGAAGATGGATTCCATAGCGCTTGGCCCTGCGTTGAAAAGCATCCATTGAATTTTTACGTCTTTGCCGAGTCTTTCTTCAAACCAGCCTTTGCCCAGCATGCTCAATCTGTGGGCGACCAACGCCTGTGCGTGCGATATGTTTGGAAAGTGTCCGACGCGCAATACAGTTTCGGCGCTGACCGGAAGGCATAGTGTCGCGGCGGCTGCCGCTATAATTGCTGTTTTCTTAAAAAAAGCTTTCATTTCTCAGTGTTTTATTAATTGTTATTTTTTTTATCTACGCCTCGATTTCAAGCATTAAATGATTGTGCGCAGACTCTACAATTTAAGTTGGAATTGTATGCGGAAGGCGTGTGCCTCCGCGCAACCGGTTGCCTGTGATTGCGGGATTGAGCCTGAGAACTGGGAGTATTCGTACCCGAGCTGTACTTTTAGGTCGTTGCCGTTTAGATACCAATTTATTCCGGCGTAAAAATCCTGCACATGGTCGAAGGGAGTCCCCACGTTCGGAGCCTGCCTTACGGCGTCGGAAATGGTTATGCCCCTTCCGTCTGTATCGAGCCAGCAGTACCGGAATACGGGGCCTATTTTCCCATATTCTTCGGTGTCAAACAGGTACTCCACGCAAAAATTAATCCCGTACGGCGAGCACTGCTCGCGGTTTCCTGCGGCGGACACCCGCCCGTCCGCGACAACCGAGCCGATGTACTCCGCCCAAAAATTAAAATTGCCCCAGTTGCCGGCTATGTACGGATTTATCGAGTATATGGCCGAGTTGTTGTCGCGATTTGCACTAGAGGAATACATAGTGTAAGCCCCTATTTTAAGCTTCCACGGATCCTCTTTGCCTTTCATTGTATACGATGCGCTAAACCAATATGCGAGTGAGTTGTCTATAAGCTTTGTCGATGGCGACCTTCCGTCGGTTGGCGAGAGTTGGTAAGAGTTTGTGACAGACAGCACATATGCTAACCCCGGAATCTGCCTTACATTGCCGTTCCATCTGACTCCTGCGTAACGGTTTCCGACCCCCATGCGCGTTGAGCTTGCGGCTCCAGACCAAAACATCGTTGCCGGAGAGCGCTCTATCGCGCTTAGCTCAAACGACGAAGTTGTTTCTTCATATATGAATTGGGGCTTCATATATCCGAGGTACAGGGTTCCGTCGATGTATTCACCTTCTATTGATTTTGCGACGTAGTTGTCGATTAGGAAGCAGTTTGCCTGGGTTCTTGCGAGGTCAAGCCCGAACTGGGCGCTCCAGCCGCCGCCGAGGTCGGCGTCTGCCTGTATAAATATCCTTCGGGCGAGAAAAGACGAGGCCCCAGAGTTTGAATTAGTCCCGCGGCCGGAAATTAGTGAGCTGTCTGTCCATTCGTATTGCAGCTGCATGCGGCTGGAAAGCCTTAGTTTGCGCGTATCTTCGCGTCTTGGAATGACGTTTGCCATCGACTTTGAGATCTGCGAAGCTTCCGATGGGGTAAGAATCCCGTACTTTACATAGGAATCCAGCTGCTGCTTTTCAGAAGCCTGGAGATGGAGCGCCGCTACCGCCGCAAGGGCTGCCATTACGGTTCTTGGGAGTTTCATCTTTTTATGGTTAGGGGGGTAAATTTCTAAAAGACTTTTTTTTTCAAGCGGAGGGCTAATGTTATAAAAATGTTAGCCGAATATTATTGAAAATGGGAGCGGATTCCTCCAAGCTCTTGTGAAATACAATGTATTTTGCGCTTTTTTGCAAACAAATAATTAACTTTTGAAATAATTTAAATAAACAATTTTTGAATAATAAACTAAGCGGAATGCCGCAATGGTGGCATACAGTTTGGCCTTGCCGGTCGAGTTGCGAAAATCCGCTCAAAAAGCCAATACCTATGGATACCCAAAAGGAAATAAAAGAAACACTGAAATCAATCGGGAATATGGACAGGCGCCATTTCGTAAAGATTATGGCGGCGGCCGGATTGGCGACTGCCGCCGGGACAGGAACGGCTGCTGCAGCGACTTCTTCCGCGAAGGGCAAGATAGTGGTGGTAGGCGGCGGAGCGGCAGGGATATCGACAGCTGCCAAGCTGCTTAGGCGCCTTGAAAATCCAGATATTACAATAATAGACCCGTCGGATTTGCATTATTACCAGCCGGGATTTACACTCATAGCCGGGGGAGTTTATGGCGCGGACGACGTTTATAAAAAACAGTCCGACTGCATTCCGGACGGGGCAAAATGGATAAAGGACTCCGTAATAGAGGTTGATCCCGAAAAAAACAAAGTAGTGACCTCAAAGAACGGGACGATAGACTATGATTTTCTCGTTTTGGCGCCCGGTTTGCAGATAAACTGGGGCGGAGTCGAGGGGATATCGCGCGAGAAACTCGGCGAAGGCGACGCATACTGCATATACGACCACCAGGGCGCAATACGCACTTGGGACGGCATGCAAAAGTTTGCGCGCAACGGCGGCAGGGGAATATATACCGATACCTACACGAAGCATAAGTGCGGCGGCGCCCCGAAAAAGATATGCATGCTTACCGAGCATTTGAGCCGCAAATATGGCACGCGCGAAAAGCTCGATTTTAATTTTTACACGGCAGCCAAGGAGTTGTACGACGTCCCGTTTTTCACTAAGCGCCTGCTTGAAATATACAAAGAAAGGAATATTCCCGTTTCCACGCATGTAAAGTTAAAGGGCATAGACACCTCCTCAAAGACGGCGTATTTTATAAAAGAGATAGCCGACAAAGACAATCCTTCAAAAAGCAAGGTTGTCGAGACCAAGGAGCAGTACGACTTCATACACTTTTTGCCGCCTATGACTGCACCCGATTTTATAAAGAAATCAGGGCTTTCGATAGAGAAGGGCAAGACGGCGCCCGAGGGTTGGGCTGCGGTAGACAAGCAGACTCTCGTGCACCCGAAGCATAAAAACATAATAGTGCTCGGCGACGCCTCAGCGCTCCCCACGAGCAAAACTTCCGCGGCTATACGCAAGCAGTATCTGATAGCCGCCGAAAACCTCATCTCGATAATGGAGGGCAAAGAGCCGTCGGAAAAGTACGACGGTTACGCGGCGTGCCCCATAATTACAGACTACGGACACGTTTTAATGTGCGAGTTCGACTACGCAAAAGAGCCTAAAATATCCTTTCCGCTTTCGCTTTTCGACATGTCAAAGGAAAGCCGGTTGGCGTGGTTCTTGAAGGTCTACATGCTAAAACCAATATATTTTTACGGAATGTTAAACGGGTTGATATAGCATAATCCGGCAATTTCGCTTAAAAAAAATCTCCGCCATTTGGCGGAGTTTTTTTTGTCGGGCGCGGATATGAAATTTTATTAATGTGGAAAATTTTTTGAGAAAAGGTATGGGAAACGCACTGTTTTTTATAAAAAGTAGTTGCGCTGCTTTTCGGATATTGGCAGGCCGACGCGCTCCATTACGGCGAGCATATCCTCCCATACGAGGCGTTTTGTCTTCATATTATTGCCGTATTGGAGCAAAAACGAAGGGTGGTAGGTTATCATCAAGTCGGCATCGGCAAATTTTTCCCACTTGCCGCGTATTGCCCCCATTTTCCTCATAGGGTCCTCGCCGAGAAGCCCGTTGACGGCGGTTTTGCCAAGAGCAACTATGACTTCCGGTTTTACGATATCTATTTGCGCCTTCAAATACGGTAGGCAGTAGGCCATTTCCTCGCTTGTCGGGGGGCGGTTCCCGCGGGAGGTCGGCATTTCTGGGCGCCAATTCATTATATTTCCGATATATACGTCTTCGCGCGACAGCCCCATCGCCGATATTATTTTAGTCAACAGCTGGCCGGCTTTGCCTACAAACGGAATTCCCTGTATTTCTTCGTCCGCCCCAGGCGCTTCCCCGCAGAAAAATATTTTGGCGGATAGGTTTCCGACTCCAAATACCACTTTTTTGCCGGGTTTTACATGGGCATTGCATACTGGGTCAGAGAGCACTATATCGCGGAGGGCGCTCCACTTTTCGGAGGGTGGGGCGTCCGGAAGCTTGAAGGGGGTGGGCGGGGGAATTGTGCCGTAGTTAGGTGTGTTTTTCACAATTTTTGTCCTTTCGCGCGGTTGCTCTTTTTTCGATTCTATTTTTAAGTCGTCTACGCCCGCAAATTTTACTTCTTCAGGCTCGTCGTCTGAGGGTATTTCGGAGCGCATTTCCGCTGCCAACTCTTCGGCGTTCATTCTGCGGAGGATTTTTAGCGAATCGTCGTCGAGCGCAACACTTTCGCAACCCTCGTTTAGCATGCGTCTCAACTCGTCGGCTACGGTTTCGAGAAATTCTTTCATTTTAAATTTTTATTTAGTATTGCTGCGGCGGCGTCCAGAATAGAGCTTATTTCTGCGAGCCTTCCCTTGCCTGAGACCCCGCATGCGAGCATTCCAACTTCCGGTTCAACAAAGTGCGCGCCGTCATTTTTCAACGTGCATATATTTCGCACAACCGCGGGATTTTCGTACATATTGGAGTTCATCGCGGGCGCGATGAGCACGGGGCATTTGGCGGCGAGGTACGTTGATGAAAGCAGGTCGGGCGCAAGGCCGCAGGCAAAATTCCCAATCGTGTTTGCGGTTGCGGGGGCTACTATTATAATATCGGCGGATTCCGCGATGGAGATGTGTTCGGGCTTCCATTCGGCAACGTCTTCCCATATGTCGGAATACGTTTTGTTGCGCGAGAGTGTCTGGAATATCCGCGGGCTGATTAGCTTCTTGGCGCTTTCAGTCATTATGACGGTCGTGTTCGCGCCGAGCTTTACGAGCGCCGACACGAGCTCCGCTGCTTTGTATACGGCAATCGAACTGCATACGCCAACCACGACATTCCTGCCTTTAAACGACTCCCTATTATTTTCCATAAAAAAAATTTTTACATTTATCGCGCAAAGTGCAAGCTGTTTCGCATGTCAGGTTTTAGAGCGTATTGCGATTTTTCCGAACTTTGCGAGGGCGGCGAGATTCCCGTTGGAGACTCCGTGGAGCTGAATGCCGCCGAAAGCCGCCACTTGTGCGGATCTCTAAGGGCGCGGGCGGGTGATATAGTCGATGTATTCGACGCGAAGGGAAATGCCTACCGATGCGAACTCGCCGAGGTGTCTTCAAAATCGGCCGCACTCAGGGTAATCGGGCGTCTTTATCCGAAATCTCCGGATGTTGAGGTTTATTTGGCGCAATGCCTTCCAAAGGGCCCAGCTTTTGACGAAATTATACGCCAAAGCGTGGAGCTTGGCGCCTCTGGAATATATCCGCTAATGTCTTGCAGGTCAGTAGTGCGGATAGGGCGTGCCGACGCAGAAAAAAAATCCGCAAAGTGGTTTGAAAAATATGTGGAGGCCATAAAGCAGTCGTCAAACCTGTCAAAGTTTGAAATGCCGCTTGTTTCGGATTTATCAGATTTTCTTTCAAATAGCGGGGGATTTGGAGTAAAGCTAGTGGCGAGCCTCAGGGCAAACGCATTGCCGATATATAAAGTTCTGACATCCGCCGGTGTTGATTTTGCGAAAAGCGCGTGTGTTTTGATAGGGCCCGAGGGCGACTTGTCGGACGCCGAGTACGATGCCGCGGAGAGAGCCGGATTTATTCCCGTGAAACTTGGGGACAACGTAATGAAGTGCGACACCGCAGCCGCATGCGCGCTTTCAGTGTTAAAGGCATTTTGGCAAAAATGAAAAAATAGCGCACAAAAAAGCTAATTAATTGTCAAATTAAGCTGTGAGAAGATTCAGAAGGACACTGATATTTTGCCTTGCGACTCTATGCTTAGTTTTGGCGCTTTCAGTGTTTGTGTCTCTCATGCGCGAAATAGGAGCGGGCGGCTTATTTTCAGAAACTTTGCGCCTTGCGGATATGAAAGGGAAGGCCCATTACGATTGGGGAAACGAACTTGCAATGTGCGCGCGCCGCGACGGAAAACTTATATTTTTTACCGTCGGGAGAGAACATGATTTTAAGGCTGACGGGCATCTTGAAAAACTTCTTGGCAATAGTTTCTATATTACTTGCCTTGATCCCGACAGATATCCGGCAGATTTTAGAGTTCTGCAAAGCGTATACGAGCGTGGCACTGGAAATTTCGCTCCCATAAAAGGCGGTATCTTGTCCGCGAGGTTTGCCCCTATCTATCTGACTTCTAACCTTGGCGGAGACGCTGCGCGCGGCATTCCATCTGCGGCTGAGGCGGCTGTTGCGGCTGCCGGAATCTTGCGCGACGACCCCGCAGGCTTGCGGGCCGCTGAAGGCAATCTTGCGAGACTGTCAACCGTGGAAGACGGGCGGGCAGATTATGAATATGCTTCGGACTTGCTCGCAGACGGTTTGGACTGGAAATTTGAGTCTGCTAAGCTTGAAAAATTTTTCGGCGGCGATGTATCGGATATTCCCGTGGCAATCGTCACCGAAAACGCGCGCTTGGCTGCTGGGATATTTTCCGCATTCCCGGAGCTAGAAAGCGCGGGGCGTGCGGAGGACAATGCCCGCGAAATGCTCATAAAAATGTTCACAGAGCCTCGCGCGCTCGTGGAGCGCCTGCTGATAGCAAGGGCCCTTTTGGAAATGCCCACAAAAAGCGGAATCGGCGATGAGAAGCTAATTCGGTTTGCGGACGAATTGCTTTTTATGACAAAGCCCGACGGACGCATGATGGAAGACGGGCGCGACGCAGTGACTGCCGAGAATGCGTTGGCGGCCCAGGTATTGGCTCTTGCCTATTCGCGCTTTAAGCGCAGAGCGCATCTCGAAGGCGCGGAGAGAATTTGCGGGTATATCGAATTTCTCTTGAAAACTTCTTATCAGCTGCCGTCCGTATCGAGCGTGGCTGTGAGGTCTCAATCGTCCGCGCGGACATACGCGTTTGCGGGAGGGGCGTTTGCGGATATGCATGCGGCGACAGGCGAGAACAAATATATTGTTTTGTGCAGAATATTATTCGATGAACTGGACGGGCTGTTTATGTCGGAGTCTGGACTTTGGGCGGTAAACTCTCATGCGTCTGCATTGTCTGGAGTGGCGAGACCTATCATATATGTAGATTCCCGCATTCCATCGTACATGGGTGAGGCCGCGCAGTTGCTAACGTATCTTTCTGCGGAAGATTCAAGGCTGAATGCCGCATATTCAAAAAAGCTCAAAAAAATATCTGAAGGCGCGCTGAGGCCTTATAGATTCAACGACTTTGAAATGGCCTCTTGGAAAATTTCCCAACTTCCGCGGGTGAAACAGAAACCTGTTGCGGGGAAATAAAATCCGCAGTGCCATAAATCCAAAAAATGATGACTGTAAATAAACTGCCGCTCTCTTGCGGAATTTTCTTTGGATGCGTTCTCGTGTAGCAAGCGGTAGATGTTGCGCTTTACGCCGCGTTTGTTTTTTTTGCGCCTACTCGTCAAAATTATTTTATTGAATATGTTTATCCGAAAAAATCGACTTCCATAAAACTGCATTTATGGAAACGTAAATATAGCTAAGCTTAAGTATGCCCTTTATTTTTGCGGAGGCGCGGGACACGGCAACATTTCAAAGCAAAGGCGGGCAAGTTCGCCAAAAACATTGCATCGGCAATGACAGCAGAGATATAAAAAACTCAACGCGCAGCGCATGCTGCGACCTCCCGCGGTGGGTCGTGCATAAGTCTTTCCGCGGCGGAACATGCATAAATTTAGCGCAGAGTATGTTTCAAATGAAAATGCGCCAATTCGATAAATCCCGTAAGAATTATAACGCAAATGGATTTTCCGCGCAAAGAATGTGCGCAACTCCGCGCGGCGGAAAATCAAATTTAGGGCGGATAAGGCTCTAACGAAAACCGTCGCACAAGCGCGGCGGAATTTTTTGAGATTACCACCTTATGTGCGATTCCGTATCATAAAGCGGGAATGGATCCGTCGTGTATGGGAAGTGCGGGCTTTCGTTAAAAGCGGCTTCGGGATTTTCAAGACGGTCTGCGAATTTCGGGAATTGTTTGCCAAGCTCCGCCTCTGCGAGGTTTTTCATCTGAATGAATCTGCTTCTTAGCGCGAGCGCGCTCCAGATGTGGGACGAACCCGCGCCGAGTTTTTGCCCAGCTTCTATTTCGTATTTTAAAGGTTCTTTCGGGAAGTTTAAGAGTATTATTTTCCCGGCTCCGATGCGCTTTTCGGCGGCGAATGCAGGATTCGTAAGCGCAACTACGGCGTCACCGCCAATGTCGCCCATTTCCTGCGGCACCCTTAAAAAGGTGTCGCGCGCGTCGAGCGCGTTCCAGTATTTTTTCGCTTTTCCGAGAAGCTCAAAGGAGGAAATTTTCTTCGGAGCTCCGATGGTTATATTCAAAGCCGCAGCGGTTTTTTCGTCCAAATTGTCGATGACGGCGACTCCCCCGTTTGAAATTCTTGCTGCTAGTTCGCTTGCAGATAAATTTGAAGAATCAACAAATTTTGCGGAGGCGGCGGGCGCCCGCATTTTCGGCAGGGCGTCTATAGTGGCTCTCAATATTCTAAGAGCTGCGGGCTCTTCGCATCTTCCGCTGACTTCAAGTTGGCAGAATGCAACAAATCCCTTCCCGGACGAAATGAAAAATAGAGGCGAGTATGCAAGGTCCATTCCGCATGCGAGCGATATTTTATAGTTTCCGAGCGCAGGCCTAAGTATCGGGTACGACGATACCGTGTTTAAGTTTTTCCAATGCCAAAACGGGCTTGGAACATTGTTCTCGCGCTCGACTGAAATTTCGGGAATCGGCTTTGACGGCGCGTGCGTGCCGTCGCCTTTCCAATTAGAGAAATCTTCGGCCGAAAGCCCTTGTGGAAGCGGAAGAGATGTGGGGAAAGCGTTTCGCGAATATATCGCGGCAGCTTTAAGGCCAACGCGCTTTAAAAGTTCCGGTTTTTGCTCGAGGACAAGCACAGAAAGCTTTCCGGAGTTGACGCGCTTGGCGAGAGAGTTTTCGGAGGCGAACTTAAAGAATTTATCGTCGAGGCAGTCGCGCGCTACGACTAGCACATCTATCCCGTCGAGGCCCGACTGCAATGCGTTCGAAAATTCAACCCCGCATGCCGAGAGCGCGTCTGCGCTTTCTTTATTCGAGCCGAACAGCGCGCAGCGCACGGCGGATTTTTCATCTTGCCTTGCAAAAGATTTTATTTTTATTTCGTCCTCAGCGCGCATGCCTGTGTCGGTTTCGGCCGAGAGCTTTACAAAATATTCCCCGTCTGTTTTTGATTGCGGAAGTTTAAACTCTATCGGAATGTGCGCGACTTCCGCGGGAGCGAGTTTTAGTGTTTGCGAGTTTTCAGCGATTTTAGCGCCGTCACTGCCGAATGCCGACCATGAGATTTTTGCGAGGGCGTCTTTGCGCGTGTCGTTGATTACCGTAGCGAGCCTCGATACGTTCGAGCCTTCAAAGTAGTTTGCCGACTGGTCCGCAGGCTCCTCTTTCGTGCCCCCTATAAAAACCTTAAACGGGGCGAGGGCGCTTTTCAGGGCTTCGCTTGCGGGCAGGGGCTTTTCCTGGTCGAATTCTTTTAGGTAAGGCATTTTTATTACGTCGGGGTGGACGCCTTCGCTTCTAAAATCCTTTTGGTCGAGCTCGATATTTTTTGTTTCGTACCAAAGGCGGGGGCTTGCGTGCCTCGCAAAGGCGAAGTACAGTTCCGCAAACGGGGAAATGCCTGACATGTCGAAGCCTCTCCAATATTTTATGGTCTCAGAAATTATTCGGGATTTTATTTTTTGCAGAATGCCGATGTCGTGGAATGTGCGCGCGTCGCCGCCTTTTGCCGATATTGCCGTCTGTTCGAGCAAGTCGGGGTCGGGGGATTTGTACGCGTCGCTGCCAAAGTACCGGGCGGCATTTTCGTACACAAAAAGCGGCTTGTTGCCTCCGAATCTGTCCATGCCGAAGTAGCTGTTAACGTAAGGGAAGGAGGTCTCTATTATATGCAGGGGCTTTTTGCCTATTTTAGACCATTCCTGCGGCCACGCGTTTTTCTCGGTTTGCGGCCACCAGCAGAAATAGGCGTTGCTCGTTATAACCTCGCCAAAATTTCCGCCAGCCTGAAAAAAGTATGGGCGGTCGGGGTCGTACTTTCGCATTATTTCAACTCCGTTGAGGCAGACTTGCGCCTTGCGTTTTTTGTCGCCCGAGGGCAGATAGCCGTCGGCCATTTTCAGCGGGTGGTAGTCAAGCCCGTAGCCGAGAAAATTTGTCGACAGAAAATACATTACGTTGGAGGGGTGGTTGCGCCATTTGCGTATAGCGGACGCCATGTATTTTTCAAGCTGGACGCGGGTTTTGGAATCGTTCCATAGCGTGTAGCTTTTGGCTGTGACGCCTTTTAAACAAACAAATAGAAGGATCCCCTCCTCATCGCATGCCCTTATGATGTTTTCAAAGCGAGAGTCTTTCGCGTCCACCGGGAATAGCCCGCGCGCCGAGTTGTACCCGAGCGATTTTAAGGTTTTTGCGGTTTTTAGCGCCTCTTCGTAGGTCGCGGTGCAGTTGCCCCATGAGTCGTGGTTGAAGAGGTGGATTTTTTTGCCGTTTAATACGTAGTCTTTGCCGACTATTTCAAAAGACCTAAATCCGAATTTAAATGGCTGTGCGGAGTCCTCGACTTTCCCGTCTTTGTCGAGGAGCTCCATTCGGCAGGAGTACATGTACGGGGAGTCAACGTCCCAAAGTTTTGCGTTTTTCCACGGCGCGGAAAATGAGATTTTTCTTTCGGCGCCTGCCGGAATTTCAACGAGCTCGCTTTTTAAATCTGCCGGCGCGTTTTCGCCTTCGACTATAGCGCTGAGGGCAAACTTTTCGCCCTTGCCTGTATTGTTTTTAACAGTGGCTTCAAATATGATTTTCCCGTCTTTAACAAATGTTCTTACGGCTGGGAACATTATTTTTGTCTTTGGTTTTACTTCTAGAAAAACGTCGCTTTTTATTCCGCGCCAATTCCATCGGCCGCCTTCGTCGTCCAGCTTTACAGTTATAAAGTTCCAGTCTCCGTAGCGCAGGTCGGAGTCGTCGAGGACAATTTCGTTGTCGAACCCGTCCGAAAATTCGGCGACTTTTTTCCCGTTAATATACACTTCCGCGCTCTGCGACATTCCGAATTCGCCGAACGTCAAAGAAACATCGTTCCCGCGCCAGCTTTTGTCCGCGATAAACGCGCGCTCCAAAAAGTATTCGGTGAATTCGTGCAGCGGTTTTCCGCCTATTTTTATTCTCGAATGAAGCTTTTTTAGGTTTTTGTCGCGCAGGCGGAATTCCGCGTCGGAGTGGCCGTTTTCCCAGCCGCTGAAGCGTCCGGGCACTGCGAGGTAGTAGGGGCCGGCATCTCCCGAGGCGGGAAGGATAAGCCGCCATAGGGCGTTGAGGACAATTTTGCGGCGGGTGGGGGTATTTTCGGTTTCGGCGCCGTTCAAATCCCAAATGGGAAGCTCGGAATCCCTCAGCTTGTCAATCTTAAGCTTGGCGCTTCGGGCGGCGGCGGATTTCTTAGACTGGGCCTTTCTCACTTTTGAGAGCATGGAGGGGTCGAGGTAGTCGGGGCAGGCGGTTAATTCGTCGATTACGCCTTCGGCCTGCGTTTTTGAATATGTGTCGGAGCCGCGAGTGTCGCCGATTATAATGCGGCCTGCTCCCATGTCGCTTGGGGCGTCAAAGGATAGGTTTTTTTCCTCTTTCTGGGAATCAATCGAGGCGTAGAATTTTTTTGATTTGAAGTCGAAACCAAAGCATATTTTGGAGCTTTCACCCTTTTTAAAAATGGAGGCGGGCAGCGATATTTTATCGGATTTCCCGCCTGCCGAGAGCTCAAATACCGCTTCGCTTCCGCTTTTTATTATCGAGAAATTTAGCGAGCCGGAATTGCCGTCGAGCAAGCCGTGGATACCCTTGTCGCTGCTTCCGTCCCAGTCGGGAATAAAGAAAAACATGTACGATTGCGCGTGCGCCGACATTCCGGAAACTTCCGTGAGGCTTGCGACAGCCTTGCGGTCGTACCCGTGGCGGGACATTTTTATGCCTTTGCCAAACCTGCCCGCAGTGAAAATTGTTTCCGCAGACTGGAATGAGGCGCCCTCGCGCGGGTCGATTTTCCCTTCAAAGGGTACGTATAAAAAGGCGTCCGTGCGCTTTTTCCCCGGCGTGGAATTCATGGCTTCGGCTATCTCGGGCAATGAGAGGGGGAGGTTGTAGATTTTGAATTCGTCGATTCCGCCGTCGAGCTGGTCGGAGGCGGAATACGTCATTGCCCCTACTTCAAGCTCGCGCTGCGGGGCGCCGATTTTGCCGCCCTCGTTGCGGTTGTATACGGCTTCGTTGCCGTTGATAAAAAGCTTCATTCCCTTGCCGTCGTAGACGAGTGCCGCATGTGTCCATTCGCCTGCGGGAAAGGAGGATTCGCTCACGTCGAGTCCTTTGTAGTTTTTGTTTTCGTCAATGTATGTGGCGTTCAGCTTCCCCCATCTGTCAAACTGCACATAGACGTTTCCGGAGTTCCAGCCAAAATTTGTCCGGAAGACGGAACGGTGTTTGTCTCCGCTTCTGGTTTTGTCGGGGTTTATCCAAAAACTTACCGTCCAGCCGCTGTCCGGCATAGCCGAGCCGAGGGAGTACCAGAGGTCACCTACGCCCGAGTTTTGGCGGAAGGCGAGCGCGCCGCCGTATTTGCCTTCAATTTTTAGCGGGGCGGGTTCCGGAATTTTGATTACCTTTGTTCCGTCAAGGGCAATTTCGGGAACAAATCCGCCGTCAAAAGACGCGTAAAATCTCAAAGGGTCGTCGGCGCGGGCAAATGCAAATGTAAGCGCGAGGGCGGAAATGCCGCAAATTGATTTTAAATTCATAGGCTAAAACTAATATTTTATGGATATGTTTGTAAACATAAAAGGCGTTTATGCTTGCCAAAGGGGCGCCTTAATCGGAAATTTTATGCATGTCCAAGATTAAAATAAAGGCAAACGGGAAGGAATACGCGGTTGAGGACGGGCTAACGATAGCCGAATTTATAGAGTCCACCGGCGCGAATCCGCGCAGGTGCGTAGTGGAACACAATCTAAATCCTATGCGCTACGAGACCTTTGCCGAAGTGCGCCTGCGCGACGGCGATACTATTGAGGTAATGGAAATTGTAGCAGGTGGCTGAAATCGCCGCGATATGCTGAATGTATGACGGTAGGCTAAATGACCCATTTTGAAAGATACGCGCGCCAAATGGCGCTTCCGGGATTCGGAGCGGAAGGGCAGACGGCGCTTAGCGAGTCGCTCGTCTTGGTAGTCGGCGCGGGGGGAGTCGGCTGCGGCGCGCTGCCGCTGCTCGCGGCTTCCGGAATCGGAAAAATTGCAATAGTCGACGGCGACATTGTGACCGGAAGCAATCTGCACCGCCAGACGCTCTATTCGCCCGGGCAAATAGGCGCAATGAAGGCGCGCGCCGCGGCCGACGCCCTCTCAACCCTAAATCCGGACTGCGAGATTTCCTATTATGCGAGATTTTTTGAAGACTCCGCAGAATTTTGCGCGCTTGTGGAATCAGCCTCCATATGCATAGACGCAACCGATTCTTTCCGTTCCCGCGGGGTTGTTTCAACAGTTTGCGAGCGCGCTGGCAAGCCGGAAATTTTCGCGTCGGCGCAGGGGTATGTAGCGCAGAATGCGGCGTTTGGGGGCGGGTTTTACCTCGGCAAATACGCAGGGGCCGATGCGTCCGCATTTTCGGAAGGCGCGAGGGCGCTTCCGATTTTCCCGCCGGCTGCGCACCTTGCTGGGGTGTGGGCTGCGGCGGCCGCAATAGGGCATATTTCAAAAGCAGTGCCTTTAAAATTCGGCGAATTTAAAATTTTTGATTTCTCTACTTGCGAATTTCGCAAATTCGACATGTCGCGCGCGTGATAGAACGCTTGACCTTGGCTTTCAAAAACCGTAGTAAAAAGTCAGATGAAAAACGATAAGGGAAAAAATAAGTGCGCCGAGCTTGAAGACGTTGTTGCGTTCATAAATTCGTATTTGGGAGTAGGCGATTTTAAGGACTACGACGGCGCAAAAAACGGCCTGCAATGTTCCAACAGCGGAAAGGTGACTGCGATAGCCTCCGCTGTCGACGCCGGGCTTGGTGAAATAAAAGTTGCCGCGCATATGGGGGCGGATTTGCTGATAGCCCACCACGGAATGTTTTGGAGCCCCCCGATACCGTTTACGGGCGGAAATTACGATAAAATAAAAACTCTCGTGGACTCTGATATGGCAGTTTACGCGTGCCACTTGCCGCTCGACGCCCACCCGCAAATAGGCAACAACGCACTTATTGCAAAGGCTCTAAAATTGCGCGCAATTTCTTCCTGTTTTGAATATTACGGGCGCGAGATAGGCGTGCTTGCCGCTGCCCCGAAAGGCGGGCGCGAGGAGCTTGAAAGGCGGCTTTCCGCGCTCTTTCCCGAGACTTTTAAGGCTGTGAGATTCGGCTCGCGCGAGCCGAAGAAAGTCGCGATATGTTCTGGCGGGAGCGGAGACTGCGTCGGCAAACTGCCAGAGCTCGGAGTCGATACGCTCGTGTGTGGGGAGCTTTCCCAATACCATTTTACAGTCGCGCAGGAACTGAACCTTAACCTTTACCCTTGCGGGCATTACGCCACAGAGCGTTTCGGCGTAATGGCGCTCGGCGAGTTGGTCGCAAAAGAGTTCGGCTTAACGTGCAGCTTTATTGAAATGAACAATCCTTTGTGATTTTTTTCTTCTAATGCGCCCTCAAAGCGTTTAAAAATTCCGCAAAATAAAAATGAAAAAAATAGCTTTAATAAATGGAGTGAACCTCGACAGGCTCGGCAGGCGCGAACCTCAAATATACGGAACAACCACCCTTGCCGACATAACTTCCGCCTTGCGTGCGGAGGCTGAAAAACTCGGCGCGGAGATAATCGACTTCCAGTCGAACCACGAGGGTGAGATAGTCGATAAAATATACGAGCTTGCGGATTCCGGCGTGAAATATGGCATAATAAATCCCGGCGCGTTTACGCATACGAGCGTCGCCTTGCGCGACTGCATTGCGGGTTCCGGAATGACTTTTGTAGAGGTGCACATCTCAAACATCGCAAAGCGCGAGGATTTCAGGCACACGTCGCTGACGGCGCCCGTGTGCGCAGGGTCGGTTGCGGGTCTTGGAATATTCGGATACTCGGCGGCGCTGAGATATTTGCTCTCTCTCGAGGGCTGAGGGCGTTTGGCGGCTTAATTGTTAATGCGGCGTTTATCGGGCGCGTAAGCTCAGCGCCCGAAATTTTTTTAAGTGCATAGATTCGACATAGATTTTGAAGGGGAATTGAATCCCGACCAGCTCGCGGCGGTCACTTCGCCGTGCGACAGGCCGGCTCTCGTCCTCGCGGGGGCGGGCTCGGGAAAGACGCGCACGCTGACTTACAGGGTGGCGTGGCTCATCTCGGAGTGCGGAATTTCCCCGCGGGAAATTCTGTTGCTTACGTTCACAAACAAGGCGGCGGGGCAGATGCTCGCGCGCATACATTCGCTTACGGGGGTTAGGGAGTCGGAGTTCTGGGGCGGAACTTTCCACTCGGTCGGGAACAGGTTTTTGAGGATAGAGGCCGAAGCCGCCGGGCTTTCGCCGAATTTTACGATACTGGACTCCGACGATTCGGAGACTCTTATAAAAAATTCGGTGAACGAAATTTTTCCGTCGTATTTTGCTGACAAGGCAAATCCGCGCCCAAAGCTTTTGCGGGAAATAATAAGCTACGCAAGAAACACGCGCACTGCAATTCGCGACGCCATGGCGGAACGGTTCTCCTGGCTGGAATCGCCGTATAGTGAAATAGAGGAGATTGCCGAATATTACGCCGATAAAAAGCGGGCGGCAAATTCGTGCGATTTCGACGATTTGCTAGAGCTTTGGTACTTTTTATTGCGCGACAACCCCGATATTCTCGAAAAATATTCCTCGCGCTTTAAGAATATTCTGGTGGACGAATATCAGGACACCAATAAATTGCAGTCCGACATACTCGACCTTCTCGCCTCGCGCGGGCGGATAAGCGCTGTTGGCGACGACGCACAGTGCATATATTCTTGGCGCGGGGCTGAAATAGGAAACATTCTCGGATTCAGGGAGCGCTATCCATCGGCTTTTATATATAAAATAGAGCGCAATTACAGAAGTACCCCGCAAATACTCGCGTTCGCCAATTCAATATTGGCGGAAATGGGCTCAGACGAGGCATACCGAAAGACGCTCATTCCTGCGCGCGGAGGCTTTGAGAAGCCCTTTGTAATGCGCACTATGGACGGGGTGTCTCAGGCGAGGAGAGTGTGCGACGCCATATCGGAGCTCGTTTCCGCCCAAAGGTGCAAATATTCAGACATCGCCGTATTGTACAGATCGCACTTCCAGGCTATGGATATGCAGCTGCAACTGCAGCAGAGAACCATACCGTTTGCAATGACAAGCGGCCTTAAATTTTTCGAGCAGGCGCATGTAAAAGACGTCGTTGCGCAGCTTAAATTTGCGGCAAATCCATCGGATAGCGTATCGTTTACCAGAGTGGTTAAGTTTTTGCCGAAAGTCGGCGACAAGACCGCCCTTAAAATTTTCTCTACTGCGCGCGCGCTTGCCGAAAAGAAAAATATAGGATTTTTTGACGCCCTGCTAAATAAAAGCGTCTTGTCGAAAGTTCCAAGCGCGGCGCGCGACATATTTGCCGAGGCGGTAGGCGACATTGCAAAAATCGCAAAAATGGCGGAATCCATGCACGGAGCGGCGGGAAAAGCCGAGAGTGCGGAGGGATTTTCACAGGCGGATTTTCTCGACGAGCTTTCGGGCGCGCCGAAAAAGAGTGTGGAGCCTGCCGTAGCAGGGAAGACTGACGAACCTCCGTCGTCTCCGCAGAAGGCCGTGAAGCTCGCATGCTCGGGTTGGTACAAAGATGCCATGAAGACCATTTACGAGGATTGGCAGGAGCGCTGCGAAGACTTCGATTCGCTCTTTGAATACGCTTCGAGATACTCGAATATGGAAGATTTTCTCGCAAACGTCACTCTTGAAATATCCGAGGCGGAGGAGGGGGAACAGTCGGGCGGTACCGACAGGGTGAGGTTGATGACAGTTCACCAGGCAAAGGGTCTTGAATTTCCCGTAGTCTTTTTAATAAGCGCGGCCGACGGGCTTTTCCCCACAAAAAGGAGCATAGAAGACGGCGATGTGGACGAGGAGCGCAGGCTGTTTTACGTTGCCGCGACGCGCGCTATGGATTATCTTGTAATATCTTATCCGCGGGTGAGCGTAATGGGCGGAAATTTTGAGATGCGCGAACCAAGCCGCTTTTTGCAGGGAATAGACCCGTCTTTGTACACAGTTTCCGATTAGCGTTAAAAATCCCACTTTACCGCAGTTGCGACGGCAAAAGGCTGCAATATATTCCGTTCGCGCTTGCGCCGATTTTGCAAGGCGGGCATATTCGCTGCGGGATAAATATTATTGACTAACGCGCGTACAGTTTCATCATTTCCGCTTAAAAATTTGATTTTTTGAGCTAATATTATAAAAGGCGTAAAAATGTCATTAATCGTGCAAAAATACGGCGGGACGTCCGTCGGCAACACCGATAAAATTCTCAACGTCGCCAAGAGAATCAAAACTTTTGTCGACGACGGGCACAAGGTAATAGTTGTGGTTTCGGCCAGAAGCGGCGTGACTAACGATTTAATTGCGCGCGCAAAAACACTAAATGCAATGCCCGACGAAAGGGAAATGGATATGCTCCTCGCGGTCGGCGAGCAGGAGACGATAGCGCTGACGGCAATGGCTCTCCACTCTCTCGGCGTAAAGGCGGTTTCCCGCACGGGAGCCCAAGCTGGAATACATACGGACTTCGCCCATACACGCGCAAGGATTGTCGAAATCACCGGCGGCGACATAAAAAAATGCCTCGACGAGGGCAAGGTTGTAATAGTCGCGGGCTTCCAAGGGGTGGACGGCGACGGAAACGTTACGACCCTCGGGCGCGGCGGCAGCGACCTGTCGGCAATAGCGCTCGCGGCGGCGATGAAGGCGGACGTATGCCAAATATACACCGACGTCAGCGGAGTTTACACTGCCGACCCGCGCATAGTAAAAAACGCGAAAAAAATTCCAGAAATGTCGTACGAGGAGCTTCTCGAAATGGCGTCCCTCGGCTCGAAGGTCATGCAGGCCCGCTCGGTGGAATTCGCGCAGAAGCACGGAGTTGTATTTGAAGTAAGATCGAGTTTTAATAACGAACCCGGAACAATCGTGAAATCAGAAGTGCCATCAATGGAGGACGTCGTAATAACGGGCGTCGCCGTAGATAAGAACCAGACAAAAGTGACTGTCAGAAACATACCCGACAAGCCGGGAGCCGCAGCGGAAATCTTCCGCGAACTCGGCGAGGCGGGAATCCTCGTGGATATGATTGTCCAGAATATCGGGAGGGAAGGATTGGCGAATCTCACTTTTACAGTCTCAAAAGACGACGCAGCAAAGGCGGAAAGCCTGCTCGATAAATTCTGCTCTACTTTCGACGGCGCGTCGGCACAGCTTACCGGCGATATTGCAAAAGTGTCGGTAATCGGGACAGGCATGCGCTCCCACAGCGGAGTTGCCGCGAAATTCTTCCGCGCCCTCGCCGACAACGATATAAACGTGCAGCTCATCACAACGAGCGAGATAAAAATATCGGTGGGAATCGACCTTAAAGACGCCGACAAGGCTGCGAATGCCCTCCATGCGGCATTCGGTCTCGACAAATAGCTCTTTTATATCGGCGGGCGCGCCGCGCGCTTTTTAAAGGAAATTTTTAAGGCATAAGGGGCTTTGTCCGCCGAAAAAATTTCCCGGGGGTTGCGCGGCGCAAGGCGGAAAATTTTGAGCTGAACCTGCGCGGGATTGAACGGGAGGCGCACGGAAGGAGTGCCCTCCGGCGTTAGTCCGGTAGCCTATTAAATCCGCTTTGGTAAAGGCGTGCATAGCGGCGCAAATAAAAAACTTTGCGGATTTCCGAAAAGGGTGGCGATTTATAAAATGCCGCGTCAATATAGGGAGGCATTGGCAAAGAGGCTCTGAAATGGAGTTTTTATATATAGGGTGATGTTGCGCGACGAGTTCATTTTAAACTAATTACAAAAGCCGACCGAATGGGAGTTTTATATTGCGGACAATTTAGCGCACACGTTCAAATCCAGCCAAGGGCAAAAGCAGACCGAAATGGGAGTTTTATACCTCGGACAATTTTGCGCGATACTTTTATTTCAACGAAGGGCAAAAGCCGACATAAAGGGAGTTTATCTATCGGGCGATATTGCACATAATAAAAAAAAGCGTTTCTTATAAAAAATACGCGCCGCAAGGTTTGGCGCTTTTTTTAGGAAAAGATGGAGAGTGTGGAAAAAGAAGGCTTTTTTTTAGGCGAGCATACGACTGCAAATGCCGGGTGTAATTGGGCATATCGTAAGCAAAAAGAATCTTTAATAATGCACCTGCCGTATGGGAAAGATAAATTTAAGAATTGAATGGTGCGGCAAAACGGCAAATGTTTTTTTTTGCAAAACTTTTTGGATTGTCGGCGCATGCGGCAGCCAAATGAAATGATGGCTTGGGTAGAGAGTATATTGCGGTTTATTATCAGGGAGGTTTTCTAAAATACAAAAATATTCGGAAGGCATAAACGCGCGAAAAAAAATAATTTTGGCGGCGGACTTTATTGCATTGGGCTTTCGCAGGCTCCAGCCTCCGCGCAAAAGGCTTTCCACCAGATAAAAAATGCGGGTCAAATGTAGAATTATTTTAGGGGATAGACGGCGGAATGGCGCTTGCCGAACATAGAAAAATTCGCAGGTTTTGGCTTGCGCTCTAAATAAAAATGCCCGCAATGCGATATAAATGCAAACAAGACAGAAGATTTTGCATAAAATATTTGAAAGGCGGATAAAAATTCGGATAAAGTACCTTTTGAAAAATGATAGATATAAATCAATTCGCGCGCGGACGGCGTCCGAATCGCCGCGGGTTGTAAAATGGCAAGAGCGAAAAACAATACTGTCGGAAATATAAAATGAAATTCACGAGCACCTGCGGCGAAAGCCGCAAACTAACGTTTCTCGAAGCCGTAGCCGAGGGCCTTGCGCCTGACGGAGGCCTTTACGTTCCCGAAAATATGCCCGATATTTCCGGCCTTTTGAAAGGCTGGGAAGGGCTTTCTTATCCGGATTTGTGCTTTGAATTTTTGAGGCTTTTTTCAGAAGATATTCCTGATGGAGACTTGAAGAAAATCGTCGACTGCTCGTACAAAAAATTTGACGACCCCGCGATTGCGCCGCTGAGAAAGCTGGACGATTCTCTTTGGCTACTCGAGCTCTACCACGGCCCGACTCTTGCATTCAAGGACTTTGCCCTCCAATTTCTAGGCAATTTATACGAGTATATGCTCTCGAAGTCCTCGCGCAAGATGAACGTATTGGGGGCGACAAGCGGCGATACGGGCAGCGCCGCCATAAACGGGCTTCTCGGAAAAAAGGGCGTAAATATTTTCATATTGTATCCGGAGGGCAGAATATCGCCGTTGCAGGAGAGGCAGATGACTTGCACAGGGGCGTCCAACGTATTTCCGATAGCAATAGACGGAACGTTTGACGACGCCCAGGCGATAGTAAAACGCATCTTCGGGGACACGAATTTTAAGGCCGAGTGGAGCCTTTCGGCGGTAAATTCCATAAACCTAGCGCGCGTGCTAGCCCAGTGCGTCTATTACATATACGCATGGTTAAAACTTCCGGAGTCAGTCCGTGAAAGCGCGGTATTTGCCGTTCCAACCGGAAACTTTGGGAATGTTCTCGCAGGCTGGATGGCTTGGAAGTGCGGCATGGCTTGCGGCGGATTCCGGGTGGCGACCAATCAAAACGACATTTTATACCGCCTTTTTAACACCGGTGTTTACGAGGTATCAAAAGTAATGCCAAGCTATGCGCCGTCTATGGACATTCAAGTGGCTTCCAACTTCGAGAGGTTCATATATTTTTCAGAGAACGGAGACTGCGGGAAGGTTCGCTCGATAATGGCGGAGTTCTCTAAGAGCGGGAAGTGGGTTTTCGACGATTTCAAGTCGGGGAATTTTTCGGCCTCAAAAATGACGGACAGCGAAATTCCCGCCGCAATCAGGCGCGTGTGGGAAAAGTATTCCACTGTGATTGACCCACACACGGCGTGCGCGTTTAAAGATTTGCCGGATTCGCCCACGGTCGTCCTCTCGACGGCGCACCCCGCGAAATTCCCGGATTTGATAGAGAAATCGCTCGGATTTTCTCCGAAATCAGAAATACTTGAAAAATTGAAAAAAGAGGAAATCAAAAAATACCTAATGCCCGCCGATACCCAAAAGATACGGGATTTCATCTGCTCAAACGGCATTAGATAGCCCGTCCGCGAATGCGGCCGGGCGCAAGGGTAATTTCTGGCTTAGGCGCGATAGCGTTCAACTGTAAAATAATTAAAAAATGAAAAAAATTTTTATATACGACACAACATTAAGAGACGGAACCCAATGCGAGGGCATATCCCTCTCGGTCGCGGCGAAACTCAGGCTCGCCGAGAAGATGGACAGCTTTGGAATCGACTTCATAGAGGGTGGATGGCCGGGTTCCAACCCTCGCGATATGGCGTTTTTCGAGCAGGCTAAAAACCTGCGCTTAAAGCACGCGAAAATAGCGGCGTTCGGCTCGACCCGCCGCGCCAACATAAAAGTCTCCGAGGACCCGCAGATAGCTTTGCTTCTCGAGGCCGGCACTCCGTACGTCACGATATTCGGGAAGACGTGGCTTTTGCATGTCACCGAGGTAATAAAGACCACCCCCGAGGAAAACCTTAAAATGATAGAGGAAAGCGTGGCGTATCTCGTCAGTAAGGGAGTAAAAGTAATATACGACGCCGAGCATTATTTCGACGGGTATGCGGATAACCCTGAATACGCCCTCCAAACGCTCGCCGCCGCAAAAAGAGGCGGCGCCGAATGCGTCTGCCTCTGCGACACAAACGGGGGAACCATGATGGGCAAATTTGCGGAAATCGTCCGCAAAACTGTGGAATTTATGGGTGACACCCCCGTGGGAGTGCACTGCCACAACGATTCCGGTTTGGGCGTTGCGCTTTCGCTCATAGGCGTCGAAAACGGCGCGCTCATGGTGCAGGGCACGCTCAACGGAATCGGCGAGAGAAACGGGAACGCGAACCTTTGCACAATAATCCCCAATTTGTCGCTAAAAATGAACCGCGAACTCTCGTGCTCGGCGAATCTTAAAAAGCTCCGGGACTTGTCGCTGTTTGTCGATGAAATGGCGAACTTGCGCAGCGATACGCGCCTGCCGTACGTCGGATCTTCGTCCTTCGCGCACAAGGGAGGGGTGCATGCGGACGCCGCGAACAAGGTAAAGCGCAGCTACGAGCACATCGACCCGTCGCTCGTCGGAAACAAAACGAGGGTTTTGGTGAGCGATATGTCGGGAAGGGCGTCGGTCATGATGAAGGCGAGGGACATGGGGCTTGACGTGAACCAAAAAGACCCCGCCATAAAGGAATTTCTCGACGAGCTCAAAGAACTCGAATTTAGGGGGTACGAATACGAGGCTGCCGATGCGTCTTTCGGGCTTTTGCTCGCAAAATATTTAAAAAAATACAAGCCCCACTTTAAAGTCCGCGGCTACCGCGCGATAGTCGAGCGCGATGAACTTGCGGGTACGACAAAGTCCGAGGCGACGGTAAAGCTTGAAATAGACGGCAACATAGAGCACACTGTTGCGGAGGCGCACGGCCCTGTCGCTGCCCTCGACCTCGCGTTGCGTAAGGCTTTGGTAAAAAAATTCCCGTCGATAATGTCGATGGATCTGACCGACTTCAAAGTGCGCATAATAGACAGCGGCGCGGGTACAAACGCAATAACCCGCGTAATGATAGAGTCAAAGGACTCGAAGGGCGAAATCTGGGGGACTGTCGGTGCTTCGGACAACATCATAGTCGCTTCTTGGGAGGCTCTAAAAGATTCTTTCGAATACAAATTATCCAAAGAGGATTGATTTTTCCGAAGGAATCCGCCACTATTCAATCGTATGCCCGAAGGTTTGAAGAAGATTATAGATTTGCGCGCCGGAATAAAAAATCCGCTGCTGTCGCGCCTATATGGGCTGGTCGAGAGGCCGGTTGAGTCGTTTTTCGGGCTGTCGAGGCTTAACGAGGCGTATGTGCGCCTCCACTCGATGGACGACGGCCGAAATTTCTTCGAGCGCGCGATAGACGTGCTTTCAATACGCTTCGAGGCGGATCCCGACGAGATTGCCAAAATCCCGAAGACGGGGCCGCTTGTGGTCGTATCAAACCACCCCCTCGGCTGCGTGGACGGAATAATTCTCGGGGCGGTTCTAACGCGAGTGCGCAAAGACGCAAAAATGATTCTAAATTCGCTACTTTCGTCCATGGACGAAATAAACGAATGTTCAATATCCGTCAACCCATTTGGGGGAAATAAGGCGACCGCCCAAAATGTGTCCGCCATGAAGGAGATAGTAAAACATCTAAAAAACGGCGGCTGCGTGGGAACCTTTCCGTCGGGCACGGTTTCCTACTTGCACGCCGGCGATTGGTGTATAACTGACCCCGAATGGAACACTAATATATTTCAGATAGCCCGCCGCACGGGCGCGTCCATACTGCCTGTGTTTTTTGAGGCGAGAAATTCGTGGCTCTTTTATTTGTCGGGATTAGTGCACCCGAGGCTTAGGACAGCGCAGCTAATTCGCGAAATGTTTGCAGCGGGCGGGCGGGAACCCGTCAGAATGAGGGTCGGCTCGCCAATACCCCCGCGTAAAATAGCGGGGTTTAAGACAGACGAGGAGCTCGCCGGGTGGCTCAGGATAAACTCCTATATTTTGGGCGGCAAGAGCACGAAGGGCACAAGGGCTTCCGCCCAGCAAATTTCCGCTTTCCGCAAAAGCATGGAGAGATTTTTCCCGAAAAAGGAAATGCAGGAGCTTATTCTGCCGATAGCCCCGGAAAAGATGGAAAGGGAAATAGCGGCGCTTCCGGAGTCGTGCAAAATGTTGTCCGGAGAGAAAATATCGGTGTACTGCGCGGAGGCGTGGCAGATAAAATGGACGCTTGTGGAAATTGGGAGGCTGCGCGAAAAAACTTTCCGCGAGGTTGGCGAAGGCACCGGAAAGAGTTTCGACAACGACGAGTTCGACCAGTACTACCTGCATATGTTTATGTGGGACTCCGAAAACAGGCGCATAGCCGGCGCTTACCGCATTGGCCGCACAGATAAAATAATAAATTCGATAGGCGTGCAGGGACTTTACGCGTCGACTTTGTTTAAGATTCGCCCTGAGCTCATAGAGCGTATTGCTCCGGCGCTCGAAATGGGGAGGTCGTTTATCGTAAGCGAATACCAGAAAAAGCGCTCGACACTTGCGATTTTATGGAGGGGAATAGGGGAGTATTTATATAGGCACCCTCAGTACAGAACCTTGTACGGCCCGGTAAGCATTAGCACCGAGTACAATTCCATATCAAAGGATTTGATAGTGCAGTTTCTCTCGGAAAAGAAGACGTCGGAGGAGCTTGCAAAGTTCGTGAAGGCTAAAAAGCCTCCGAAGTTAAAACTCAAAAACGTCGACCGCCAGACGCTCATGAGCTGCGCGAGCGACATCGAGCACATATCGGCGCTCGTTTCTGAAATTGAATTTGACAACAAAGGCATACCGACGCTCCTTAAGCATTATTTGAAGCTCGACGGCGAATTGCTTGCTTTCAATGTGGATCCGGAGTTCGGCAGCTGCATAGACGGCTTGATAATGGTTGATATGTTAAAAACCGACCCGAAACTGTTGAAGTCCTACATGGGGGCGCGGCAGACAATAGAATACAGAAAATTCCACGGCCTAAAAACCGAGGGAGTGGAAGTGCCCGAAGACAAAAATGAAGGCTGAGGGTTGGAATTCGAGATTTGGCGTGATACTTGCAGTTGCCGGGAGCGCCGTGGGGCTTGGAAATTTCCTAAAATTTCCGGGGCAGGTCGCGATGTACGGCGGGGCCTCTTTCATGCTGGCGTATGTAGTTTCTTTTTTCATTCTTGGGCTTCCGATTGCGATATGTGAATGGACCATGGGCAGGTACGGCGGCGCAAACGGCTATAATTCGCCGGCCGGAATAATGGGGTTTTTCGGAAGAAGCAAAAAGATGGCGTATTTCGGCGTCGTAGGCGCGCTGCTTACGATGATTATATTTTGCTATTACGTCTATATAGAGGCGTGGTGCCTCGGATACGCGTTTAACTTTCTATCCGGAAGGCTCGACTTCAAGACAATAGCGGAGTCCGGTGGCTTTTTTGCCGATTTTGTCGGGGCGGGCGCGAACGGAAGCTCGCTGAAATTCGGGGCTGGCGGCGTGCTTGTGTATTTTCTTATATCGTTCATATTGAATTTTACGCTTATTTACCGCGGCGTGTCAAAGGGCATTGAGCTGTTTTGCAAGTATGCGATGCCTACGCTTATTGTGCTTGCGATAATAATAGTGGCGCGAATGATGACCCTTTCGGACGTCACGCCCGAGCACCCGGAGCGCACTATAAACCAGGGGCTGGGATTTATGTGGAACCCCGTAAAAGTAGTGCTTGAAACGGAGCGAGGCGACAAGTGGGTGGAGACCCAGAGGCTTGTTGGCGATATTGAAATGGCGTCTGCTGAAGCGAAGGTAAAAGCCTCGGAAAAAAGCGGCGAGAAAATGCGCATACGCAGAATTTCAGTGTGGGAGCAGCTTTCGAATCCGTCGATATGGATAGCCGCAGCAGGTCAGGTGTTTTTCAGCCTTACGATTGGATTCGGCGCAATTATGACTTACGCAAGCTACTTGAAGCGCGGCGACGACATAGTTCTAAGCTCGGTGACTTCGTGCAGCGCGAACGAATTTTGCGAGGTTTGCCTCGGCGGCATGATTACCGTTCCGGCGGCGGTCGCGTTTTTCGGAATATCGGGCGTGATGGGGGCGGGGCTTAGCTTGTTCGATCTTGGATTTAAAGTTTTGCCGCTGTTTTTTGCGCAAATACCGCTCGGCTGGATATTCGGATTTATGTTCTTTTTCCTGCTATTCCTCGCGGCGGTGACAAGCTCGCTTTCCATGCTTCAGCCGAGCATGGCATTCATTGAGGAGGCTGTAAAAATAAAACGCAAGTTTTCCACTCTGCTGCTTGGGGTATTGGCATTTTTCATATCGGGTTTTGTAGTATATTTTTCGGAGGGGTTGAAGGCTATGGATACTTTCGACTTCTGGATGGGGCAGGTTGCGATATATCTGTTTGCGATTGTCCAAACGGTGCTGTTTGCATGGTACTTCGGGGCGGAAAAGGGCATGAGGCTAGCAAACGAAGGCTCCCAGATGCGCCTGCCAAAATTTTATGCTTTTGTGATAAAATATATAACGCCCGTATTCCTTATTGGAATATTTTTGTTGTGGCTTGCCAAGGACGTATTTGGCATTATCGGCAACGGGGAAATAAGCCCGTATATAGTTGACATATTCGGCTCGGACAGCAGGCCTGCGAATCCCGTAGCGGTAATGGCGATTGTTATAATAGGGGCATTGTATGTGTTTTATGCGATGATACTGTCGATATCGCGCAGGTATGACAAGCTTTCAAAGGAGAACTTGCAATGACATACGGGGGCTGGATAACTTTCATATTGTCTGTCGGATCTTTTACGGCATTGTTTGGATGGTGCCTCTACAATGTTCTTACAAGCAAGCCGCCCGTTGCGGATGCCGAGATTGCCGACAACCCCCGTACCGTTGGCGAAAAGCCGCAAAAGCGCGCCAAAAACAAAAAAAATTTTATCAGAAAAAGTAGCAGACCAAAATCCTGCCGGTAATTTCCACTATAAAAAGCCTATAATGCAGATTGCGATGGCTTGTTTCCCGAAGAATTTTTTCGTTTTTATAAAATTTCTTATAGAGGACTTTTTGTCTTTGGCAAATTGAGCCGAATTGGTTTGCCCTAAAACTTTTCGCGTTATTTATAATAGTTCGACAGCGACTGAATCTGCGAGCATTTTGCCGCTCCTCGTGAGCCTTACGCGCGCGCCGTCGCGCTCAATAAGCCCCTCAGACGATAGAAACTCGAGCGGTTTTTTGTATCTTTGCCTGTCGGCGCGCGGAAAGCGCATTCCCAAAATATCCATATCGACGCCAACGCCCATTCTAAGCCCGAATATTAGCGCGCTTGAAAACATTTCTTCGTCGTCGAGCACGACGATATCTTCGCGGGCGAATTTGCCGCTTTCCACGCCGCTTTTCCACTTTGAAAAATTCGGCGAGTTTCTGTATCTAAACCCCCCGAATTGCGAGGCCGCCGAAGGGCCAATACCTACCCACTGCGCCATATTCCATGTGGAGAGGTTGTGCAGGCACTCGCCTCCGGGGCGCGCGTAGTTGGATATCTCGTATTGCTTGAAGCCAAGAGCGGGGAGTTCGTCCATTGCAATCTCAAAGAAATCACCCTCGCGCTCGCGTTTTTGAATCTCGTCTCCTTCAGGAATGCCGCCGCAAAACGACGTCCCGTTTTCAAATTCGAGGCAGTAGGCGCTTATATGGTTCACTGGGCACTTGGCCGCGCGCCTGAGATCCGCGCGCCACATTTCCTCCGTCTGCCCTTTTGCCCCGAATATTAGGTCTATCGAAAAATTATCAAACCCTGTATCGGCGACTGCGTCTATTGCTTCAAGTGTCGATTTTAGGGAATGGGCGCGCCCGAGAGACCTCAAAACGCCCTCGTCAAAGCTCTGCACACCGAGGGAAATTCTCGTCACTCCCGCCTGCTTGTATAGAGAGAGCTTTTCGCGCGAAATTGTGGACGGCGACACTTCAATCGTCCACTCGCGCGGCTTCGGAAACCGCCCGAATGCGCCTGCGAGTTTTTCAAATGCGGATTCCGGCAAGATAGACGGTGTTCCGCCGCCCCAAAAAATCGTGTCAGGCGGCAGAAATCCGGGCGAGTCTGCAAGCAATTCGAGCTCCCGCGAGCATATTTTTACGTATTCGCGAATGTCGTCGCCAGTCGGCACGCGCTTGTAAAACCTGCAATATCCGCATGGAGCCGCGCAAAACGGAACGTGAACATAAATTCCAAAATTCTCGAAAATGGCTTGCATGGGAGGCGTTATTATTTAATAAATTCGATACAAAAAACAAAACAAACTAATATGGCAAAGAAATTATCATTTGTTTTATCGGCAATATCCATGCTTGTTCTGTGCGGCTGCGCCGGCCTTACAAACTTGACGCCCGAAAGAGTCCCTGAAAATTCCTCCGGGCTCTATACGCTGAGCATGAGCGCTCATATAAACGACGGTTCCATCGTGCCGGGGTCGATACAGCCCTTCTTGGTAATCGACGAAAAAATTCTCCCGATGCAGTCTGTCCAGAATCTGGACAACGAACGCATATACGAGTACGACTACCGCCTCCCGAAAGGGCGCAAAGACGCAAAATACTACTTCATGCTGAAATACAAGGTTAAGAACAGCGTTGAAAACAAAGAGGCTGAAAGAACTCTCACAAGCCCGACCGTCTATGTTCTCGAACCCATACGCAGATACGTCGTCACCCTCCAGAGCGAAAGGGGGCCTGTTGGCACGGTTGTACCGGTTCTCGGAAGGGGCTTCGATAAGCTTGATAAAATTATCGTCGGAGGGACACCCGCCGACACGGAATATGTCTCGCGCGCGGTTATAAACTTTACCGTTCCGCCGCTTAAGTCGGGCGTTGACTATGAGGTAAAGCTCGTCGGCTCCGAAAGCGAAATGTGGATAGGCCAGTTCAGGGTAGATCCGGCAGAAATGAAAGTATCCCCGAAAAAAATAGAGCTTAAAAGCGGTGAAATAGTAAACGTAATATTCGGAATAGGTTTCAGCGCGCCGAAAGACGGATACCCGATAGACGTAAAGACCAATATCCCAAGCTCCGTGATAATGGACGAAATCGTAGTTCCCGAAGGCAAGACGAGCGTAAGCGTCGCTTTGAAGGGCGGGGCTGAAGGCGACGGATTTTTATACGTAAACGGGCTCGGATTTAACGAGGTCGTAGTGCCCGTGACGGTAAAATCCGCCGAGCCGAAAGACGAGCTGCTTTCAAACGTATCGGATGCGGTAAACGAAATAGACTCCGCGGAAGACTCTATGGAAGAAGGCAAAAATGCTAAGAAAGCGGACGAAAAAGCCGCTCCTTCCAGTGGCGAGCCGAAAGCCGAAAAGTCAAAATAATTTTCTAACAGCCGTGGCATAAACTTGTCGGCAACTTAAATAAAATTATGAAGGCGAAAAAAACAGTCGAATTGAAAAGGTATCCCGAAACGGCCGCCGAGAAAAGCTGCGACCAGCCAATAGAATGCGTGTTTGAGGGAATGTCCGAGCGCTTAATGAGGATTCAGCGCGACCTTCTTATGCCGGCGTTCATATTTGAGCAGGAGAAAATTCAAAACACGATAACGTTCTTCGGGGCGTCCCGGATAAAGCCTGAGGAAGTTGCCAAAAAGGCGTACGAAGACGCAAAAAAGCGCGGCGGGCGTGGCTCGAAGGCGCAGCTTGAGGCTGCAAAAATGGCGTACGAGATGTCGAAATACTATACGTGCGCGGAAGAGCTTGCCCGTAGATTGCAGGAGTGGTCGAACTGCCTCGACTTGCCCGAAGACAAAAAGTTTTACATAATGACAGGCGGCGGGCCCGGCATTATGGAGGCCGCAAACAAGGGCGCATACAGGGCGGGCGGAACGCCTGTTGGCGCGACAATAGTCATTCCCGACGAGCAAAAGCGCAATAAGTATCTCGACAGGGGCGTTTGGATAAATTTCAACTATTTCCTAATGCGCAAATTCTGGCTGCTGTTCTTTGCGAAGGCGCTTGTCGTATTCCCCGGCGGAACAGGCACGTTCGACGAATTTTTCGAGGTATTCACACTGATGAAAACCAGAAAGACCCATTCGTACATTCCGACAGTGCTGTTTGGGCGCAAGTTCTGGGAGAAGTCTGTCAATTTTGATTGGCTCGTAAAAACTGACGTCATAACAAAAGACGATCTCGGTTTCTTTGAATATGCCGAAACTGTCGACGAGGCTTTCAGTTTTATAACATCAAAGCTCGAAAAGCAGATGTCGCTCAAAAAAATGTAGCGCGCGGCTTTTATTAAAAAAACGCGGTTTGCGCCGCGTTTTTTTTATGCGCCTGCTGAATCGCCGGCCGAATCGGCGATAGGCGAGCTGTCCGCCGTGCGCTCTGAAAGGTGTTTTTTTATGGGTGTTATAAGCGAAAATGTTTGATATGCCCGCAAAACGCGCAATAATCTTTCAATATTTTTATGAAACTTCTGGACAGATACGTATTTTGCGAATGGCTGAAAATCTTCTTGGTGGCGATATGTGTCACTTTGGGGATTTTGGTGTTGCACGATATGTATAGCAATCTCGGCAAATTGATAAATTGGGGCGCCGACACAAAGCAAATATTGCTCTTTTACGGGCTTTTGTCGCCAACTTTGGTGCCGGTAGTCTTGCCGATCAGCCTTTTGTTGTCGCTGATATACGTATTGGGTTCGCTGCACCGAAATAACGAAATAACCGCAATGCGCGCGGCGGGCATGAATGTCTTTAAAATAACGCGCTCGCTATGGTTTGCGGGGGTATTGCTTTCGGGGCTCCTTCTTTGGCTAAACGCCCACATCATACCCGTTTGCAAGGAGTCTTCCCGCGAATTATACGATAGCATACGTTTTGCAGGGCAAATGCAGACTGTCGATCTTTCGGAAGTCGGGCGTGTGAACGCGCTGTGCTTTAACAACAGAAAAGACGGAAGGCTCTGGTTTATGAATTCTTTTAGCCAGGCTACAAACCGCGCGCGGGGTGCTACCGTATCGACTCTCGACCCAAAGGGCGGGGAACTTTCGCGCATAATGGCGCGCGAGGGCGTTTACGACGACGTCGACCGCTGCTGGTATTTTCTCGACGGGCAGGAAATAGATTTCGATCCAAAGACCCACAGGGCAGTGAAGGCTGTCGGCTTTGACAAGAGGTATTTTAAGGAGTTTGACGAAGACCCTAAAATAATGGTTTTGTCGATGCGCCGCCCAAAGGATCTTTCCCTGTTTGAGACAAAGACGCTCATAGAGTCGATGGGCAGCGCCGAAGCTCCGGAGGCAATCCCTTATTTGGTAAGGGCGTATTCGATTTGGTTCAGCCCGTTTGCCTGCATAATAGTAGTCGCGATAGCAATACCGTTTTCCGTCGCGGGAGTCCGAACTAATCCGATGGTTGGCGTATCGAAAACTGTCGGGCTCTTCTTCGTATACTTTATTCTCGATAGCGTCTTTACGGCTGTAGGCGGGCGCGGGATAATTTCTCCGCTATGGGCGGCGGCAATACCAAACATCGCAATGCTTATATTTGCGCTGACTCTTTATAGAAAGGTTGTTTAAAATTTATGGAACCGGACAAAAAACTAAAAGTTCTAATTGTGGGCAGCGGCGGGCGCGAACATGCGCTCGTGCTTGCCGTCAAGAGATCGCCTATGCTGGGTTCTCTCGTGTGCGCACCCGGAAACGGGGGAATAGGGCGCGACTGCGAAACGGTAAATATTTCCGCAGAGGACGTAGATGCAATAGTCAAATATGTTCTCGAAAATAAAATCGACTTTGTCGTCTGCGGGCCGGAAGTCCCTCTTTGGCTGGGGCTCGCCGACAAGCTAAGGGAAAAGTCGGTGCCCGTCTATGGGCCGTCGAAAAACGGCGCGATACTCGAAGCGAGCAAGGCGTACTCTAAAAACTTTTTGAAAAAGTACTCGATTCCGACAGCCGAGGGCGCAAACTTTACCGATCCCGACGCCGCCGAAAAATATATAAGAAGCGCCCCGTTCGACACTGTCATAAAAGCAAGCGGGCTCGCCGCGGGCAAGGGAGTCGTAATCCCGGCTTCGCGCGACGAGGCCGTAGCGGCTGCGCGCGAAATGCTAGAGGGCGGCGCGTTCGGCGACAGCGGAAAAGAGATTGTCGTCGAGGAAAAAATGGACGGCGAAGAGGCTAGCATAATGCTTGTTGTTTGCGGCAAAAAATACGTGATGCTTCCCGCGAGCCAGGACCACAAGAGGGTCGGCGAAGGCGACACCGGCTTGAATACTGGCGGAATGGGAGCTTATGCGCCTGCAGCGGTCGCGACTCCCGAAGTGTTGGATGCGGTCAGAAAGACGATTGTAGAGCCGACTCTCGCCGGCCTCGAAAAAGAGGGGATTGATTATCGCGGAACGTTGTATGTTGGAATAATGATTACGGCGCGCGGACCGAAAGTCGTGGAATTTAACGTCCGCTTTGGCGACCCGGAATGCCAGGTTTTGATGCCACTTTTGGCGAGCGACCCGCTTGAAATGCTGTACGATACTGCATGCGGAAGGTTGGACGCTTCAAAGGTAAAAATAGCGGACGGATTTGCGGCGATAGTAGTTGTGTGCGCTAAGGGATACCCTGGAAAATACAAGAAGGGCGAAGAAATATCCCTGCCCGAAAAAACTCCGCCAAATACGCAGATTATACACGCCGGAACTAAGCTTGAAGGCGGAAAGATTGTGTCGGCGGGCGGCAGAGTTCTCGGTTTGACAGGATTTGGCAAGACTCTCGAAGAGGCGCTCTCCAACGCATATTCACTCGCCGGGCTGATTAAGTACGAAGGTGGATTTTTCCGCCGCGATATTGCCCACCGCGAGCTTGAACGAAGGGCTGCGGAAAAGAAGTAAAATCGCGCTGGCACAGATTTAAAAAATAAAATCCGTCCTGAGTTTTATCGGGCGGATTTTTTTTTCTTTTTTCGGAAAATTTTTTTTGAAAAAAAGAATAGCATACAATTGCTTCATAAAAAAATTCTTTGTTCTTCTGTGTATGTTGCCGGAGGCTTTGGTAATGTTGCAAGTGCGTTTCTGCAAAAAGATTTTTACTACATAGGTCTAGACGGTTGTAAAATTTTTCCGCAAGCGGTGCGGTTATTTAGTGGTATGACAATAAAAATCCGCCGCGCAGAATATGCCGCAATTTTCTGAGCAGGCGGATGGAGAGAGTGTTGCAATGCCGCGGCATTGTAAATATCAGCGAGCTCTGCTTTGGGGACATTAAAATATTGGCTCTTGACGTATCGCATGAACGCGCTTAATAATTTTAAAATTAACAAGTAATCGTATATGGGGAAAACGTTTTTATCTATTGTCTTTTGCGCATTGCTTTGCGCATGCCAGTCGCAGCCGCAAGTCTCGGAGATTTCTTTTGCGGAAAATCCGGAGATTTTCCAAAATCCGGGGCAGGGTTGGATGCGTTTTGGAAATGCGCTTAAAGGCTCAAAGAATAAAGTCAATTTCGGGGCTGGGTATTCAAGGTTTCTATGGGTGGCTCTCGAACCTAAAGAGGGTGTTTACAACTGGGAGCCAATAGACAAGGCGCTGGAAAATTTTTCAAAGCAGGGGCTTCCTTTTTACTTCCGCATAATGTGCATAAGCACATCTGGGTACCCGCAATTCTACAATTCCCCGAAATGGGTGTTTGACAAGGGCGCAAAATATACAGTGCACACAATGCAAAAAGAGCCCAACAAAAGATTCCCCGACGGCGTAGTTAAAATAGCCGTTCCCGAATTTGGCGATCCCGTATTTATGGAGGCGCATGAAAAATTCATAAAAGCACTTGCCGCACGCTACGACGGCGACCCGCGCCTTGGCGGGCTCGACTTGGGCAGCTACGGCAACTGGGGAGAATGGCATTGCACGAGCCTCGGGCTGGGGAAGGGCGTCGTGCGCCCGCACTCCCGCGAGGTTCGCCAAAGGTACGCCGACATGTACCTCAAAAACTTTAAAAAGACCCCCATAATTTTTATGACGGACGACCACGAGACGCTCGAATACGCACTCGGAGACGGCGAGAAGCCGCGAGTTGGCATGCGGCGCGACGGTGTCGGTTCTCCGGGCCATTTCAAGCGTTGGATTGGGACTTTCCCGTACGAAAAAATAACGCGCATGGGCGACGTATGGAAAGACATGCCGATGTTTTTCGAGTTCTATGCAAGCGTCGATATGATGCGCGGCAGGGGCTGGGATATTCCGTATTCGCTGAAATGGGTGCTGAAAAACCACGCCAGCCTTGTAAATGAGGGTCCGCTTGGGCCGTACCAGATAGCCGAGGGTTCCTCGGAAGAGAAGCTTCTTAGGGATATAGACCTTTACGCGGGTGCTAGGCTCGTGCCCGAGAAAGCGCGCGTAGAGTGCGGAGATGGCACGATTAAAGTCCGCGTGGAAGGCGTGAATAAGGGAGTCTCTAAAATATATCTGCCGTATGAATTTGTGTACGAACTAAGAGACCGCGCGGGAAATGTTGTTGCCGAGAAAATTTCCGCGAAAAATCCGGGGTCGATACTGCCCGGCAAGTTTGTTTTGTCGGACGAGTTCAAGGCGGATTTAAAGGGCGGGGAAACGTATTTCCTATCGCTTAGAGTGCGCCACATTCCAAAAGTTTTTAAAGATTTTAGGTTTGCGTCAAAAAATTTGACGAAGGACGGGGCTCTCGACTTGGGAGAGATATTTATAAAATGACGTGGCGCGATAAACGCCGCCACATAAAATTATTGGAATTATATGGTTATCGGAAAAAGATAAAGTGTTTGATTCAATAAAAAGAAGAAAAATGAAAAAATTTTTCGCAGTATTTGCAATGGCGGCGTGTGCGTGTTGCGTGTCGCGCTCTGGAGAAATAAAGTTTGATGAGAGCGCTGAAATATTTTCAAACCCAGGCCAAGGCTTTGCTTGCAGCTCTGCGAGATACCCGGAAAATAGGATAACTTACGGGGCTGGATATAAAAGATTTGAGTGGAGCCGACTTCAACCGTCAGAAAATACATACGACTGGTCGCCTATAGACAAAGAAATAGAGTATTTCTCCAAAATTGGGCTGCCTTTTTATTTTCGCATAATGTGTACAAATTTCCATAGCAGTGGTAAATATTCTACGCCGAAATGGGTTTTTGATAAGGGGGCGAAATATCACGAGTTTAAAGGAGTGGAATACAAAACGCCGGACGGAGAGAAATCGGACGTACACATATCGGCGTATTTTGACGACCCAATATTTATTGAAGAGCATGAAAAATTTATAAAGGCGCTCGCCGCCCGCTACGACGGCGACCCGCATATAGGAGGCATAGATTTGGGCAGCTACGGGAATTGGGGCGAATGGCATTGCGTTTGTCTGGGTTTGGGCAAGGGAGTTGTACGCCCGCATTCGCTTGAAATACGCAGGCGTTACGCCAATATGTATCTGGACAATTTTAGAAAGTCGGATTTATTCTTTATGACCGACGACTACGAGACACTCGGATATGTTCTTGGAGCGGGGGAAAAAATACGCGTCGGAATGAGGCGCGACAGCATAGGTTCTCCATGGCACTTTGAGAGGTGGGTTGACACTCCACCCTACAATAAGATAAAACGCATCGCCGATGTATGGAAGCACAAACCCATATTTTTCGAGTTTGTTGACCAAGCAAACGCTTTGCACGAAAAAGGCTGGGATATAATCTATTCGTGCGATTGGATGTTAAAATACAATGTTTCACTGGTGCACGAGATACCTCTAATTCCAGAGCAGGTTAAGGATAAAAAAGAGCTGTTGGCGCTTCAAAAGGTTGAGAGGTATGCGGGTGCTAGGCTCGTGCCCGAGAAAGCGCGCGTAGAGTGCGAAGGTGGCACGATTAAAGTCCGCGTGGAAGGAGTGAATAAAGGAGTCTCTAAAATATATCTGCCGTATGAATTCGCGTACGAACTGAGAGACCGTGCGGGAAATGTTGTCGCCGAAAAAATTTCCGCGAAAAATCCGGGGTCGATACTGCCCGGCAAGTTCGTTTTGTCGGACGAGTTCAAGGCGGATTTAAAGGGCGGGGAAACGTATTTTCTATCGCTTAGGGTGCGCCACATTCCAAAAGTTTTTAAAGATTTTCGGTTTGCGTCAAAAAATTTGACGAAGGACGGGGCGCTCGACTTGGGCAATGTAAAAATAAAATAAATCCAAAAAATGATAAAAAAGCTGACAATTATAGCCGCTGCGGCCTGCGCAATGTGCGCGGCGCACTCGGCAGAAATAAAGTTCGATGAGAATAGCGAAATATTTGAAAATCCCGGACAGGGGTTTTCAAGCAATTCGCTCGGTTTTAGAACGGATACGAAGGTAAATTACGGCGCAGGATATTTTAGATTCGAGTGGGCAAAATTGCAGCCTGTTGAAGGATCGTACAACTGGGAACCGATAGACAAGGCTCTCGAATTTTTCTCGAAAAACGGGCTGCCATTCTATTTTAGAATAATGTGCACAAACTACCATGGGGGCGGAAAATACTCGACGCCGCAGTGGGTGTTTTTAAAAGGGGCAAAGTCGCACGAGTTTAAGGGAATGAAATACAAGACTCCCGATGGGGGAACGTCGGACGTGCACATATCGGCGTACTTTGACGACCCAATATTTATGGAGGAGCACGAAAAATTCATAAAGGCGCTCGCCGCCCGCTACGACGGCGATCCGCGGCTCGGCGGGCTCGACCTTGGCAGCTTCGGGAACTGGGGCGAGTGGCACTGCACTTCGATAGGTTTGAAAAATCCGAATATGTACGGCTTTGAGACGCGAAAGAAGTATGCCGACATGTACCTAAAAAATTTTAAAAAGTCCGATATATTCTTTATGACCGACGACCACGAAGTTCTCAAGTACGCCCTCGGAAAAAAGAAAAAGGCGAGGGTTGGATTGAGGCGTGACGGGATTGGCTCCCCATGGCATTTCGGAAGATGGATAGGCAAGCCGCCATACGATAAAATCGAGAGAATGGCGGATGTTTGGAAAGACAAACCCATATTTTTTGAGTTTTACGGTGACGTTAAAATGCTGCACAAAAATAAATGGGATATCGTTTATTCGTGCGAATGGATATTGAAAAACCATGTGTCGCTTGTGAATGAAATTCCGCTCCACCCACAGCTGATAAGCGACGATAAGGAGCGCGCCGCACTGGACGATGTCTGCCGGTATGCAGGGGCCCGGCTTGTCCCGGAGAAGGCAGAAGTTTCGTATGCTGACGGGAAATTGGAAGTCTCGATAGAAGGTGAAAACAAAGGGGTTGCGCGCATACATTTGCCGTATAGAATGAAATACGAGTTGCGCGACTCTTCCGGGAAAGTTGTCTTTGACATGTTGTCGTCACAGGATCCGCGCAAATTGCTTCCTGGAAAATTCAAATTTACTGATTCTATGCGCGTGTCTTTAAAGCCCAATGAAACATATTCCCTATCTCTTAGGATATTCCACACTAAGAAAATTTTTAGGGACTTTAAGTTTGCGGTGAAAAACCTTACCGAGGACGGTTCTTTGGATCTCGGAAAAATATCTGGTAAGTAATGTGCGCAACCCCGAGCTTGAAGTTCGGGGTTGCTCGATTATTTCTTCTGCGCGTGGTGGCGCAAAAATTTCTTTTGTGCGGGGCTGCTAGATTATTTCTTTAAGTTGGCTACGGGCGTTTTTTTTCTCCGCCAAGTTGCGGTAGGAATTATTACCCTCCCGGATTCTTGCAAGTAGCCAATTTTTTTCGCTTGGCCGCATTGGAAGACTAATTATTTTGGCAGGGACGCGCACGGCGGCGATAGAAAATTCTGCGGCATTTCCCGCGCGCTGTGCTGGAGTATTTGAAATGCTTATAAAAACATATATTTTTTCTTGGTTATTGCGCTTTCAGATTTAACTTCAGTCTTCGTCTGAATGAGGGGGAAATGATTATTTTTTATGCGAATTTGTGTAGTTGGGTATCGCACACGCAGCTGACCAATGCATAGAAATTCTTAAGAATAGGATTTTTTTTATAAAAATTCTTGCATAGGGCGGGGTTCGGTGAGATTCTCAAAAAAGTTTTTCATTATATAAACAACAAATAGAATACTGCGATATGAGTTGTCCAAATCACAATTGCTCGCACGAAGTGCAACAGATGTGCTGCGTAGCGAAGGGCGCTAAACACGGTCCCGCACCCATTCCCGAGGAGGGAAAATGGGTAAAGGCCACTCAAATAAGCGATATAAGCGGTCTAACTCACGGCGTGGGCTGGTGCGCACCGCAACAGGGCGCCTGCAAGCTTACCCTCAATGTCAAGGACGGCGTTATTGAAGAAGCCCTCGTTGAAACAATCGGGTGCTCCGGAATGACGCATTCCGCAGCTATGGCCTCCGAAATCCTTCCAGGAAAGACCATACTCGAAGCGGTAAATTCCGACCTCGTCTGCGACGCCATAAACGTTGCCATGCGCGAGCTGTTCCTCCAAATCATTTACGGCCGCACGCAAACAGCGTTCTCCGAAAACGGGCTGCCGATAGGCGCAGGCCTTGAAGACCTCGGCAAGGGACTCCGCTCGCAAGTGGGCACTATGTACTCCACTAAAGCCAAAGGCCCGAGATACCTTGAAATGGCCGAGGGATACGTTCTTGAAGAAGGCCTCGATGAAAATGGCGAAGTTATCGGCTATAAGACCGTTCATCTTGGCAAAATGCTTGAACAAATCCGCAAGGGCGCAGACCCCAAAGAAGCGTTCGAGAAGAACGTATCTGTCAAGGGACGCTTTGAAGACGCCGTTAAAGTCATAGACCCGCGCAAAGAATAGGAGGAATTTATTATGGCTATAACATTTGAAGGTTACGAAAGACGCATCGACAAAATCAACAAGGTTCTCGCGGAATACGGCATTAACGGCCTTGAGGACGCCCAGAAAATCTGCAAAGACAAGGGCATAAATGTCGAGGAAATCGTAAAGGGCATTCAGCCCATCGCCTTTGACAACGCTGTTTGGGCGTACACTGCCGGTGCTGCAATTGCGATAAAGAAAGGCTCTAAGAATGCCGCGGAAGCCGCCGAAAATATCGGAATTGGCTTGCAGTCGTTCTGCATACCCGGTTCTGTCGCAGACTCCCGCGATGTTGGACTCGGACACGGCAATCTTGGCGCGATGCTTTTGAGGGAAGAAACAAAATGCTTCTGCTTCCTTGCAGGCCACGAATCATTTGCGGCTGCTGAGGGCGCGATAGGCATTGCCAAGACTGCCAATAAGGTTCGCAAAGAGCCCTTGCGCGTAATTCTCAACGGTCTTGGAAAAGACGCCGCTTACATCATTTCCCGCATAAACGGATTTACATCTGTCGAAACAGAGTATGACTATTATACGGGAGAGCTCAAAATCGTAAAGGAAACTCCTTTCTCGAAGGGCGAAAAGGCGAAGGTTAGAGTATACGGAGCCGACGATGTGAGCGAAGGCGTTGCAATTATGCGTCATGAGGGCGTTGACGTTTCTATAACCGGAAATTCAACCAATCCCACTCGCTTCCAACACCCGGTTGCCGGCACTTACAAGAAGTGGGCAACAGAGCACGGAAAGAAATATTTCTCGGTCGCTTCGGGCGGCGGCACAGGCAGAACTCTGCACCCCGACAATATGGCGGCGGGTCCCGCTTCGTACGGTATGACCGATACCATGGGAAGAATGCACGGCGACGCGCAGTTTGCAGGTTCTTCTTCAGTTCCTGCGCACGTCGAGATGATGGGGCTAATCGGTATGGGCAACAACCCGATGGTTGGCGCTACTGTCGCTGTTGCGGTTGCTGTTGAAGAAGCCACAAAGTAATTAAGGTTTGGATTTTAAGGGGCGGTTTTTTAACCGCCCTTTTTTTTATACCTTATAATAATTATCAATTATATTAGCAGATTGTCTGGCGCAAAAGAATAGCTGACAGAGGATAGGGATTGGCTTTACAGCCTGCTTAAGTGGATATTTTTTATATAAAAGTTGCCTGCTTTAGTAAGAGGGGAGATAGAGTAAAACAGTATAATTTACCTGTATTGAGTTTTTTTGTGGGGAATAACGGTCGCCTATGGAATTTTTTGCTAAACGCAAATTTGCCGCAAATACTGTGTAAAATATGCTATTTGAGCGCGCATACATACAAATGTAATTTTTTATGCGGGAAAGCAAAAAGACGCTGGGTATTTTTTGCGGGTTTGAATCCATATAAGATATTCGTCGCACGGGTTTACAGGGGAAGTGCGCGCATCGTACAATAGGTAAGGGTAAGTAAAATTCCAAGGACGTTTTTGCCGCATAAGTATTATTGTTAAGTGCTTAGCGAAATTTGGTATGTATACATATAAATATACTATTGTAAATATATTTAATTTTTAATTAAGTGACATCTAGCGGGATTGTTTGCCGCCTTTTTTAATAAGTAGAAAGTTTTTTAACTGTCTAATGGAAATTTTAAAATATTATTTGAAAATATCGCAATAGCCAATATTCCTTTAAAGCATAAAAAATATTAACCAATTTATCTGCAAAGTTCTATGAAAATACCCCTAATATTGTCAATTAGCCTTCTTGCCGCTGTTCTGATGGCTCAGGAAGTATCTACTGTAAATTATTATTTTCGCGGAAATAGTGGCTACTGCCCTGTGACAGGTCAAGAGTCATTAAAATATTGGAGCCTCACTAAAGATACATACACAGCTCCCACTAAATTGCCGGGTAGCGATGCTGTGGTCATATTGGATACTATAAATACTGGTGTGCATTATGCCCGTTTGGACTATTTAAATACAGCAACTTACTATGCGGTAGATTCTACGGTAAATACGGAGATGAATTTTATGACTCCATTGTCGACTATCTCCGATTTCACGGTAACAGCTAAGTCTGATAATTCATATAGCACCGATACCAACCTAAAACAGCTGAGGTTTGCCGTTCAAACCTCGGATTTCCTTACAGTCGGCGGTGATATGGTATTGAATACCACAAAATATTTTACGACGCGCATATCGCTCTTGAAAGCCGGCACGCTCAGGGTCAATGGGGCATTGCAA
Source organism: uncultured Opitutales bacterium (assembly GCA_900545705.1). Lineage (GTDB taxonomy): Bacteria > Verrucomicrobiota > Verrucomicrobiia > Opitutales > Intestinicryptomonadaceae > Merdousia. Next base: position 11,163 of record URAK01000011.1, on the reverse strand, counting down.
TTTAATTATTTAGGCGGGGCCGATGATGCCGGCTACCACGCATTTGACATGAGCGACGCGGTTGACACTTCCACTGGCGGAAGCTTTACACTTGAAACGGGCGGATTGTCGAATACCGGCAGGACTGTATATGTTACTTCCGCCCATGGGATAAATGCAAATTTCATATTTTTAAATGATGAAAAGACTGGAACATTTAAAGGCGGAGATTTTAAGGGGGTCTTTGCGACAAATGATACCGTTTCCACGACAATTAACTTTAGTATGAATGCCGACGGGCACCAGTCGCTTACATTATACAAGGCATCAAACACTTCCGATTACGATATTCCTGGATTTGGCGGCAAGAAGGACATGGCTATCGGAAATGTAAAAGTCTATAAAGGCAGTTTGGACTTTAATAGCCAGCTTGCCATAAACTCGGTTTTGCTCGACGGTGGTTCATTGAAATTGTCGACATTTGAGAATGTTGGGTCGCTTACGATTAACGGTGGAGAGCTAATATATGGAGGCATAATAAACGCAGATTCGTTTGAAGTGAACGCCGTTGGGGAAATAAAAGTGGTATTCTCGGATGAAGACTTGGAGTCCTACAACTTGTTAATAGTTGATTTTGATAATTTGACGGGAGATTTTGACGAAAGTCTCTTTGTTGCGTACGACGAAGAAGGCAACAAATTAGGCGGGGAATTTACTAAAACAGTATATTCCGACTATTCCGGCTCGCTTACTTATACGGTGCCAGAGCCCGCAACTTTTGCAGCTCTATTGGGAATAGCAACGCTGCTTTTTGCGGCAAGGCGCAGAGCCAAGTAGACTCAGTTTAGATTGCCGAAAAAAAGGCGCCCTCATTGCTGGGCGTCTTTTTTATTTAGGAGCAATAGCGTATTTTTATATTTTAACATTGAAAGTTTACAGGATAATTTTACCTTTTATCTAATGAAAAAGTTAATGTTGCCCTTAGTGTTTGCGGTTGCTTTGGTGACGGAAAGCGCCGCGCAAGATATCTCAAAAATAGATAAAAATTTTGAGCCGCAAAAAATAGGAAACATAGAGTTCTGTTTCTATAACACAAAAAACGCGCCCTTCAAAGTTGAAGGTTTGCCTTGGCGCAAAGAAGGCGGTGAATTTTCGAGGCTTCCCGATGGAATTACAAAAGAGAATGCGAGTGCCGGCGTGATCGGGCTTTGTTGGCACACTTCGGGAGCCGCCGTCAGGTTTTCTACCGACTCTAAAATGATTGCGGTAAAATATATGACGAGAGGTTCAGGTGACATGGGGCATATGCCGCGTTCCGGATCGAGCGGTTTTGACTTGTATATAAAGGACGCAGATGGGAAATACTCGTTTCTAAAAAATTTCCACCAGCGCAATTTCGGAGAGATGGGGAAAGTTCCTTACTCAGAAATCGGCGCGAAGTTTGGCGACTCTAAAATGAGGGAATTTGCACTCTATTTCCCGAGATATTGCGGTGTAAAAGATGTTGAAATAGGGGTTCTTCCCGGAGCGAAAATAGAACCGCCAAAACCGCATAAAGTCTCCAAGCCGATAGTCTTTTATGGATCTTCAATAACGCAGGGTGGCTGCGCTTCAAGGCCTGCTACTGTTTATACCGGGAAGCTTTGCAGGGAAGTCGATGCGGAGGAGGTTAACCTCGGGTTTTCCGGCAACGCGAAGGGTGAAGACGCGATTGCGGAAAGAATAGGCGACATCGATATGTCTGTATTTGTCTACGATTACGACTATAACGCTCCAACAACGGAGCATCTTGCAAAGACCCACGAAAGATTCTTTAAAATTTTTAGGAAGAAACAGCCGAATATCCCCGTTATTATGATGACCCGTTGCTCATGGCCGTCGCGCGACAGGGTTGAGGTAATTCGCAAGACGTACGAAAATGCTGTAAAAGCGGGGGATAAAAATGTATATTTTATAGACTGCACTAAGATATTTGAGCCATACGGCGGGATAGCCGAGTGTACGGTGGACTTTTGCCACCCGACTGACTTGGGATTCCATGCGATGTACGAGGCTGTTTTGCCAGTGCTTAAAAAAATACTCGAAAACAAATAATATTATGAAAATAAAAAAATTATGCTTGGCGGCATTTGCTTCGGTGTGTGCCGGATTTTGTGGAGCATCTGAATATGATCTCGCTGCTTATGTATGGCCAGCGTATCAGCCTGAACCGCGTTGGAAAGAGCTTGGAATATTCGAGCACGGTTGCGGGGAATGGCAAAACGTTTACGAAGCGACCCCCAAAAAACCAGGGCATAGGCAGCCGAAAGTGCCTCTTTGGGGATATGAAAACGAGGCAGACCCAATAGTTGTTGCCAGAAAAATAGACGCGGCGCTTGCGGCCGGTGTAAACGTATTTATATACGATTGGTATTGGTACCGCAATCGTCCGTTTCTCGAAAACGCGTTAAATGAAGGCTTCTTAAAAGCCCCAAATTCGCAGCGAATGAAATTTTTTATAATGTGGGCAAACCACGACGTTAATTATTTGTGGGATAATAAAAAGGCCGATAAGACCGCAAATCCTCCGCTTTTTGACGCAAAAATATCTTTTGACGAATTCAAGAAGATTGCGGACAGGTGGATATCGAAATATTTTTCCAAGCCGAATTATTATAAGATAGGTGGGAAACCCGTAGTTTCCATATATCGGGTAAAAAACTTTATCGCCGGCGTAGGTGGGGAGGATAAGGCGAAGGAAGCTCTCGATTACCTAAAGAAGCGCGCTGCCGAAGCTGGCCTTGGAGGCGCACATGTCATGACTACAAGCGAAATTTCAAAAGAGCTTGCGGACAAGATAGGCATAGATTCGACGACAGTATACAGTTGGAACGACGGCACATACGATAAGATACAAAAGGCGGAGCCAAACCTCACATATCGTGAGTGGATGGGAATGGCAACCGCCCTATGGGACAAAAAGAAATCGCTTGGGATACCATATTTCCCGAACGTCACTGTCGGTTGGGATACAAACCCCAGGTTCCCAAAAGAAAAATTTGCCCCTATGGTTACTGGAGCCAATCCGACCGATTTTGAGCGCGCCCTCAGGCAGGTTAAAGACTGGCTCGACAAAAATACGCCGCAGGGTATGCCGAAGCTTGTCACAATCAACTCATGGAACGAATGGACCGAAGGAACATATCTCGAACCCGATACGGAAAACGGCTATGCGTATCTAAATGCGATAGCAAGAGTGTTTATGGGGCAATAATGCGGTAGACGTTTTTTGGGAGATGCGCGCGATAGTTTCGCGCGCTTTTTTTATCGAAATTTTACAATGAAAAATGGGAATTTTATAAAAAAGTTTTCTTATTTTTTACACGGCAGGCTTTTTAGAATTTTTTATTGATTGGGGCAGCTTATTTGTTGTGCGCATTTTTATTCCCGCAAGAATATTCTGGTATTGGAATGCCGGCTCGAAATTTTGGGCAATTTGCTGACTAAAAAATTTGCTGACTAATAAAAACGCCGACGATCGCAATTGGATAAAACGATATTATTATTTTTAGAATTCTAAAAAACGTTGGGATAGAAAAATTGCTAAACAATCTTTTATCGGCGCGGATTGCTGCTATTTTAAGCGATGCGAGAGCATAAAATTTAATGGAGGGCGGGGGAAAATACCTATGGAGTTTCTATATTGTCCAAAAAAGGTGTCTTGCATATGCTTTAAAAAAATAAATCGGGTATATTTTTTATGCTGTTATTTTTTTAGCATGCAGTCACGCTTCAATCGCGCCTGTACGCGCACTTGAAAGGTGCGCTCCAGAGATCCTGGCATAATCAAATTTGGCCCGCAGTTTAAATGGCAATGCCTCTTATTGCGCGCATAAAAATTGGCAGGCACATATGATATTTAGCGGCAAGTCCAAAAAAAAACCGCCCAAATGGGCGGCTTTGCAAAATTAAAAAAACGTCAATTATTCGGCCTCCGAGAATGAGACTTGTTTTATGCCCGCCTTTGCGCATGCGTCTAAGACGGATATTGAGGCTTGGTGCGGGGAGTCGGCGTCCGGATATATTGTGACAATCGTGGATATGCCGCTTCTGTCCGCGCTAAGTTTTAGTCTGCGCAATGTGGAGGCAAGCTCGTTAAATTCAATTTCTCCGGGTTGATCCATCGGGGTTTCATTTAAGAAAATGCTTCCGTCAGGTGCAATTTCAACCATTTGCTCGCTTGGCAAAGCCACATTTTCCTGTGGCTCCGCAAAAGTTGGCAGGGAGAACATCAAATCGGCTTCCTGCTGAATCGGCAGGTACATAAAATAAATCAGAAGCAGAAAAACGACGTCAATCATGGAGGTAAGGTCAAACTTATCTTCCGATTCAAGAACTGAATTGTCTTTTGCCATATTAGTCGTCGTTTAATGTTCCGAAAAGTATATTATATACTCCCGCGTCGGCGCAGGTCTTCATCAGTTCGCTGACATGCTTGTGCGGAGTTCTGGCGTCGGCGCGAATGTATGCGCCCTTAAAGCCCTCTTTGGCATTTCTAGCTTGGAGAGCCGTTTTTATATGCTCCAGATCCGACTTGAATGCACCGAGAAAATATGTGCCGTTTTCGGAGACAGATATAAACTGTCTGTCTCCGACTTCTTCCGGCACTTTCGCTTGCGGGGCAATCGGCATTGCGACCTGAATCAGCTCGGCGGAAGCAAAACTGGTTACCGTCATAAAGAAGGTAATCAGAAGAAATACGACGTCGATCATCGGCGTTAGCTCGAACGCGCCGTCGTTTTCCGCAGGTTTCCAGGTTTTCATTTATTAAAAATTTTCTTTGTATTCAGATTTATTTTTGGTCTTCTGCCGCTTGTTCGACAACTTCTTCGGGAGTGCCGTCTACATCGGCTTCTATCTCGGAGATGTCTTGCGGACCGTATTTTGCGGACATTTTCATCGTGAACACGAGGTCGCCGATGATTCGGCTGGTAGACGAAATAATCGCGCCGTATCTGTTTTTAAAGAAGAAGAAGAAGAACATGGCCGGAATACCGATGATCATTCCCGCAGCTGTTGTGATTAGAGCTTCGGAGATGTTGTCGGCGAGCTTAGAGGCGCTGCCTGCACCTTCAGCCGCAATAGTGTTAAACGCCTTAACCATGCCGCTAACCGTTCCGAACAGACCCAACATAGGTGCCAGGGACGCTGTGACCGAAAGGTAGTTTATCAAAACGTACGGATTTGCGAATTCTTCAACAGAAGCTTCCTCCATTGCGGCTGCAACAGCGTCAGTATCTATGCCGCGCTCGTCGGCTCTCGCGAGCCCGCAGCCAATTATGTTGGTTATCGGGGAGGGATTCTTTTCGCAGAAGTCTATGGCTTCTTTTATTTGAAGCTGGTTTACCATAGCTTCAACTTGTTTTACTCCGTCGGGGTTTAAGAACTTCTTTTTGCGAATTGCTATGAAGTTGTATATTATAAGAGTTGTAGCAAGTATTGCAAAAAATCCGAGCGGATACATCGTTATGCCGCCTGCACGCCACATATCGGCGATTGATTTTTCGGCTACTTTGGGGGCATCGGGCTTCGCGGGAGCATCGGCTGCGGGCGCATCGGCTGCGGGCGCGGCGTTCTGCGCTAAGGATACGCCGGCGCTTGCAAATATCAGCGCGGCTATTGACAGGACGGAGAGTACTTTTCTTTTCATCTATTTATTCTTTGTTGTTTATTATAAAGTAAAATAGGGTAATTGGCGCAAAAGTAATATCGCGCCTTTATGGGACATATTGCCCCAACTTTATTGATTGTTCAAGCATTTATTGCGCTTTTTTTAATGGATAAAGCAATTTTTATTCGATGTGAGATCTCGCAAATTCGGCGATTTTCGCGCAAAGCTGCCCAAGCCCGTTGCGGCGGTTGGGCGAAAGCTGGGTGCCGATTTTCAATTCGTCGAATATTGAGGGATCCAATTCAAGGACTTCTTTCGGGGATAACCCGCTGTAAAGTTCGCATACGAGAGACGCTATCCCCCTTGTGATTATGGAGTCGGCGTCGCTCTTAAAACTGCACACGCCCGTCGCTGAGTCGTACGCGGGCACGAGCCATAAGCTCGATACGCACCCTTTGACGAGAAATTCCTCTTTCTTCAATTCGCAGGGAAGGTGCGGCTTATCTTTGGTTTTGGCTATAATATATTCAAACGTGTCTCGCGGATCCTCGAAAAATCCAAATTCATCACGCAGAGCCGCCTTTTTTTGTTCAACTTTTTCGCTCATATACCCAAAATCTTTATGCCGTTTGAATCAGCGATTTTTTTTACATTTTCGGAATCTAGTATTATAACATTGCCAGCTTCCACAACCGCATTCTTTATGCCGGCTTCCGCTAGCTTGCGGACTGTGCGCTCTCCGATTACGGGCACATCAAAGCGGTAGTCCTGGTTCGGTTTTACAGTTTTTGCAAAAAGCGCGTCTTTTGCCTCAAACTGGGCAACGCGCTCCAACATCTTATCGGTTCCGTCGAAAGATTCAACCGCAAGCACCGTTCCGCGCGCCGTCACGCACGACTGCCCTATGTCGAGACGCGCGCATTCCCTCGCTATATGGATTGCGTGGTCTACATAGTCTTGCGGAAGAGTCCATTTCCTGCCGCAAAACAGGCCGATAGGTGCTGTATCCGCATCGAGAAAGCTCCGCGCGTCGAGCATTTCGACGCCTATCCCGGCAAGCGCGTCTGCAACCGCCCTGAATATTGTTTCGGCGTTTTTGCGCTTTAGTTTTGCAAGGGTTAGAATCGCTTTCAAGTCGGGCTTCATGCCCTTAAAGAGTTTTTTAGGCGTTATTTGCCCAGCCATTATCGCGTATTTTGCCCCGCTCGTTTTTAAGCTTTTTAAGAGCTTCCCAAGCTGCCCGACATTCATGATGTATCGCTTGGAACCATCAAAATCACTCCACAGCTCGGGGGAAGTTTCGTCCTCAAATGCCATTAGAACATGGTCTATTCCGGCTGATTTTAGCCGGCTGTGCAAAATTTCCGGATATTGGCCTTTGCCTGCCAATATCGCAAGCCTCGCGTTTTCGTCGAAATTGTCGGGGAGAAACTTTGATAATTCGTGCATTTTATCAGTGTTTTATTGGCATTGCAAAAAAAGCTTTCGGCAAAATCAGCTCCGCGGCGAATCCGGCGTTCGGGGAATATTTAAAAATAACTGAGCGCCTAAGCTGCTCGGCCGTTTTTATAAAATTCCCAAAGCGCTCGCGCTCTCTCGAATAGACGTGCTTAAAGATGATTTTTTTATCGGATTCTTTTGCTGGAACAACTGCGGAAACCCCGTCTTTTACAATTTCCCATATCGAGTCTTGGGGCTTTATTCGCGCGAAACCGTCAAGCGGAATGAGGCGAGAACCGTTGGTTCCGGTTTCGGCAATGGCAATTCCCGATTGTATCTCAGATTCGGCATTCGGAAACTTTACCGTGAATTTGCTGCTTCCGAGGCGTTGCGCAAGCGAAAATAGGAACCTGCCATTTTTTAGCGAAAGCGAAATATTTGACGGCGCAGATTCCCTGTCCAGATTATCGTCGGGGCTATTCTCTGCGGAGCCTTGAATAAAAGCCTCTATTTTAAATTCGGCGGGGCCGACTGCAAGCATAGAGGTTTTATTCGAGAAGGCGATTGAAAGCATCTCTCCGTCAGGAACTGACACGCACAGCCCTTTCGCAGGAACGACAGAGGCGCGCTTTATATTTATCTGCGCACCGTCGCGGGAAAATTTCATAGATTCCCTCGCCGTCTTAAAAAAGGCGGCTCCGTCTATTTCTTCGGCGAACGGGTTTGCGGCGGCAAACAGGGACAGGAATATCGCTAATGCTGCGCGCTTCATTTTGCAACTATGTTTACGATTTTCCCAGGGACGTAAATTTCTTTTACGATTGTCTTTCCGGAAAGGAAGTTCGCCACGTTGTCAAGAGACTTTGCCATGGAAATAATCTCGTCTTTTCCAAGATTCTTGTCCGCGACAATTTCACCGCGCAGTTTTCCGTTTACCTGTACCGCCATTTTAAAGGTGTCGGATTGGAGGTTTTTCTCGTCGGCGGTTGGCCACGGGGCTTTCGCCACGGAACCTTTCCCGCCAAGCCTTTCCCACAGTTCCTCGCCTATATGCGGCGCAAACGGCGCGAGCAGCTGTACAAACTTGCGGGCGCTTTCGAGCGAAACTTTTTCCTTTTTCTGAAAAACCGACATGAAAATCATCATCTGCGAAATTGCCGTATTAAAGCGCAGCGTTTCTATCGATTCTCCGACTTTTTTAATTGTCTCGTTTAATGATTTCAGAAGTTCGGCGTCGTCCTTAAAGTTTTCGGAGATTTTTTCCGAAGCGCCGCCGTCCTTGCCGATGAATTCGCGCCAAACTTTTCGCAAGAATCTGACAACCCCTTCAATGCCGTTTGTATTCCAGGGTTTTTGGTCTTCGAGAGGCCCGAGGAACATTTCATAGAGGCGTAAGGCGTCGGCACCATACTGCCTTATTATGTCGTCCGGGTTTACAACGTTTCCGCGGCTCTTGCTCATTTTGTACGAGCGCGCGTCGACAGATATCGACTTGTCTGCCTTTAAGACGAACCCGCTGCCGCATTTTTCCACGTCGGCCTCCGCGACTTTTACCGGGGTGTCGCCTTCCTTTGCCTTTTCGGCGCTTACCCATTTGCCGTCGGGCGACTTGTATGCGGTGTATTCAAGCTGGCCGAGGATTATTCCTTGGTGGAAGAGTTTTTTAAAGGGTTCAGGATTTTTGACTATGCCGCAGTCGTAAAGCACCTTGTGCCAAAAGCGTGCATACAGCAGGTGCAAAACGGCGTGTTCGGCGCCCCCGATGTAGAAGTCGGGGTATCCCCAATATTGTTCCGCTTCGGGACCTATGGGGGCGGAGTCGTTGTGCGGATCGCAGTAGCGCAAGTAATACCAGCATGAGCCCGCCCATTGCGGCATGGTGTTTGTCTCGCGCCTGCCTGCAAACCAGTCGGGGCCGGAAGCGCGCCCGTCCGAAGCGGGGAGAACCTCTCCCGTGCGGGTGTTGACTTTTACATTCAGCCAATTTTCCGCATGCGCAAGCGGGCTTTCGCCCGTGCCGGAAGGTTTGTAGTTTTCCACTCTCGGGAGCTCTAGCGGCAAATCGGAGTCGGGCAGGGGAAGGGCGTATAGCGTTTTACCTTCGCTGTCTGTATATTTTACGGGAGATTCTGGCATATTCGCGCTCCAAACCTCCGATTTAGCGGCGGCATCGTACGCTTCTTTCTCGACCCATATTATCGGGAACGGCTCGCCCCAATATCTCTGGCGCGAGAAAAGCCAGTCGCGCAGCTTGTAGTTTACGGATTTTTTGCCGGTGCCGGACTTTTCGAGCATTTGCGTTATTTTTATTTTTGCTTCGTCCGACGGAGTCGAGTCCCACTCTCCGGAATTCATCAGTTTTCCGACGTCGCAGAAGGGCAGTTCGGGCTCTTTGCCGTCGGCGTCTTTTTTGTCGATAACGCGTATTATCGGGAGACCGAATTTCTTAGCGAAGTCATAGTCGCGTTCGTCGTGGGCGGGCACAGCCATAATTGCGCCCGTTCCATAGCTCATCAAGACGTAGTCTGCTACCCATATCGGAATTTCCTTTCCGTTTACTGGATTTATTGCGTGGGAGCCTGTAAAAACACCGGTTTTATTTTTTGCGAGATCCGTCCTGTCGAGGTCGCTCTTTGAGGCGACGGATTTCACATACGCCTTAACTTCTTTTTCCTGTTCGGGGGAGACGAGCTTATCGAGCAGCGGGTGTTCGGGAGCGATTACCATGTATGTCGCGCCGTATAGGGTGTCGGGGCGCGTGGTGAAAATGCGCAGTTTTTCGCCCTTCGCGGCGGAATCGGCTATTGTAAAATCAACTTCAGCGCCCTCCGAGCGGCCTATCCAGTTGTATTGAAGCCTTTTTGTGGAGTTTGGCCAGTCGAGCCCCGCAAGCCCCTCTATCAGCTTGTCGGCGTATGCCGTTATGCGCAGTACCCATTGGCGCAGCTTTCTTCTTTCGACAGGGAATTTGCCGACTTCGCTCTTGCCGTCAATTACCTCTTCGTTGGCGAGGACTGTCCCGAGGGCCGGACACCACCATACGGGCTTTTCGTCGACGTATGCGAGCCCCATTTTAAAGAGGCGGAGGAAAATCCATTGGGTCCATTTAAAGTATGACGGGTCGGTAGTATTGATCTCACGCTGCCAGTCGATTGCAAAACCTATGGACTTTATTTGTTTTCTAAAATTATCGATGTTAGCGGCTGTCGTAATGCTTGGGTGCGTGCCTGTTTTGACGGCGTACTGTTCTGCGGGCAGGCCGAAGGCGTCCCAGCCCATCGGGTGGAGAACATTGTATCCGTTTGCCCATTTGTAGCGTGCGATGATGTCTGAGGCTGTGTATCCTTCCGGATGGCCGATGTGCAGGCCGGCGCCGGAGGGGTAGGGGAACATATCCAAAATGTAGTATTTCCCGTTTTTTGACGGGGCGGAAGTCTCGGCGTGGAACGTCTTTTCTTCGTCCCATTTTTTTTGCCAGCGTTTTTCTATTTCGGTAAAATCGTATTCCGGATTTCTATTTGTCATAGTCTAAAAATGTAAAATTCCATATTGAATTATTTTTTAGCGGCGTCAAGCGCAAGCTGTGTCAATCTTAACCTAGTTTTTTATGGTTTTTGCCTTAAATGTTATCGGGCTAAATTTGCGTAAGATTCAAAATTTGCGCAGAAAAATTTTAATTTTGCAGGCGCGCCGTCGGGAATCCGCAATCTATCGGAGACTAAGTAGGCGGGCGAGGGAAGGCACATTAAAATTCATTTTATAGTATATATAAAAGGTAACAGATTGCAATAACCCGGTGAAATGGCGTTTATGGGGTTTTCAACCGCAAAGTATCTGTCGGCATCGACGGAAGCCGATACATTTCCTTTAAAAAAAATATTTGTAAAAATTTCTAAATTTGCGGGCGCGCTTTGCGCAGGGGATATAGAAAATAATTTTTATGTTTCGATAGGCTGCCGCGTATCGTCTAAAAGCAAAATCTTGCGCTTGGCATTTCTATAAGAAATAAAAAAAGCCCGAAAGCAGGAAGCAACGGGCATTTTTTTTGAAGTTTTAGCAAAGCCTTAGCGCCTTTTCCTAATCGCGCACACTGC
>URAK01000010.1 GCA_900545705.1 uncultured Opitutales bacterium | reverse complement strand
GATAGGGTGATTTTCTACCTTCACAATATCTCTTAGTAATCTTCGCCATAGTGGCATAATTATAATCCAAAACAACCCCTTTTGTCAAGATTATTGTGGATATAAATTAATTTGATTTGCGACACTCTCAAAGTAGTTAACGAGATAACTTATTAAAATCCAACTAGATATTTTTGCGAATAATGATTGTAAAAAATCTTGAATCTAATAGTACTTTGGGTATGGTATATAAAGCATAGATGAATTCGTCAATTATGGACATACCAAAAATCTAACATGATAAAGAAGAACGATATACTGATATTCTCCGAATGTTTGGAACAAGGTGATGAATATGCTCTTATGATTGCGCTTGATGACGAGTTTACTCCGTCTAAAGTTCCAATGGTTAAGGTTAAAGAGTTGAACACTGATCTGCCATTACCGCCAATAAATGTATTTGAAGCAAGTTATTACAAAGTAATAGGACACGCAGAAAAAGGGGATACCCCAGAGACGATTGTAAAAAAATATCTTCCAAAAGATAAGTGGCTTTCAAAATAATGAGAAGATTAAGGTCAGTAGAATTATTTTCTGGAGCAGGTGGCTTGGCTATGGGACTTGAATCTGCAGGTTTCCGGCATAGAGCTATGATTGAGTTTAATTTGGAAGCTTATAAAACATTAACATCCAATCTCAAAAGTTTTTATTCTTCATCAAGGAACACAGAAATCTTACATCAGGATGTAAGAGAGGTTAATTACGACAGGTTTTCTTCTGTCGACGTAGTTGCAGGAGGACCTCCATGTCAACCATTCTCATTGGGAGGGAAAGCCAAAGGATATAAGGATACAAGAGATATGTTTCCTGAAGCTGTACGCGCAGTAAGAGAGCTTCAACCTAAAGCTTTCATATTTGAAAATGTGAAAGGACTATTGAGACCTGGATTCTCGAGTTATTTTAATTACATTCTATTGCAGTTAACATATCCTTTTGAAAAGATAAGAAGTTGCGAGACTTGGGAACAACATCTATCACGATTGGAAAGAATCCACACCGCAGCATCATATATGGGATTATCATACAGAGTAGTATTTCGGCTACTTGATGCTGCAGATTACGGTATTCCACAACATAGATTTAGAGTTTTCATTGTCGGTTTCCGTTCTGACTTGGGAGTTGAGTGGAACTTTCCTAAGAAGACTCATTCATATGACAGTTTAATTTATTCCCAATGGATAAAAAAAGATTATTGGGAAAAGCATAAAGTTGCGAAAAAAAGTATCCCCAATCCCTCGGAATACTGTTATAGCCGAATCTCATTCTTAAAGGAATCAGGATACATTCCCATATTAGCTCCTTATAAGACGATAAGAGACGCTATATCAGACTTACCTGACCCAAGAGCTAAAGATAAAGAATATCCTAATCATGATTTTCGAACGGGAGCGAGGCCATATCCAGGTCACTCAGGAAGTTCATACGATGAACCATCAAAAGCACTAAAGGCAGGTGCTCACGGAGTTCCAGGTGGAGAAAATATGATTGCATATTCAGATGGTACTTATAGATACTTCACGGTCAGAGAAGCTGCACGTATCCAAACATTTCCAGATAAATACATATTTGATGGTTCTTGGACAGAAGCTATGCGACAGATCGGGAATGCAGTCCCAGTAAAACTCGCGGAAATTGTTGGAAAAAGTGTCTCAGATCAATTATTACATTAGTGCTTAATCATGAAAAGAATAGATGAACCAACACCTTACAATCCTTTAGATAAACGTAACTTGGGCGAGAGTGCTACTCGTGCAATGTTGCAGACAAAAATACATAAACTTCCTCCTACTGAATTTTCTGGATCTGGAATCTATGCAATTTACTATAATGGTGATTTCGTTCCATATATTGGAATTTCAAAATCTAATAGCGACGGAAACTTTACATTGCCAATCTACGTAGGGAAGGCTATCCCTGCTGGTGGACGAAAGGGAAAATTTGATTATTCAGTACGAGGAAATTCTTTGTATAGACGTCTTTGTGAACATGCTGAATCCATAAAAGCTGCCTCTAACTTAGATATAGAAGATTTTTTTTGTCGTTATCTGGTTGTTGATGACATCTGGATTCCTTTGGCAGAATCATTGCTTATATCTATGTTTTCCCCGCTCTGGAATATAGATATAGAAGGATTTGGAAACCATGATCCAGGTAAAGGTAGATATGCACAGAGTCCATCAGCATGGGATGTTATTCATCCTGGTAGGGAATGGGCTAAACGACTAACTGGCACAAAACCATGCCTCGGGGAAATATATAGAAGGATAGAAGAATATACAAAACACTTATCTGAAGTATCATGAATTTCAATATTGTCGCCAATTAAACGGAGAGAGAACAACTTCACCATTGGTTTATTCCAAACAATGGTTGGGGTAAATATGTTCCCAATGCAATTAAAAACCAACCTTGGAATTTGAATGCAATGAATGCATATGAACATGGTTTGGTTCACGGAACAATAAAAGGTGGAACCTCATATAGTAATCCGTTGACTTCAATATATTATCAAACACCAAACTGGGCAAAAGCAGTTGGAATAGGAGGAGTATTAGGTGGAAGTATACACCTTTCAAATGCAACATCTAATTATTCTTCTTTTGGACAAAGTTTATATAATCTTGGAACTTCATACATAACCAACACTAATAGTGCTTTTAATTTATCATCATTTGGAATTAAAAGTTTTAAATAAAACGGAGAATTATGAAATATCCTATTGTTTTTTATACGACAAATATATTACCGATCCCATTGATGATTCCGAATAAAGGCGCTGCTGGCGGACTCGCTTCAATAAATGAAAGGTTTGTACTTAAAAAATTTGGAATAAACGCTATTAATTCAGGAAAATATAAATGGGGTATATTTGACTCATCTGGGGTAGAACATATGGTTACTCATATAGAAAATACTGGGTTATATTTCAATATATGGGATATAATATCATTTAGCCCATCTTTTTATGTGAAATTTAAATTTGAAAGAAAAATGCAATATAATAGTGATGATTTTAAAGAAAAGATTTTAAATATGCTTAAGAAAAACGCTAGAAAATGGAAATTAGCTGGGCATGATTCTCAGACAGATGGTTACATTATAAAAAAAATAATTAGAGCAAATTCACCCAAAGAAATTATACAAATTTTGGTAAAATAAGAAAAAATGTATTCTACAGCAACATACAACTTAACTTTTCGCAAAGGATATAATTTTAATGCGAAAAGATTCTGCTGTTCTCCAAGGCAAAGAATGTTCAAGCACGACGCTTATACCGCCACTTGCGATTTGGACAACAAGCTTCAAAGCTTCGGCAATAAGACTATAGTCTACGATAACGATGGGAATATGACTTCTGGCCCAATAACCGAGGGTGGCAACAATATAGATCTTAGTTTCAATGCTCGCGGGCAATTAATAGGCACGGGCGATGTCGCCTATGCGTACGATTTGGAAAATACAAGAACAATCGTAATGCACTACGATAAGAATAAGATTCTGACGCAATATAGATATGTCTATAACAGAGTCGGAAACGTTCCGGAAGTTCTAATGAGGGTAAAACTTACCAATATGACTTCCCAATCGACTTATTATGTTTACGGAGCGGGATTGGCATACGAAGTAAAAATAACACCCGACGGGCAGGAAGCTGTAAGATACTACCACTATGACCAAGTCGGAAGTACTGTTGCAATGACGGATTCCGCGCAGGCCATTACAGACAGATTCCATTACGATCCATGGGGATACGTTCTACACTCCATCGGCGACAGCGATACCCCATTCCAATTTGTGGGAGCATACGGAATACAAACAGACCCCAACGGCTTGATAAATATGCGTGCCAGATATTATAATCCGGTCACAAAGTCATTTATATCGCAAGACCCAAGCGGCTTTGACGGAGGATTAAATTGGTATCTATATGCAAACGGCAATCCGTTTAGTTATATAGATATAGAAGGACTAAAGTCATGGAATGCCGCATTGTATGAAAATCCGAACTTGGCAAATACGTTAACGCAAAACATATCAAATAAAATCCCAACAAATGCACAAATGACAGCTGCAGAACTCGCAGTTGGAGGAATTGCAAGCGGTGGCATTACCTTAGGTAGTTTAGGTGCTGCAGGAGTAACAATAGTAGGAACCGCAAATGCAGTAAAAACAGGTCTAACTACCGCATATCATGCAACGCAATATTATGGAACGATGGCGGCAAATCATGCGATAGTGACGGCTGGACGAATCGCAACTTCAAATGCTTTTGCACAAACCTATGTAACCACTGCTAATTTGGCAAATGGAGTTATTAGTGCCAAAGCACTTGGATATGTTACTGCCGCAAGTGCTGGATTTGGAATAACAACTGGAGTGCTCAATGGAGATAATGGCAACTGGACAAATGCGGTAAATGGAATTGATTTGGGGATTTCGTCGTCTTTAATTAATTTTTATTCTGTTGGAAATAGTGTAGGTAATTCTTTAAGAGAATATACGTATTCGAGCTTGTCTAACTATTATAAACCAATATATAAGTAATATGAATCCTATAGAATTTATAATTTCACTAGCAATATTTGCAATTCCAACGTGGATTTTTTATTTTATTTTGGTAAAGATAATTCCATTGAATCTGAGATTTTTTTCAAAAATATTTCTTTGGTTACTTATAGGTGGGGTGTGGTTTTCATTACTTGGAATAATTTTTTACCCATATTTGTACACAGAAGGGACTCCAGTTCCTTCGCGTAAACAAAATATTATAGACGCATATAACGGTATAATAATAATAATAAAATTATTATTACTTACTTATATACTAGAAACAACCATATATTACTTAATAGGGGTTTATTATAAGCGCATTGGGAATGAAGAAAAATCAAAAGAATTTATGAGAATTTATAAATAAGTTATTTTTTACGTAAAAACTAAATATTCAATGTATTCTACACCAACAGACAACTTAACTTTTCGCAAAGGATATAATTTTAACGCGAAAAGATTCTGCTGTTCTCCGAAACAAAGAACGTTCAAGCGCGAGGCATATACTGCCACTTACGATTTGGACAACAAACTTCAAACCTTCGGCAACAAGACGATAACATATGACAATGACGGAAATATGACATCGGGACCGATTATCGAAGGCGGCAACAACACCGCGCTTGACTTCAACGCTCGCGGACAGCTTATGGGTACGGGCGATGTCGCCTATGCCTACGATTTGGAAAATACGAGAACAATCGTAATGCACTACGATAAGAATAAGATTCTGACGCAATATAGATATGTCTATAACAGAGTCGGAAACGTTCCGGAAGTTCTAATGAGGGTAAAACTTACCAATATGACTTCCCAATCGACTTATTATGTTTACGGAGCGGGATTGGCATACGAAGTAAAAATAACACCCGACGGGCAGGAAGCTGTAAGATACTACCACTATGACCAAGTCGGAAGTACTGTTGCAATGACGGATTCTGCGCAAGCTATTACAGACAGATTCCATTACGACCCGTGGGGATATGTTCTACACTCCATCGGCGACAGCGATACCCCATTCCAATTTGTGGGGGCATACGGCATCCAAACCGATCCAAATGGTTTGATAAATATGAGGGCGCGTTACTATAATCCGGTAACAAAGTCGTTTATATCGCAAGATCCAAGCGGCTTTAACGGCGGATTAAATTGGTATCTATATGCAAACGGCAATCCGTTTAGTTATATTGACCTTTCTGGGAAGGCTACAATGGATGCGATGGCTAGAGGTAAAGGATGGACACCTGATTATCATACATCCACAAGAACAACTTTAACAGAACAAGAATTTACAAATGAATTAGACACTCGATTCAAAGGATATTTCTATCAGACTTCAATTGGAACTTATGAATCCTATTTAAGTGGTTTTAACAATGGGGTTCTAAGTTTAAATGTAAATGATGATAGAGATGTGGGCAAAATGGAAGTATTCTCTTCGATTACCTATAAAGGGAATTCAAAGATTCCGATGTCTGTAGTAAACAATTATTATCATTCGATGGATAATTACAGAAATCAGAAAAATTTGCCTACATATAAATTAATACCAAGAAATCCATGGTCGATAGGAAATAGTAATCCGTTGACAATGGGGAATTGTAATTCATTAACAGCAACATCATATTCTTTGCATAATTTAACTGCATCTAATTGGCCATTATTTACCATCGGAAGTAGTTCATTAATATTATCAAGTTATTTTTCTAATGTTGGAAGAAAGGATTATAACGTTACGGGGACATATTCTCCTTACAATTTAGGAATTCCCTCCTATAGCCCAACAAATAGTTTCCCGATCATAAATCATACGAAATCATTTAAGTGATATGAAAACTATACATAATATGATTATATTAATTTCAATTGGAGTATTTTTTATAGCTGTAATTTCATTGCATTTCTATATTAATACATATCCAAATCACATAGATTTTATGAATATGACCAAGGAGCAAGTCGCGATAAAACTTCAATCATATGAGAAAAAATATAATAGAAACTTTATGCAGAATAGTTTTTGTATAAAGGTAAAAATATCGGATAGAATTGAAAACTTCTATTTTAATAACTTAGAGCATTTATATGCGAACAAAAGCATATATAATTCAGATGTATGGATTGTAAACCTACAGGAACGTTTGATATACTTCTATTGGCAAGTTTTATATTTTAAAAATGGCAAAGTTATATCCGAAGAACTCTTAATGGAGAATGATATAACTGGTAATAAAAAAACGATTAAAAATTAAATTTGGCAATACTTCACATGCAATATATTAAAAAATTCAAAGTATTTTAAATAGAAAGATTCTATTATGAAAACAATCAAAATAAAAGCAATTTCAGCGGTAATCTTTTTGGGCGCGACAGTATTATACGGCGCAGGAAATGAATCATTGTATATGGGAAACGTCGGGCGCATAAATCCTGCAACGGCGCAAGTTCTAACAGGCGAAGTTCAGGTATCAGGGATTCAGTCTCCGACAAAATTGACATTAGATTTGCTACTATCGAATGGAAGCTTATATACAGTAAACGACATACTGCATCAAAACTCTCATCTGTTATGACGCGGGGATCGTTTAAGACTTGTGATTTTGAATAAGTCGGATTCGGTTCAACACTGGTATCGTCACTTGCGCAAGAACATACGTGGGACATTTCAAAAAATCCATCCGCAAGGAGAAACGGGTCTGTAGGACATCTTATATCGCATTAAAGAATTAAATAAGTTTCTTTCGTTACAATATCGTCGCCAAGTTGTGGTGCCAAGTTGCGGTTGCAGTTTAGTTGCACATCTGGTGTGCTCGGGCTTTTGTTGAACCCTAATAATCAATTAGTTGCAAACAGGGGTGTTGTCTCACAAATAAGCCCAGATTCAGAACTTGCTGAAAATGGGCTTGTTGCGTGAAATTTTAAACGGAGAGAGAGGGATTCGAACCCCCGGAACCCTTGCGGGCTCAACGGTTTTCAAGACCGCCGCAATCGACCACTCTGCCATCTCTCCTTTTTATCCCTTCTACACAATATTATATTTCTCCTCTTGGCAACTTTTTTATCTAAACTTTTTTATTTTATTTTTTTTCCTTCCATATCTCTCAAAATATATTATCTTTCTCTACATATATTTTTTTTGATATATTTTGTACCTTTAACTATTATGAATACATATTGCAATATGCTAAATCTTAAAACATTTAAAATTATCATTAAATGTTTTGTATTTATTTTCTCCGTTTCAGTTATATTTTTCTTATATGCATGCGATAACAACGACAACAACGCTGTTAACGATTCGCACGATTCAGAAAAAAAATACCCGGCTCAAGTTCTTCAAGAAGTAAATGCTCTTGCAAATGCATACTTTAAGGATCCTTCGTCGCCCGCAAAAAAATCTTGGATTGATATTCAGCTCAAGTCTTTTGATGCCATCAACTCCATTGTCCCTGACATCCCAATTCAAACATTTGACTCCATTAAATCAAATGCCGTCGAAAAAAATAAGGGCGATTGGAAGGCTGCTCATAAGCAAATCATTGCACAAACTGACGCATTTAAACGCATCGCTCTAATCTCAAACTCCATGAAGCCAGATGCTGCCGACTTCGCAAAACAAGTCGCATCATCAATATATCCTCATGACTATATCGCGCAGGCTGCAGAATTGCGCAACTGGGGCAGGCTCTATAACGCCATAGTTTCAAACGTAAATTTATTCTCACAATCGGAAATTGAATCTATCAAACAGCGCGTTCTTTCAGAAATTTCAAAACTCGGCTATCCGGCATCTGTAAATTGGCTGGCTGCACAATCTACCGCAAAACGCAGGATACTCCAATTCTTGGATTCCGCGGACGAAAGCGTTCGGGATAACTTGAAAGAATTGGAACACTCGTATCCGGCGGATTTTGAAAAACAGCTTTCTGCCATCGAAAATATCGCAGCCACTGCTAACGAGGAGATGCAAGCTCAATCCAGCCGCGACGGCAAACAAACTCGGGCATCTCGCAATTCGCAAAAAAAACAAAATTCTGATAATCTAGCATCGCGCGATGACAAAATTAAAGAGTTAAATAAATATAGATTCTCAATATTTACCAATAGGGGCATTGACGGAAAAATGTCCACTGCCGTTTTGGTCAAGCTAAACGGACAGAAAGTAGTTTTATGCACAAAAGATTTTTTCGACGGTTCTTTGCCTTACACAATCGCAAACAGTCTCGGAAAGATAAAATGTTCGCGCGCATTCATTTCTTCGGACTATCCCCTTGTAATGCTTATGCCAGACAGCGTCCCGGACGCTTTTGTGCCATTTGAAGTTGTCTCTCCCCAGGAAATGGTATCAATCATTGACAAAAAACTTACTATGATTGCGCCGTCTAAGGCTGGATTTTCAAAATTTCCGGTGCGCATTTTTTCAGAGGATCAAAAATATCTAAATCTCACCTCGGATACTGCCCCAGAAATCCGTAAGTCTACAAATCTCAAAAGGCTTGATAGAAAGGGCGAAAAATTTCTCGTTTCAACCAAGATTTCTGTCGATGCGGGAAACAACTCGATTGTTATCGACCCGGATTCGGGCAAGCTCGTATCCATGGCGTTTCGCAAATACAATCCGGGAGTGCTATCTTGGACGGGAAAAACTGGATCTATTGTCGGAAACGAAAATATGGCAATCCCGGACATCAACAATTTTATACGACAGTTTGACGGTGTCACAAAATCAATCGAATCTCCCGACAGTTCGATTCAGTTTATACGCATGACGGGCCTCGAAAATTGGATGCGTTTGGACCCGTCTGTTGCTGCCGAGCAGAAAACCCAGCTGCGCCGATTCACTGACGATAACAATGATTTCCTAATGTTTTTTAAGCGCAATTTATACGGCGATATGTTGCGTTCACGCAGGCTCGGCCAGATAGCAGAGCGCTATCGCAAGCCTTTCCTAAGTGAGCGCATGGATAGAATTTCTTATGAAAGAAACTATAAAAAATATATGCTTGACGTAATGTACGCTATGCGGCGCGAGTTGAGCCAATTCCAAAATGCGAATTCTTTTTATCCAATTTACAGAGATGAGATGGAATATCAGATCGCTTTGCGCAGAGCTATGCACGACTATCTCGCAGAAGTTATAAAAAACGGCGATATTACAAATGTTCTCCATGTGGATTTGCGCGCAAGATATTCGGACCCCATGGTAATTCCAGAAGGGCAGCTCGCTCCCACCACTTTTGGCGGGTCTAAGGGCGGGGGATTCTGATTCCCCGCAGAGCTTATATTTTTTTCTTTGCTTTTTGCCTGAGAGGGAAGGGCAATTTATGCGATAGATAATCTTCTTTACCGTCGTTTATAAGCTTTGGCTTTTTGCCTGAGAGGGAAAGGCGAATTATGTCTTTGCTTTCAGGCTTAAATTTTATCGGTAAGAATTTTTACGGTTCTACGTCCTAAAATTTTTCGGGTTAAATGGACTTATTGCAAGCATAATTGCAAGCATAGGTTCGCTGAATCTAAAGTGCTCAGGGGCGGCGTTTGCAATCCTATAATTGGTGTAGCGCCTTCTTGTATTTATATGGTCAAGCTTGCTGTTTTTTTGCGTGAAATGTGTGAATTTTTACAGACTCGTACGGTATTTTCCCCGTTATTTCGACTTACTCCCATCTCTTGGAATCAGTCTATCTGTTGTAGATTTGGGCCTGTTAAACTAAATATCTGTGTAAGGTTTTTCTGGGGAAGGGCAAATATATTCATTTCCTATATAGACTTTCCAAGCAGTCTATTTTTATTTTATCGAGTTTTTTTATGACCTCAACGTTGTATTGCTAAAACTATATCAGTAGGCATTGTTCGTCTGAGAGCAAGTACAACTTATTAAGCTGACTATGCCGCTGCGTCCGGCATATTTTATCTCGCGGGCATAGCTGGTAATAGACAAGCAATCCGCGTACTTAATTTTTTATAAACAAAAAAAGGCGAATCAGTTCAGATTCGCCTTCGTGCGGTTGGTTTGTCTCCCGTTTTATTCCTGCCCACATTGGGGTGTGGAGGGGCGGGTTATTTCATAATTTCGTCGTAGAACTCTACGATCTTGCCTCTTTTGTCAGATTCGTTGAATTCCATCGCGCTTTTTGGGTGCCTGTTCAGGAAACCGGTCACCATGTAGGGGTAGTCAAACCCCCAGCCGAGTTTAGCGCGTTTGGGCTCTATGTATTTTTCAATGCATTGCAGCAGCGGGCGTACCCTGTATTTCGGGTTGTGCAGGAAACCGGTCAGCAATTCGAGCTGGCAATTTCCGGCGCCGCGACCGAGTCCGGCGAGAGTGCCGTCTATCATATTTGCGCCGGCAACTATCGCTTCAATTGTATTTGCAAATGCAAGCTGCAGGTTGTTGTGGGCATGTATGCCAATCTCCTTGCCAAATTCGTGCGCAACCCTCATGTATTTCGCCATCATGTAGCGGATTTGTTCGCTGTATAGCGAGCCAAAACTGTCTACGAGGTATATTGCTTCCGCCTCGCTTTGCCCGAGCATTTCAAGCCCTTCGTCGAGTTCGCTCTCGCGCACGGTGGAGACTGCCATTATGTTTACGGTTGTCTCGTAACCCTTGTCTTTGGCGTCTTTTATCATGTCGAGGGCGAGGGGGATTTGGTGTATGTAGGTTGCGACTCTTACGAGGTCTATCTGGCTCTTTTCCTTGGGGAGGATATCGGTCTTGTAGTCAGACTTTTCGGCGTCCGCCATGACAGAGATTTTTATATCGCGTTTATTATCTCCGATTATGCGGTTTATATCGTCTTCGTCGCAGAAGCGCCACGGACCAAATTCGGACGAGGAAAATATTTTGTGGCTGTTTTTGTAGCCTATTTCCATGTAATCTATCCCGGCGTCGGCGCAGGCGTCGTATACGGCGCGAACCTCTTCGTCTGTAAACTTGCTCGAGTTCATCAGACCGCCGTCTCTTATTGTGCAGTCGAGCACTTTTAGTTCTTTCCTGAACCCTATCCATCTTCCGGACGAGGTCGAGGAGCCATTCATTGTTTTGTGATTCATTTTGATTTCCTTTTTGGTGAGAAAAATTAGGGCATAAAAAAAACCGGACGCTTTTTCGCGTTCGGTTTTCAACTTCGACAACAGGCAAAAGCCGCCCGCCGAACGCTAATTATATACGCCGGTATAATAAAAGTAATAAAACTTTTCGCTGTGCGGATTCATCTGTTAAAGTTGATTGTGTCGGATTAGATATTCTTTTTTTTTAATTTCAAGAAAAATTTTCAATTTTTATGAATTTTTTTCAACGAGCTTGTAAAAGTCGTCAAAAAGCGGCAGTGCGTCGTTTGGTCCCGGGGCTGCTTCCGGGTGGTATTGCACAGAGAATAGTGGATAGTCTTTATGCCTCAATCCCTCAACTGTATTGTCGTTTAGATTTATTTCCGTCACTATCCCGCCGCAGTTTTCGACGCTTTCTTTATCGGCGGCAAACCCGTGGTTTTGCGAGGTTATCGACACTTTGCCGGTCTCGAGATTTTTTACCGGCTGGTTGCCGCCGCGGTGCCCGAATTTCAGCTTGTATGTCTTTGCGCCTATCGCGTGCGTTATTACTTGGTGCCCAAAGCATATTCCGAATGTAGGCAGCTTTTTGATTAGCTTTGAGACGGTTTCATGCGCGTATTTTACGGCGGACGGGTCGCCGGGGCCGTTTGAAAGGAAGAGCCCCTGCGGCGCAAAATCGAGAATTTCCTCGGCAGAGACTGAGGCGGGGAATACAGTCACGTCAAAGCCGTGAAATGAAAGCTTGCGGAATATCGACGATTTTGCTCCGAAATCTATGGCGGCGCATTTTAAAAGCGGATATTTTCTCTCGCTGTTGTAGAGGCTTGTGCCCTTTACTGTGAATGGTTTTAAATCGGCCTCGGAGACGTCGTAGTGGTACGGCTTTTTGCAGGTGACCTGCTTTACGTAGTCTACACCAACAAGCCCCTCCCAGCCGCGGGCTTTCGCCAACGCTTCTTCGGGGGATATTCCCTCGGTTGAAAGGCACGCCTTCAATGCGCCTGCGTCGCGGATTCTGCGGGTAATTGCGCGCGTATCGACGCCGCTTATTGCGGGAATCGAATTGCTTTCCAAATAGTCTTGGAGCGACATTTCGCTCCTCCAACTGCTGGCTACCGGGCTCGCTTCTCTCACAACAAAGCCGGCTACTTTTATTCCGTCCGACTCCTCGTCTGCCTTATTGACTCCGTAATTGCCTATCTCGACAGCCGTCATTGTCACTATTTGTCCGAAGTACGACGGGTCGGTTAACACTTCCTGATAGCCGGTCATTGAGGTATTGAATACCGCCTCTCCGACGACTGTTTTTTTTGCGCCGAAAGCGCGTCCAGTGAAGACGCTTCCGTCTTCCAATGCGAGTATTGCCGTAGCTTTATGAGTCATAAGTGGATTTTCCCGAAAACAATGGACTTTCCCGTTTTTTTTACAAGTATAATTTAGCGCAAGCTTGGGCGTTGATTTACATTTTTATTTAATCCTCCGCGGTATATCATTTCGCAAGCCCAAAAAAAACGGCGGCCAAATGCCGCCCTTCTTTGAGTTGCCGCCGCTTTTTAGGCGCTAAAACGCTCGAATTGCCGCGCCTTTTTATGCGGCATTTGCACTCTTGAAATTTCAACCATTTCGCGATGGGAAAAATTTCCGAAGGCTCCGCCGCCAGAAAATCAATGGCTGCCGCGCGAAGATCCAAAAGTTTTCTTTGATATTCCGAGGTGTTTTTCGAGGTCTTTTACCCTGTCGAATAGTTCGGCGAGATGCCCTATTAGAATTTCCGTCTTGTGGGCTTTGAGGTAAGGGCGGGGCGGGGTGCCGCGCATATACGACTTGGGCGGTATGTCGCCATTCACTCCGCTTTGGCCGCCTATCATTGCGCCGTCGCCGATATGCAGGTGCCCGGCGACTCCAACCTGGCCGCCAAGAACGGCATAATTCCCGATTTTTGTGCTGCCGGAAATGCCGACTTGCGAAACGAGCAGCGCTCCTTTGCCGATTTCGACATTGTGCGCAATCTGCACGAGGTTGTCGACTTTAGTCCCTTCGCCGACTATCGTCTTGTCGAAGCGCGCCCTGTCAATGCAGGTGTTTGCCCCGATTTCAACATTGTCGCCGACAACAACTTTGCCGACTTGCGGAATTTTGACGTGCACGCCGTTTACAAATTCATATCCATACCCGTCGGAGCCAATCACGGCGCCGGGTTGCAGGCGGGCATTTTCACCTATTTCGCAATAGTCCATAACTACGGAATTTGGCATTAGAAAGGCTTTTCGGCCTATCTTTACGAACCGCCCAACATAGTTATTGCCCTGTATTACTGCGCCGTCCGCAATTTGCGCGCCTTCGCAAACTGTGACGTTCGGGCCAATGAATACGTTTTCGCCGATTTTTGCCGTTTCGGAAATTACGGCGGATGGGTGAATTGAGGGCTTTATTTCCGGCCACAAAACTTTTTCTACCATTGCCCCGATTTTCGCGAGTTCCGCGGAGGGGTTGTCGACCCGCACGACAACGGAGTTCTTTGGGAGCTCTCCGGAGTAGTTGCGCGGAAGCAGTATTGCGCCGGCATTGGTCGAGGATACGAGATGCGCGTATTTTTTATTCCCGAGGAAAGTGAGGTCGGAAGGGGTCGCCTTGTCGATGGCGGCTATGGCGGACAGCTCTATAGAGTCGTCTCCGCAAACTTCGGGATTGTCAAAAATTTTCAGGATTTCTTTTAGTGGATATTTCATATTATTTTTTTGCGTTGTTGTATTCTACGCGCGTATGCAGCATGTTCATCATTGTAAAGACAAAGCTTTGTTTGATTTTTGAAATCTGTTTTATGGTAATGGGGCAGGAGTCGAGCTGGCCGTCGTCTATTTTTGATTTTACTATCGCGTTGACGAGCTCGGTAATCCCGTGCTGTGTCACGCGCTTTAGCGAGCGCGAAGCGGCTTCACAAGAGTCTGCGAGCATTATGATTGCGTTTTCAACCGTTTGCGGCTTGACGCCTTCGTGCCTGTACGTGCTTTCGTCGATGCCGGCGTCGCGCAACGCTTGGAGGGGGTCCGAGACGTTTTGGGCTTCAGCGAGCTTTACGGCCTTGTTGTAAAAATATGAGATTATGGAGGTTCCGTGATGCTGCTTGATTGCGTCAATGACCTGCGGGGGCATTTTTGCGATTCTCGCGAGCTCGACGCCCTCCTTTATATGGTTTTTAATTATCAGCGCACTCATAGACGGGTTTTGGTCGTCGTGCGGATTTTTGCCGCCGCCCTGGTTTTCGGAAAAGAATTCCGGCTTGATGATTTTACCGATATCGTGGTAGAGCGCGCCTATCCTGCACACCATCGGATTTGCCGATACGGCAACCGCAGCGTGTTCGGCGAGGAACGACACCATTACGCTGTGGTGGTAGGTTCCGGGGGCTTCTATTTGAAGGCGCCTGAGCAGGGGATTATTGAAATCGGTGTACTCTATAAGCGCGATGTTTGAGTATCTGCCAAAAATCTTTTCTACTATCGGCAATATCACTGTTGCGAATACGCCCGTCAAGCTTCCGGCTATGACAGCAAGCAGCGCCTGCCTCCAAGTTATGCTGATTGGAACGCCATTTGCCGTGCTTATTATGAACGAGAAGAATGCCAGGAACATTCCGTATATTACGCCTCCGAAAATTACGCGCGAGCGGCTGTGAGCGCCGTCGCAGAAGTAGATGGCAACGAGCGCCGCCGCGAGAAACAGGACAAATATCACAATGCTTTCGCCAATCATCATTGTTGTGAGGGCGGCGATGAGAATTGCCATCACAAACCCCGTGTATGATCCGAACAATAAAACCTGTATAATCGGTCCGAGCATAATTGGGGTTCCATATGCAAAAATTTGGAGGAATGTCGTGTTAGTATCAAAGTATTCGGCGTTGCTTAGATGGATTATAAACCGCTCCATTGCGAGGTTGAGAATCAGCAGGGCGGAGAATATCAGTACGGTGCGCGGCTTTTTATTTTTTTGGGTTTTGCTGATTACAAAAAACAGGGCGGCGGCCGACACGAGCAACAGAGAGACAATGTAGTCGATGTACCTAAAAGCATTTGCTTGCGCCCCTAAATCTCGGCGTTTTGCAAGTTCGCTTTTATACGCCCTCAGTTTTTCCTGCATAATAGGGGTGGGCGTCGAGGAGGCGTCTATGATGGTTTCTCCCTCGCGGACTTTTACGACTACAGGTTGGATTGCGTTTCTTGCCTTTTCCCGAAGGTCTTTCGTTTTTTGTTCGTCAAATGTTATATTGGGATTTACTTCCTGTACAAACGTGCGGTATACAGCAAGCGCCATTGCTTCGGATACTCCCATATTTTTAAGTTTGTCCAACAGCTCTGCGCGGGCGGTGGTCTCGCTGGCGGCCTGTGGTGTGTTTGTTGGCGATATGCCTTGAATGCCTGCGGGCTGTGTTTCCCCTTTTATTTCTCCGGAAAAAATCTTGTCGCCGTCGGCATAAATGCCCTGTCTAAGGACAACTTTAAGGGCGAAAGCGACATGGCTAAAAATATTTTTGCAGTTTTTGGCGGTAGTGTTTGCGAAAAATACCTTTATGTCTTCAGGGTTTACCGTGAGTTTCGCGACATTTTTTAGCTGAGAGGAGAGGCTCTCGCAAATTTCGTCAGCCTCCTCAGGCGAGCTTTCCTCGAATTCGTTGCGCCGTTCATTTAGCAGCGCGACTAATGTGTCTATGGCGTCCTGTGCCCTCGCTATCGAATCGGCGTCAATTTTGTAGAAGGGCGGTATTCTCTCTGCGATTTGGTTGCGCTTGGATTGCGTCTGGTATTCGCTTACGTATGAGAACTCGAACGGCGATACGAGATATACCTGCGCGACTTTGTTTGAGAATACTTGCGGAACCACCGGAGATTTATACGCAAAGCATATGAAAT
Source organism: uncultured Opitutales bacterium (assembly GCA_900545705.1). Taxonomy (GTDB): domain Bacteria; phylum Verrucomicrobiota; class Verrucomicrobiia; order Opitutales; family Intestinicryptomonadaceae; genus Merdousia. The sequence goes on along the minus strand of URAK01000010.1, from coordinate 78,126 downwards.
AGACTGCAAACGACATCGCAAACACTGCGGCGACAGTCGCCCAAAGCTTCCATTTTTTCCTGCCGTTGGATATTTTATCCGGTTCTTCCAGCTTTCTCCTGGCGCGTTCCGTCCTATATTTTTTAATATGGTTGAACATCTGAAATATTTTTTCGGTTTGTTTCGTAGGCGTTCACTATTTTTGTGACGAGCGGATGCCTCACAACGTCGGAGGAATCGAATCTAAACTGGGATATGCCGTCTATATCTCTTAAAATTTTTACGGCCTCGCGCAGGCCGGATTTTTTATGGCGCGGCAGGTCTGTCTGCGTGATGTCGCCGGTGACGGCCATTCGTGAGCCTTCTCCGAGGCGCGTTAGGAACATCATCATTTGCTCGGGCGTGGTGTTTTGGGCTTCGTCGAGTATCACAAAGGCATTTTGAAGGGTGCGCCCGCGCATGTAGGCAAGGGGCGCGATTTCTATGATTCTGCGCTCCGTTAGCTTTTGGGACTCCTCCGCGCCGAGCATATCGTAAATTGCGTCGTATAGCGGGCGGAGGTAGGGAAGGAGCTTTTCCTGCAAGTCGCCGGGCAGGAAGCCGAGAGCCTCTCCGGCCTCGACTGCGGGGCGGGTTAGGACTATCCTTTCGACTTTTTTGTCTTGCAGCATTTTAAGCGCCCAGGCTGTGGCCAAATACGTCTTGCCGGTTCCCGCCGGTCCAATTCCGAAAACTATCTCCGAGTTTTTAAAGAGGTCGAGGTATTTTTTTTGGCTTACGTTTTTGGGGACTATGCTCTTGCGCTTGAGGTTTACGACAACGGGATTTTCAAAGACGGCTGTAATTTCGCCGAGCTTTCCGTCGGCGACTCTCGCAAGCATGTTTCTAAAATCGAAGGAGTTGATTCTTATGCCCTGCGAGCGGGCCGAACCGAGGATTTTAAAGAATTCAAAAGCCGTCTCTACCTTTTTTTTCGGGCCCTCGATTTTCATCCAGCCTTCGCGCGATACGATTTGAACGGACAGCTTTTCCTCAGCAAGCGCGAGATTTTCTGGGCGGTTACCGTAGGTTTCGGCGAGCTTTTGCGCGCTTTCAAAAGTCAGAATTTTTTCGACGGACGGCATTGTTATATTTTATCGGCAAATTTTTTCAGCTTTACCCACAGTGTGTCGAGCGATTGCGGAAGCACGCGCGTGTCGGATATGACGGGCATAAAGTTAGTGTCGCCGTCCCATCTGGGCACAACGTGGCAGTGCAAGTGCTGCGGAATGCCGGCTCCCGCCTTCGCCCCGAGATTGAATCCAACGTTGAAGGCGTCCGGGTTGAGAGCCTCGCGCAGAATGCGTTTGGCGCGTATTATTGAGTCGAAAAACTCCGTTTTTTCGTCGCCTTCAAGCAATTCAATGTCGCCTATTTCCCGCAGCGGAAGAACGAGCAGATGCCCGCAGTTGTACGGAAATTTATTCATCACAATAAAAGAGTACTTGCCCTTCCAGAGTATATGGAATTTGGCGAAGTCGTCGGACTTCGCCATTTCGATAAACGGGTTTCCTCCGCTTTTGCCGGTGTCGTCGCGCGGTTTGGGCGCCTCTATATACGGCATGCGCCAGTATGAATGTAGCCTCTGCATATTATTCACACTCTATAAAGAACCATATCGGCGGGTTTTTGTCAACTGTTTGAATTTTACGCAAATTTGGGGAATCTTGCGGTTTTGCCAAAGGGAGAGTCGAAGACTTCGCATCGGTGCGAATAAGCGGCCGATAGATTTTCGCTTGATAGGGCCTCTTCGGTTTTGCCAGAGGCGTAAATTTTGCCCTGCTTTAAGAGTATCGCGCGCCCGCAATAGTCGAATGCGAGGTTGGGGTCGTGGAGAACGGCGATGACGCACGCCCCTTTCTCGGCGGCAGAGGCTGCCGCTTTCATCGCCGCGTGCGCGGCTCGCGGGTCGAGCGAGGCGGCGGGTTCGTCGAGCAGCAGCGCCTTGCCTTGCGGGGCGTCGCCCAACTGGCAAAGGGCGCGCGCAAGCTGGGTTCTCCGCTTTTCCCCTCCGGAAAGTCGGGAGTATATCCTGTTTTCAAATCCCTCCAAGCCGGCTGCCGTGAGGGCTTCGCTTACGGTTTCGGGCAGGGCTTGCGCACCGAATAGGCCTCCTGAAAATCCGCCCATTCCAACTATTTGCCCGACGGTATATTCAAAGTCAAGCGTGCATTCCTGTTCGAGCACCGCACGTTTCCCGGCAAGCTCGCGCGCGCCAAAATTTTTTATGTTTTGGCCGCCGTAAGTAATTTCGCCAACGCACGGTGCAAGCCATCCGCTGAGCAGTTTTAAAAGAGTTGATTTTCCCGCGCCGTTTGCGCCGAGAATTGCGGTAAATTCTCCGTCGCCAAATTTTGCGCAGATTTCCGACAGCGCTTGGCGGCCGCCGTACGAGAAGGAAATGTTTTTTGCCTCAATCATTGTCGGATTCCCCACTGCGCTTCAACAGCGCAAGAAAAAACGGAGCGCCCAAAAATGCCGTCACGACGCCTATCGGAACAGGGTCGGCGGGCGACCACAGACGGGCGGCAGTGTCGGCGAGCACGAGAAGCGTGGCTCCCCCAATAGCCGAAAGCGGCAGCAGTATCCGGTTGTCGGGGCCGACGGCGGATCTTATTATGTGGGGGACGACAAGCCCGACAAACCCAATAATACCGCAAATTGCGACGCTCGCAGACGTCGCGAGGGCTGCGGCCCCCCCAGCGGCGACCCAAATGGCTCGGATATTTGCGCCTGAGTGGAAAGCCTGCTGGCGTCCGAGCGCCATCAAGTTTAGGGCGTTTGCGCAAATTGCCATTACTGCGCATGCGGCAGCCATTGCGCACGCGGCGGCTGCAATTTCGCCCCAGCCGCACCTGTCGAGCGAGCCGAGCGACCAGAATACATATCCTCTCAGCCCCACGTCGCGCGCGGAGTACATAAAAAATCCGACTAGCGCTCCGCAAAAAGCGTTTACCGCAATTCCCGACAAAAGCGTAGAAAACGCGGATACTCTTCCGCCGAATGAGCCGAGTTTGTATACGGCGAAAGCCGCGGCAAGCCCTCCGATAAGCGCGCACGATTCTAGCGCGAACGGGTACGCAAAAAACGACATTGCCACAACCGCTCCGAGCGCCGCCCCCGAGGACACGCCGAGTATGGAAGGGTCGGCGAGCGGATTTCTAAAAAGGCTTTGCATGCAGCAGCCTGCCATTGCAAGGCACGCTCCGGAGAGAATGCCGGCGGCGAGGCGGGGTAGGCGTATTTGTAGCAATATTAGCTTTGCGGATTCTTCCGGCGAGCCGAAAACGCAGTCGCAGAGTCCTGCAAAGTCAAAAGCGCCGTTTGAACATGATAAAGACGCTGCGGCAGAGGCAAAAAAAAGCAAAACCAAAAAAGCCGAAACCAGCGCGACTTTTCCGGTTTTATGAGACATTGCCATTGTTTGAATTAGTGGCGCGGGCCGAAGCTTCTTCTGGGGACAGGCCTCGGGGCGTCGTTGTTTTTTAGCCTGTATACGATGCGCGCTTTTTCGATGTCTTGAGGGGTCATTTCCATTTTGACCCTGTCGCCCACCGTGAGCTTAATAAAATTCTTGCGGAGCTTGCCCGATATGTGGGCGAGCACCTGATGACCATTGAGTATCTCCACCCGAAACATAGTGCCGGGCAGAACGGCTACGACTTTTCCTTCGACTTCTACGGAATCTGACATGCTTTGTTTGTTTTGCAGTATGAAAGTTGACAATTTGTGTTTATATGATTCTATTAGTCAACATTAAAATAATGGAAAACTTTAAAAATTGCGAAACTAGCGCGGGCTTTGATGATTCCGAATATTCCGGATTGTTATCGGCGCCGCGCAAGAGCTTCCCGGAATGCCCTTTCGAGCCGATGCGCCCGTCATACTTGAACCGCGGCGACGAATTTTTTATGAAGCTTGCGTACAACCAGGCATTGAAGGCGTGGAGCTGCGGCGAGGTCCCGATTGGGGCTGTCATAGAGCTGGGAGGGGAAGTTGTGGCGCAGGCGCACAATTCTGTTGAAAGCTCGCGCGACCCGACGGCGCATGCGGAGATTATAGCAATCACCCAGGCCGCTGCCAAGTGCGAAGATTGGAGGCTTTCCGGGGCGACTTTGTACGTGACTAAAGAACCTTGCCCGATGTGTGCCGGCGCCTGCGTGATGAGCCGCTTAAAGAGAGTCGTCTATGCGGTTTCCGATCCTAAAATGGGCTTTTTGGGGGGAGCGATGAAATTCCACGATCTCCCGACCCTCAACCATTCTTTGATTGTTCATAGCGGCGTTCTCGAAGAGGATTGCACCCTGTTGTTGAAGACTTTCTTTTCGTTGAAGCGGGCGATTTCAAAGAGCGCAAAAGACTCTTCCTCTCGAAACGGCGCGGAAAAACGGTAAAATAAAAACGTTAGAATTCTTCCGTCGAATTTCGTCGAATATCTTGCAATGCATTCGCCGCGCAAATTTTTTTTGTAGTCGGCGGGCGGGGGATTGCTTGATGCAATATTTAAAATTTTAGAGTTATTTACTGCGGAAAATTCTTTAATAAAAATTTTTCAAAATCCTTTATTCACTGCGGCATTTCGGGCGGATTCAAATTGCCATTTATAGAAATGCAATGCCGTTAGTTGGATAATATTTGAAACCGAAAAAAATTTAGGTTTTAGTGCAAAAAAATTTTTATTCTTTGGGACGGCGTGGGGGGATTTTTGTTTTTCGCGGGAATACAGAAGTTTTTTTGACGTCCAAGGAGGGTATAATATTTTTTAATTGCGTGACTTTTTTTTATTGCGGGATTTCTGTATCGGCGGTCGCGTAGCGCGCAATTTTGGCGCGCCGCGCGTATCGACGCTGCATTGCGCCGCATTGCGCGCAAGGTCAGCGCGCGTCTTTAACCTCGATGGTTTCTTTTTGCGGCGGAGTTTTCTCCAAAATTTCCCGCTCTATTATTTCTTCGACTGGGGTTTCGCCTATATAAACTTCCGATACCGCAAGCATTCCGTGATCCTGCCGCAACGACAGTGACATAGGCACATTTTTATTGCGGGCGTCGGATATGTATTTTTGCAGTTTGGTTTTGTCGAATACGGCAGTATGGTAATTGATTCTTCCCAAATTGAATAGTGCGATTGGCGGATTTATTTCGACAGTCTTTCCACCTTCGTATTTCTGGAATAAAATATCCGACAACTTAAGCTCAAATACCGTTCCTTTTTTTTCATCGGCATTTTTGCCGTAAGCCGCGGGGGCCCATAAGCCGTCGGCGCCCTTTCTAAATTCTACATCTACAATCGTTTTTTTCCAATAAGGCATGTCTTTGTTTTTTACGAATGCGTCGATTTGCGGATTTGCGCCCTGGGCGTAGGGAATTTTAACCGGTGCGCATGTAATATATATGACTGAATCGTTCGAGGAATTTGGCCACATTGACTCCACCGGCAATTTTATCTCTTTGCCGGTGTCGTGAATGCGCTCGGCGTCGAGGGCGAATACGAGCCCCGCGCAGAATTGGACTGTTAGCAGGCCGACGTACCACAATGTGGCGCTCTCTTTAAAAAAACTCTTAATTTTCACGCGATATTTTCCTGTTTAGAATCATGTTTAGAATTGCGAGCAAAACGCCGGCCGCGGCGATTGCCACCGCCCTTATCCCGACGTCCGTTTGCGAATCAAAAATGCGCGATACGCATTGAAATAGAATTAAAATCGCCCCGATATTCGACATTATCAGCTTCTTTTTTAAAATTCCCGATATTAAAAAAGCCGCTGAAGATGCGAAAATCGCGCCGTTCAAGACAGCGGTGACTGCCCAGAAATTTTTCAGCAATAAAACTGTGGCAAATGCGGGAAACACTATCGAAAGGCAGATTGCCGCGTTTTCCCTGCGCGGATTTCGGAACGCGCGGAAGAGCGAGAATGCGTAAACTGCGCAGAGGGTCCAGAAGGCAGGGAAAAATGCGGAGATGGCGGTGTGGTTGATAATGTCGTTGATAATGCCTTTCGACGCGCCTCCGGACATTAAAAATATCAAGAGAAAAAATCCCGCGCCGGCGTAAGGGTTGTTGAAAATGCCAGTACCGGAAAATTTCTTGGAAGCGGACGCCGCGAAGAATATTCCCGAGAATCCCGCAACTAAAACAATGCTTAAAATATTGTGCGCGGCCACGCACGAAATGGATACCGCCGATACCATGCATACAAAAACCAGCACGATATTCCTTAAAACGCTATTGCCGTCTCTGAACTTATACGCAAACGCGGCCAACGCTGCGTATATAGCAACCGCAACGATAAATTCCGATTCCGGGCAATTCGCGGTATAAAATATGTTAAGTATGCACAGCGCCACTATCGCCGAGCCCGAACGGAATATGGGCACTGTCAAAAAGGAAAGGCAAATTACGCTCAGGCAAAAATGCGCGGTATCCGGCTGTATGTTGTAAAGATGCCCAATACTTGTAATCATTACCCACACTCCCGCGATATTTAGCATTGCCGAGGCTTCTTTCCAGAATTGCGGAAAATCCTTTTTTATTGCGAAGATTCCGAGGACTGCCGATATGGCAAGCGGCACAAATGCCATGGTTTCCCTGACGCGCTCATGGAAATATTCCCAGTTGTGGTATACCCAAACGCAACATGCCGTAAAAACTAATATAATCCCGAGTATATACAGCAAATTGCGGGTTATACGCGATTCTTCGCAAATTTTATCTTGGAGGGCTTCCCTCAGTTTTTTTTCGCTGGCGGCGTCTATGAGATTGGCTGATTTATAGGAATCCAATCTTTTCAGGAGTTCTTTTTCAAATTGGCTCATTGTCGGCGAAAATGTATAATATATTTATGTTTTTATATGTCAATTACGAGAATTAAGATATAAAAAAGTCTTGTCGAGTTCAAAATTTTTAACTATTTTTTTGAAATTGCGGGGAAGCTTTCGTATGGGGAAGAATTTTTTTGAAAAATATTTTTCTAAGGCGGGCGTGGCGCTCATATACAATTTATGCGCGGCGGCAGCAATTTTGTCCTGCCCGACGGTGTTTGGGAGCGGCTCAACGGAGCGCGGCGCTGCGGCCGCCGCCGCAATGGAAGTTAAATCAGAAAAACCGACTGGCGGGACGGAGGGGAGCGGAGCCGGCGGGCCGTCCAAAGGCGCCCAAAGTCGGGGAAATGCCGCGCAAATGTCGGGCTCGAAAACCGTTCAAAAAAATTCCGCCGCTAAAAACTTGGGCAAGGAAAATCGGCAGGCATCGGAGGCCTTGAAAAAGGGTACAGATTCTGCCGCTAAAAAAGGGCAAAATTTAAAGAGATTATCCGAAGAAAAGAAAATTGTCCGTCAGACAAAAAAATCGGCGTCCCAAGTAGCTCCCGTGCGCGAGCCCACCCGCTCAAAAAGAAAGCCGCCCGAAATAAAATTTTCCCCCGCCAATCCGTACGAGGACGGCGAAATAAACTTTCAAGGCTCGAAAAACCCGGTGGACATAGCCCTTGCCGCGCACTTTAAATCGCTCGGCATAAAGCCCGCAAAGAGATGTTCGGACTCCGTTTTTATTAGAAGGGCTACCCTCGATTTAACCGGGAGGATACCCAGCCCGGAAAGGCTCGAAGCATTTTTGGACGATGAATCTCCCGACAAGCGCGAGAAGCTCGTGGACGAACTTTTGGCGTCGGACGAATTTGTAAACTACATGTCTTTGAGGCTCGGCGATATTCTGAGAATCAAGGCTGAGTTTCCTATAAACTTATGGCCGAATGCAGCGCAGGCGTACACGCGCTTTATCCGCAAATCCCTCTCCGACGGCCTGGGGTGGGACGAAATGGCGCGCAGAATGCTGTCGTCGAGCGGCAGCAATTTCAGGGTAGGGGAGGTGAACTTTCTGAGGGCGATGCAGTCGCGCACTCCCGAATCCACAGCTTCGTGTGTTGCCCTTACTTTTATGTGCGCGCGGTATGACAAAATTCCTGAGGAGAGGCGAAAGGCTTTGGCGTCGTTTTTCTCGCGCGTGGGATACAAGTCCACAAAGGAGTGGAAAGAGGAAATTGTCTTCGACGACCCTTCAAAGCGCGCGCCGTTTGTGTCCGTATTCCCAGACGGATCGGCGGCGGTATTCCCCGCAGATATGTCGGTTCGCGCGGGCTTTGCAGAATGGCTTACCAAGAGGGGAAATCCTTATTTTTCAAAGGCGTTTGCAAACAGGATATGGACTTGGATTTTCGGAACACCGATAGTTTCGCCCGTGGACGACATGTTTTTTTCGGGGAACAGGCCTGTGTCGGCGCGCTTGTTGGAAACGCTTGCGGAGAAGTTTGAACGTTCGGGATTCGATATCCGCGGGTTAATTCGCACGATTGTGCTGTCAGAGGCGTACTCTCAGTCTTTTATCCCTGAGCCTTCAAACAATCCCGAGGCCGCGGCTAAAAATTTTGCCGTATACCCCGTCCGCCGTCTCGACGCCGAAATTTTGATAGACACCGTATGTTCCATAACCGGAACGACCGAGATATATTCGAGCACGACCCCCGAACCGTACACGACAATGCCCGATTATTCCGCGGCGGCTGACCTTCCCGACGGAAGCGTGACGACTTCGTTTCTCGAATTATTCGGCAAGTCCCCGCGCGACACCGGATACGCGGACGAGCGCGTAAACGCCCCGTCGGCGTCGCAAAAGCTGCACATGTTGAATTCGTCGCAGATATTGAGAAAAATATCGTATTCTAAATTTAGCAGAAGGTTTTTTGTAATGCCGTACAAGAAGGGCGTATACAGTTTGTACACAAACATACTCTCGCGCCGCCCAACGAGCGCTGAATTGAAGGAGTTTGAACAATACAAGCCGGAGGGAAAGCAGTTTAGGCAATGGGAGGCGATGATTGACACCATGTGGGCTCTTTTTAATTCGGACGAATTTTCCAACAGGCATTAGGAGGATATATGGACTCTAAAAAGTCATTGGGCAGAAGAGATTTTTTGAAGGCGGCCGGCGCGGCCGGCGCGCTTTTTGGATTGGGTGCGCGCGGATTTTCCGTTGAACAGGCGGCCCCGAAAGAAGCCGCGAAACCCGCCTCACCGAAAAAGCCGTTTGCGAAGTCTGTGATACAGATTTGGTTTTGGGGAGGCCCGTCGCAAATAGAGACTTGGGACCCAAAGCCGGAGGCTGGGTACGATTATTGCGGGCAGCTTTCGTCGCCGATAAGCACGAATGTCGACGGCTTGAAAATATGCGAGCTTATGCCTGAACTTGCCAAATGCGCTGATACATATTCTGTAATACGCTCTGTAAGGCATTTTCAAAATGCGCACGAAACCGGCTCGTACCTTGTTCAGACGGGGCGCATGCCCGGCAGGTATGTATATCCCTGCGCAGGGGCTGTGGTTTCAAAATTTAAGGGCGTGGACGCCGGCTACAAGGGAACCATTCCGCCGTATATAGTATTGACGGAGCCGCAAGGGCGCTTTTCGGAAGCGGGATTTCTGGGGGCAAAATATAAGCCCTTTGCAACGGGCGGGAATCCGTCGTCCATTCCGTTTGAGGTTGAGGGGATAGTTGCCCGAGGAATAACGCGCGCCCGCCAAGAGTCGCGCCGAAAACTGCTCGACGATCTCGGCACTTTCAAAAAATCGCTCGCTTCAAGCGGATATTTAAAGCAGTCGGAGCTTGCGGTGGAACAGGCGTATAATTTGATACTCGGCGACGCCGGTAAGATTTTCGACGTCACAACCGAAAGCGACAAAGTTCGCGACGCCTACGGGCGGAACAAGTTTGGGTGCTCGTGCCTCGTCGCGCGCAAGCTCGTGGAGAGCGGAGTTCCGTATGTTACGATAAACTATCCCGGCTGGGACACCCACAAAAGCCATTTTCAGGAAATGCGCAAGCTCATGCCGCAAACCGACAGGGCAGTGGCGGCCCTCATAGCCGATCTGCGCGAGCGCGGGCTTTTCGACTCGACAATAATCTGGTGGAGCGGGGAGTTCGGACGTACGCCGCGCATACAGTGGGAAGCTCCGTACTCAGGCGGCAGAGGACATTGGGGCGACGCGTTTTCGATGATGCTTGCAGGCGGTGGATTTGACGGCGGTAAGGTAGTCGGCAAGACCGACGACAAGGCTGAAAAAGTCGTTGAGCGTCCGGTATCGCCGTGCGACCTAATAGGCTCGATATACTCGCGCCTCGGGATTCCCTCGGACGCAGTTTTGCGCACTCCGCAAGGGGAGACTGTCGGGCTTCTCGAGGATAACGAAGGCGACATGAAGGGCGACGGAATATTGAGGGAAATAGGATGTTAGTCTTTTTTAAAAAACTTGCGGGATGGGAAGCGTCTGCGCGCAGTGCAAAATTTGCGGGCGGGAAAAATCCTCAGATTTTATGGGAATTGCGGCGCGGCGAAAAAAATATAGAGATGCTTAAATCTTTTTTGTGCCGCGATGGGCGTAAGGCCTGCGGCAGGCAAATGAAGCGCCCGCAAACTTATCGATTCGCACTTTCCGCGTTTTTTAGAATTGGAAGACTTTTAGCTTTTGCGATAGCTTGCGCTGCGTTCGCCTTTCCGCTTGTCGCGCAGGAAAGCGACGTTCCAAATATAGCGTATGTATATCCCGCGGGCGCGAAAGCCGGCGAAACTGTTAAAATCACCGTAGGCGGCAGAAATTTTAACGGCGTCACAGATGTGTACATAACTGGCGAAGGAATCGAAACAGGGGTCTGCGAAGTGACTGTGCCGTTAAAGTCCGGCAATTATTTCGGGCTTAGAAATAAGTTGGAGGAGGAGTTTGTAAAAAAACATCCCGAAGTTGTCGAGGAGATGAAGAAATTCGAGGACGGCGGGCAGGCATATTTGAGAAAATTGGTCAACGCCGACAAGGAAATAATGGATAAGCTCGCCGCTGCGGACGCGTCGGTGTATCTGAGAAAAGTCTCCTCCGACCCAATGGCGGAAACTGTAGAATTTGAAATCACAGTTTCGCCGGACGCCAAAAAGGGAATGCGCAATATTCTCGTGAAATCAAGGCGCGGACTTTCAAATCCGGCAAGGTTTGTCATATCCGATACAGACGAATTTGTGAAACCTTCATTGCGCGATACCGCAAGAAAGCGCATAAAGCTCCCTGCAAATTGGGGGAAGCTTGGCATACGCTCGTGGGTGGATCCGCTGATGTATCCGGGAGAGGGAAACGAGTTTTTTGTGGATATGCCTGTGGTTGTAAACGGACAGATTACCGAGGCCAAAACTGACGCATACTCCTTCTACGCGCGCAAGGGTGAGACGGTCGTCATCGACGTTTGGGGCAGAATGCTGCTTCCATACATATCCGACGCCGTCCCCGGGTGGTTCCAGCCGGTTGTCCGCGTCACGGATTCTCGCGGCAAAGAGGTTGCGTATTGCGACGACTTTTCCCATAGGCCTGATCCGCATTTGTCTTTTAAAATCCCGGAAAATGGCGTTTACCGTGCGGAAATTTTCGACGCGATTTACCGGAGCCGCGAGGATTTCGTTTACAGAATGTCGATTTCCACGCGCCCATTTGTGGAATACATTTTCCCGATTGGAGGCGCGTCCGGGGAGGATAGGGAGTTTGAAGTCGGGGGCGCAAACCTCGAAAAGAATAAAATTAAAATAGATATTCCGGCGGGCGTGGGGGAGTTTTCTCCTGATTTCGGCTGTGAGAGCATTCCCGAATTAAAAATAAAATACTCTCCGGAGCGTTGCAAGTTGTCTGCGGCGGAGTCCTCAAAGATTGTCGGCGGGGCTGCCGAAATACTTCCTTCGGTGACTTTAAACCCTCCGGAAGCGGCGTACGGGCGCATACTGAAAAAAGGACAGAGGGACTCGTATAAATTCGACGCCGCGCAGGGCGATAAGATAGTAATAGAGACGCGCGCCCGCCGGCTTGGCTCTCCGATAGACACCTATTTGACGGTCGCCGACTCGTCCGGGAAAATCCTTGCGAGGGCTGACGATTTTGAAGATTTGTCATGCGGGTTTGTTACGGCGCATACGGATTCCCGGATGATATTCACGCCTCCTTTTACCGGCACATTTTTTGTCCGCGTGGAGGATTTGACGGGCGGGTTTTCGCCTGCGCACGCATACCGCCTTGAAGTTCGGAGGCCTCGCCCAGATTTCGAACTAAGAAGCGTGCCGAGCTCCCTAAATTTTCTTCCCGGACGCACGACCGTGTTCAGAGTTTACGCATTCCGCGCGGACGGCATAGAAGACTACCCAATAGCCTTAAAAGTTGACGGGCTCCCGGAGGGAACCGAAGTGTACGGAGCCGAAATACCGGCTGGCGCAAAGTATGCGGATGTCGGCGTAAAAATCCCGAAGGGCGCAGCCAAGAAAGTATTTAAGATGTCGGTTGCCGGCAAGGCTGACTTTCCGCACGGAAGCATAGTGAGGGAGTCGGTTCCCTGCGAGGATATGATGCAGGCGTTTTATTACCGCCACTATGTTCCTGCGGTAGGAATGTGGGGGAGTGTAAATTTGTGGAATATTTTTGGGCGTGGGTTTGACGCGATACGCCCGGATATCTCGAAAGTTGCAACGCCGATAAAAATAAAAAGAGGCGGGACTGTTTCGATAGATGTCGGGGCTTCTCCGGCGAAGTTTGGCAATCTCCCAAAAGCGGAGTTTCAAGACGCTCCCGATGGGCTTTCCATAAAAAGTTTTTCGATACGCAACAGCAGGCTCGTGTTGGAAATATCCTGCTCGGAAAACGCAAAGCCTGCGAAAGGGCGTTTTGTAGTGAATCTGCTCGGCAAGCATTGGAGGGGAATGTTTCTTGTAGATAAAATTCCGCCGCTTGATTTTGAAATAGAATGATGTTTTACGTGAATAAATGGCTTATGAATTTTAGTTGCAAAACGGTTGCGAACGTGGTCGCTTTTGAGGGTTGTCGGAGACTATTTTTTAATATTTGACGATGTCTCCAAGCGCAAAGAGCAAGACCGACGGAAACAACGATATAACGCACGCTAATATTATCGCGATTATGATTGCGTCGTTGCCAAAATAAGTTCTAGCAAGTGCGTTTAAGGTTATTGGTAGGCTTAATGCAAGTATTATATATAATGCAATGGCTGTCAGTATAGTTGTATCATTGTTAACAGGCGTTTTAGCCGGCGCAGTAGTGGCCATGGTCGAACAGGCGCAGGGAATTTCCCCTTTTGTCTTGCCGCAAATTCTTGATTCTATTTTAAATAATTGTCGTAGCTCATATTTTTTTAGTATTATCTTTTTTTTGATATTAAAAAGTTTTTTGCAAAATAAAAAAGTTTTGGCTCTACAAAAGCCTTAGCGTGCGCGAATGAAAATTCCTCTTTACAGTCCGAAAAAAATAAAATTTCGATTCGGAAACCTGAGAGTATCCATAGGCCGTCATTATTTAAGCCGCCCGCCCACTATCCAAGAGGAGAACGCAGACGTTTTGTAGAGCGGGAGTTTATTATTGCCGATAATTTTTTTTATTAAAATTGCGGAACGCGATTTTTTATAAATCGGGCGGTTTGGCGAAAAATTTTACCCGGCGGCAAATTTCGGCAAACTTGGTATACTGGTAAAAATTTCACACCGCTCTAATCCGCCGCAAAAAAAAACTCCGCCCGAATGGACGGAGCCTTTTTCTATGGAGAGAGGGGCTATTCTTTTACGAGTTCGTATGCGAAAATGACCGTCCTTCCCTTTACAGTCGAGAGCCTGACCGATGCCATCTCAGCGGTCCTATCCATTTCGATTTCATCGCCGCGCGTTCCGTCGTTGTTAAGGGCGTATAGTTTCCAGCCTTCCATTGGGTTTTTGAACTTCACAATGATGTCTGTCTTTCTTGCCAAGAGGGGTTTTGTTCCGTTGTCGCGAAGAATTGTCATCTCTGGGTCGTCAAAGCGCATATTGGTGTTTTTTATGTCGCTTAGGTGCAGTATTAGAATCTTGGAGCTGTCTTTGAGCGGATTATTGTCTATGCTTGAAACCAATGTTGCGCTCCAGCCGCGCGAATTTCTTATCTCAGAAAAATTGCCCTTAAACGATTTACCCTTTGGGCCTATGAACGCTTCGCTTCTGGGGGTGACAAGTTGCCAAGTCTCGTTTTTCTTGTCCAAAACCATTTCTGAGGTTGAGGATTCATACCTCTCATTCTCGACGTCCAGTTTGCCGCCCGTAAGTTTTGAAAGCTCGGGAAGGTTGGCTCTCGAATCGAGAATTACGGGTTTTTCAAATTTATTCTGCTCGATGACTGCCTTTTCCGCCGCGACTGCGAAAGGCGAATTTTGAGGAATTTTAAATCCTGATGGCGTGGGATTTATTTCAACCTCTGTTGCGGCGTAAAGGCCTATGCGCCTCAATAGGGGAGATTGGGAGTTCTTTTCCGAATCTGGGCGCGTAAGGTAGTCTTCGGGGAGGAATGATGTTATGGTAATGTCGGAAGGCTTTACGTCTTCCCTTAGATAGAAAAGCGCTCCGGCTCGGTCGGACAGCAGCGAAACTATATTGGCGTCGAAATAGGTTGTTGTCCATACCGGGTTCGCGAAATTTACGGTTGCATGCGCATACGCGAATCGGCAAAGCATATCCCATCTATGGAGCGAGCCGTAGGCTCCCACGAGGAACGCCCCTTCCGCGCAATGGTCGTTGTTATTTACATAGTTCCATTCTGTTATAGAAAATGGCTTCCCGGCTATTTGGCAGTCGCTTAGGCTTATGCAGCCGCCGTATTCCGAAATCGAGCTTGTATTTTTCATTTTAGCCGGCAGCGACCACGGCTTTTCTATGAATGACGGGTGCCCATAGTATCTGTGGGTATCGACAATGTCGTAATTTTTGCGCATCAAAGTCACGCTGTATCCCTCCCAGAAATTCTGGTCGGTTATCATTGCGCGCACGCCGAGGGAATCTAAGAACGCTTTTTGTTCTTTATAAAAATTCCCGTATACTTCCGAAAGGAAAATTTTGCGCAGGAAACTTCTGTCTTTGTCGTTTGCAGTTATTGATTTTGCTTCGAGCCATTTGTTGAAGAGTTTTTCAAAGTGCGAGAACATGGCATTTGAAGAACCGAATATTGTATTTTCGTTTACGAGGCTGATTGAGACTATCGCGGGATCGTCCTTCCAGGCAAGCCCGGTATAGGGATTTACGTGGTTTAGCAGAGTTTTTGAGAAAGTCTGCCAATTCTCGACTGCTTTTCTTGAAACGAAGAAAGCCGCTTTGTTTGCCGTCATGGACTTGTCCCAGCCGATATCCTTTTCTACGGCGTCGTCGGCGAGAACTCTTGAAACGTAGAGGTCGGTGGTTATGTATATGCCGCGCTTTTTCATTGCCGCGAGGAGATAGTCGAGCTTGTCGAGCTTGTCGGGGTCGAACCCGAGGCGTCCGGGCGAAGACTTATCTATTATCGGTTCGTCATAATGGTGGATTCTCATTATATTGTAACCCGCGGCGGCAAAGGCGTCCGCGAGCTTGTCGGCATTTTCCTTGTCGGGGTAGTTTGCCGTGAAACATAGGTTGTTGCCGTAGAATCGCACTGGTTTGTCCGGACGGTTTTCAAAATATATTTCCCCTCCGCGGGCTTTCGCAAAACCGTATTTGCCTGCGGGAGCGTCGAGCAGCCACGAGAAGTCGAGCGGCGAGGATTTTACGACGCTTCTTGGTGGCTCAAACGGGAAGTATTCCTTGGATTGCGTTATAAACTTCCCTTTGATTTTATTTATGGATATTCCTACTGGGCTGAATGTTGCCGCGGCGATTTTAAAGTCTGACTCCGAGCGGTTTTTTATGGTGACCGACGTTGCGTTTGAAGCGTCCAAATCCAGCCTCGTGCCGAAGATGTTGTATGTTTTTGCCCCGACTCTCGAAGTCCAGACGACATTCGAGTTGTCAGAACTTTTTAAATCGCGAATGGCTCCAGAATTTTCGGAGGAGATTTTGAGTGTTTGTTTTTTACCGTCGGCAAAAGATATTTCAGCTTCGGCGAATTCTTCAGGCGAGAGTTCGTCTGCGGAGGCGAAGCCGCCCAATATAAAAAGGTATTTTGCGGGGTTTTTCGCGGGCAATTTAAGCTCTTTCCCGGGCGCTACGACAAGTCCGTTTCCTCCCGGATTTGAAAACGCGAATTTTACGCCGCCGAGCTTGAGCGTACCGCGCGGGAGGTTTGGGATATCGAGGCTTTTTGCGGACTCTTTGCCCATGTATATTTGCGAGCCGTCGGGCCTTTCGAAAGATATTTTTAAGTTCCAAGTAAGAGTGTTGCCTTCTTTGCGGGGCATAAATCTGAGGGAATATGTCGTGCCCCCAAATATGCGGTTATCCTGCACGAGCAGCTTCAAATCTCCCTCAAATACGACGTTCCCATACGCGCATTCTACGTTTACTCTTTTGGCGTTAAATACTTTTTGGAGCTTTTTAGATTCTTCCGGTATTATGGTTAGGTTGTCTAATTGAAGTTTGGATTCGCTGATTGGGAAGCTAAACGCATAGGAAATGTCGTTGTACTTTGCAGCTTCGCTAGTTTTCATTGTTGCAGACAGCTGGCAAGTGTTGCGGCCGGAGAAAGTAAACTTTTGCGACAGCGTTCCCAGATTGTCCAACCTCGCAAAGAGGTCTGTCTGCAAATCATAGAATTTCCCTTTTTCATATTTAGGGAATCCTTCCATTGGTTTCGCTAAATATTTTAATGAAAGTCCGTTCCAGTTTGTATCATAGTAAGTAAAGGAAACGTATTCAGCGCCCAGCGCCAGATTGAAGTTCCTCACTTCAAAATTTCCGAATTGCTGGGCGTTAAGGCATATTGAACATAGCGCCGTAGCGAGTATTGCGATTAACTTTTTCATAATTTATATTGGTACGTTTTCAAAATGGCTTATTGTTTCTTTGCCGGAATTTTCCAAAATGCGAACGTCGACTACATCGTATCTCCACGAAGCAGGGCGTGGGCGCACAGATGCCAGAAAGCGTTTAGCGCAATGTTTTACGCTCCGCTTTTTAGCCTGCGAAAGAGCCGCGTAATAGCCGTCCACCACGGAGTTTTCGGAACGGGTTTTAACCTCGACGAACACTGCGCAGTTGCCGTCAAAAGCGATGATGTCAATCTCGTGCCTGCCGCATCTATAGTTTCGGGCTACTATCTTCATTCCGCGTTTTTTTAGAAACCGTGCTGCTGCGCTTTCTCCCCTGTCGCCGGTGTCTTTTGCGGGGGTGTTACGAGTGAACAGTTTTTTAAAAAAGCGTCCGAACAACATTTATTTAAGATAATATACGCATAAAAGCTTGGTCAAGGCTTAAAAAAATCTATGGGGCAAAGATGAGGATTTTAATTTTGACTTTTTTTATATTCGGTTGGAGAAAGTTAGAAAACAGTGAATAGCCGCTTGCCATTGAGATCTTGGATAGAAATCGACTTCCAGCGTTTGGAGTCGAATGTCCGCAGTATAAAATCAACGCTGCCTGAGGGCGTGAAATATGTTTGCGTTGTGAAGGCCGACGCATACGGGCACTGTATGCCGCATGCCCTTGTACGCTTCGCAAGGGGAGGTGCGGACATATTTGCAGTCGCAAACTTATACGAGGCTTCAAGAGTCCGCGAAATCATACCCGACAAGCCCGTCTTGGTTCTAAGTCCGGTGCTTGCCCAAGAACGGCCGCTCGTTTTCGATTACGGGGCGACACCGGCGGTTTCATCTTATTCGGAGGCGGCGGCCTTTGCGGATCTTGCGCGCTCGCGCGGAAAGACGCTAGGAGTGCACATAAAGCTCGATACTGGAATGGGCCGCGCAGGTATTTGGCATGAGCGCGCCGTCGAGGAAATAAAAAAAATCCTCGGATTGGAAGGTATAAAGGTGACGGGTATATTTTCGCATCTGTCCAGTGCCGACGACGATGCCGAATACACGAAAAGGCAGTTTGGAATTTTCCGCGAAGTGGTGTCGCATTTCGATTTGAGCGGCATGCTCGTGCATTTGCACAACAGTGCGGCGCTTCGGTATATGAAAGTCGAGCCTCCTTTCAACGCCGTCAGAATGGGGCTGTTGCAGTATGGGATAAATCCTTTTGCAGAGGGCGAATACGAAGGTGTTAAACTTCAATCGGTGCTTTCTTTCAGGTCGAGGATACTCGCGGTGTCTTCGCGCGCCGGCAAAAGGATAGCGACTGTCGCTGCGGGATACGCCGACGGAGTGCCGTCGGGCTTTACAGACAAGGCGAGAGTTATTGCGGGTGGGGCGAAATGCCCGATACTCGGCAATGTCGGGCTCGACGAAACCGTCATTTGCGTCGATTCTGCAAAAGATGTCAAAGTGGGCGATGCTGTCACATTCATAGGCGAGCAGGACGGCCTTGAGATTTCCCTCGTTGATTACAGCCGATGGACACGGCGCATTCCGTGGGAGACGATGGTCGCGATTCCGCGCAGGGTCGGAAGGGTGTTTAAGTGATTTTTACGCGCTAACAGCCCGTATTTGAGTTAGGCGCATTTTTGGCGGAGCAGGCGCGGCGCACTACGCGTATATGGCGCTGAATTTTGAAAAGTTTTACGGTTTAGGCGCGCCCTGCAAATACGGGGATATGGTTACGTCTTTGTATTGACGTTCACAAATTTTATTGGATTATCTTTTTAATGCAAAAGACAAAAAGTATAGTTGAAAAATTTTCGGTCGGCGGCACGATATTTTCGGTTGAGTTTTTCCCTCCCAAGACCGAGGAAGGCGCGAGGCAAATATTGCGCACGGCGAATAAATTGAAGGAATTGAAGCCCGACTTTGTTTCAATAACATACGGGGCTGGCGGTTCGAGCCGCGAGAGGACTCTTGAATACGGGGAGCTGTTAAAAGACATTTTCGGGTTTGAGGTTATGCCGCATTTGGCGTGCTTCGGGCATTCGAAAGCGGAGATATCGGCGATACTCGACAGGTTCAACGCCTACGGATTTAGAAACGTAATGGCTCTGCGCGGCGACATGCCGAAGGACGGCTCTGTGTCGTTTAACCCCGATGGATATGCGCACGCGAACGAGCTTGTTGCCTACATACGCTCAAAATTCCCGCATTTTTGCATAGGGTGCGCGGGCTATCCCGAAAAGCATCCCGAGGCCCCGACTCTGGAAAAAGATATTGAGAACTTAAAGCGGAAGGTCGACGCGGGCGCAGATTTTGTGACAACCCAGCTGTTCTTTGACAATTCGCACTATTTTAGGTTTGTAGAAAAATGCGGCAAAATGGGGATCGACAAGCCGATAATTGCGGGGCTATTGCCGGCGCTTTCTATGAAGCAGCTGATGAATTTTAAAAATATGTGCTCAACGGATATTCCGCAGGCTCTAATAGACTCCATAGCATCCGCCGGCGACGATGTTGCGGCGCAATCGGCCGCAGGGCTTGAGTGGGCGCAGAGGCAGATAGATGAACTGCTTTCGGCCAAGGTTCCCGGCATACATCTTTATATTTTAAACCGCGCGGAGTCGGCGTTGAAGCTGTCAGAAAAATTCGGGCGCAAGTCCGCCAGTTAAAAAAATATGGGGAACCGATTTGCAGTTCCCCCGTTTTTTAAGGCGGGCGAATTGCTTGCAGCTCCCAGTCAGCATGCCAAGCTGCACGGTTTTCTTATTTTTTTAAGGAGGGTAAATTATTTGCCCCCCCTATTTTTTAACAGATTGCAAGCGACTTGCAGCTCCCCATTTATAGGCTGCGAAGTTTGCGCCGGGCGCAAACTGCGGTTTTTTATGCAAAACACCTATTTATCCAATACGAGGCACGCCTGCACGCCCGGGCCGTGGACGCCCTCCACGAGAACTCCCTCGACGTCCGTGGTTTTTGAAGGACCCGAGATTGCAATGGCATAGGGGCAGTCGACCATTTTTGAAAAGCCTTCCGGAAGCGTCATTACGATATCCGAGGCATTGAGGACAGCGACATGCACCCACGGGGCTATGCTGGCAAGCCTGTCTGAGGTGGTGGAGTCCTTCAAGACTATCATGCCGCTTTCGGCTATGGCGAAATCTGCCGGCGTTATGCCGAAATCGTACGAATCGGCAGAGCCCCTGTCAAATTCGAAAGAAATGTCGAATTCGCCGCCGAGCCCGAAGTCGGTTCCCAATTTTGGGTCGATAACCCCCTTCTTGCAGCCTTTGGATTTCAAAAAGCCAGCGAGGTCTTTGGGGGAGGTTATTATATCGGCGCGGTTTTTTACAAAATTCCTTTCAAATACGGCGCGGGCATCGCCTTCGCCTATCGCGGCGTGCGATACGGTTTCCGAGTCGTCAAAATCCGGAAGTTTATTGTTCAAACGCGATTTTTCAGCGTTTTTTATCCTGTCTAAAAAAGCCCGCTTATCCATTTTTCTTAAACCATTTCCTAAATTCTCCGCCCCTAAATTTTGGGAGCGTGCGCGTTTTTAGCCACCTGCCGAGCGGCCCGACCTTTACAAGCCCAAGCGGAAGCAGATTCGCAAGCTTGTTTAACGGCATTGCAAGCCTCCAAATTTTTGGGGAAGTAGCGACGACTTTCCAGGGCTTAAAGTTGATGTCGTTTGCGACCTTGAACGAATTTTTTTTCATGAGGTCGCGCATTTTTAGAATGAGGTCGGGCAGGGGGATTTTTGAGGGGCATTCCTCGGCGCATCCTCCGCACAGCGAACACGCTTTTGGAAGGTCGGCGTACTCTCCGATTTTATCCCCGGCAAGCAGCGGCGAAAGTACTATCCCAAGCGGCCCTGGATAGACTGCGCGGTATCCGTGCCCGCCGACTATTCTGAACACGGGGCAGCGGTTCATGCACGCGCCGCACCTTATGCACTTCAATATGTCGGAAAACTCGCTTCCGAGAATCTTGCTTCTGCCGTTGTCGAGGAATATGACGTACATTTCTTCGGGGCTGTTCTTAGCCTTGCCGGGACCTGCGACAAAATCGGTGTAAACCGTGCTGTTCTGGGCGGTTGCGCTGCGCCCGAGAAGGTTCAGAAACACCGACAATTCCCGCGCCGACGGAATCACCTTTTCAAAGCCCGCTATTGCTATGTGCGTCTTTGCCCCCGCCATGGAAAAGCGTGCGTTGCCCTCGTTTGTGGCGAGAACTATCGCGCCTTCCTTCGCGAGGACGTAGTTTGCGCCGGATACAACGGCGTCGGCCGAAAAGTATTTTTTACGCAGGTATTTTCTTGCTGCGAGCGTTATATGCTGCGGATTGTCGTCGTAAGGCGCGATTCCGTGCGTCTGGAAGGAGCGCGCAATGTCTTCCCGCGTGCGGTGTATTGCGGGCTTTACTATATGCGATGGCTTTTCGTGCTCGAGCTGTATTATTAGTTCCCCCAAGTCGGTCTCGACGGCGTCTATGCCGTTTTTTGCGAGAAAGTCGTTCAGCTCGATTTCCTCGCTAGTCATGCTTTTTACTTTGAGAATATTTTTTGCATTTTTAGAGCGGAGTATGGAGAGTATCATTTTTCTCGCCTCGTCCGCGTCGCTTGCAAAAAGCACTTTTATCCCGCGGCTTTCCAGCGAGTCTGCCGCCTGCTCGACAAGTTTTGACGGAGGCAGCGACTTTATTGCGTTTGCGAGTTCCCTAAGCCGCGTGACGCGCCCCTCTTCCGGGTATGCCGCCGCCAGGCACTTTTTGCGCCCGAGCGTGCTTCCGACGCTCGCGTCGTTGAGCGCTTTTTTTACCGACGGCGAGAGGTGTTTTGCAAATTCGTCTATAGTTTGAATGGCCATTAGAAAATTCCTCCATTTTTCATGGCGGCGTAAAATAGTTCCGCTGCGTGCATCGGGCGGTATTTCACGCCGAGCCTATCGGCGATTCCCTTTTGGTGCATGAGGCACGAAGTATCCGCCGCGCAGACGATGTCTGGGTCAGCCGCCGCAATCGAGCGTACTTTTTTCTCGCCCATTTCAGACGAGAGCTGGGGGAATACGACAGAGAAAGTGCCGCCAAACCCGCAGCAGTTTTCCGATCCGTCAAAGTCAAGCGTCTTCAAGCCGTCTATGGATTCCGCAAGCTTTTTTAGGGCAGCGGGAGTGCCGCTTCCCTTGCCGTGGCAGGAGTTGTGCAGGGCAACTTTCGCCTCGTACTTTCCCGGGATTTTTTCAACTCCCAAAACATTTACGAGAAAGTCGCAAAATTCCCAAACTCTGCGCGCAAAGGCATCGACTTTTTCGCGCACGTCGGGGGCTGATTCGCGGAAGGCAATTTTAGAGGAGTGGTAGAGCATGGCGGCGCACGAGGCGCTTGGAACAACTATTGGGTCGCTGTTCCCGCCGAAGGCACGCATTGTGCTGAGCAGAACTTTTCTCGCCGACGCGAAATCGCCGCTGTTGAAGGCGGGTTGCCCGCAGCAGGTCTGGTCGTGCGGCAGCGATACTTCCGCTCCGAAGTGTTTTAGAATTTGCACCGCATTTTTTGCGGCGTCGGAGAATATCGAATCGCAAAGGCAGGTCGCCATGAAATTCACTTTTCTACCCGCGATTCTGTCGTTTGGAGGGTTGAACATTGCGTGATACTTTTTTCCTTAATGAAATATATTGGGAAAATTTTAAACACCGGCGGTGGAATCTGTAAAGCCAATACTTTTATCAAAATGCTTGCAACGCGGCTGGGGCAGGGCAAGATTTTCCGGAAATTATGAAAAAAATAGACACGCTTCTTTTCGATTTTGACGGGGTAGTTGCCGACACAGAGGGGCAATATACCGATTTTTGGAGCGGCGCCGCAAAGAAATACGGGGCATCGGGCGGGGCGGATTTCTCCCTAAAAATAAAGGGGACACCGCTCGAAAAGATACTCGACATTTATTTCCCGCGCTTGGATTGCAAAGGCAGGGAGGAGGTGCGCGAGAGCCTTTCGGAATTTGAAAAGAGGCTTGTCTTCAAGCCGGTAAAAGGTGCAGTCGAGTTTTTGGAGTCCGCACGCGGGTATGGATATAAAACGGGTCTTGTGACGAGCTCCGGCGCGGATAAAATGCGCAGGATTTTTGCTGAAAGCGACTATGGGCGTTTATTCGACGTTTTAGTCACGGCAGAAGATATTTTGCGTGGAAAACCCGATCCAATGTGCTATCTCACAGCAGCCTCCAAGCTCGGCTCAGATCCGTCTCACTGCGCCGTATTCGAGGATTCAATAACCGGCCTAAGGGCTGCCAAGGCGGCAAATATGTTTACAATAGGGCTGCTTACGACATTCCCAAAAGCTGATGTGGAACGGCTGAGCGACGCGATAATTGACGATTTTTCAAATGCCTCCAAAGTCTTTTTATTATTAAAATAGGAGAACCGCTTTTTCATTATTTTTTAGAGGCGGCAAGAATCCGAAAAGCTGTTCCGCATAGCGGTTTTGGGAAATGCCATTAACAAGTCAAAATTGAGTGCGGAATTTTTTATGCGCGGAATTATTGAGAGGATATTATCCTTCCCTAAGCAGTCAAAATCGAGGGTGGAATTTTTTATTAAAAATGAAACCCTCTGTAATAGAGGACGATAAAAGAATTAGAATCGAGTGCGGAATTTTTTATTAAAAACGTGGTACCTTTTTGGCATTCCGTCCGTACATTGCATATTCGCTGCATTTTTTAGCGTTCGCGCAGGGGAATAAAATACTTCCTACAAGAACTTGGAAATTTGCCTGTTGCAAGAAATTGGCAATAGCGCCACTGAGGAAACATGAAAATCCCTATTTAAAAAAAATCCGCAATAGTGCTATTGGAAAAGTCTGAGGGAAGTCTTTTGCCAGAAACCTGTAATAGATCTATTGCAAAAATTTTGGAAACGGCATTCAAAAATCTGAAATAAATACTTCCGCAAAAATTAGGAAAATCTTTCTCGCAAAAAGTTGGAGCTATAGCCGCTAAGAGCCGCCAATAATTCATGCAAGTTTCCGAGAAAGAATATTCGCACCCAGCAAAAGTTCAAAGCATTAGACGCTAAGAGTCTTTAAAAGGTAATCGACTTTTCTCTTGATATTTTCGTCGTTTTCCATCGCATTGCCGATTACCTTGATTGCGTGCATGACTGTCCCGTGGTCTCTTCCGCCAAACTGCCTGCCTATCTCTTGGAGCGAGTGGGTCGTCAATTTCCGCGACAGATACATCGCAATTTGCCTTGCCATGGCAATATTTGCGGGGCGGCGTTTGCCTACGATTTCCGATGGATCTATATTGAAAGATTCGGCGGTCTTTTTCTGTATTTTATCGATGTCGACAGTGGCGTTTTCGTCCTCTTCGCAGAATGCGTCGGCAAGCAGCTCGTTGGCTTTTTCGAGTGTCACGGCATTCCCAGAGTTTACGAGCGACGCATAACCGATGAGGTTTGTAAGCGCCCCCTCCATTCTGCGAATGCTCTTTGTAAACTTGCGCGCGAGCAGCTCCAAAACGGCGGGCTCTATCGCCGTATCGCGCCCGAGCAGTGCCGCCTTTTTTTGTAGAATGGCAAGGCGCGTTTCATAGTCCGGCGCCTGAATGTCGACCGACACCCCCCAGCCGAAGCGCGATACGAGCCTTTGTTCAATGTCGGATACTTCGTTTATGGGTTTGTCGCAGGAAAGCACTATCTGCCTGCCGGAATTAAAGAGCTCGTTGAACGTGTGAAAGAACTCTTCCTGGCATCTTTCCTTGCCGGCAAAGAACTGCACGTCATCTATTAAGAGGACGTCCGTATTGCGGTATCTCTTGCGGAAATTCGCAATATTGCCGTCGCGCAACGCGGCGACGTACTCGTTTACGAAATTTTCTGACGACACGTACGCTATCGCGGCAGAAGGGTTGTTTTTCAGCACGAAGTGCGCGATGGCATGCATCAAGTGGGTTTTCCCAAGCCCTGTTGCGCCGTATATGAAAAGCGGGTTAAATGCGACTCCAATGTTTTGCGCGACGGCAAGCGCGGCGGCGTGGGCGAATCTGTTGCTCTCGCCAACTACGAAACTTTCAAAAGTGTTTCTCGGATTTATTGACGGGGGAATCGGGGAAACGGCTGGTTTGGGGGCTGATATGCGGCGCGGGGAGGCGTGGGGCGTCTCTATTCTATCTTCGGATTGGGGCGATTCCTCGCGCGCGACTATTTCCACTTTCATATTGTGGCTTGCCGCGAGGGATATTTGATTGGATAGGACATCCATATAATTGTCCCTAATCCATATGGCGGTAAATTCTCCGTCCGCCGAAAGGCGCATAGTTTCATCGTCCGAGCCGGTTGGTTCGAGGTTTGAGAACCAGCTTTCGTACACTTTGTCGCCGACTACGGAAAATAAGCCTTCTTTGGCTCTTTCCCATATCGCTGTTGCGGCGGCTGTTGTTAAATCTGTTTCCATGTTAAAGTGTGTAATTATTCACAAAAGGCGCTATTGGGCGATTGTTATGATTGTGTTAGGGAATTTCCCTCGGCCGAATTCTGGAAATAGCCGTGCATCATATTGTTTTGCCTTTTGGAAATATTTTATTGCGTGTTTTTGTTTGTTGTAAATTTTTGAAATCCCGTTAGTTGCGATTGTAGTTGTTTCGCGCTCCAGAGATTTGCCCAACACGGTTAAATATACCTTTGGGATATTTTTGCCGTTTGTTGTTTCCAATAATTGACTCTTTGGCGCAAGTTGCAAGAAGAAGTTTTTGACAAGTTATTCACAATTTTGGTGTGAAAAAATTTTTAAAAAAAGTTCTTGCCATCGCGGCATAATTTTCAATCTCCATCAGCTTGGGATAATTAGCGGGGTTTAGCAAAGCGCAGTGGCGCGAAAGGGCTTAGTTAAGGCATTTTGGCGCTTTTATGTACTTTAATATATTTGTGATTAATGACTTGCGTATAGAAGTTGAGAAACTGCAACCCTAAAAAGCCATCACTGTGCCCCAAAAATAGAATCTCCCCCTTTCCAAAGAAAATTTTTTATAAAAAAATAATTCTTCCGCATTGTTCGCAAAAGACCGGGCCTTTTGCGCTTTTGAGTGCGTCAAGCTGCTCGCCCGACACTTTCAAGAAGCACCCCGTGCAAAGAGAGTTTTCGACTTTTGCGACTATCGGAAACGGTGTTTTTGACGCTTTCAGCTTGTCGTATGCAGCTAAAAATGCCGTCCCAACTTGCTCGCGCGCCTGTAAAACGCATTCGCGCGCCGCGTTAAAATCTCGCTCTATGCCGGTTTTTGCCGCCTCTATAAGCGAAATCTCCTCCTCAATCGCGGTGATTTGCCCTTTTGCCTGTTTTTCAAGATCGGCAATTCCATCGCGCATAGAGTCTATTTCAAACATGACTAACAGCTCTTCCTCCTCCATTTCCGACGCTTTTGCGGATAGTCTTTCAATTTCCGCGTTTATTGCGGTGTAGTCGTCGTTTTTTTTGACTTCAAGGAGCTGGTTTTTGTATTTGAATATTTTTTCTTCAAGCGCCCTTCGTTGCGAGCGCATTTCGTCGCGGCGAGCCTGGGTTGCGCGGAGCTTTTCGCGGGCGGATTCGCAATTCTTTTCAACGGCGCGAATTTCTGCCCGTTTCGACTCAATTTCCTGCGGGACTGCGTCGAGCCTTCCCTTTATCGCTGAGAGCTCGGCATCTTTGGACTGCAAGTTTAGAAGTTTCTCAATATCGCTGTTCACGCGAACTACTTTAATGCGCGGCAAAAACTTGGCAACGCATTTTTTTTTTAATTTTACTTTGATTCCCCCGCACAAAATTAAATAATGCCACAATAGCCGCGTAGGCGAAATTTATAATGAATATTCTCGGCATAGATTACGGACACAAGAGGGTGGGATTGGCTTATGCGGATTCCGATTTGAAAGTTTCCGTCCCAATACCAGCCGCCGTCGAAAGCAGCCCTTCGGAACGCTTGGAGCACATCGCGCGCGAAATAAGGGAGAGGCGAATCGATAAAATAGTAATCGGCTATCCGTATAATATGGACGGAACGGTCGGCGACAAGGCGCGCGAGGTGGACGGATATATAAAAATTTTGGAGGAGAAGTTTGGGCTGCCAGTCGTGCGCTTTGACGAGAGGCTAACTTCCTTTCAGGCCGAGAGCGACTATTATTCGACCGTATCCCGCGGAAAAAAGAGCGTAGCCGCCCGAAAAAAACACAGGCGAAGTGGCGACATAGACTCCCGCGCTAGCGCTATAATTCTGCGCGAATACCTCGAAAGCGGCGATGCCTCCGCAAACGGCGGAAACGGTACGGCTTCTATATCACACGAAAACGGTGGGGCATTTTAATGGAGAGTGGAAATTCACATTCGTCAATACTTGCCGAAGTATTTTCCGAAAAAATTCCGGCTGATGGCAAAAATAGCAGGTTTCGTTGCGAATGCGCATACGACGGCACTGATTTTTGCGGTTGGCAGTCGCAAAAAGGCGGTGGCAGCGTTCAAGACTTTATAGAGGCGAGGCTTGCGCAAATATTTAAAAAACCGGTCAGGATACACGGAAGTGGAAGAACCGACTCGGGCGTGCACGCCACGGGGCAGGTATTTCATTTTGACGCTGTCTGGAAGCATCCGGACGATGCTTTGTTGGCGGCATTGAGATCCACAAACAGAACAGATGTTTTCGTAAAATCCCTGAAGAGGGTAGGGAATAATTTCCATGCTCGGTACAGCGTAAGGGGCAAGCGTTACGTATATTATATACATAGAGGGGTTGCGCTTCCGCACTTGGCCAGATATAGATGGTCGCTAAAAGGGCTAAATCCTGATATAGATAAAATGAACGCGGCTGCGGAGGCACTTGTAGGCGAGCACGACTTCACCGCTTTTAGCGCTTCGCGCGGGGCGGACGCCCGGGAAAACCCAATAAAAGAGTTGCGAAAATTGTCGGCGAGTTCCCGCGGTGCGGAGATAAAAATCGTGGCTGAGGGGAGCGGGTTTATGTATAAAATGGTGAGAATGCTCGTTGGAGCTCTCGTTGACGCAGGGACAGGGCGGCTTTCTAAATCCGACATTGAAGGTATTCTTGCATCTAAAAAAAGAGGCAATTATTTTCAGGCTGCACCCGCGCGCGGACTGTTTCTCGAAAAGGTTTTTTATTGATGGATAGAGTACAGAGCCTCCTTATTTACACGCACAACCAATAAAAAATATCGCGCGATATGTGCGGAGTGCGGAATTTTTCGCACGGACTGTGCTAACCGCACTGACTGCGCGTGCCGCGTGGACTGCGCTAACTGAGCTGATTGCGCGCTACCGCGTGGATTTCACTGTTGCGAAAACCGCGCAAACTGCTCTTTGCGCATGTTAAAACGAATATGGAAAAAATTTTCAATGGCGGGTAATTCCACTCGTACGCGCTTATTTTGTGCGGCATAGTTTGGGGATATTGAAAGTTCGGTCGCGGGCAATTTCACCTCTGCGAGCGCCTATTTTTAGCGTCATAGTTTGTGAATGTTGAAAGCCTGGTGGCGGACGATTTTACACAAATATTGTTAAGTACATAAAACACTGCAAGATACTGTTAAAAAAATATTTTGTAAATGGGACTCAAAAAATTTTTAATGCTAAAAACGCGCTATGCTCTTTTGCAACTTCCAAAGTTAAAATATGTTTGCGCTGCACATTGGATTGCTTCCAATTTTCGGACATTTCCCGGCGGCGACCGAAATACGCCCTGCGTGGAATCTCGACCCGCATATTTCACCGAGCTTTAAAATTAAAACGCCGCGCGCCATTTTTTAATTGTAATAATATATAGCGTTTTTGCCGCCAAATTTGAGTATTAGCAAATTGCAATTTTGTGGAGGGCAAGAGATATTTCTGCTTACAAACTATGCAATATTAAGTATACTATTTTGCAAGCTACTAAATAATGGACGTTTTTGCCGCCAAACTTGGCATTCCTCCACATAGTGCCGCTTTCTAAGCCAAAGGTAAAAGTTCGGCTAAATAAAAAAGCCGCGCAATATGCGCGGCCTTATCTTTCTTTATAAAAACCCAATGTTAATAAGGATTATTGGCGCGGCGAAAGCTGTTGGGGAACTTTTACCTTAGAGAGTCTTACATACGCCGGAAGCCCATTCTCATAGGGAACTTGTACTTCACCCTGAATGAGGGGCATAACATATTTATTGAACTGGTAGCTGATTGAGATTTTGTCTTCTGCAATCCAAGCTTCTGGGAAATGCTTGACGCCGTTTGCGACTTCCGAGAGCGGAACGAGGAGCGTTTCGCATGCGTATTTTTCGGAGTCGGCCCTGACGAGGGCGACCATTTTCCCAGACTGCCCTTCGACTGCCGCCTGAACCGCAACTTGTCCGCACATAAATGCTTCGTTGGAGTCGGCGCTCGAAGCGCAGTGCGCGGCCGCGCGCTGTTCGTGCCCGAATTTGCATGAGCGCGCCTTAACCCCGAGGTTTGTCGAAACGAGGTTCTGCAAATATTCCCCTACGCCGCCGAGCTGTTCGTGCCCAAAGGAGTCCTGCATTTTGCCTGCGGCCACAAAGTTGCCGTTGGCGTCTGTAATGCCTTCGCTCGCTACTACGAGGCAGAAACGGTTCTTTTTTAGGCATTCTTGAACCTGCGAAAGGAAGTACTCGGCATTGAATGCGACTTCCGGGAGAAGAATGATGTGCGGCGCGTCCTCGGGCTGATTGCGGCGCTTTGCAATGCTCGTTCCCGCCGCTATCCAGCCGGCGTTTCTTCCCATGACTTCCACAATCGAAACAAGGTCGTGGTTGCCCATTGCTTCGTGGTCGAGGGCGAGTTCGCGGACGGCTGTTGAAAGGTATTTTACGACACTTCCGTATCCGGGGCAGTGGTCGGTGACGGGCAGGTCGTTGTCTATTGTCTTGGCGACTCCTATTACGCGCATATCGTATCCTTGAGCGGCGGCGTGTTCGGCTATTTTATTTGCCGTGTCTTGGGAGTCGTTCCCGCCGATATAGAAGAAGAAGCGGATATTGTGCGCTTTGAAAACTTCGATGACTCTCGCGAAATCCTCCTCGCTTTTGAGCTTGTAGCGGCAAGTTCCGAGGGCGGCGCCAGGTGTGTAGCGCAACCCGCGCACGGTCTGCTGTGATTCCTCCGCCAAATCGATGAGTTCCTCATTAAGAATGCCTTCGACGCCGTTTAGCGCGCCGTAAATCTCCTCGATGCAGTCGTGGTTGAGAGCTTCGGTAATGACTCCCGCGAGGCTCGAATTTATGACGGACGTGGGGCCGCCGGATTGTGCTACCAAGACGTTTCCAATCAATTCTTCTTCCATATATAGACTTCGTTGAATAAATTTTTAAAGGTTAGTATTGCCGAAAATCGGTCGTTAGGCAAACTTTTTCTAACGGAATTTGCGTTTATTTGCGCGTACGTTAAAACTTTGGAAATTTTTGAAAAAATGTTCGCATTTATCGCGGATTTTTGTTTGTTTTATTATTTCAATATGGATTGGGAAGTTAAATGCGTTTATCCAAGAAGGGTTTGTGTCGATATGATACCGGCGCTGCCTTTGGTGAAGTACGAGGGCGAAATTGAGCTTGTTGAAAACGAATCGCAATTAGAGAGCGCCCTTGCCGAGATCTCCCGCGAAAACATACTTGGGTTTGACACCGAAACACGGCCGAACTTCAATAGGGGAAAATCTTATCCGGTTTCCATACTGCAACTTGCGGGAGAAAAAAAAGTCTGGGTAATACGCCTTGATCCGTTATCCGACAGGCTCCCTGACATTTTTAAGATATTGGAGAATCCCGGCATAAAGAAGGCGGGATTGGCCGTTCAGGGCGACGTAAAAAGTTTGAGGGCGCGCTGCGCATTTAATCCGGCGGGATTCGTCGATGTTTCTGCATCGACTTCCAAGATAGGCATAATAAATACGGGAATGAAAAATCTGACTGCTTTGATATTCGGGGAGCGCATATCGAAGGCAGCTCAGCTTTCAAATTGGGCGAGCGAATCTTTAACAAAAAAGCAGATAGACTACGCCGCAACAGACGCATGGATTAGCCGCAGGCTATTTCTTGAAGTCCGGGAAATTCTAAAAGACGAGCGCACGGCGATAGAGCCCGAACCGCTTCCGGAGCCAGAAAAATTCAATCTGCTCGGATTTATCAGAAAGGCTATACGCAAGGTTTCTGAAAAAATTTCCACCAAGAAGAAGCGTTCTAATTCCAAAAAACCCGGCATATTGGGCAGGATTTTCAATAAAAAACCCGCAAAGCCGACGCGCCGGCGCGGGAGGCGCGGAGGCAAGGGCAGTAAAAAGCCCAATAAAAATTCGTCGAAATAGTATTTTTTGTGTTTGTGAAGTAAGAAATATTTTCTTATTGCGAACAGTTTGTCGGCAAACAGATAGTCTCATTTAGTTTACGTATGTTTTTTTATAAAAATCCCGGTAAACTTGTTGCAAGCGCTCGGTAGTTTTGTATTATTTTTTTTGCATTTAACCTTACATTTTGAGGATTAAAAAACTCCTGCTGTTTTTAGATTAATAAATATAAAATTTGCCTGAAGAAGTTTTTATATACTGCCGTTCCGGGAGTTGCTGTGTTTGTGGTATTTTGTTTTAACGCAGATTTTACGTTTATGTTATGCTTATTATTTTTCAAGCAGTCAGACGGCTTTTGTAGAGATATATTTTGTTTTTTTAGATTATGTACATTGCAATTTTTTTTTCTTAAAACGCAACTCTTGGAAAAACTCCATTTATCGTTAAATATAGAAATATTTGTTTTTTTATTTAAAGGTGCAGTCGCATTATTTTTAAAATGAATTTACTATATTTTTTTGTGTGAAGAATGGGTTGATTTAGTGAATAAAAAAGGAGTTCCAAACTTTTCGGAACTCCTTGGAAAAAATTATTTGCTGCGGCGAACAATAGCCAATCCAATGGCGAGCGCTCCCATGAAAGCCGCGATTGTTGCAGGTTCCGGTATGGTTGTGAATCCTACTTGGAGCGCGTATCTGTCGTCAAGTTGTGCCCATTTGAATATTGCATTGGCGTCTCCAATATTTGCTGCGGCAAAATCTGTGTTTGCGTCGGAAGTATCGAAATTGGAGAGCTCTTCGGCATAGATTAGATCGTAATATACGCCGTTGTCGATGATATCGTAGGTGTCGATCCCCGCGAAGTCTACTTCAATTTTGCTTTCGCCGTTTTTCGAGAACATCCCGTCTATGGTGATAGTTTTAAAGTCTCCGTTCTCTGGGTCTGCGTGGATGTCGTCAGCATTAGAAAATATAAAGCCGCCTGATATCCATTTTGCCGAGGAGAATGTCGCGTTGCCGGTCGAGCCTATAAGCCCGCCGGCCATTGTAAGCTCTCCGTGTTTTGCACCGGCTGCGGTATTTAGGTAAAGCGTACCGCTCTGCATGAATACATATCCGCGGAAATCGTTTTCACCGGACAGGATTTGAGTTCCGCTGCCTTCCATTGAAATATTTGTCGTGGTGGAAATTGCCTTGCCGTTGTTGGCAGAGCTATACGTATCTGTGCATTCAAGCGAGTTTGAAATTATACCGTTATAGGAAAAGCTTTTTGAGGCATCGGGAGTGAGCACAATAGTGGTAAACATGGATTTTTCATTGCCTATCATGCTGTCGCTTGCGGCTGTTGTGACCAGCGCGTCTGGATTGCCTCCATTTATGCCGCCAATACGATAACTTACTTCCGCGCCCTGGGTGTCGGTTATCCCGAGGTCTAAGCGGCCCGCATAAGATCCAAATTCTACTGATCCGACTTCAGTATAGGAGGAGTTTATTGAGATTCTGCCTTTGTTTTCAAACTGAATTTTACCGGCTTTTACGCTGTCGGCTCTACCGTAAATGCTGCCGAGTACCGACATAAAGTTGAAACCTTTGTCTCCCGATTTTTGTATTACCGAACCTTTTATGTCAAGTTTGGAGCCGCTACGGCCACCTAAAGTTGTAACGGTGTAGTTGCTTGAAAATTCAACGTTGTTATTTACTGTTAAAGTCGAATTTACGACGTTAAATGTCATCCATGTGTCGCTGCAATTTTTAATTAATATTCCATCAATGGTAAGGTCGGAATTTAATGTTGGGGTCCCGGCGTAGCGGTATGTGGGTTGGGCAAGGTTGGCGTAGTCTAATACTATGCGTGTCGAGGAGCCGGGGAGGGCGTCCGTATAAGTGTAACTAGGAATTTTTGTTTCGGGTTTTTCGACAGCAGACGCCCAATTTTTTACGCCTGGGGCGTAGGGTGAATCTGAGTTGTCCAAAATATCCCTCACGATTTGAAATACCTGCGTACCGTCTATACTGCTTTGATTTCCAAAGTATGTATAGCCTTCTACCCAGTAGAGGTCTTCTGAATTGGCGTAATTGAAGGCCGCAAATACGGGCAGTAGAGCGGCAAGGTAATGTTTTAATTTTATGTCCATAGTGTTTTAGATTTATGGACATAATTCTATCTTGTTGAGATGAGTGTATGTCAATGATTAACAAACTATTTATATTTTGTCAACACTTTTCCCTTAAAGTTTTAAGCTCTTTTATTTTGTGGAATTTTTTCTAAATTTGCCCTTTTATCAATCGAATGAGCAGTTTTCTCGATTTAAAGAAATATTTCTTTATTCAAAAATTTATAATTTAAAGAAATTAATCTATTATAATATTTTTACTGCCCTAAACGATATCAACATATACTTGAAAAAGAAGCCAATAAGCTTTATGTGAAACTTATTGGCTTCTTTTAAACTTCAATAGAATTATTCTTGGATTGGATTTAATCTTTGGGAGAATGTATTTCAGCGCCACACGGGAAGAATGGTATCTATTGAATTTTTACTCCCCATTTTTGGATTTTTTAACGGGCGCCTTTGCGGCAGATACTACAACCGAGGTGTTTTTGCTGTCGCCGGAATAGTAGGCGAGGTAATGGACGTCGCCGATTCCAGTGGCGTTTACATTGCCCGCGTCGTACCCGATTGCGCTTGCGAATGCGACTATTTCAGGGTCGGGCCAAGCGAGAGGATTGCCGAAAATCTTGTCAGCCTCAGCCACTCTGCGCTTTAATAGCCCCCTCCCGCGCTGGTAGTAGTAGTTGCTTATAAGCCCCGTATCCTTGTCGTATATGAGGCTCGGGGTCGAGATTAATATGTCGGTTATATTGGTCCGCTTTTTGGTCCACGTTTTCCCGTAGTCCCTCGACTCTATCTGAAATTGGGCGCGCTGGGTGGATTCGTTTGCGTGCTCTATGCGCGCTATTACGATTATCCTGCCGCCGCCGATATACGCCGCCGATGGCTCGGTCGTCCAGCCTATGTTATCAAGCCCGGACTCCACCGTCTTTTGAATCCATGTTTTCCCGTTGTCGGAACTTGTGAGCGTTCCCCATGCATTTCGGGCGTTTTTGCCGTAATTGCCCGTAAACCACAGCGCCATAAGCCCTACATTCGGAACATGGAAGACGTCTGTGATTTGCATCGGCATTGGGTCGAGCTTTGGGGTTGAGATGTGCGTAAAATTCACTCCGTCAGATGTGCGGTAGAGCTTGTGAATGCGGTTTTTCCCTTGAAATCTAATCCACAGCAGCATTTCTCCGTTTTCGTCCAGGCCCTTGCCGATGGGGACTTCTCCGTATTTTGGGTCAGCCGACACGACGTGCGGCTTAGACCACGTCTTCCCGCCGTCGTCTGACACGCGCGCGTATGACTCGCGCTTTCCTTCTGCGATATTGTGCGCTTTTCCGACACTGTAAGCGCACACGAGCTTGTTCCCTAGCGCCTGCATCATCGGCCACGAGTTGTATCCCTCTGCCGTTTCGACGGGCAATGGCTCGGGCAAGTCTGCTACGGGGGTGATTTTGATTGCTGTGAGGGCTGTCGGATATTCAAATGTGTCGGAATGGTCGGAGGCCTTGCGCCCGATTCTTATTTTAACCGGAAGACCTGGTTTTGCCGGATAGCATGACTCCAATTCCACTTTCTTGCACTTGAAGGGCTCGCCAGGGATTTTCCCTCTTATAAAGGAACTTTTTATTTTGTTTATCTCTTTCCCCGTTGACGGGTCTATCTGTGAAGATACTGCTCTGTAAACGTCCTCTTTTGATGCGTCTGCATTCCCAATCGGAGCCGCCTCAATCTCTATTTTTAGCCCGCGGAATCCCTCCGGCATTTTTTCCAACACGGCTTCGACGGACTCGT
Source organism: uncultured Opitutales bacterium (assembly GCA_900545705.1). GTDB lineage: Bacteria > Verrucomicrobiota > Verrucomicrobiia > Opitutales > Intestinicryptomonadaceae > Merdousia. Next base: position 43,086 of record URAK01000010.1, on the reverse strand, counting down.
CAAAGTTGCCGGATAAAATCCAGGCTTGGGCTGTCCCGGAATCAGTTTTGACCGCTTTTTTATATGGTTTCCCGGCTGCGGCGCGTACGTTTTGCGGGCTTATTTTTATTTCATTTGCAACTTTCTGGCTTGCGCATAAGGTACAAGCGGAGGCGAAGACAAAGGCCGATGCCGCCGTTATGGTCGCGAAAAATTTTGGGCGTTTTTTTATCATAATGCTGTGTTTTCGTAGTTTGTTTTGTGTTGTGCGCCGCGCTTGCAAATGCGCGGTGTGCGGCTGGATATGTTATTCAAAGTAAATTTCTGCGATTGGCGTTATTGGCTTAGTATTTTCCACGGGTTTTTGGGATTTTAACCATGTATGGGAATTCGGGCGGTCGAACGCCTTTGTGCCGAAAATTCGCGCGATTGATGTTTCGCGGAGTATTTTGATTTCCGCCCGTTTGCCGGCGAGTTCCCGCGGCAATACCCACGAATACGGCGCCCACGCCCTGCGCCCGAGAGATTTTCCGTCCACAAAAAGTTCGGCGGGCAGGCCGCCCGTGTCGGCTCTAACCCTCACCGCCCATTCGGGGATTTTAAGAGTTGCTGTTTGCGTTATGCCGCCCGCGTATCCGTAAAGTCCCGCGCCGTCGTTTTTATATGGCGCAAGGTTTGCTCCGTCTTGCGAAAAGTTCCCCGCAAGCAGAGCGGCAGGCAGATATGGATAATCAACTTCGGGATTTTTTATTGCGAGCGTATGAGCGCCTTTTTTCAGTTTGAACGCCTTTTGCCTGTACAACTCCCGGAAGCCAGGAGTCAAGGCGGAACAATCGGAGTCGGCCTCTATTGCGTCGCCGTCGAGCGATATTTTTGCAGCATTTGGCACAGCAAGGGTGATAAGCGAAATTTCTGTGTCATCGGCAAGGTAAAAATCGAATTTTCCGTTTTCAAATTCGGCTCGCGCGATGTTTGGGGAGTCTAGTTCCACCTTCCACGCAGGCAGTATTTCGACTCCGCGCGGATATAGGGTAATGGGGATTTTCGCGCCGCAGCTTTTGACCGCAAATAAATTTCTCGTTTTATCGGAGTAGCTTATGATTATTGCGGAGCCGTCCTCGTACTCGCGGATAAATACGTCTTTGGGCATATTGCCCTGCGCGTCTTCCACGCGCGCCGTCCTTTCAAATTTGGAGAGCAGATTTTCTTTTAGCATGGGGTAGTCCCAAAAACTTTTCTTGGAGACTTCGTCGATTATTTGATCTCCCTCCATATTTAACACTATGGGTGCGGAAGGCTTGTCTTCTGGCGCAAGCAGGCGCCAAGAGTACTGGTCGGAGGTGAGATTTTTTAGCAGCCATGTGAGGTTTGCCTGCTTGTAGGGATAGCGGACTTCAACCAACGGTTGTTTGCGCTTTTTTGTTGCGAAGGAAGCCGCGATCTTGGCTTCGTCCCCGAGCTCCTTCATGTAGCTAAACCACGGTTGGGCAGGGGTAAATGCCGTATAATAAAATTTTTTTATGGCGTTTCCGCGCGCGTCTATCGGGCCGAGAAAGCAATAGCGGTTCATTCCAAACGCCGCCGCAAGCCATATTTGCCTGCGCAGCTTTTGGTAGGGCATGTCTGTAGGGCCTATCGCAAACAGTTCTATAAGTCCGCCTTTGTTTCCGCGCTTTTCAATTGCGTACATGCCTGTCCCGTAGGTTAGCCATTCGACGCTTTCAAAATTGTCGGGAGTAAAAATATCATCGATTGCGGGGAAGGAAAATTCGCTGAGGACTTTTAACGGGTGCCCGTTTTGTCTAAGAGCTTTAGAGGAAAAATACTCGTCCATTAGGTGTCCCGTAAGAACCATTCCGTGTTTTGCGCACCAGTCGGAAATTCTTTTTGCGTAGGTTTGCGAAAAGCGTTTTGCGATGAGCTTGTTTACAGGCTCTTCGTGCGTGAGGCTCCCTGTGCGCGCTCCGATAAGCATGTCGGCACGAAGGTCGGTTCCCGTGAGCTGTTTGTAGTCCTCCTCTATCCCTTTGTAGTATGGAACCTTTATTTTATCAGAGGCGTGCTGTTTCCAGTTAAAATATCCGGCGGAAGGCTCGTCGGTAAATACGCCTTTTACAAGGCTTCCGAGGTAAGGGGCGAGCTTTTTTGCGTATTTTTCGTGCGTTAGGGAAATGAAGCAGTCGACAGCGTCCGGTTCGAGGAGGTTAGACATTTCGGGGTTTTCCCGCATTGCGATTTCAAAATTTCCGTCCTTGTTTTTAGCGGTGTTTAGGTGGCGGAATACAAAATCCGGATTTTGCTTCATTACGGTTTTATTTGCCGTGCCGCTTGGCCAGTTGAATTCGTCGTAGAGCCATATTGACGTATAGCCCAGTTCCTTCGCGATGGCGCATATTTTCTCGCAAGTATCTAGCCATTCGTCGGACATGTATTCGAGTTCGCAGCCCGAGCGCGGATATATCAAGTATTGTGTTATGCCTGCGTCTTTAAATCCCTTTAAGGCTTTTTTTATAGTTTGCGCGTCGGGTTTGCCGACGACCGCCCCCATGGGAATTAGCGGGTTTTCCTCCGCGGATGTCGTTTGCGAAAATGCTGTAAGGCTTAGCGTACAAGATATCAGGGATAGGAGGATAGACTTGAATAAGTTCATAAAATATTTTTTTCAAAGGGCGGCGAAATTGTCAATATATATTGAGATGATCGGAAGTAACCGCTCTATCGGCATTTATTTCAATCTTTTGCCAAAGATTTAATTTTTGCTGCGGGAGCCTAATGTTAAAAAAAAGTTATTTATTTTATGCTACTACTAGCTAAAAAAATGGGAAATTTTATGAAATATGCGCTATATTTTTTTTATAAAAATTTGAAGAATTGATAAGTGCGTCAATATAATATATTTTCAAAGTTTCGAGTACAACATGGCATACAAAATATTTTATCGTAATTCAAAATATAAGCATTAAAATTTAATCTATAGAGTAAAAAAAAACGCCCCTAAATTAAACTGGGGCGCTTTATATAAACGAAAAACTTAGCTTATAATAATAGCTTTTTTAGTATTAGTTAGATGGAGATGCAAGCAAGTAAAGAGTTCCAGCGACAAGGGCGACTATTCCAGCTGCTACAGGGTGTTCTTTCGCAAAATCTACAATTGCTTGTCTCGTTTGCGCTTTATTTGCTTCTTCTTGTGTCGAAGGAGTAATTGTCGTATGCGTCCCGTTTGTAGTTATTGCAACAGTTTGGTCGCCATAGGTTAGATATTCCGTTTCTGCAGCAAAAGCGCAGAAAGGCATAGAAATAATTAATATACTGATAATTTTTTTCATATTTTTTTTAGGTTAAAGTTGTTTTTTACTTTTTTCTATAACTCTATATTCGCCCCTTGAGCTATTTTCTCCCTCAAAAAGTAAAAAAATATATATTTTTTGTTTCTTATATCTAATAACTTCATAAATATTAAATTGATAAAAATTTCATATATTAGAAAATTGGCGGAATAAATGCCAAATATATAAAAAAGAGCAACTCAATCTATACCGTGATAGACAGCTTTATAATATTTATCATATAAGAATATTATAAATATTTTTATAGAAGATTTAAATAATGGCGCAAAAAAAACGCGCCCCGAAGGGCGCGCCCTAAAACAAACAACCAACAAGTTAATAGACGAACAACAGCTCGCTGTACTTAGGCATGGGCCATAGATCGTCGGCAACTTCAAGCTCAAGCTTGTCTGCAATCTCGCGAACGCCGTTCATGGCTTCAATTCTCGTCTTCGAGTCGTCCTTTTTCAAAGCCGCTTCGAGGCTCGCGTTTGCCTTGTCGAGGCTGTCGGCGAGGGTTGCGATAAGTTTGCATTTTGAAGTCAAAGCCGTGCTCTTCACGCCTGCCGCTTTTGCGGATACAGCGTCGGAAGTGAGTTTTCCGAGATATTCGAGAGCAGCCGGTACAATCATTGTCTTGGACATATTGAGTGTCAAGGCAGCTTCTATCTGTATCTTCTTCATGTACTCTTCCATGAAGACTTCGTAGCGGCTTTTTAGCTCCGTGTCCCTTAGCACGCCGTACTTTTCGAAGAGGGCAATGTTTTCGGGCTTCGTAAGCGGTTTTAGCGCTTCCGGAGTGCTGCGGAGGTTCGGAAGCCCGCGCTTTGCGGCTTCTTTCTTCCATGCATCGTTGTATCCGTCGCCGTTGAAGATTACCTTCTTGTGCTTCTTTACGATGTTTTGGAGGATTTTTTGCAGACCCTTTTGGAAGTCGGCTTTCGAGAGTGTTTCAAGCTGCGTCGAGATCTCGTCGAACGCTTCCGCAACAATCGTGTTTAAAATGATGTTCGGATTTGCGCACGATTGCGACGAACCCGCCGCGCGGAATTCGAATTTGTTTCCGGTGAAGGCGAATGGGCTTGTGCGGTTTCTGTCCGTGACGTCGCAAGGCAACGGGGGAAGAGTGTCAACTCCGATTTTTATAAAGTTGCTGTTCTTCGAGCTTTTTGCCTCGCCCGCTTCGATTTGGTCGATGATATCGGTGAGCTGTTCGCCGAGGAATATTGAGATTATGGCCGGCGGAGCTTCGTTTGCGCCCAAGCGGTGGTCGTTTCCGGCGCTCGCCGTCGCGGAGCGGAGCAGGTCGGCATGTTCGTCAACCGCCTTTATGACGGCGCAGAGGGTCGTCATGAATATGGCGTTTTCATGCGGGTTGGTTCCGGGATTTAGCAGGTTGCGGTCGCCAACTGAAATTGACCAGTTGTTGTGTTTGCCGGAACCGTTAATTCCGGAGAACGGCTTTTCGTGCAATAGGCATTCAAATCCGTGTTTTTCCGCCGTATTGCGAAGGATTTCCATAATCATCATATTATGGTCAATCGCCAAGTTCAGCTCTTCAAACACAGGCGCAATTTCAAACTGCGCGGGCGCTACTTCGTTGTGGCGGGTTTTTGCGGGAATGCCGATTCTCCACAATTCCCTATCGACCTCCGCCATAAAGTTTATTATGCGGGGTTGAATCGAGGCGAAGTAGTGGTCTTCAAGCTGCTGGTGCTTCACTGGCGGCGCTCCAAACAGTGTGCGGCCCGTTTGCATTAGGTCGGGGCGCAAAATGTAGAGAGATTTGTCGACGAGGAAGTATTCCTGTTCTGCGCCGAGGGTGACTGACACGCGGTCGTCGGTCTTAATTCCAAAGCATTTCAAGAGGCGTTTTGCCTGCATGCTCAGAACTTGTATTGAGCGCAATAGAGGTGTCTTTTTATCGAGAACTTCGCCCGTGTAAGAGCAGAACATTGTGGGAATGCAGAGTGTTGCAACGCCCGCAGTTCTCTTTATAAATGCCGGTGAAGTTGGGTCCCACGCGGTGTAGCCTCTCGCCTCGAAGGTGGATCTCAAGCCGCCGGAGGGGAATGAAGACGCGTCCGGTTCGCCAAGAATGAGGTTTTTGCCGGAGAACCTTGTTATGGCGCCGCCGTCCTTTGTGGGTTCGAGGAATGCGTCGTGTTTTTCCGCGCTTGCTCCTGTGAGCGGAAGGAACCAGTGCGTGTAGTGGGTGGCGCCTCTGCTCATCGCCCAGATTTTCATAGCGTGGGCTACATCGTCGGCAACGGCGGGGTCGAGCGGTACGCCCTGGCGTATCGTGTCGAGGAGTTTTTTGTATATCGGCTTGGAAACGTAATCTTCGAGCGTTTTTAGTCCGAACGTGTCGATTCCGTACTCCTCGTCGACTCTGTATGGCTTAATTTCCGTATCGTAGACGTTTTCGCGGCTTGCGATAGCGGTCAAAGCTTTTTTTCTTGCATTCATTTTTTCCCTTTTGTTGTTAAATTTTAAGGACGCTTTTTTTTGTAAGCATATATCGTGCCAGTTTTTTCTAAGCGGCGTAAAATATTTGTTTTTTTCTTTAATCGCGCTCTATATGTATATATATGCGGCAAATATTGACGATTTTTATTCGCATTCCAAGATTTTAATATAAATATGGGTAAAATAATTACTACAAAATTGTCGTAATTTGGGTTTTAAATATGACAATTTTGTTGTATTAAACATGTTTGCTGGCGCTACATTTTTGGATGGAATATTTTTTATATTGCAAGTAGCTATTTAAAAATGAGTTGCAAGTAATATTACAAAATTGGCATATTATCTGCTTAAAAATAAGGCAACAACATTACTAAATTATGCAGGAAAATCGTACAACCAATTCTTACTTCCCGCGCCCGCAGGGAATGTATAATTCAATAAACGAACACGACGCTTGCGGAGTGGGACTTGTAGCCGACATAAATGCCGTCCGCAAACACGAAATAGTGGAGAACGGCATAAAAGTATTGGAACGCCTGATGCATAGAGGCGCGGTGGGCGGAGACTCTCAAACCGGCGACGGTGCGGGCATAATGACCCAAATACCCCATGAGTTCTTCAAGGCTATTGTAAAGAATTTGCCTGAGCGCGGCAAATATGGCGTAGGCATGGTTTTTCTACCGCGCGACAAAAATGTAGCGGAAGAGTGCAAGCGCATTATAGAGTCGGACACCGCAGCTGAAAACTTAAAGATTTTGGCATGGAGGGAAGTTCCGGTAAATATGGACGCCATTGGCGGCATGGCACTCGAATCTTGCCCGAAAATTGAACAATTTTTCGTAGAAGGCGCAGGCGATAAAAATGAGACGGACTTCGAGCGCGCCCTCTATATCCTCCGCCGCAGAATAGAAAAAGACGTAGACGCAAAGACCGCAGCTGGCGACACTTTTTATATTTGCACCCTCTCTTGCAGGACTATCGTCTACAAGGGGCTTCTAAATGCTCCGCAGTTGCGCAAGTTCTTCCCGGATCTTGCCGACGAGAATTTTAAAAGCGCAATTGCTCTCGTTCACCAAAGGTACAGCACCAACACTTTCCCGACTTGGCAGTTGGCTCAGCCGTTCCGCTACCTTGCCCACAACGGCGAAATAAACACGCTGAGGGGAAATCTGAATCAGATGCGCTCGCGCGAGGACCATTTCCGCTCGCCGCTCTTTGGCGACGACATCAAAAAAATTCTCCCCGTAATCCGCGAAGGGCAGAGCGACTCCGCATGCTTGGATAATGCTGTCGAATTGTATACCTCCGCAGGACGGAGCCTCCCGCATACGATGCTAATGCTCGTGCCGCAGGCTTGGGGCAGAAATTTTTATGTAAGCAAAGATATACAGGGATTCTTTGAATACCATTCCGGATTGTCGGAACCGTGGGACGGCCCTGCGGCGCTCGCATTCACTGACGGCGTGAACGCCGGCGCTCTATTGGACCGCAACGGTTTGCGCCCAGCTCGCTTTACGCTTACAAAGAGCGGAAAATTTGTACTCGCTTCGGAAACGGGCGTTCTGGACATTCCCCCGTCGGAAGTTGTAATGCGCGGCAGGCTTGGCGCGGGCGAGATGATATACCTCGACCTCAACAAGCACCGCATACTTTTCGACAAGGAAATAAAGACTCTCGTCGCCCGCGGAAAGCCGTATCGCAGGTGGGTGGACGCAAACCGCATAACTTTGAGCGGCATATTTGAATCCGTACCCGAGCCGATTATCGGGGAAAATATTGTCCAGCGCCAAAAGCTTTTCGGCTACACGGCCGAGGATCTCGACCTGATTTTGCGCCCGATGGCGGAGAAGGGGGCCGAACCGATAGGCTCGATGGGCAACGACGCTGCCCTCGCAGTGCTTTCCGAAAAGCCCCAGCTGCTTTACGACTACTTTAAGCAGCTCTTTGCGCAGGTCACGAATCCTCCGATTGACCCGATCCGCGAAGAGCTTGTGATGAGCTTGATGACATACATCGGCAACCAGGGCAACACGCTTGTCGAACTGCCCGAGCATGCGCACTTGTTGAAGCTCCCGCACCCGATTCTCGCCAACCGCGACGTTGCTTGCATATTGTCCTCCAAAGTTGAAAACTTCCAGGCGGAGAGAATACCTGCAGAGTTCTCGGCGGCGGGCGGCGAAAAGGCGCTTCGCGAGTCGCTCGAAAAGCTATCCGACGCGGCTGAAAACGCCGTGAGAAACGGAAAGAGCGTTATAATTTTAAGCGATAAAAACCTGTCTTACGGGCATGCCCCGATACCTATGTTGCTTGCTGTTGCGGCGGTAAACCGCAGGCTCGTTGACAAGCGCCTGAGAACAAGCGCCGGAATAATTGCCGAAACCGGCGAAGCGCGCGAAGTGGCGCACTTCTGCTTGTTGCTCGGCTATGGGGCTACGGCAATCAACCCCTATCTTGCGATAGAAACTATCGCAAATATGGTTGAAAACGGTCAAGTGACGGGTGTTGATGCGGCTGTTGCTGTGGCTAACTATATTAAGGCGGTCTGCAAGGGAATTTTGAAGGTTATGTCAAAAATGGGCATTTCCACCTTGCGCAGCTATCGCCAAGCGCAGGTATTCGAGGCGGTTGGGCTAGGAAAAGAGCTTGTCGATGCATACTTTGCGCCTACAGCCTCCCGCGTGGGTGGAATAGGATTGACTGAAATTGCCGCCGAAACGCTTGAACGCTACGGAAATGCGCACTATCCGAAGCCGAATTTTGAAAATTCGCTCGAAAATATCGGCAAGTACAAGTTTAGGCGCGATGGCGAACACCATTTGTGGACTCCAACAACGATAACGCTCTTGCAGCGCGCCGTGCGCGAAAACGACGTATCAAAATACCGCGAATACGCCGAATTCATAAACAACCAAGCGCGCCACTTGTGCACTTTGCGCGGACTGTTCAAATTCAAGCCCACAAAGGCAGTCCCGATAGACGAAGTTGAAAGCGTGGATTCCATCGTCCACAGATTCGTCACAGGCGCGATGAGCTTTGGCTCTATAAGCCCCGAGGCGCACGAGACGATTGCGCTCGCAATGAATAGGCTCGGTGGAATGAGCAATTCCGGCGAGGGCGGCGAAGACCCGGCGCGCTACAAGGGAATCGGCACGCGCGACAATAAGGCAAGTGCCATCAAGCAGGTCGCAAGCGGCAGATTCGGAGTCACGGCTGAATACCTTATAAACGCCCGTGAATTGCAGATTAAGATAGCCCAAGGTGCAAAGCCGGGCGAGGGTGGACAGCTTCCTGGCCATAAGGTGAACGAGATAATCGCCCGCGTGCGCCACGCCACTCCGGGCGTTAGCCTCATATCCCCGCCGCCCCACCACGACATCTATTCAATCGAAGACCTTGCACAGCTCATATACGACTTGCGCAACGCCAACGAAAACGCGCGCGTGTCCGTAAAGCTCGTGTCGGAAGTCGGCGTTGGAACGGTAGCCGCGGGCGTTGCAAAGGGCAAGGCGGACGTCGTGCTCATTAGCGGCCACGACGGCGGCACGGGAGCCTCGCCGCTTACGAGCATAAAGCATGCGGGGCTTCCTTGGGAACTCGGGCTTGCGGAGGTTCAGCATACGCTCCGCCTAAACAGGCTGCGCGATAAAATCCGCGTGCAGGTAGACGGACAGCTGAAAACCGGCAGAGACGTCGTAATAGGCGCGCTCCTCGGAGCGGAGGAATTTGGCTTTGCGACGACAATTCTCGTAACTCTCGGCTGCGTGATGATCCGCAAGTGCCACGAAAATTCCTGCCCAGTTGGGGTTGCAACTCAGGATCCCCGCTTGAGAAAGTGCTTTAAGGGAAAGCCGGAACACATTGAAAACTTCTTGAGATTTGTGGCAGGCGAAGTTCGGGAAATACTTGCGCGCCTCGGCCTGCGCTCGATAGACGAGGCGGTTGGTCGCAGCGATTTGCTCGAAACGGACGAAGCCATAAACTTCTGGAAGTCCAAGAACCTCGACTTCTCCAAGATATTTGAGGTTGTCGGCGACGAATCACTCCCGCGCAAGAGCGCAGGTTTGGCTCCGCGCGAGCTCAAGCAGTCCTACGACAAGAAGCTCATAAAGCTTGTCGGCGAGAATGTCGAAACCGGAAAGCCTGCGGAAATAAACATGGAAATAAAGAATTCCGACAGAAGTGTCGGCGCAATGCTAAGCTCGATGGTTGCCAAAAAGTACGGCAATGCTGGGCTACCGGAGGACACGATAAAAGTGAACTTTAAGGGGGTCGCAGGGCAGAGCTTTGGCGCGTTCCTGGCTGCTGGGCTTACATTCAACCTCGAAGGCGAGGCAAACGACTATGTCGGCAAGGGGCTTTCGGGCGGCAAAATAATAGTCAGACTCTCGCCCGACTGCCCGATCGAAAGCAGCTCAAATTGGATAGCAGGCAACGTCATAGGCTACGGCGCGACTGGCGGAAAAATATTCCTAAACGGCAAGGCCGGCGAGCGCTTTGCAATCCGCAACAGCGGCGCGGTTCTCGTGGCCGAAGGTGTAGGCGACCACTGTTGCGAATATATGACAGGCGGAAGAGTAGCAATACTTGGGCCTACCGGGTTCAACTTCGGCGCCGGTATGACCGGCGGGTTCGCCTACGTGCTGGACGAGACGGGAAACTTCGACATGAGGTGCAACCTCAGTTCGATAGACCTCGAAACGATAGCAGAAGGCTCCGAGGACGAAAATGAGTTGAAAGGGCTTATTGAAGAATTCTACGAGGCTACTTCGAGTGCCCGCGCGCGAGAGATACTCGACGATTGGGAAAATGTGTTGCCGAAATTCGTAAAAGTATTCCCAGTGGAATATAGAAAGGCTCTCGGCAGAATGCACAGCGGAGATTCCCATGAAGCTGGAAAGGAGACGGTGTAATATGGCTATTAACTTCCTGGATATCAAGCGCTCAAAGTGCGCGTACAGGGCTGATAGAACGGGCGATTACGACGAAGTCGAAATTCGTCCGACGCCCGCGGAGGTTGCGGAGCAGGCACGCAGGTGCATAAACTGCGGAATACCGTTCTGCCACGGCGCGGGGTGCCCGCTTGGCAACAATATCCCAGATTTTAACGCCGCAGTGAGGGAAAACCGTTTGCGCGACGCCTACTACATTCTCGCACAGACTTCGCCGTTTCCGGAATTTACCTCGCGCGTGTGCCCGGCACTATGCGAAGCTTCGTGCACAGCCGGCCTTCCGTCGGATCCCGTAGCTATAAAGCAGATAGAGTACGAAATAATAGAAAACGCATTCAAACGCGGGTACGTCGAGCCCTTCAAGCCGCGCTCTTACACTGGCAAGCGCATTGCGGTTGTAGGCTCCGGCCCCGCAGGACTGTCCGCCGCGGACTCTCTCGCCAAGAAGGGCCACGAAGTTGTCGTATTTGAAAAAAATTCCAACTTCGGCGGTTTGTTAAGGTACGGAATCCCCGACTTTAAACTTAAAAAGAGCGTAGTAGAGCGCAGAATAGACATACTCTCATCTTCGGGAGTGACGTTTGAAGGCGGAGTGGAGATAGGTACAGACATTTCCGCAAAATATTTGAAGAGAAAATTTGATGCCGTATGCCTCTGCTTGGGGACTGCAGTTCCGCGCGGGCTTTCCGACAATGTCGAGGGCAAGGGCGCGCGGGGCGTGTTTTTCGCGCTCGATTTTCTCAGTTCGCAAAACCGCGTAATTTCCGGAGAATCGCCCAATCTCGAAATTTCGGCAAAAGGCAAAAAAGTGCTTGTCGTCGGAGGCGGAGATACCGGTTCCGACTGTGTCGGTACCGCGATACGCCAAGGGGCAAAATCGGTGATTCAGGTGGAGATAATGCCAGAGCCGCCCGCCCAGAGACATCCGTCGACGCCATGGCCGATGTGGCCGTATATGTTGCGCACATCAAGCAGCCACCTTGAGGGTTGCGAAAGGCTTTGGGCTGTCAACGTCAAATCCATAGAGGTAAAGGGCGGATTCGCAAAATCGGCGACGCTCGCGCGCTGCGAGTGGACTTTCGACGCATCCGGCCGTCCACGCTCATTCACCGAGAGGCAGGGTGAGGACTTCAAGATAGACGCCGATTTAATTTTGTTAAGTATGGGCTTTACAGGCGTCCCAAAAAATGGAATTGTGGAAGAATTGGGGATACTTTTGAATTCCCGATCAATGGTTGCCGTAGACGCCAGCATGCTTACAAATTCGGACGCGGTCTTCGCCGCGGGCGATTGCATATCTGGGCCATCTCTTGTAGTGCGCGCCATGGCTTCGGGGATAGCTGCGTCCGAAAAAATACATAAATATTTAACTAATACCGCAAAGCGCTAAAAATAAAAAATGAGCCTTCACGTAGAAGTCGCCGTATTAAATAAAATAAGCCATCTTGTAGCGAGAAGAACTTCCGTCCCAGAAATGCTCTCGGAAGTCCTTAAAATACTCCATGTAGAAATGGGGCTTTTAAGGGGAACTGTAACTTTACGCGAAGGCGACGTTCTCGTAATAGAGGCTTCCGAAGGACTGAGCCGCTCGGAAATAGACAGGGGCTTGTACCGCGTTGGCGAAGGCATAACGGGCATGGTCGTTTCGCAGGGAAAGGGCAGGATAATTCCCGATATCTCAAAAGAAAAGGGATTCTTAAACCGCACAAAGGCGCGCGACAATCAAAAGGGAGTCGCTTTCATATGCGTTCCGATAATCTATAAAGACGACGTTATCGGCACTCTAAGCATAGACCGAAAGGTCGAGCCCGATACCGACTTGAAGGCCGACTACCACCTCCTCGACACAATCGCGACAATCGTGGCCGATGCCATATATGCCGCGTACTCCGATCATGAAGAGCGTGAAAAGCTTTTGAGCGAAAGCCGCGCACTGAAACTCGAACTTGAAAACAAATTGCGCCCCGAGGAAATAATAGGGAATTGCAGCAACATGAAAAAAGTCTACGCGATGATTTCAAAGGTTGCTGCTTCAAACGCAACCGTCCTAATTCGCGGGGAGTCGGGCACAGGGAAGGAATTGGTTGCAAAATCCATACAGAAGCATTCAACAAGGGCCGACAAACCCTTTATTACAGTAAATTGCGCCGCAATCCCCGAGGGGCTCATAGAAAGCGAGCTTTTTGGACATGAAAAGGGATCGTTTACGGGGGCTGTAAACCGCAAAATAGGCCTTGCGGAGCTCGCGGATACGGGAACGCTTTTCCTTGACGAAATTGGCGACGTTTCTCTTCCGATGCAGTTAAAGCTTTTGCGATTTATACAGGAGCACACTTTTTACCGCGTGGGCGGAAGCAACGAACACAAAGTTGACGTCCGCATTATTGCGGCGACCAGCAGAAATCTCGAAGATATGATAGCCAAAGGTTCGTTTAGGGAGGACCTTTACTACCGCCTCAACGTTTTCCCGATTTACATGCCGGCATTGCGCAACAGAAAGAGCGACATTGTGCTTCTTGCGGAATATTTTTTAAAGAAGTACAACGCAATCCATGGCAAGTCGGTAGCCCGCATTACGACGCCCGCAATAAATATGATGAGCACATATTATTGGCCGGGGAATGTGCGCGAGCTTGAAAATTGCATTGAATACGCCGTATTGAATACCTCAGACAACGTAATAAGCGGCTACAATCTTCCGCCTTCGCTTCAAACCGCAGAGGCAACGTATTCGTCGCTGGTTCCGAACACTCAAGAGGAGGGCGGCGATTACGAATCGTTAGTGTCTTCCTTTGAAAAGGAGTTGATTGTCGAAGCGCTAAAACTGAAAAAGGGGAATGCGAGCGCCGCAGCCAAGCATTTGGGAACGACCCAGCGCGTCGTATTATACAAGATAAAAAAGCTCGGTATAGATACGAGTTTATATAAATAGCCCTGAAATTTTAAGCGCATTCGGCGGCGCGATTTTTAAAATTTTTTTCTTCGCATTGGATATAATTTAAAGCGCAGAAAATAGCTCATTTTGCGCGCTTGATTTTTATTGATCCGCAAAAGAATTGCGCCCGTCTATTCTTCGGGCTTTTGCCGCGCAATATGCAAGGCATTTTTCATTATCATTTTTCTCGGCTTGCGAAGAAGCTACGCAACGCAGGTGCAATACGGGGGCGCGGGGGCACATTTTCGCCCTCAATTTTTTAGTTTAGAAAATTCGCTCAATGCAGTTTTTTCAACGCGCTTTAAGTTCCCATAAAAACAGCGTTTCGTCATTAAAAAAAACTGTTTGTTTGGTGGTAAAACTGCGCTTGCCGGAAAGAATTTTATTTACACAGCAAGAGTGCGTTCGTCCGATAGAAAAAACGCGCTTGCCTGTTAGAAAAATCGCGTTTGACCGAGAAGGGAAATGTGTTTACCCAAAAGGAAAAGCGCGCTTTATAGCCGCCTAATTTTTAGAGAAATTTTTTTTAGGCGCGAAAAAAAAGCGCGATACTTTTTTAATTGAACGCAAAGCAGTGGCAGTAAAATTGGCTGCGTGAACACGGCCGCGCACATTTTTTAGGCGGCTATTGTTGCTTGCCAAATACGCTTTCTGCAAAATTAAGGTATTGCTCCCAGTCGTATGCTGTCATGTTGTGGACCCCGTCTCTTAGGTGGTAGCCGATATTGTCGCCTATAAAAGGTTTTTCTATTTCAAGGCAGTCCATTGTGGGAAGCTTTTTTGCGCCGTATAGCTTGTATATTTTAGAGGCTTCCACAAGCCCCGTAAGCTCGCCCTTGGGGTCTGCCCAAAAATCTTTGCTTGCGCTTGCAACATATAAGGCGCGGGGCGCGACGCAGGCGAGAAGATGGTGTTGGTCGATTGGCAGTTCTCCCTCGTTGTCTTGGTATTTATTCAGATTTTTTGAAAACCAAAACGGGAATAGAGTCGTAATATGTTTTACGGATTCTCCGAATCTCCTGCGAGAAATAGCGGCTCCCATGTGGCCGGGATTGTTTGCCAGCACCATTGCAAAGCGCTTGTCGTAGGCCGCTGTGAGAATGGATGTCCTGCCGAGCCTCGAATGGCCTGTGACGGCTATTTTGTCTGAGTTTATCTCTTTCACGCTTTCTAGCAAATCGAGAACTCTCGAATTTCCCCAAGCCCACGCGACAGTAGCGGGCCCGTCGGAAAATCCGGATTTTTCGTCAAACATTTCGTATATGCTGCCGTCCCTTCCGGAGACTTTTTCCTTGTCCGGGTATATTTCGCAATAATACCAACATGCGACGGCAAAACCGCGCTTCACTATTTTTTCTATTGGCCAGCGCGATGAAAGTTTACCGCGCTGGGATTCGTCCGATTTATGGTTGGTGATTTTTAGCGTAGGGTAGTCGGCGTTTCTCATCCAGCAAGTGGGTAGAAAAATTTGCTTTTCATCAGTCACAGTATGGTTTCCGCAAAAATTCGGGCATACGATGGCGGGCACTGGGTGTGCTGATTTTGGCATGTATAAAAGCACGCCAAATGAGTGCTCGCCGGCGCTGTCCGCCATCTTTATTTTATATTGCCTTCTAAGCGCAATCCCTCCGAGGGCGTCGTCAGAGGATTCAAGAAGCTCAAATTCCATTTTTGCCGGGCGCGGTGGCATTGCTCCGTACATCTGGTTTTCAAGCTGTTCTATAACATAGGGCCTTGCGCAAAATTCCCATTGCATAGGGGTCCCAATCCGCCCTTTCCCTCCGGGCAGCTCGAGTATGTCCGGCAGGGGGAATAGGTTTGTTTTTGATTCGTCGTAATTTTCCCCGCGGGTTCCGACAAGTTTTGGCGGCAATATTACATTGTCGGCGCAAAATAATATGAGTGGAAAGGCGGAGGCAGCGAGAATTAAAAGTTTTTTCATTTTAGAATAAAAGGTTTACAATTGAATATCAAACGTTTGAGATGCCTCAAATATGTAAATTTCCCGCTTTGCCTCGTCAAGCCGATTGTTACAGCAGCGCAGAATTTTAAGCGTGGGCGATATGTGCCGGCGCAAAAAAAGCGGCGGGCCTTTAATGCTTTTCCCTGAGTGGGATTGCAAGGCCGCCGCTTTTTAATGCTAATTGTACTATTGCGTAATGAGGGAAGTTCCCGTCATTTCATCGGGTTTTTTAAGCCCCATAAGCTGCAATACGGTCGGAGCTATATCGCCCAAATTTCCGCCGGAGCGGAGCTTCAATCCTTCCAAGCCCTTTCCGTAAACTATAAGCTCGACAGGATTCATTGTATGGCGCGTGTGGGGTTCGTTTATTGAGGGTTCAAACATCTGTTCGCAGTTGCCGTGGTCGGCGGTAATAACCATTGCGGCTCCTGTTTTATCGGCTGCTTCCGCAATTTTCTTTACGCCGGCATCGACTGCCTCAACCGCCTTTATTGCGGCTGCCTCGTTGCCAGTGTGCCCGACCATGTCCCCATTGGCGAAGTTTACGACTATTAGCGCGTACTTGTCTTCAAGCACCGCTTTTGCCACGGCGTCCGCCACTGCGGGAGCGCTCATTTCCGGCTTTTGGTCGTAAGTTTGCACATCGCGCGGGGAGTCTATCAAAATCCTATCCTCGCCGCGGAAGGGTTCTTCGCGGTAGTCGTTGAAGAAAAATGTGACGTGTGCGAATTTCTCGGTTTCGGCACAGCGCAACTGAGAGAGTCCCTTGGAGCTTATGTATTCCCCGAGAATGTTTACCATTTTAGGCGGCTTGGGGAATAGAACATTGGGGCAAAGGCCTACTTTGTATTCCGTCATCGTGACAAAAAATACCTGCGGCCAAGCGGAACGCTTAAAACCGTCGAAATTTTTGTCGATAAACGCGCTTGTCAACTCGCGCGGGCGGTCTCCGCGGAAGTTGAAAAATATTATGGCGTCGCCGTCTTTTACCCTGCCTATCGGCTCGCCGTTCTCGACAATCCAAGTCGGGACTATGAATTCGTCCCCAACCATATTGGGTTGCGCGGGTTTTTCATAATATTGGGTGAAGGCGTCTTCGGCCTTTTCAACAGCCGCCTCGGCTTTTGTGCCGACTATGCAGTCGTATGCCTTTTCGACTCTGTCCCACCTCTTGTCTCTGTCCATTGCCCAGAAGCGCCCTATTACAGATGCGACCTTTCCGGTTCCGTATTCCTTCATTTTGCCCTCGACTTCGCGGATAAATCCAAGGCCGCTTGTGGGCGGCGTGTCGCGTCCGTCGGTAAAGGCATGCAAGTAAACTTTGTCGTATTTTTTGTCGGCGCAAATTTTGAGGATAGAGTACAAATGCCTTAGCATTGAGTGGACCCCTGCGTCGCTGCAAAGCCCGAATAGGTGCAGCGCGCCACCTTTGTCGAGCTTCTCAAACACGCTTTTTAGGACAGGGCTTTCCAGCACGCTGCCGGTTGCAAAGCCTTTGTCTATGCGAACTATCTCTTGGTCGACAATGCGACCCGCGCCGATATTCTGGTGGCCGACTTCGCTGTTGCCCATTATCCCTTCGGGAAGTCCGACTTCAAGTCCATGCGCAGTTATTTCCGTGCGCGGCCAATTAGCCGAAAGGTATTTGCAAAACGGGTCGTTTGCCTGTTTCACGGCGTTGTATTTATCCATTGACGAATTGTGGTTTTCACCCCAGCCGTCCCTTATTACGAGTATTACGGGTCTTCTTACTCCGTTCATGTTGGTTTCCTTTAAAAGTTTTCGTCCAATAAAAAAGCGCCGCGAGATTTTCGCAACAATAATTTTTATGTGCGAATTATGCTTGATGACGGCGCGCGGTAGTTTTTAATTGTTTGCATTGCGCATTTGCGCCCCATAAATTGCGACTTGCGCTATCCTCCAAAATTCAAAAAAAACTATTCAATGAAATTTAATTCGAGATTTGGCGGAACACGCCGCGGCGGTGTCGCATTGAGGCTTTTTATCGGCATTGCTTTATTATCGGCAATTCCGGCGTTCATAATAGGCTATTTTTCGTATTCGGAGGGAAGCCGGGAAATAATAGGCGAAAAGGTCTCTGATATGAGGCAGATTTCCCGCCTGAGGCTCGGTGTAGTTTCCGATATGATTGAAAAATTGAGGGCGTACGCGCTTAGATTTTCAGAATCGCGGGTGGTCGCGGAACTTTCAGTGGGGCAGGCATACGAAAATTTTCCGGAAAACCTCACCGAACGGTTGAATGCAAACGGCTTTCGGGCGGCGGCAATCCTAGGGGTATCGGGAAACCTCCTTGCCGCGTCCGACACGGCTACTTACAACTTTTTTACAAAGACCCAATGGAAGGCGCTGTCGGTCGGAAAAACTTTTGAGCGCGCTGCCGGCGGCGAGCAACTTGCCGTATCCGAGATGTCGCTCGATACCCCATCCGGGCGCAGGGGCATGAATTTCTCGCTTCCTGTTAAAAATAAGGACGGCAAGGTATCGGCGGTTGCTGTGCTGTATCTCGACATAACGCGAATCCAGGAGTCCGTAGCCGCGGAAGCCAAGAATTTTACAACTTCAGAACTCTTTATATGCTCGTACGTTGGGGGGTCGCCGTTTATAATTGCCGGCGCAAACGCGGACGGTTCCATGGAGCCCGCTTTCATGGGGATCCTCGCAAAAACTCTCGAAGGCGCAAAAATATCGCCAGATTTTAAGGATTCTGGATATTCGCTTGCGCGCGACTACCGCGGCAGAGAAGTAGTCGCCGCATGGGATTACATTCCGCAGCTTGACTGGTATGTAATTATGAAGACGGATCTCTCGGAGGTCCTTTCGGGCGTCCGGAACCTAGCGTACAGAATTGCTCTGATTCTCATCGTGGTTTTGGCGCTCGCGATGGCCGCATGCGCGATTTTTGCAAAGGCTTTTTCGGCTCCAATATCCTCCATTTTGAGAAAAGTTTCAGGCTTTGCGCCCGCCGATGGGCTATGGGAGATGCCGAAGTCGGACTCCCAAATGATTGCGGCGTCGATAGACTCAATTAAGGACTCGTTAGATACTTTGGCGTCGAAATCTTATGTTGGAGCGTCGGAAATCTTAAAAGGGGCGGAGCGCCTGTCTTCGGACGTGTCGGCGAGATCCGAAATAAGCAGGCGCATAGAAAGCTTTTCGGACAAAATTATTCTGCATTCCCAAAAAATTTCGGATATGTCCATAAATCTTGAACACAGCGTCGAGCAAATCGACGATGTTTCGGAAATCTCCGTGCGGCAGGCGGAAAACGCCCTTGGAGGTCTTGAAAAAATGAACAAACTTATGTCGGGGCTGGAGGCGTGCGCTTCCGATTTTAGCGAATCCATAGGGGAAATATTTGCCTCCGGACGCAAGATAGGGGCGGTGGTGGAATCCATGACACAGCTTGCCGACAGGGCCAATCTGTTGTCGTTAAACGCTTCTATCGAGGCAAAAAAGGCTGGAAAATGCGGAGAGGGTTTTGCGGTTGTGGCCGATAGGTTGAGAAAGCTCGCCGACCAGACATCGACAGCGACGCTCGAAATTGAAAATATTGTAAAGGCCATATCTTCGCTTTCGGAGGCCGGTTCTAAAAAAGTGGGTGAATTTGATTCCAAATTTTCAGATGTTTCGGCGCAGTCAAAAAAGGTAAACGAAGGGCTTTCTGAGATAATCCAGAAAGTGCAGGGCATTCCTCCGCGCCTTACTTTGCTGCTCGACGGCATTAGAACACAGAACGGCGAGGGAGACTCTATAAAGTCGTACGCGCGCGCCCTTAAGAAAGCCGTCGACGACGAGTCAAAGCTTATGGATTCAGCGCGCGAAATATCGGATAATTTATCAAAAACCGCGCTGTCCGTGCGGCGCGAGGCGGGCAAGCATAGAATGTAAACTTTACGGCTCTTTTCTACTTAGCGTTGGCGGCGTGTAATTGCAGGTTAATCTTTTCAGAATTTGCGTGCTATCGAGCTTTGGTCATTTGCAAATGCGCTACGATTTTGGGAAGCGACGCCTCCGCTTTTCTATGATAAATACAAATTTCCGTTTAGTAATTTCAATTATTAAAAAGTCAACTCTTAGTAAAATGCCACAGTGCATTTTAAGTTGCGCCGCCAAACGGTTGAAATTTTTATAGAAAAAATTAGCGCGCAAACCGCATGAAAAAGTCGCTTTTTTAATAGCTTATTATTCCCCAAGAAAACGCGCAATAGTGCTTTATAAAACTGCTCTTTAACCGTTGGATTGTTTGAATCATTTTTCAAAAAAATCCGCCGCATGAAAACCAGTGCGGCGGAAAATAGAAGTATGCAATAAAAAATTACGCGCCATTAAAATCAGCGCGAAGGATATTGCGCGGCAAGCTTTTTTACTTCTTCAAGAGTCGCGACCGATTGTGCGCCCATTTTGGAGATTTTTAGCGACGCTGCCGCTGTTGCAAACTCTATCGCCTTTCCCAAATTTTTGCATATTTTTAGCCCTCCCGCAAGTGAGCCTGTAAAGCAGTCTCCCGCGCCAACAGTATCCACGGGCCGGATATTCTCGTAGGTGGGGAAATGCTTTATGCCGCCGGCGTTATACAGGTCGCAGCCGCGCTTCCCAAGGGTTACGATGACATTTTTCACGCCTGAGCTTATGAGCTTTTGCGCGGCTTCTTCGGCGTCGCGGCAGTCCGGGACTATTTGCAAGATTTCAATCTCATTGGGGACGATATAGTCTATGTCGCGCAGCATATGCTTCGGCAGGATTTTTGCGGGAGCCGGGGTGAGAATAGTCTCGCAGCCGGCCTTCTTCGCAAGGCTTAGCCCCCTAGCGACAGTCAAAATGTCGTTTTCGAGCTGAAACAATACATGCGAGAAAGCGGAAAAATCTATCGAATCCATGTCGCTTTCCGAGAGCGCCATATTCGCCCCGGGCGCGACCGTTATTGAGTTTTGACCGCTTTCATCGACGGTTATTAAGGCGACGCCTGTGGGAAAGTCTTTAAAAATTTTTACTAGCCCTACATTTATTCCGCGAGCTTCCAAACTCGACAGGTAGTCGCGCCCAAAGGAGTCGTCTCCGACTCCCGCGCAAAAACGGGTTCCGCCGAATGTAGCGTTTGCCGCGACTGCCTGGTTTGCGCCTTTGCCTCCCTCAAATTTTTGAAACACTCCTCCGAGAATAGTCTCTCCGGGAGACGGTATGCGCGGAGTTTTTACAACCATATCGACATTTGCGCTGCCCACTACTAAAATGGATTTTTCCTGCATTTTTTACTCTTTCGTTAAAGTTTAGACGCCACAAGTATTCCAAGCCCCGCCGCAAAGAATATAAACATCAATGCAATCAGTTTGTTTGTCCCTTTTGGGGCGCCAGCAAATTCCTTCCAGATGAAAACTCCCCACAGGGCGGATACCATTGTCGCGCCCTGTCCGAGCCCGTATGCTAGCGCAGGGTCTGCGGCGGGGGCTGCGAGTATGTTAAAATTCATTCCGCAGCTCCAAATAATCCCGCCCAATACGCCTATCGCATGGGTCTTTAAGCTGCCTCCAAAATATTGCGCAAAGGTGCAGGGGCTTCCCGAAAGCGGTTTGCGCATCATCGCAACGTTGAAAATGAAATTTGATAAAAGCAGGCCGAGCGAAAACATAACGACCGCCGTGTACGGAGTTAGCTTCCCAACTTCCAGCGCGCCAGAGGCGTCTGCCGCCGCCATGGATTTTGAGACAAAGCTGTAAAAGAATCCCATAAGCGCCCCGGCAACGACCGATATGAAAACGCCCTTCTTTACGTCCGACTTTCCCCCTCCGAGCTTTCCGTACGCCACGGCGTCCAAAACTATCGCAACGCATACGAGTGCAACTCCCGCCGCGAGCATCGGCACATTGCCCTCGGGCGTTGCCAAGTATGTGGTCACTACGCCCAAAACAAGCGCGAGACCTATTCCTACAGGGAATGCAACCGCAAGCCCCGCGATTTCAATCGCCGCAACGAGCAAAATGTTTGCGATATTAAATACCGCGCCACCTACGAATGCCGACCCGAGCCATTGCCATTGCGCCTGCGAAATATCCGCCAAAAAAGACCTTCCCACTGAACCGAACGAGCCTGCTGTAAAAGCCAATGCTAGTGAAAATAGCAGCACTCCTATCGAGTAGTCCCAATAAAATAGCGGAAAGGGCCAGTTCCCTTTGACCATTTTTTGGGTATTTGCCCATGAGCCCCAGCAGAGCATTGTTATAAAACACATTATTATGGCGGCGGAGTATGAACTTACTGTAATCATAGTTTTTTATAAGATTCGCTGAAACAGCTTGGATTTGGATAAAAGCCTGAAGCTTGCCAAAATTTTTTTGCGAGAACCCGCCGATCTTTTATAATATTTTCAATGCACTCTATTGCAAAGAATATACCGTAAATGTAGGCCGGTTAAATTAACTGCAATATACGAATATTTCTCAGATTGTCAACCGTGCGTTTATTTTGCATGCGCGCAGCCTTTCCATCTTTTTCATCAAGTGCGCCACCGTGAATTTTTACATGCTAAGACAAAAAAAACAACCGCAAATGCGGTTGTTAAAAATGTCTGTAAAGATGGCAATCGGGCGTATGAAATAAAAAAACCTGTGTCGAATCTTTACGACGGAACTCTTTGCTCGGATTCCCGCGCTCAAACCATTTTACGCGCATTATTGCACGATAAACAGTTTATTGCCTTGATTACACTGCAGATATTTTCACTCGCTGCCTCATCTGAATATTCTAATAGTCAAAGAGACTTTGAGCGCTTACTATCATTGATAACAGGCTCAATTCTATGTCTGCGTTGGAAACCTTGGCAACCGGAGAGTGGTTCCGCTATCAATTTAAAAGCAGTTCCCGCCCTCTGCCTATGCCGGAAACCTTAGCAGTCCCACGTGCGCTTCTTATGGCGGTTTGCCTTTGAACGCTTCGAGCGCTTATGCTTGTTCATCTTGAGGCGTCTTTTCTTCTTTAAGTTTGCCACAATGTTTCCTTTCTATGATTATAATAATATTTTCAGCCTTTACGGTTTCCGCTGTATTAAATTAAGCTACACGCGTACACTTTTACGCATATATCTGGTAAAACAAATACCATTCGTTTCGGAAAATCAATAAAAAACAGCCTATTTTTTTAAGCGGCGCAAAAATGCCGCTTTATTTTCGCAATATCCGCTCAAATGCCACAAATCTCCAATATGCGTTCGATGTTTACGCTTCTTCAGTTTTTTTAGCGCATTTATGCTTATACTTTAAAATTGGGTGAACCGCTATTACGCCTTGATTTTTCTTAAAATTCCGGATAGTTTTTTCTTAAACCATGAAAAGATTCTTTTACTTGCTGGCAATACTAACCGCGCTTTCGATTCGCGTCTGCGCCGGCGGAATCGCAGGGTTTTGGGTAATTCCGGATTCAAAAACGAACAATCCGGAAAGTGTCGCGTATTTTTATGAAAGCGGCGGGGTCTTTACCGCGAGAATGGTTTTGATATACGACGATTCAGGGGGAGTTGCCGAAACTTTTTTATCCCCGAAAGAGCGGGCGAAAGGAATAAAATCCCATCCATTTATTTGCGGCTTGGATTTCATTACGGGATTGAAACTCTCGACTAATGGAAGATATGTGGGGACTGTTGTAGATCCGGACACCGGTAAAAAATACAAGTGCGAGGTGTGGTACGACTCCAAAAGCAAAAAACTCGCAGTTCGCGGCGAGCTGTTTATTTTCGGGGTGACAAATTATTGGCCGCCTATCGCCAGTGAAAATCTGCCAAAAGAAGTCGTTGAGGAAGCCGCCAAATTTAGCGGCATTCCGCCGCGCGTAAACAATGAAGCTTTTAGCTCAAACGCGCCTGAAAATTGCGGGGAAGACTGCCAATACGCACAGCGAAGGGAGCGGCCGAGATTTTACAGAGTCCGCCATTACTGATTCTGCCTTTACTCAATCTGGGCGCAGAGTCGGCTGAAGATTTTACAGGATTTTGGGTCAGGCGTGAAATTGGCTTATAATAATTAAGCGTTAAAAACTAAAGAGCGACTGCGAGGCTTATGTTCCTGCTTAGCCGCTTGGGTTTTCAAGTCCCCTCCACAATTTTTAATATCTGCGCGAAGCATTTTTTTGAGTTTTTTTATTTTTGCAGAAATTTGTTGACCGTTTGTCTCTTTGAAGTTTTTGGGGCTATTTGCAAAATAGCTAAAATATAAAATTGCGTTTTTCACTCAATGGGCTCTTTGGCATTTGTGATATTTCCCGGCAAACAATTTTTTTTGTCCGTTTTTTGCCCAAGTACCACAATATTAGTATAGATGTATAACGCTTTCACAAAAATTGCGCAACAATATCCAACTCTATCAGAGGCCAAAGCTGCGGTTTGTAAAAAGAACTAATCTAGGGAGAATATGAATCTATAATCCGAAAAATAAGAACCTGTATGGATTTATACCAGACTGTTTTCAGTCTGGTATAAATCCATATTTGCTAAATAAAAGAGTGCAGGGGTATTTGGGACTTTTCTCGGCTACCCTATTTTTGCGCTGATGAGAGGCTTCATCGTTTCCCACTCCCTCTCGACGCACTCGCGGACCCTTTTGCAGAATTTCTCGTAGGTTTCGCCATCGCGGATACTCATCGGCTTTAAATAATGCACAAATATATCGGAACCGAATTTAGGGAATGTCGCGCCCGGCTTCAGCGCCTCGTACGCTCCACGAATTGCAACGGGCACTACTTTTACATTCATTTCTTTCGCCAAAATCGCAAAAGTGCTTCTGAATTCGGAAACGCTGCCGTCCTTCGTTCGGGTGCCTTCGGGGAATATCACAACCCTGTCGCCCTGTCTGAGAGCTTCGGCAAGTTTTCTTATAGACTCGCTAACATTGTCGTTGATATCCATTATCACGACATTGCTTCTTTCGGCGAAAGTTCTGAGAAAGCCGCCTTTAAGTATTTTCCTCAATTTCGCGAAAAAGTAAGTCTTGTATATTTGAGTCTTTGAGAACGGCGCTACGGCGAATGCCCCGTCGAGATAGCTTTGGTGGTTTGGCGCAATTATAAGCGGCTCGCCGCTTTCTATATTTTCGAGCCCAGAGTATCTAACCCTATAAAACAATTTCATCAAAGCCCTAAAAATCGATATTGTCGCAAAATGAAAAAAGTGGGGCTTTTGAAGCTTGGGGCGGGGAAGGGCGTTGATTATGTTTGCCCAAGTGATATTTTTTAGCTGCGGCTCGAACGACGAATTGCGGTTCTTATCCACGTATTCTGCAAATTGCCTGAGTGTCGGATACTTCTCAAAATCCCTCTCAGTGACGTCCACCCCGCAGTTCTCCTTTACATAGCATTGGATTGAAATCTTGCCGAGGGAATCGAGCCCAAGATCCATCTCCATATGGGAATCCGCTGTCACGGGCATAGAGATTTGCCCTGAAAGCATTTCTTTTAATTCGGCGTAGGTTTTTGACTTTGGCTCTGGCTTGGGCGGCTCCGCCTTGCGGCGCGATATATTTTCGAGATACGTCGCAAGATGGTAGCGCTTGAGCTTTCCGACGCGCGTGCGGGGCAAATCTTCCGTCGTAAGCGCAATTCTTATTATCCTCTTATAAGTGGCAGTCGATCGGTTGTAGGGGAGGACAGCGGTGTCTCTTATAATGGTTTCGGCTGCCTCGATTCCCCCGGCCTTTTCTATAAACTCAGGCTTTACCCGTATTATTGCCTGCAAAATGTTTTCGTACATCAGAACTCCCACTTCGAGAATTTCCGGAGATTGCGCCGCAATCTGCGATTCCATCTCTGCGGGATTTATATTTTTGCCGTTCGGCAAAACTATTATTTCTTTGCGCCTGCCGGTAATAAATAAAAATCCATTTTCGTCGACATATCCGAGGTCTCCCGTAAACAGCCAGCCGTTGCGGATTGCCTCGCGCGTTTCCTCCGGGCGGTTGTAGTACCCCGGCGTGACGTTGCCGCCCTTTACGGCGACTTCGCCCTCGACTATCCTGATTTCAACCCCGGGAAGCGCCTCGCCGGGCGAGCCGATTTTTATTCGTCCAATTCTTGGGAAGGCGATAATCGGGGCACATTCGGTCATTCCGTAGCCCTCGCGCACGCCGAATCCGAGCGTGTCGAGATCCGCCCAAACTTTGCGGTCGAGCGCAGCTCCGCCGGATATCCAGAATTTTACCTCACCGCCAAATTTTTTATGTATTGCAGAAAACAGCTTTTCGGAAAATTTGCGGCTGTTTGCGGCCTTTGCCAGTGAAAACAATCCCTTCAACACAGCCGAATGGTTTATCTTTGACATTATGTTGGAGTGCAGCAGCTCGTAGAATCTCGGCACGCTTATTATCATATCTACCGGATATTTTTGCAGCACTCCCGCAATGTCGGCAGGTGATATCGATTTTGGAAAAACCAGTTTTCCCCCGACGTGCAGCGGCATTACAAGAGTTCCCATAAGCGGCAAAATGTGGTGAAACGGCAGCATTATCAGCACCCTTATTCCGTCGAAATAGTATTTTGCCTCCGCTACCGCCTTCATATTGGCGTACATATTCGCAAAGGTGAGCACAACTCCCTTCGGATTCCCGGTTGTTCCGGAGGTATAGACTATAAACGCCATGTCGGTATCTTCGCGCTCGACTCCCCACTCCTCGGGATTGGATATTTTATTCTCCAAATTCGCCTCTGAAAATAGATCCTCCAATACAAGTATTTCCGGCTTGTTTTCAAGCCCGCTTGTAGCTTCCAAGGCGGTCTGGTAATTCGCGCGGTCGCAGCAGAGAATTTGCGGGGAGGCGTCGGACAATATGAAAGCAGCCTCGGCGGCTGAGGACTTTGCGTCAATAGGTATTACCGCCGCCCCGACCCTCCATGCCCCGTAGAGCGCGAACACCCACTCGGGGGAATTTTCCGCAAAAATCGCGACCCTTTCCGGCGGATTTTTTTTGAAAATTTCCTCGGCGCGCCTGGCGCGCTCAAATAGGTCGGCGTACGATAGTTTAAAATCCGTGCCAACGAGGGCGGGGCGGTCAAAATATTTTAGGAGGGATATTTTCATTTATCGTTTTCGGGAAATTCGTAGCGCGCGATTGTTTCGGCGCTCCACTGCTCGTAGCTGCCGCACTCTATGGCTTCGCGCGCCTTTTGCATAAGATTTTGGAAGAAGCGTATATTGTGCATGGAAATCAGCGTGCATGCAAGCATTTCATTGGCTTTCACCAAATGCCTAATATATGCCCGCGAGAATTTTGAGGAATATCCGCCGGTTTCACTGTCGAGCGGTGAGTCGTCTTCGGCAAATTTTGCGTTTTTGAGGTTTATGGGGCCGTCGGGGGTAAAGGCAACGGCGTGGCGCGCCAGGCGCGTGGGCATTACACAGTCGAACATGTCGGCGCCGAGGGCTATCATCTTCAACAGTTGCGGCGGAGTGCCGACTCCCATGACGTATCTGGGCTTGTCAAACGGCAGCCCGGCGGCGGAAGCCTCCACTTGCTCGAGCATTTGCGGCTCGGGCTCGCCGACGCTCACTCCGCCTATCGCATATCCGGGGAAATCGAGTTCCGCCAGGCTTTCGGCGCAACGCTTCCTGATGTCGTCGTAGCAGCCGCCTTGCACTATGCCAAATGACAAAATCCCTCTTTGCGGAAGCCCGAGGCGCAAATATTCGTCCTTGCACCTTTTTGCCCATCGGAGTGTCCTCTCGACGGATTTTAGAACTTTTTGCTTCTCGCAGGGGTAGGGAATGCACTCGTCGAGCACCATGCAGATGTCGGAGCCAAGATTTTTTTGTATTCCCATGCACGATTCTGGAGATATAAAAAGCTTTGCGCCGTCGAGGTGCGAGGCGAACGATATGCCGTCCTCGGAGATTTTGCGCAGGCTCGACAGGCTGAATGCTTGGAATCCGCCGCTGTCGGTTAGTATGGGCTTGCTCCACCCCATGAATGAATGCAGACCCCCAAAACGCGCTATTAGTTCCGACGTCGGCCTAATATTCAAGTGGTAGGTGTTTGCGAGTATTATTTGCGCCCCTGTCTCCTCCACTTGCTGCGGAGTGAGCGACTTGACCGTCGCCTGCGTTCCGACCGGCATAAATACCGGTGTTTGGACGGTTCCGTGCGCCGTGCGCAATTCGCATAGCCTAGCTTTTGATTTATCCGAGACTTTTTTTACTGTGAAAATGTTTTGCATGTTAAGGGATTTTTAAGCCCTTGAATATTTTTATTGAATTTAAACCGCTTCCTCGGCTGCGGCTACTCCCCAAAAAATTTTGGGGATACGCCGCTTTTATCAGCGCGGAAAGCGTTTTTATAGAATGGATTCCGGACAGTATCCGACAGCTTCCGGGAAGCGCTCGGCCCACTTGTCGGCCCTCCTGCAAAAATCCTCCGTTTGGGTTTCGGCAAGCCCGGTTGCGGCGGAACCCTCTTTGCGGATTTTTTCAAGCTCGGCGGCGTCGAGCGGCATTCTCGGGTCGGCGGCAAGGCGCGCGAGAAGGTCGTTTTCGGATATTTTCCCGGCGCGCATATCGTTGGCGGTCGCAACAGCGTGCTCTTTTATAACTTCGTGCGCGTCTTCGCGCCCCATTCCCTTTTTGACTGCGTTCATCATGACAGTGGTCGTCAGTAGAAAAGGCATGTATTTGCGGCACTCGGCGGCTATGACGGCCGAATTTACTTTCATCTGGTTTAGGACGGTAATGAAAGTTTCAAGCAGCCCGTCGATTGCAAAAAACATTCCCGGCAGCATTACGCGCCTTACGACTGAGCAAGAGACGTCGCCTTCATTCCATTGGTCGCCCGCGAGCCCCGCCGCCATTTCGGCGAATCCGCGCAGTATGACGTGGAATCCGTTTATGCGCTCGCAGCTGCGGGAGTTCATCTTGTGCGGCATTGCGGACGAGCCCGTCTGGCCCTTCGCAAAACCCTCGCTCGCAAGCTCAGCTCCTGCCATTATGCGCAGCGTCTTTGCGAACGACGACGGCCCCGAGGCGAGCTGGTATAGGCGGCTTGCGACTTCGTAGTCGAGCGTGCGCGGATAGACTTGGCCTGTGGCGCCGAATGCGCGCCCTATGCCGAGAAATTTTCTGATTTTTTCGTCGAGGAGTACGGCTTTGTCGGCGTTTCCGTCAAATAGCGTAAGCTGGTCGAGCTGCGTGCCGACCGCGCCTTTGATTCCCCTTACAGGGTATGAATCTATTAGCGACTGCACATTTTCAACAGCCCTCAAAAAGTCTTCCCCGAATTCCGCGAGGCGCTTTCCGAAAGTGGTGAGCTGGGCGATGACGTTGTGCGTGCGCGCGGCGATTATCTCGCCTTTATACGCGAACGCCTTTTTAGAGAGCAGCGACAGAGCGGCGACAGCCTTCGTCCTTATGACTTCGAGCGACTTGTAGCATTGGAGCTGTTCCACGCACTCGGTGAGGTCGCGGCTCGTCATGCCCTTGTGTATGTGCTCGAAACCGGCGAGACTGCAAAATTCCTCGATGCGCGCCTTGACATCGTGGCGGGTGATTTTTTCGCGCTTGTTAATCTCGTCGATTCTGATATTGTTTTTTACTCGCTCATAGGCGTCGATGGCCTCTTGGGGAATGTCGAGGCCGAGCTCCTTTTGGGCTTTCATGACCGCAATCCACAGGTCGCGTTCGAGAAGTATTTTTCCTTCGGCGCTCCAAATTTGTTTTATTTCTTTTGAAGCGTATCTTTCTGCCAGAATATCGGGTATCATAATTAAAAGCGGAGTATGGACTTTTCCCGGCGCATTTGAAGCTTAAAATTTTTCTATTTTACATGGGAGAAATATGGAAATTTTTGCTGTTTTTTTTGTGGCGGGGCAAAGTGGGAACACAAAAGTGGAGTGCGGAGGGGGAATTGGAAAAGAGGCGCAAACTGCTTTTAAAAAGCGGAGATGCCGCGAATCAAAAGGAACTGTACAGGAAAGGGGGAGGAAGGATTCAGAGAACGGTGAACCAAGGAATATCAGGACCCCAAGGGGTAGCGGGTGCTCAAAAAATGGCGTGGGAACTCAAAGGGGCGGCTTGAGCTTTCTTCGCGCAACCTTGCCATTATCCGCGCGCGAGTTTTGCCATTTACCGCACAAGTTTCGCTTCCCCATGCGCGAACTGAGTCTTTCTCCGCGGGTAGTAAGTCCGTGCGCGAGTTTCTCTATTTACCGCACAAGCTTCGCCTTTCCGTGCGTGAGTTTTGCCATTATCCGCGCGGCTTGAACTTCCTTCGCGCAACCTTGCTATTTACCGCGCGCGAGTTTTGCCGTATGCGTAATTTTTAGATTTTGTTAGAAAAGTTTTTGGCGTAATTTTATATTTTTTTATTCTTATACGGGAAGGTATATCGCCAAAATTTGTTAAAAGTGCGGTAAAAGTCGGGGATATTTTGGTAAAATACGGCAAAAAACTCTTGCAAGACGCTGGGCAATCTGAAATTATTTAACCTTTAATAAACGCATTGTGCATATTTTGCGCAGGCATAACCATAAACAATCAACCCGTTTCCGCTTGCGGAGACGGCAATATCCACAAGGACATAAATGAACAACGTAATGGAAGAACTGCTGGCTAACAGCAGCTTTGCCGAACTCAAACAAGGCTCTATAATAAAGGGCAAAATAATCGAAATCCGCCAAAACGAAGTAGTAGTTGACATAGGCGGAAAATCCGAAGGTGTCGTTCCGATAAACGAATTTCCGGACATCAACGACATACAAATCGGTCAAGAAATAGAAGTACTGCTTGAAAAGCTTGAAGACCGCGAGGGCAACCCCGTAATCTCGTACGATAAAGCGCAGCAAAAGAAAAATTGGGAAGAAATTCTCGCCAACTGCAAGGAAGGCGCAATTCTCTCCGGCCGCGTAAAGAGCAAAGTAAAGGGCGGCCTCATCGTAAGCATAGGCGTGGACTCCTTCCTGCCCGCTTCGCAGATAGACGTCCAGCCCCCGAAGAACCTCGACCAGTACGTTGGGCAAACATACGATTTCAAGGTGGTAAAAATTAACGCGGAACGCAAAAATATCGTCGTTTCCCGCCGCGAGCTCATCGAAGAACAGCGCGCCGAAAAGCGCCGAGCACTCCTCGCGGAAGTCAAGCCCGGCGACATCCGCAGGGGCGTCGTCAAGAATATCACCGATTACGGAGCGTTTATCGACCTCGACGGCCTCGACGGCCTGCTGCATATCACCGACATGAGCTGGGGCAGAATCTCCCACCCGAGCGAAATGTTGAAGGTCGGCGAAGAAATTTCCGTAATGATTATAGAAGTCGACACCGAGCGCGAACGCGTTTCCCTCGGCCTCAAACAGACCACTTCCAACCCATGGGAAAATATCGAGCGCAAGTATCCGGTCGGCGCACACGTGCGCGGCAAGGTCGTAAACCTCGTCAACTACGGAGCGTTTATCGAGCTTGAAGAAGGCGTTGAAGGCCTTGTCCACATCACGGAATTCTCCTGGACAAAGCGCATCACAAAGCCCTCGGAAGTTCTCAAAGTCGGCGACGAAGTCGAAGCTGTTGTTCTCAACATCAACAAGGAAGAACAGAAAATATCCCTCGGACTCCGCCAGCTCGAAGAAAATCCCTGGGAAATGGCAGTCCACAACTATCCGGTTGGCGCCCATGTTCGCGGCAAGGTTCGCAATTTGACCACCTACGGCGCATTCGTAGAGCTCGAAGAAGGCATCGACGGCATGGTTCACGTCTCCGACATGAGCTGGACCCGCAAGATAAACCATCCTTCGGAAGTCCTCAAAAAAGGCGACGAAGTCGACGCAATTGTCCTGCTCGTCGATCCCGAAAACCAGCGCATATCTCTCGGCATGAAGCAGCTGACTGTGGATCCCTGGGAAGAAATCGATTCCCTCTTCAAGGTTGGCGATTTGGTTACAGGCAAGGTCAGCAAGATCACCAACTACGGTGCGTTCATCGAACTGCAAAACGACATCGACGGATTGGTGCACATCAGCCAGATCAGCGAAGACCATGTCGACAAGATTAAGAACCACCTCAAAGTCGGCGACGAAGTCAAGGCTCGCGTCGTAAAGATTGACCGCGACGAGCGCCGCATAGGCCTCTCGATAAAGGCCGCCCAATACGACGCCGAAAAGCTCGCCGAAGAGGTAGCTGCGTTCGAAAAGATCCGCAAGGACCAAGACTTGACTTCCCTCGGAGATCTGCTCGACGAAGCCACGAAATAGGGGCTTTGAAAAGCGGAGAGCCGCTTCATATTCTGCTTGGCGAAGTCCTGAAATAGGGGCTCTGAAAAGCAAAATTGCCAATAGGCTCTCAATAAATCCCGCGCTTTTGCACTGCGAAAGCGCGGTTTTTTTTGTCTAAAAATTCTTTTTCGATGGGAAGATTGGTAGATAAAAATTGTGTGAATTTTATATATGTACGTCTTATGCCTCGAGGGGGAGGTAAATTTTTTTGGCAGATTTATAAGTAGCGTGCAGGGCAAATTTTCACGTTTTGGGGTTTGCAGTTTTTAATATCTTATAAAATGAAAGTGTCGGATTCTTCTGGACAGCTTATTTTATTGCCAATAAATATATGGAAAAACGCCGCTAAACGATGGGAAAAACAAGCAAGCAATTCTTTAAAAAGCCCACAGATTCTTCCAAAATAAAAGGCAAAAATAGCAGTGTGCCGCAAAAATACGAATGGGAAGTTTACAGCGACAACAATCTGCGCCTTTGGACGAGTGGCAGCAAGGTTGAGTATTTTATTTATAAGCAGAGGGCGGCGGTAAAGCCTGACTCCGGCTGGGGTAGGCTTGGATCTTCGCTTTCAATGCCAAAATATTCCCGGTTTAATCCGTGGAGAAAATTGGGAGTGGATATTGTCGGATACGCGCGCCATGCCGACGGCTATTACCATTCGCGCGTCAACGAATCTTTTTATGATTTTCTCTTGGTCAAAAGCGGAGTTTTGGTCGCAAAATTTTCTGGGAAGACGGTAAAGTTGAATCCTTCCGAAGCCTTGATAATACCGCCAAAAAGGCTTTGCGATAACTTTGTAGAAAGCGGCGGGGCGGAGCTCTATTGGGCGCATATGCTGAAAATCCCGCGCTGGGAGAAAATTTTTGGCCGTGAGGTTTTTATTAAGAAATTTGACTCGGCGGGGGAGATTTTTGCGCTTATGGAAGCATATCGTGCGGAGGCGTACTCGGCGGCCTGTTCGCCCGCAATTCTCGGCCCAATAGCGGAGTGCATCGCGGCATTGATTTTACGCGAATTCCCGCATGTGCGCGCGGGGGTATGCGATATTGAAAAAATTGCAGCCAAGGTAAATAAAGCGCCTGGCCGTGCTTGGCGGATATCCGAAATCGCAAAATCCTTGGAAATGTCGGCTCGCACATTCGATAAACATTTTGAGAAAATCTTTGCCAGAACTTTCTCAAAATATGTTCTTGACGCGCGCATGGGGCTTGCCGCGGATATTTTAAGGTCTAAAAATTGCACAAACGCGGAAGTTGCAGAAATTGTGGGATACGCAAACGCATCGTCATTCTCCAAAGCTTTTTTTGCTTATTACGGGGTTTATCCAGGTAAAATGATGGACAGCTTTCCCTTGAGTTGACCGCAAAATTTTTTTCTTCTGCGTTGTGGTAGGCGGTTATTTGAGCATGTTTTATAGGCGCAAAAAGCGCGCGATTTAACCCGTCTGCCTATTTTTGCCTCGCTTCTAATGGCGCCAGTATTTTGTGCCTTTTTGTATGGGAGGAAAGCCGATATTTTTAGTTTTGTCGTTATTTGGGCGTTGCAAATTTAGCATAGAAAATTTTTTTCACACAGGTGCGCCGGTGCCGCTAAAAGTTTTTTTGTGCCGCCATCAAATAAAGTTATAAAGAAAAAATTTTTTCAAAATGTGGATAAGGCGTTTTGCAACGCTATGAAAACAGCAAAAATAGGCGGGTAGTCAGAATTTTTTTATTATGTCAAATTTTGAAACGATGTCTAAAATGAAATTTGACTTTTTACCCCCGCATGCGTAAAATTTTTTTAACGTTTTTGCATTGCTCTTTTGCAGGCATACTAAACTGCGCGCGTGCGCGTTAACATCTAATGCCAACTACTGAAAAATGAAAAATATAATAACATATATTGGATCGCTTTTAGCGGTCGCGGCGCTTCAGATTTCCCACGCCGCAGAATCGGCCGTAAAAGCATGGGAGGAAAATGTGGAAATACCGACCTATGTACTCGACGCCCCCGAGGCCGCGCCGATATTCGACTGCGACTGGTCGTACCAGCGGGCGCGGCGCTCCGTAT
The DNA here is from genome assembly GCA_900545705.1 of uncultured Opitutales bacterium. Classification (GTDB taxonomy): domain Bacteria; phylum Verrucomicrobiota; class Verrucomicrobiia; order Opitutales; family Intestinicryptomonadaceae; genus Merdousia. The sequence continues at coordinate 9,171 of URAK01000010.1, read as the reverse complement.
ACCCGTATCCGCTAAACGACAATATGACGCGCACTCGCAAAAATGTAACTTACAAAGCGCTCTTTCTTGAAAATGAATATGTAAAAGTATGCGTATTGCCGGAAATCGGCGGCAGGCTTTTCTACGCAATCGACAAAACCAATGGATACGATATATTCTACCACCAGGACGTAATAAAGCCCGCAAATGTCGGAATGAATGGGGCGTGGATTTCCGGCGGAGTGGAGTGGAACGTCTTCCACCACCATAGAGTGACTTCCCACAGCCCTGTCGACTACAAAATAACGGAAAACAAAGACGGCAGCAAAACAATATGGGTCGGTGAGACCGAGTGGCGGCACAGAATGTCGTGGGCGATAGGTGTGACGCTTTTCCCGGGGAAGTCCTACATGCAAATTGACGGAAGGCTCGCCAACACCACGAAAAACTCGAACTCCATTCTATTCTGGGCCAACGCCTCCACGCACTGTAACGACGACTACCAAATAATTTTTCCCCAAAATACCGAATTCGGAACTTTCCATTGCAAGTCGAGCTTCTGTCGCTGGCCGATAACGCGCGAACCATACAACGGAACCGAAGAGTATAAAAACAATATTGACGCCTCATGGTGGAAAAACCACCCAGTTGCAAACTCAATATTCGCTTTCGACCGCAAGGAGGACTTTATCGGAGGCTACGACCACGGCAAAGACGCGGGCACAATGATGGTGGCAAACAGGCATATATCGTCCGGAGGAAAATTCTGGCTTTGGGGGCCCAATTCCGGCTGGCCTACTAAAATACTTACCGACTCCGCCGGGCACTATGTAGAGCTCATGATGGGCGCCTATTCAGACAACCAGCCCGACTACAACTGGATATATCCCTACGAAGTCAAAACCTTTACCCAATATTATTATGGAATACGCGGCATGAAGGGGGCAAAGCAGGCCTCGAAAACCGCCGCAATGAATGTTGAAACCGATGGCGAAAAACTCTTTGTGTCGGTAAATTCGACCCAAAAGCTCGAAAACCTGACTGTCACCGTATGCGACGGCGACAGGGAATTGTTCTCCCGCAAAATTGACGTGTCCCCCGATTCGCCGTATGCGGAGAGCATCGATGCAAAGGGAGTTAAAGAGGAAAATATAAGAATGACACTCACGGACTCCTCCGGCAAGACGCTGCTTTCGTACGCGGCGGTCGTAAAAGATCCGAACAAGCCTCTTCCCGAGATAGTGAAGCCGCCGCTGCCGCCGAGCGAAATAAAAAATACTGAGGAATGCTATCTTGTGGGGCTAAGGAATCTGCAATTCCACAATCCGTTTGTAAACCCTGTCGACTACTTTGAAGAAGTTCTCCGGCGCGATCCCGGTGATACGCGCGCAAATACCCAGATGGGGATTATCCTCCGCCAGAGGGGCGATTTGGAAGGCGCCGAAAAGCATTTTAGAACCGCAATAAAACGCCTTGTAAAAGATTATACGCGCCCGATGGACTGCGAGGCAATTTACAATCTCGGGCTTGTCTTGCGCGCGCAGGGCAAAATGGAAGTGGCCGAAGATATGTTTTACCGGGCGCTTTGGAATTATACATTCAATTCGGCCGCCAATACCCAGCTTGCCCAGATGTATTCAATGAATGGGGATTTCGATTCCGCATTGGAGCGCGTCGGGGAGGCTCTGGCGTACAACGGGCGCAACATAGAGGCTGCGAACCTAAAAACCTCCATATTGCGTGCAAAAGGCGATAAAAAGGGTGCGCTCGAATGCGCGGAAAAAGTGCTCGCATTTGATCCCGTAAACGCATATGCAGCCCGCGAAAAGCAACTGCTGTCGGGCGGGGGCGAATTTGAAAAGCTCATGCGCAACGACCCTGAATCGTACATTGAGCTTGCACTTAAATACATGCACAACGGCTTTGACGCCGATGCCGTCGCGCTTCTCGAATACGCAAACGGCAAAACTGCCTACGCAACTGTGAAAATGTGGCTCGGATTCTTTGCCGACAAGGCGGGGGATAAACAGAAAGCCGAAAAATATTTTAAGGAAGCTTTGGATTGCCCGTTTGCGAACGTGTTCAGGCTCGAGACCGCGCGCGTGCTCGAGAAAATGTCGCAATACCTTCCGGACAACTGGAAAATACATTATTATCTCGGCAATCTAAACTACGACAAAATCCCCGAAAAAGCCGTTGCCGAATGGGAAAAATCCCTGAAACTAAACCCGGACTTTGCTATGGCTTGGCGCAATTTGGGGTGGGCTTACTGGAAGCATTTTAGAGATTATAAAAAAGCCGCGAAATACTACCACAAGGCGATAGATCTGGAAAAGCAGCCGATATTCCTCGAAGAGGGCGACCAAGTCTTTGAAGCCGCCGGAGAGGATATCGCAAAGCGCTATGAGCTTCTGAAAAGCAAACATGCGGTCGCCGAAAAGCGGTACTATCCTCTTGCGATGGAAGTAGTCACAGGAACATATATGGGGGATTTCGACTATGTATTGGGACTGTTGCGCGACTGCTATTTCCCGACCCGCGAAGGAGTCGGAAATTTCCACGACATATACGTTGACGCGCTGCTTACGGCAGGGTTGGCGAAGGCGGACGCCGGCGATTTTCCCGCCGCCGAAAAAATCATGCTCGAAGCCTTCAAATACCCGGAGAACCATCAGGTATTTTTGTACGATACGCGCACTCCGCGCGACGCCCAGATTTACTGCATGCTCGCCCAAGTTTGCGAAAGGGCGGGGGAGAAGGCGAAAGCTGAGGAATATTACCGCAAGGCCGCGGAAGTGAATGTGAAAAAGACAAACTACCGCTATTGGAAGGGCGTGGCGCTTTCCAAAATCGGCAGGGAAAAAGAGGCGAAAGAACTCTTTGAGTCTCTCGTGGAGAGCGGCAAGAGGGGAATTGTTTCAAGCCATGTCAACTTCTACGGAGCTGAGGGTACAACTGGCGAAAGCATTTCCCGCATAAATGCCCGTGCGTACTATACCATGGGGCTTGGAGAACTCGGATTCGGCAAGAAATCTGAGGCTAAGGCGCTGTTTGAAAAAGCGGACAAACTTTTGCCGAATAAGATATGGCCTCGATTGATGTTGCGCCAGGCGGAAAAGTAGTGAGCTTTTACGCAAATCTCTTGGAAGGCTTAAAGTAAATATGCGGGCCGTTTTGCGCGGCCCGCTTTTTTTATTTATAAAATTCTAAGCTAAATTTTTATACATTTGCAGCTTGCATAAACATAGTTTTGTTGAAGCCGCAATTGCCGATTCTTTCGCGCGGCGTGTTTTTGCCAGCCCATTTAATGATAGTGCGGGACTGCGTTTCCGCCTTTCGGAAATGCGCCAAAGCAATGAAAAACGCTTGCGCTAAAGCTTTCCTTGGCAGATATGCAAAGCTTTTGCTTGTGCGTTTGAATTTCAGTGCAAAAAAATAAAATTTAAAAATTTTATGGGCAAAATATTTAACTGTTAAACAATAAACAAGTGCTGAAAAAGCTAATAATAAAGGTAAATCCTTGACGTATTTTGAATAATATTCAACAATATCGCGCAAGATTTGTTTACCGTTATCTTCTATGATCTCGCATCGGCGCTCTCTTAGGATAGGTTCCCAAATCGGGGCAACTGGGCTTACGCCCGGAAACCGTTCGGCGCTTACTTTTTATACGACTTTTGCCCGTTTCGGATGTCTACTTTTTACATACCGAATCATGTCGATTTCGTTCGGTTTCAACATGCATGTTAAAAATAACAATACTCAGAAAAGAAAAATATATGGCAAAAAAAGTTGCTAATAAAACGGCATCCAAGAGGGCGGCGGCTAAATCCGCCTCCAAAACCAAAAAAAATAAATTCATATATCTGTTCGGGGCCAAGACCGACGGCGACGCTACTATGAGAAACCTCCTCGGCGGAAAAGGTGCAAACCTCGCGGAAATGGCCCGCATAGGCCTTCCAGTTCCTCCGGGATTCACAATCACAACAGAAGTCTGCGACTATTTTTACAAGAACGGGAAGAAATATCCCGCATCCCTGGCGGCTGACGTAAAGGCTGGTGTTGCCTCCGTCGAAAAGCAGATGGGAAAAATTTTTGGAGACGAAAACGATCCCTTGCTTTTCTCTGTGCGCTCAGGCGCCCGCGAATCAATGCCCGGCATGATGGATACTATCCTAAACCTCGGCTTGAACGACAAGACCGTAGAAGGGCTCGCCTCCAAAACCGGCAATCCGCGCTTCGCGTGGGACTGCTACCGCCGCTTTGTTCAAATGTACGGCGACGTAGTAATGTGCGTACAGGCGCGCAGCGAGGCTGAATCTGAACCCTTCGACGAAGTTATGAGCGTCCTAAAAGCGGAAGTCGGCGCAAAAATGGACACTGACCTCTCCGTCGACGATCTCAAAGAACTCGTAAATCGCTATAAAGCTCTCATTAAAAACCGCACGGGAAAAGCCTTCCCGCAGGACGTTTACGAACAGCTTTGGGGCGCAATCGGCGCAGTATTTAATTCGTGGATGAACGAAAGGGCTATAATTTACCGCCAGAAATACAATATCCCAGCAAGTTGGGGAACTGCCGTAAACGTCCAGACGATGGTGTTCGGCAACAAGGGCGAAACGAGCGCAACAGGCGTCGCCTTTACGCGCGACCCCGCCAATGGCGAAAACATTTTCTACGGCGAATACCTTATAAACGCGCAGGGTGAAGACGTCGTCGCGGGCGTCCGCACGCCGCACAAGATTTCCATGCTCGAAAAGGAAATGCCGAAAGCTTACAAAGAACTTTTGGCAATCCGCAAAAAGCTCGAAAAGCATTTCAAGGACATGCAGGACTTCGAGTTCACAATCGAAGAAAACAAACTCTTCATGCTCCAAACCCGCAACGGAAAACGCACAGGGCTGTCGGCCGTGCGCATCGCGGTGGAAATGAACAAAGAGGGCTTCATGTCGGAAAAAACGGCGCTGCTTAAAATCCCCGCAGACTCTATCTCGAGCCTCCTCGTGCCCGTTTTCGACGATTCTGCTGTCAAAAAGGCGAAAGTCTTGGCAAAAGGCCTCCCCGCAGGCCCCGGTGCGGCGAGCGGTCAGGTCGTATTCACTGCCTCCGCAGCCGAACTCCTAAACTCCCAGGGCAAAAAAGTCGTCCTCTGCCGCGAGGAAACTTCTCCGGAAGACTTGCGCGGAATGATCGCTGCGGAAGGTATTTTGACATCCCGCGGCGGCGTAAGCTCGCACGCGGCTCTTGTGGCGCGTCAAATGGGCAAAGTCTGCATCTGCGCCGCAAGCGACATCTCCATGGACTATTCCAAGAGAATAATGAGCGTCGGCAAAACAGTTGTCAAAGAAGGCGACTATATCTCTATTGACGGCACTACCGGCGAAATATTCCTCGGCGAAATCGAGACTGCCCCAAGCGAAGTAATTCGCGTCCTATCCGGCAAAATGAAGCCCTCAAAGAGCTATACCTATCAGCTCTTCGACACGGTTATGAAATGGGCGGACAAATACCGCAAGCTCGGCGTCCGCACAAATGCGGATACCCCCGCGCAGGCAAAAATGGCTGTCGAGCTCGGGGCAGAGGGCATCGGTCTTTGCCGCACGGAGCACATGTTCTTTGAAGGCGATAGAATCGACGCTGTCCGCCAGATGATTCTCGCTACCGATCCTTCCGAACGCCAGAAGGCCCTCGACAAGCTTCTGCCGTACCAACGCAAGGACTTTGAAGGCATATTCAAGGCTATGGACGGCTTGCCTGTCACTGTTCGACTCCTCGACCCGCCGCTCCACGAATTCCTGCCGCACGAAAGCTCGGCGCGCGCACAGCTCGCGGAAAAAATGAATGTTTCCCCGGAAATTGTCGCGGAGCGCTGCAAGGCTCTCGAAGAGCAGAACCCGATGCTTGGCCACCGCGGTTGCAGACTCGGCAACAGCTTCCCTGAAATCACGAGAATGCAGGCGCGCGCAATATTTGAAGCCGCCGCAAATGTGATGAAGGGCAAAAAACCGGTCAAAGTAAAAGTCGAGATTATGGTTCCGCTTGTCGGTTTTGTGCAGGAATTGAAATTCCAGGCGCAAAATATACGCGAAGTCGCGGAAGATGTGATGAAGCAGAAGAAAGTTAAGATAGACTATATGCTTGGCACCATGATAGAAGTTCCCTGCGGCGCGTTGACTGCCGATGAAATTGCTGAAGTCGCACAGTTCTTCTCGTTCGGAACGAACGACCTTACGCAAACCGGATTGGGAATGAGCCGCGACGACTCCGGCAGTTTCCTCGGAAGGTACAAGGAGCTCGATATTCTCCCGAAAAACCCCTTCGCTTCGATAGATGTCGACGGCGTCGGACAGCTCGTGCGAATTGGCGTAGAAAAGGGAAGAAGCACCAGAAAAGATATTAAGCTTGGCGTTTGCGGAGAGCATGGCGGAGATCCCGACTCAATAACGTTCTTTAACGACGTTGGGCTCAATTATGTCAGCTGCTCGCCGCCGCGCGTTCCAGTAGCGAGGCTTGCTGCAGCGCAGGCAGCTCTAAAAAGCGCGGAAAAAGCCAAGGCAAAAAAATAAGTGCGCATTTGCGTAAAAACGGAGGGGCGCGGTTTTTAAACCGCGTCCTTTTTTCGTCTGAAGTGTTTTGGGTTATCGGCGGATTCTTTTTATGAAAAACGCGCCCGAATAACCTCCATGCGAAACGGCTGTTCTTAGTTATTGGTTGATTGCAATTTCAAAAAGACGTATCTTCTTATGAAATTTTTTTACTATCATTGGCAGTTGAATTTTATACATAGCCTTAATTTTGATAAAATCCACGGACTTTTCTTGCCGCTTATGCAATTTAAAAAGAAGAAGAAATCTTGGAGATGTTCTGGGAGGCGGCTAAAATAAAAGAAGGCAAAGATGTTTTATTCAGTTAATTTTATGCTGTGCTATTTTTTAGGCGGCAACGCGGAACTCGCGGTTTTTTTTATAACTCTCAAATACATATGCGCATAAGTTTGCAGTGGTTTTGGGGCGTTTTTTTTTAATCTTTAATAAACTTATGGCCTGATTTTATTGTTGGAGGCAGAAATGCGCCAAGAAGTTTTAGACTATTTCTTACATAAAAATAGCCAGCTGCCAAACTCTCAGCGCAACCAAAAATAAAAAAGTGGACTCGGAAAGCACGCAAGGTTTGCAAAAATTTGTGATTTTGGCGTTGGGCCAAGCTATTTCTCATAGCGCATGCTGTTTGGGTTCCCATTCTTCTGGTTGCCGAACTAGCGCTTCTTTCCTAAATATTTCCTATAATATAATAAGTTTTAAATTTCTGATTTAACTGTTTAAAAAAATAGTGCGCAAAATTATTTGCCGAATTATCGAAAACGATAAAAATATCTAATGAAAAATATGTTAATGCTCTATGAAAATTCCATATAGACCCATTTTTCTTTTCCTAATTTTTGCCATCGCATCTGCAAATGCCGACACTTTGTATTACGAAGGCACGGGATATTGGAATGTATCTTCCCACTGGTGGTCGGACTCCTCCGGAACTCCCGCAGGGAAAGCTCCTACGGAGGATACTGATGTCGTAATTTCTGGAGTGACTCTATCTGGCACCATAAATACCGGCGGAGTAAACATAAAAAGCCTGACTTTCGACGGCACCCAGTCCTTTGGGAATACCCAGGATATAAATTTCCACGACGGCTTTACCATTGGCGGGGATTTTAATTATATTTCTTCAGGCAATGGAAATATGATGGGTATTGTTGGAGCGGGCAATTCCTTCAATATTGAAGGAAAACTCACGATTGACGCCTCAAACAATAAAAAGGCGTGGCTTGCTTTCTTTAAGCAGATGAATACCGATTCAAGAATTGGCACTTTAACTATAAAAAACGGCTTGGAAATAATCGGTGGAAGTGGCCAGACCGCCGCCTTAACGCTTAATGTAAAAGATACTTTTGTGACGGGTAAAGTAAAACTCGCGAACGCAAATTCCATCTTAAATCTGACGCGTTCAATGAAAGTTGAGGGAACTTTTACCAACAATTTCACCTGCGACGGTATTGACGGAACCGGAAAAATCACAATCGGGGCAACGTCATATGGCGTGGGAGGTGCGATACCGACTGTCATTCAGAATATTATTTTCAACAATTCAACAAATTCCTCTTTTAAAGGCATCTCCAAGGGGCAGTACAACGACCCCGCCGCCAATATTTCTGCGGATTCTGAGCTAAATATAGAAATGAATGCCGCCTCCTCCAATGCCGTTCAGACGCTCAGGCTTGAAAAAGGCTCTTATGATACTGTCGCAGACAACATTACCGTCAAAAACGGAATGCTGAACCTGTACGGCGACACTTCATTTAAAACCCTAACTCTCTCGGGCGGATATTTCAGCGCCGCTGCGGTCAATGACCCAGAAGATGCGCCCGAAATCGGTACCGTCTCTTTTGAAAGTGGAATGTGGTCGGGCGGCACGATTGTAATTGACATCCATGCCGACTCTGCCGAGGCCGATAAAATCCAATTCTCGGGAAAACTCGACAAAGCAGAGAATGCCGACATCAATCTGCAATTTAATTTTGATCCCCAGGGAATGGCGGAGCTTGTGGATATGGGAATATCCTCGTTTGAGGATCTGATAACATACGAGGAGGGTAGCGGAATAGAGGGAACGGTAATAAGCGGCGTTTCGGATAATTTTGCGTTTGAAGCCGTATTTGGCGCTACGGGAATGGACGTATCGTTTACGCAAGTGCCTGAGCCCTCAGAGTTCGCGTTTGCCTTTGGAGCAGCCGCGCTTTTGTTTGCGTTGCGCGCGCGGTGGCAGGGTCGCCGTTAAGCGGCTTTTGATAGCATAGAACCCTAAGAGTGGGTGCGTGGCGGTAGGGGCTGAGACATAAATCGGCTTTTGATAGCCAGAGTACCCTAAGAAGGGGGCGGCGGCGGCAGAGGCGTAAGCCTTTTGGATAGCGCAAATAGACCTAAATAACTGGAGCGTGCAGCGGAGAAATCCGGCGCGCTTTTTTGTTTATTTTATTATTTCCGAATTTAACGAAGTGGCCTTTCTTTTGAATAATTTTAGGCATGCTGAAGTTTGTTGCGGCATTAAAATTTGGGAAAATTTTTAAGGACAATTATAATATTTGGGTCTGGCTTATATGTGAGGCATAAGTGAGGCAAGTTCTAAGTAGTTCAACTA
>URAK01000009.1 GCA_900545705.1 uncultured Opitutales bacterium | reverse complement strand
TAGTTGAACTACTTAGAACTTGCCTCACTTATGCCTCACATATAAGCCAGACCCATTTTTAAATATGCCATGATATAAAGCCTTACGCCCTTCCCTAAAAATTATGCTCTTTTAAGAGTCGCTATAAAGCATAAGAAAAAGCGAATCGAAACAATGCAATTTATTTTTGCGGCCTCCGCCGAGACCCCCGTTTTTTTGCAGGCGCATCCCCGCCGCCAAAAACGGCAGTGTCGGCGCTCCTTACCTCGCTTATAATCCACGCGGCAAATAGAGCCGCCGAAAGGCTGAACAAGCCGACCCCGCACATCATTAAAACCATTGCGACAATTTTTCCGCCTATTGTAACCGGATATACATCGCCGTATCCCACTGTGCTCACCGTTTCCGCAGCCCACCACAAAGCGTCAAAATACGTCTTTATATTCGCAGACTCTGCCCCGCGCTCGAAGTGCAACACCATCACTGAAGAAAAAATGGTTCCCGCAAAAAGCATTGTGACTGCAAGCAACAGTGTGGAGCCCGCCCTGCTTGGAAAGAAGAATCTTAGCCCCTTCCCTGATGAGCGCACCGAAAGAATTATTCTCGCTGCGGAAATTATCCTTCCATACCTCAGCACTGTTATGAAGGGAATAGCAGATATTAAGTCCACAATTCCCCACTTCCAGAATCCTATTTTATCCGCTGCGGATAAGTACCTCCACGCGACATCTATAAGAAAAAATACGCACGCCGCGAAATCGGCCAATCTGAATATTTTTACCGCTTCAGAATCCTCCACAAATATGTGCGGATACGCAAGCTCAACCGCTGCAACGCCCGTCCAGAACAATATGAATGCGTCCCACCCGCCCCCTGGCGGAGACATGCGTCTTTTCAAAGGTTTATCCATAGTATATCCTGCCGTTTTTTCCGACAAAAATAAACGCGCAAAGTTTTTGAAAAACTGCATAAAAAAACTCCGCTTTGCGGAGTTTTTTATGCTTTGCTAATATCTTAAAATGAATCCGTTTAAGAGGAGATTTTTAAGTTCCCTCTCGGTTATCCATATCGGCTTCTCGAACAATCCCGCGATTAGATATTCGTCCGTCTCCTTGTTAAAGCCCATAATGAGCGCTTGCGAATACATAGTTCCGCGCGCGTTTATTCTTTTCTTTTCGAGCTTTCTTAGAGCCTTCGACCAATCATCGGGCGATTTTGCCGCCTTTCTTTCCGCCATTCTGTTTGTGAAATCGCCTTCATAGAGGTCCGAAACCGCCAGCCAGCACAGAATTGGAACTCCGTCTTCCAGCCTCTGTCGGAAATTGTTGGCAGTGTACCCGACCTTTTGAAGCCCCATATTTTTTGACGACAAATATTTATTCGCACCAGCTATCAATCCGTCAATCGGGACGCTACTTTTGCGGTTGCCTTTTTTGTCTATTGCTCCAGACGACTTCGCCATGGAGTCGTTCAGCTTGTCGAAGTCCAGCTCATTGTCCACATACGAAATGAATACGAGCATTGTTGTTCCGATTACATTCAAATCCTTCACCTTGGATTTGTCGGGCAAATCTGGAAGCTTCGATATAAAAATGTCTCCAAAATCGTTTTTGGTGACGCGCGTTTTAAACTCGGCCTTCATGTCTGTTTTACTCTTGCCGGCATCTGGCCCAGCCGCGAAGAGGCAAGAGGCAGAAAAAAATATAGAAAGTAAACCCGCTGTAAAAATTTTCAAATTCATAATTATTCTCCTTCTTTGTCTATAAAAAATAATTTTTATCTAAAAGTCAATCAAACCTTGCGTTTATTTCTTAGCATTTTTCTTCTCCCTCTCCATCGCCTTTTGCGCCACGTAAGCGTCCGCCCGCTTGACAACACCTACGAGTTTCCCTCCGAGCTCCTCGCGTTTTGAAAGCTCTTTTGCAAGCTTCGCAACTGCAACAAGATATTCACCGTCTTCCGAAAGCCCCGCAAGGCGTTCGAGCGAACCGCGCGCGGCCTCGCGCGATGACTGCGAAAGCGGTATTAGGTATGAGCATATTTCAAGCGCAAGCCCCCTGTCGGAAACCTTGGAATATATGTCGCGCGAGAGCGCGTCTCTTGCGAGTTGCTCGGAAGCCGGCGTGTTCTTGTCCGCCGCCGCGAGCTGCGAAAGCTTCCATAGCAGCGCAGCGTCCGGCATTTTCCCAACATATTTTGAGGCGTAGTCAAACGCCGCACGCGCCCCACTCTTTTTCGATATGGAATTTATCATTCTAATTACGGAATATTGCGACAATTCGTCGATTTCACCCGCGTCTATATTTTCCATCTGTTTTTTTAAATCCGTCTTGAAAGGCTTAAACATTGGGTCGCCGACAAACACGCCCTGCCAGCTCAAAAACGGCATCGCCGCAGTTGCCGCCTCGCCCGCGCTCATTCCCCGCGCAAGGGCAAGGGCATAAACGTGCGGGTAGTGTGTCCCGCCGAGATATGGCTCGTACACGTTGCCAAAAGTGGCGGAGGCCCCCTCAGCCGTAAAGGCGGGCGTCCAAGAGTTGCGGTCGCGCATATTTGCGGCGCTAAACGAATATATGTGGAGAGCAGTTGCGCCTGCGGGAAATTTGAAGTTTTTGTCGGCAAAATATCCGGACGGATTAAAGGCGTACCAGCCGAAGTAGAATGCGGGGGCGTCCATTCGGTCAGCGAACCCGAAAAGCCGCGGCTCTGTGTTCTCCGAGACATCAAACCCCGCCGCGGATAAAATTTTACCGGCCGTCTCAAGCCATTTGTCGCCAGTCTTTTCGCGTTTCGACTCGTCTATGTAAACCCTTCCGCGCACGCCTTTTTTTTCGGCTTCAAGAGCGTTTTTCACTGCGGCCTCAACGTCTGCGCGCGAAGCCCCGTCGAGCCTTGCCACGGGAATTGTGCCAGTTATCGAGGGTGTCATTGCCCATGAATAATTGTTAAAAAGCGGGTTCTTCACAAACCCCGCAAACGACTTTGAAGACACAAACCTTCCCGATATTTCAGAATCCACGCTTGCTGCGTCGCTAAATGACTTCGGGGGATTCGGCGCGGGAGAGCCGGGAGTCGGATTTATTCCCCATGGAACTCCCCTGCACAAGACCAGAAAATCTATATCATGCGAAATATAAGAATACATTTCCCTTCCAGAGGCTTCCTTTGAGCCGAGTTTGTAGACCTTCAAAGCACCCTTTTTCGCAAGCTCAGATACGAGGGGATTTTCTATTTTTTCAAAATATTCCGACCTCGAGATTTTCCCATTATTTGGCATTGGGAGAGATATTATGTTGCCTTTCGGCACACCGCGGGCAGCCGCATAAAATTCTGCAATCGCAAGCGAGTCCGCATCGTCCGAGTTCGCAACAATAAAAACTTTTGACGGCGATATTTCCGCCCGCGCATAGAACGATAAAATAAAAACGGATAACAATAGCGATATTATATGTTTCATAATTTTAGTTTTCCACTCTTTCCGAATTTTTGCAAGCTACAAAAATATTTCTCAAAATATGGACAGCAATGTTTTATTTTTGGGCATATAAAATAAACTAAGCTGAAAAATTCCCGACTTATGCGCCTATTGCCGCGCGGGCAAACTTTCAGACGGCCACAAGCTCAAAAGCATGCGCCGCAATATCGCGCCTGCCTAACCGCCAATTTTCACAAGCCTTTCAATAACCCCGGGCATTGCGCGAGATTTTTGCAAAAAAGAAAAGCAGCCTCGAAACTTGCAAATAGTCAATTTTTCGCGCAAAAAGCGCGCATTATTCTAAGCGCCTCCAAAACACGGGGACTCGGAATTGTTGCAATATCCCTGCTTATGAAGCAAATCATCGAATTCTTGACTGCCGGAGTCGACGCCCACGCGGGGTCTTCCTTGAAGCGCTTCAATAAAGCCTTCCCATCGCCGTCTTTAACAACCTCCGCAAAAATTATCTCGGGAGCGGCAGATACTATAAATTCTCGGGACAATACCGGCCACGGCGCGCCCGCAGCGTCAGCACAATTTTTAAGCCCGCACGCGCCGAGCAACCCACCGACAAAAGATCCCCTTCCTGCCGCCATATTGCCAAACATAAACAGGGCCTTCCTTCCCCGCCCTGCCTGTCTTCCGCGCTCGTCGCGAATTTCTGCATCAAAATCGCGCGCTATTTTTTCCGCGGCCGCGTCTTTAAAAAAAACTTTTCCGAGCAGCAAAATATCCTTCGAAACATTCTCTATTCCCTCAGTATTCAGAAAAAATGGCCGCACGCCGACCGACTCCAACCTGCGCGCAATCGCCCTTCCCGTCGGGCTGAGTGGCAAGAGGAATATCTCCGGCGCAGCCTTTGCAATCTTCTCGTAGTCGGGATTGAGAAGCCCGCCGAGCTTTGGCTTATATTTTGCGTCCTCAGGATAAATGCAATAGTTTGAATTGCCCAAAAGAAAATCCTGCGCGCCTATAGCATACACTTCTTGCGATATGTTTGGAACGACAGTCGCCGCAGTGGGGGGAGCGTCGAAGTCAAAAGTCCTTCCAGACGCGTCTGCAACCTCCCGCGCAAACGCGCAATATGAAAAGAGCGCCGCGCACAAAACCATGAAAAAAAACTTCATTTTTTATCGCGCTTCAATATTGCGTCTTCAAGAGACAACCCCGTGCATTCTCCCATTGCGCCGAATAGCCTGTACATCGCGTAAAACAAAACCGCCATAGTGGGCAGCGCTATCACAGGGAAGGAAAGCGCCGTCATTTTCCCAACCTCCTCATTAAACGCCTCGGTTCCCGTTGGGCTTTTAAATATGTACGCCGCAAGCGCAAAGTTTAAAACCGAGCTTAGCAGGAAAGACGCCGCCACCCACCAAGTCGCCTTTTTCAGGGCTTCGTCGAACTTTTCGCGCGTGCCGCGCTCGTCGAGCGCGGCCTCAATTTTTGGAAGGTCTACAACGCTTTCGTTGAGCATTATCATCTTTGCGAGCGGGCGCCGCGTGAAAACCGTAAGCAATACCGCTGCCCCGAGGACAAGCGGCACGAGCCCCTCCTTCACAATAATCCACTCGCGCGACATCTTCATAAGCCCTATCCCGCCTGTGAGAATGACGCTCAGCACCCCTATAACCGAAAAAATATTGAATTTGCGCCTGCGCGCCAAGTCCCAAATGCCGTAGGCAATCGGGAACGCCAGCGCAAAAACAAAAACTTGGGCGTCCACATTTTCCCCCATTATCCCGACGCTCTCGAAGAGTTTGCGGCCCTTGATTAGAAGAAAACTCGGAAGGACGATGTTAAATCCCAGATTCAGCCACGGGTTTTCCGGCTTGTTCTCTTTTTTTGAATCCATTATTTTTTAACCCTCAGAAGGAGCATGTCGATGTTTTCGCCAAGTTTTTCAAGATTGAGGTTAGCCTCGGATATTCTGTGAATGTCCCGTTCGCGCACGATTACATAGACCGGTTTTTCGGACTTCCTTGCGAAGTCTCCAAACTCTTTTGCGGAATCAAAGAATTTTGGGTCGTACGCGTTCCTTCCACGCATATACCCGAAGGATTGCTCTGTAGGCGGATTTCCCACGAGCAGCACAGTTCTGCCGAGCCACACCGGCAAATCCTGAAAATAATTGTAGTCGAAGACTATCGCGACCTCAGAAGACGGGGATTCCGCAAGAATCTGCTCCGCCAAAGGTCTTGCGCTCGGGCGCTGGGCAAACCGCCCTACGGGATTGAAAAAGAGCAGAAATATCGCCGACAACGCAAAAGCCAAAACAAAGAATTTTCTATCGTCGCCGCCGCGGAGAACGGCTATCATAATTGCGGCGGAAACGACCATGTAAAAAGACAGCGCGCCAAACATAATCCACGCCGTAATAGTGTCGTCAATTTTGCCTTTTGATATTAAAACTGCGCAAGCAATGGGAGACGCTATCGCGCCGACTATTGGCAACACCGCGAAAAGCCATTTAGCGGTTTTCGTAAAGTCAATTTTTTCCGACCAGTTTTTTGAAAGCCACTCTCCGAATAAAATCGCGAACGCCGGATAAACCGGAATGATGTACGGCACGAGCTTTGAGCGGGAAATCGAGAAGAAAAGCACCACAAACGCAATCCACACCCAGAAAAAGATCAGCTCAGGATTTTCTCGCCGCAAAGCGCGCCATCCGTTTGCGATAGAGCGTCGAACCACCGCCGGCAAGAAGACAATCCAAGGGATTAGCCCTACCGGAACGATTGCGAAAAAGAACCAGAATGGCTGAGGGCGATTGGAAGTATCAGTGTCAACAAATCTTAAAATGTGTTCATGTATGATGTAATACCAGAAGAACCCCTGTCCCTCCGGATTTTTTGAGACAATTCCCTCCGAGCCCGAATAGGGCGGATTCGCCGCCGCTGCGAGAAAATGCCACGGCAAAGCTATCGCCAAGAAAACCGCTACCCCCGCGAAAATCCAAAGTGTATCCGACTTTTTTAGGCTTTTTAGGAAGTCGAAAGGCCCGGTTATAAGCGCATATATAAAAATTGTGGCACCCGGTATAAGAACACCAATAAGCCCTTTTGTCATGACGGCAAGCGCGCAGAAGGCAAAAAATCCGATTGTTAGAATCCCCCTCCGCGCCCCGGAGCTTTTGAGGGCTATTATAAAACAAAACATTGCAGCCGATATGAAAACCGAAACAGCCATATCGAGCGTCACAATCTGCCCGAGCGCGTAATAAAGCAGGAAAGTCGCAAGGAATGCTGCGGATAGTATCCCCGCCCTCCTTCCATATAGAACGCGAGCCGCGCAATATGCGGCGCAAATTCCGAAAACCGCCATGAGTGAGTTTGCGAGCCTGGCGGAAAAGAGGTTGACTCCGAACGCCTTCAGCGAGGCCGCCTGCATCCAATAAAACATCGGTGGCTTATAGAAATAGGGCATGTCGTTTAGGCGCGGAGTCACCATATCCGAATACTCCAACATTTCGCGGGGTATTTCAGTATATCTGCCTTCGTCGGGGCTCGCGAGAGGCCTTGTAAACCCAAGCGACATATACAATACGCATGAAACGAGAAATATTATGAGCAAATCCCGCCACGGAGAGACGTATTCTGTTTTTAAAGTAGAAAAATTCATATTTCGGCTGATATTGCAGTCGTGCGCACCATACACAAGACTAATTTCTAATTAGACTACCGTCGCCAAAAAATGTTAAATAAAAAAGAGAAAAAAAAGTCTTGCCATACGAATTCAGCCGGCCAAAATCTCTTGGCATTATTTTTTACGCAGAATTTGCGCATCGCTTAGTAGGCATATTATTCCGACTTAGCGCTTGCGGGAATCAAAATTACAATTTACGCAAAAGCACAAAAAAACATGGCAGAAGAATCAAATAAAAAGAAAGTCACAGAAATCGGCTTCATCGAAACCGAAGCGCTGAACCGTTATGTCACAGAAACGGGCAAAATACTTCCCCGCAAGTTTACTGGTCTTACGGCTAAGGAACAGCGCCACGTCAAAAAGACAATAAAGCATGCCCGCAACATGCTTCTGATGAAGTAATTTTCCCTCAATGGGAAGAGTCTCGTCAATGCGGGAAGATTTCAAGCGGCCGCCCTCGGATATACTGGAGGCGGCTGATTTTATTGTGCGCGGCGGAATTGGAGGCGTCCCCACCGAGACTGTTTACGGGCTTGCCGCCGACGCCACAAATCCCGATGCAGTGCGAAAAATATTCGCCGCAAAAGGAAGGCCATTTATAGACCCATTGATTGTCCATGTATGCGACATGCGCATGGCGCGTGAAATAGCCATATTTACGCCCGACGCCGAAAAACTCGCAGAAGCCTTTTGGCCCGGACCGCTTACAATGGTTCTAAAAAAGACCCCGGCGATTCCCGACATAGTTACGGCTGGAATGGACACGGTGGCGGTCAGAATGCCTTCGCACCCTGTTATGCGGAGCCTTATAAGAGCTTCAAAGCCCATAGCAGCCCCGTCAGCCAACCCATTCGGATATGTAAGCCCCACAACGGCCGAGCACGTCGCGTCTATGCTCGGAGATAAAATCGACTTTGTCCTTGACGGCGGAAGCTGCGCGTGCGGAGTTGAATCAACTATCGTGATGATGACTTCCGCTCCTAAGAAGCTTCTCAGACCTGGCCCTATTCCCCCGGAAGATATAGAGAAGGTTTTAGGTGAAAGTTTGGACATTTCCCCTAAAGTCAACGAGGCACACCCGCAAGCTCCCGGCATGTTGAAGTCGCATTACAGCCCGAAATCGAGATTGTCGCTTTTTAATTCTCCGGGCGAAATTCCACAGAATTTTCAAGGCAACATAATATACCTCGCGCGGCCCGGGTCTCCGAAAAAAAACGAATATTGGCTGAGCGAAGACGGCGACCTCAAAGAAGTCGCCAAAAACCTATTTGCCCTCATTAGAAGGCTCGACAAAACCGGCCTCGATATTTACTGTCAAATTCCACAACGCTCCGGCATAGGCCTTGCTATCGTCGATAGGCTCGACCGCGCGAGAACCAAAGACTAACAGGCGTTTTTTCTCTCGAAAAATTTGCACTTTTTTGCGCTAATTTTGCGCGGAATATTTAGGAGCAGCATTCGTAAGCTATTACAAAATAAATTGCGCCATACCAAAGCGCGGAGAATTTTAATTTAAGCTGCTTGGCATAAAATTTTGCCCGTATTCCTCGGCATTTTTGTTGAATCTTACCGTATTTTCAGTCTATACTGAACACATGAGATTTACGCCTTGGTTTTTTGCTTGCTTTGTTTTTTGTGCGCACGTTTTTGGAGATATTGCCGTAAACGTTAGCCCCCTCGGAGACGATAAAACCGCGGACGGCTCATCGAAAAAGCCATTTGCAACACTAAAAGCCGCAATAAATTTTGCGCTAAAACTTCCGGATAAAGGGGATATATCATTAAAACTCTCAGACGGCACATACCGCATAAGCGACACTATTTTGTTGGACGGGAAAGACTGGAAAGGGCGCAAAATATCAATAGAAGGCTCAAAAAAAACAATTTTGAGCGGAAGCGCGGACATCGACGCCACAAAGCTCTCGGAAGTCCGCGAAGCGTCGCTGCTATCCAAGCTTCCCTCCGAACGCACCGCAAAAATATATTTTTTAAACTTAAAACAATTTGGAATATCCGATTACGGAGAACTTAAACAGCGCGGATTCGGGACCCCGCGAGACATTCCGGAAATCGAGGCATTCTTAAACGGCAAGAGGCTGCGGCTTGCCAGATATCCGAACTCAGGATTGATAAAAATCGGGAAAGTCTTGGACGCCGGACAAGTGAAGTCAAAAACCAACCGCGGCTTCGACGAGCCTTCCGACGACACGCGCGTGCGCGGGGCCACATTTGAATATACCGACGCCCGCCACGAAAGATGGATTGGCGCCGGCGACGCCTACGCGTGCGGAAACTTTTCCGTAGGCTGGGCGGACGACGAAATAAAAATCGAAAAAATCGACACAAAAACCAGGACGGTCAAACTTTCCTCGCCGCACATATACGGAGTGATGAGCTGCCTGCCCGACCCCAAAAATCCAAAGTTTGGGCAAGACCTGTCCACGCGCGGATATTTTGTAAAAAACCTCATTGAAGAGTTGGACGAAGACGGAGAGTTTTTTATAGACAGAAAAAACGGAATCTTTTACATAGCCCTCGATTCCCCTCCCTCCGGCACACTGCAATTTTCGATGCTCTCCGGCCCGATTGTCGCCATAAAAAACGCGGACGGGCTGAAAATAAAAAATGTGCGCTTTGGCCCGTCGCGCGGCATGGGCGTATTCGTAAGCCGATCAAAGAACGTAAATATCGATTCATGCGAATTTTCAAATTTCGGCACCGTGGCGCTTTCGGTCGACTCTGGAACTTTCGCAAAAAATCCTCCGCCGGAGCTCGCCAATAAAAACTCCGCATTCAAATTCAGCTCCTCGATAACGCTCTCCAACTGCAAAATCCACGACAACGCCTTCGGCGGCGCATATATCCGCGGGGGCGACAGGCGCACGCTCACACCGTCGGGAAATCTCGTTTTCAACTGCGAGTTTTATAGAAATTCTAGCGCGGGGCTTAAATATACCCCGTCTCTCTCGATTTATGACGTCGGCGCGCGCGTATCTAACTGCACCTTCCGCGACGATCCATTCAACACAATGCAATTTGGCGGCAACGACCTCATTATCGAGAAAAACAGATTTGAAAGAATCTGCCTAAACGTAAGCGACATGGGGGTAATATACACAGGCCGAAACCCGAGCCATAAAGGCAATGTAATCCGCAAAAACTTTTTTTCCGAATGCCTCGCAAAAGACGGCAAATGCACTATACGAGGCGTGTACATCGACGACGGCTCCGGCGGGTACGACATACGCGAAAACATATTCTGCCGAATAAAGTCCGCCGATCCCGACTCGACAAACGCGGGAATCGCCGCAATCTACTACCACGGCGGCCACGACAACACTGCGTATAAAAACGTATTTATTGACTGCGCCGTAGGAGTCGCACACTCCCCGTGGGAGGACGAATGGTGGCTTAAAAACATAAACTGCGCCGCTTGGAGGCACAACCTTAAAGAAGAGGTCGACATCGAGTCCGACATTTACCAGAAAAAATACCCACAGCTTAAAAACTTTTTCAAAAACGACAGGCCGCGCGTAAATTATCTCACCCAGAATTTATATTTCCGCAGTTCAGGACCGCTGAACGGAAACTTTGTCTATAAGTGGAACGCTTTTTTAAACCCCTCCAAAAGCGTTCCATACGACAAAAAGAATTGGACTCCCGAAGACGTGCTCGAATATTTCGGCGACAACGGGGTTGTCCGCTCAATTCTTTCGCAGCGCATCGGCGCAAATTAGTCTGCTGCAAACTTTACACCGGCAATCCCGACGACTATCAGCGCCGCAAAGAAAATCTGCATCGGATTTGCTGCCTCTGCGAATAAAAACCGCCCCGCAAGCATTCCGCCCACCGTCCCTATGCCCGTCCATACCGCGTAAGACATTCCAAGCGGAAGATTGCGCGCCGCAAGCGACAAAAAAAGCATACTAAAAAACAAGGCAGCCACCATTGAAATCGACGGCGCCAACCTCGTAAACCCATGGGAATATTTTAGCGCGACAACCCAAGCGACCTCGAATGCCCCGGCGATAAAAAGAAATATCCAGCTTATATTTGCGTTCATAAAAATTCGCGTTTCTTAAAAATGCAAACGAAAGCGGGGGTCAATAAAAAAAAGAGCAACTGCTCTTTTCTATTTGCCGCGCAGCTCGGCAAAAAAAAACGGTGCATAAAATTATAGTAGAAATTTCCGCGCCTCAAACCTCCCTCACACTCGGGCGCTCAATCTGGGCAATGCGCTCCATCAGCCTATCCACAATAATCTGCGCCCTGTCAGGGCAATTTTTTCCGGGGTCAATCTCATGCGGGTAAATCGGCTTGCCGGCGCATATTATTACGCGCGCCCCCCCACCGAGGCGGTTGGAACGCGGCAATACTTCCTCGAACCCAAACGAGCGTATCGGCAGTATCGGGACCCCCGCTTTTATCGCAAGAAGCCCCGCCCCGGGCTTGCCAGGCAAAAGTTCGCCGTTCTCGCTGCGTGTGCCCTCCGGAAAAATTACAACGCCTATCCCGTTTTTTATCCTCGCCAATACGTCGCGGAAAGCCCCGAGATTTCCTGACTGCCCGCGCTTTACCGGTATTGCGTTTAGATGCCTGAAAATCCACCCGAGCACTTTGCCCTTCATGAGAGTGTCGCGCGCAACAGCGCACAATTCAGTCTCGTGAAAAAACGCCATCGCCATCGGGTCGAGATAGCTGACATGGTTTGCAACTATTATGCATGGACACTTAGGGACGTTCTCGTACCCGTAAAGCTCTATTCTTCCGAATACGTCGCAAAAAATTGCAGACAAGTGCCACCACGACTTGTAAACGAGCTTAGCTGTTTTAAATTTAAAATATCTGGCGCGCATTACGATTCCAAAATGTGCGACAACGTCAGCCTCACGACCTCCTCCTTGGTCATGTGCGAAGTGTCTATTCTCACGGCGGATTCGGGACAGCGCAAAGGAGCTGTCTTTCTCGACTTGTCGATTGCGTCACGCAGCCCGACAGAGTCCGATATGCCCTCTTTCGCCCTGCGCGCAGCGCGCGTCTGTTCGTCGGCGTCGAGAAATATCCTGACATTTGCGTCGGGGAAAATTACAGTCCCGATGTCGCGCCCCTCCATAATCATTCCCGACAATCCGTGGGAGCGCGCGTAATCCGCCATAGACCTCTGGTAGTTCTTCAAGAAATTGCGCACCTCGGGCATCGCCGCATACTTTGCGACAGACGCATTCACGTTTTCAGTCCTTATCAGCGAGTCCTCTACAAGCTTGCCGTCGAGAGTTATGCGCGCCGAATTGCCGCAAAGCACCGTGCCTATCTTTACGCTCTTTAATCTTTCGGCAACAGCATCTGCATCGGACGGGTCTATTCCGTCGGACATCAAGGCGTACGCAACAGTCCTGTAATGCGAGCCCGTATCTACATGCATGTACCCGAGAATCCTCGAACACTCCTTCGAGACGCTCGACTTCCCCACTGCTGCTCCCCCGTCGACAGCCACCACCCTGAGCCCCTCAGAATCGGAGCGCGCAGTGTATAAAACTTCAAAAAATTCTCCCCAAGTCTTGGACACGCACCCGGGATCCTCGATTATTACCCATGGCTTGCCGTCCCCGCGGACGTCGCGCGAGGCGAGTATCGAAAAGCTCATTGCCATTCTGTGGTCCGCGTACGTTTTTACGGTTATCGGATTTTGGGCGATTTCCGCAAGGCGCTCCGGCGGATAGGGCGTGACGCTAATGGAATCGTCCGTCTCCACTACGGATTCGCAAAATTTTCTCAGCTCGTTGGCACACGCCGCGACCCTGTCGGTTTCCTGCGCGCGGGTATGGGCAATTCCTTTTATCGTAAGCTTAAATGGCAAAAGCGGAGAAACTGCAGCCAAAGTCAGAAAGGTGTCGGATATGTCGTTGAAATCGAACTCCATGCTTTCGGGGAAAACCGTTTGTTCGGAATCCTCTACAATAAGATTTCCGCCGACTGTCTCGGTCTTAACAAGCCCGGCGTCGGATAAAAGCCTGCAAAAGGCGGAATCCCCCTGAAGCTTGCACTCCGCAAAGCCCGATATTTCGCAAGCTCCGCCGACAACCGCAGGCAAAACCGCAAAATAACTCGCCGCAGTGGCGTCGGGCTCTATCTTATAGGCGCGCTCGCCGCACGCGCGGCGCGGCCTCAAAAATTTATAAACTCCGCCCTCAAAAACCGTTTCCACTCCAAACTGCGCCATTATCCCGACAGTCATGTCGACAAACGGCTTCGAGACAGTCGAGCCTTTTAGAGAGACTTCCATCGGGGAGTCCGCGAATGCGCCGACCATAAGCAATGCCGACAGCATTTGGCTCGAAGCCTTTGCGTCTATCTCAACCCTTCCGCCCTTTAAGCCGCATGTGTGGATTACAAAAGGCAAAGCGTTTTCCTCGCCTAAAAATTCAAATTTTGCCCCCTGCGACTTCAACGCCTCAACAAGCCCCGCCATCGGGCGCGAACGCATTGCGTCGTCGCAGTCAAACTTGTAAGAGCCTCCTTTTCTGAGTGCGGCGAGAGCCGTCACAAAGCGGGCGGCTGTCCCCGCGTTGCCGACATGCAGCTCGGCGGAAGAATTAGGAGCCGCCCCCATCGGGGATTCTATTTCTATTGTCTTTTCGAAGCGGTTTAAATTTACGACATACCCCAATCTGGAAAGGCAGTCTGCCATAATTTCAGTGTCTCTGGAAAACAGGGCCCCTTCAAGGAGCGTCTTGCCGCCCGACAGCGCCGCAAGTATCATCGCACGGTTTGTAAGGCTCTTGGAACCGGGCGGAAGCACGGACGACGCGCATTTGAAGTGAAACGGTTTTACTGCTATTTGAGTTGACATAATTTTTAGAGCTTGTCCCTAAACGATTTTGCCTTTTTAAGAATTTCCGACACAGCCTGCATATCGCTTGACTCTATCGCCTTTACGAGCCTTCCGAGTCGCTCGGAGAATTCGCCGAGAGCGGACAATATCTCGCCGCGGTTGTCTGTTATTATGCTTTCCCAAATCTGCGGGGAGCCCGAAGCCACGCGCGTTGTATCCCTAAACCCCGGACCGGAATACGGAAGGAGATTTATGTCGAAATCCGCGGCGGTATCGCATATGAGCGCGGCGGCGAGGTGCGGAAGATGGCTTATGCGCGCTACAATCGCATCGTGCAGCTGGGTCGAGACAACATACACCCGCATGCCCATTGCCCTCCAAAGTTCGGAAACATTTTTTGCGGAGTCTTCGTCGGCATTTGAAAGCGGCGTGACAAAGCACGGGCGCGAGTCGAAAAGCTTTTCGTCGGCAAAATCTATTCCGATTTTTTCGGAGCCCGCCATGGGGTGGGAGCCCACAAAATGCGCCCCACAAGAGGCAATCGGCTTGGAGCACAATTCGCATATTTTGCCCTTTACGCTTCCTACATCGGTGACGACCACACCCTTTTTTAAACTCGGCGCGATTTGCGCTGCTATGCCAGGTATGTTTTCAGTGGGGGTACAAATGACGACCAGGTCGGCGTCCGAAACGGCTTTTTCAGGGGAATCGAAAACTTCATCGAAAATTTTCGGAAGCATTGAGCATTTTTTTCTCGTGGATTCGCTCCTCGACCACGCCGATATTTTTTCGCACAGTCCGCGATTTTTCGCGGCGAACGCGAAAGACGCACCAAGCAGGCCTGTTCCAAGTATGGCGACTTTGCGAAATTTCATATTTTTTTAAACTAAGCAAGAGACTGCGGCGTTCAACAAAATAATACTTTATTTTTCGCGCGCACGATTTCCCCCAAAGCCAAGACCATTTTTGATTTTTCGCATTAGGACAAGTGCAAGGCAGAGATTTTCAGTACTCTAAAAAGCCGGCAGAAGCGTCGTTTTTAGCTTTGGCAAAAAATAAAATTTATTCCGCGCGCAAGGCCCGCGGGTTAAAACGCAGTCTGCAATACCCGCCCGCCGCAATCCAAGCTGCTTAAAAAAAATTCCCCAAAAAAACAGAAAGCCCGCTATGCATTATATCCCTCCCCCCAAAAAAGAACTCTACCAAGCGCAATATCCCAAAAAAATCGACCGCCCGTACACGAAAAAAAAACCCTCCGCGCGCAATATCTTTCCATTAAAAAAGTCTACTCGCAAATTCTCCGAAAAAAATCCGTCGAGGCCCCCAAAAGCCTACGGCTCAAGCGCACAAAAATTACGCCTCGGGAAAGCGCCAGTCAACGAGCGTAGCCTGCGGGGTTTTGCGGCGGTTCCACCTGTTCCAGCCAAGCTTTACCGCAATGTCTATCGCCTTGTCCGCCGGAGGCACGCGCCCCGCCATGCGCCACGCGACTGCGTTAATCCAGCCGTTGTCGCCAAGCGGTATCTGGAAGCGGAAATTCACTCCGCCGAAAACTTCGGGCGCCTTGTGCAATTTTACCGATTTCAACGCAAAAATCGGCTCGCGGTTTCCCTCTCCAAACGGATGGAGTATTTCAAGCTCGTTCAACAGCTCGATGCCAACGTCTGACAAATCGAGAGTTAGGCTTATATTAACTTTCGGGGAAAAATCTATATCTTTACCGTACTTTTTTATTATAGAGGAATTTATGCGCCTTCTAAATTCGTCGACCCCGCCGCTCTTCACCGACACTCCAACCGCCATAGGGTGTCCCCCCCAGCTTCCGAGCATGTCTGCACACTCGGCAAGGCACGCGACCAAGTCTATCCCGTGCACGCTTCGCCCCGAACCTTTTATAAATCCGGAATCCTCCTCGCCGAACACTATAACCGGCCTGTGGAATTCGCGGCTGAGCTTACCGGCGATTATGCCGACAACCCCAGGATGCCAGCGCGGGTCGAAAACGACCACGCATGGGTCGGAATCATACCCGTTTTCCTCGACCTGCTTCATAGCGTCCTCCAAAACTCCGCGTTCTATGTCTTGGCGCTCCTTGTTAATGTCGTTGAGCTCGCAGGCGGCGCGATAGCATGTCGTAAAATCGTCGCCGAGCATCATTTCAAGCGGCAGAGAAGCGTCGGCAACGCGCCCGCTCGCATTTATGCGGGGACCGAGCTTAAAGGATATGTCAACGGGAGTTATGTCGTCTCCGAGGGCTATTCCACTCGCCTGTATAAGCGCCTGTATGCCAGTTCGTCGGGTGGATTTTAGGCGCTTTATGCCGTTACGCGCGAGTATCCTATTTTCGTCGACAAGCGGCACCAAGTCGGCGACTGTCCCGAGAGCAACGAGGTCAAGGTAGTCTTTTAAATTTATTTCCCAAGAGCGCTTGTCGCCGCGGTTGCGCATCTCCTTTATCAGCCCGTGCGCAAGCTTGAAAACGAGGCCCACCGTACAGAGCTGCCGCCACGGCGCGCCTTCAAAGTCGAACACGTGCGGATTTATCAAAATGTGGTTTTGGGCGGTGGCGTCCTTCGCCTGGTGGTGGTCGACCACAATTAAATCTATCCCGCGCGAGTGTATGTAATTTACGGCCTCCTCAGCGTTGGTGCCGCAATCGAGGGCGATGAGCAAATCTGTTTTTCCAGATGACAGCGCCCTTTCTAGCGCCGCTTCGCTGAGTCCGTAGCCCTCCTCCATTCTGCGCGGGACAAAATACGAAGGGTTCAGCCCGAAAAGCCTCAAAATGCTAACGAGCAGTGTCGTGCTCGTAATCCCATCGACGTCGTAGTCGCCGAATACAAGGATATTTTGGCGTTTCTCAATGGCCTCTATTATCCGCAATACGGCTTTGCGCAGATTTTTAAGCCTGAAAGGATCGTCGAGATTTGCAAGTTTCGGGCTTAAAAACATCTTCGCCCGCAGTGGATCAGTGTATCCGCGCTGAAGTATGAGCGCGCTAAGTATGGGGCTTACACCGAGGTATGCTCCCATGTCAGCCGCAAGCTTTTTGTCGTAATCTGCAAACTCCCAGACCATTTTCCCCATAATATATACACAAAAAAGCGCCGATTTCAACCAGAAAGACAATTTTCGCCCGCTTGGTATTTTTTAGCGAATCTACTGCATACGGAACTTGCCAATGAAGCGGCGGCACCCGCGCGCGGTTTTAACACGCAAGCGCGCCAAGTTTTACGGTCTTGCGCAGAAGCAATTTTATCGGACTTTTGTCCTGCCGCCCCCTATCCGTTCCACTTGTTGTTAAGTTCCACAAGCCTCGCGGATATTTTTAGTTCGCAAAAGATTGGCTTTTGCTTCCTTACGCAATGCCCATAAAGTACCGGCATCTGCAAAATACTCCGCAAGTTTTAGCATTACGCGCAATTATGGCAAAAGTATTTTTAATTTAAGCTGCCGTAGTTTTAATTTTTGACGCTTGCATTTTTTTCCACGCACAAACGCAATCCGCGCGACAATATAAAAATAACCGAAAAAGATTCCACGATTAGCGGCTCAAACGTGTGAGCACTAAAAAATTTTTCAAAAAAAACTTGAAAAAACGGCAGTTAAAAGTAAGCCTGTGAAGACACAATAACCCCCACGCGGGCAATTCGGACAAACGCTTTTCGTCCCGTCGCGGTTCGTTATATTTTCAAACTAAAACAAGCCTCGATAAAAAAGGCAGACGTAAAATGAATATTCACGAATACCAAGCAAAAGCACTATTCAAAGAATTCGGCGTTCCCGTTCAAGACGGCGTGGCGGTCAAATCCCCCTCCGAATTTGACGCCGCCATAGCGGCCATTCCCGGCGACAACATAGTAGTGAAGTCGCAGATACATGCAGGCGGGCGCGGAAAGGGCGTGTTCGCCGACGGCTTCAAAGGCGGCGTAAAATTCGTCCCAAAATCGGAAGCCGCGGAAGTAGCCAAGAAAATGCTCGGCAACACCCTAATTACCAAGCAGACCGGCCCGCAGGGAAGAGTCGTAGGCACCCTGTACTTCGCCGAAGCTGTCGATATCGACAAAGAATACTACCTATCAATCCTCATGGATAGGGACTCAGGGAAAGTCGCGATTGTAGCGTCGATAGCAGGCGGCATGGACATTGAAAAAGTCGCCGCTGAAACCCCCGACCAAATAATGAAAATGCTAGTCGATCCCGATATCGGCCTGCAAGCTTTCCAAATCAGGAGGCTCGCCTTCTTCTTCGGCTTTGGAGACAAGGATAAACAGAAACAGTTTAGAGCTCTCTTGGGAGGCCTCTACAAGCTCTTCTGGCAGAAAGACTGCTCCATGGTGGAAGTAAATCCGCTCGTCCTCACAAAAGACGGCAAAATAACGTGCCTCGACGCAAAAGTTTCATTCGACGACAACGGACTTTTCCGCCACCCTGAACTTGAAGCCCTCAGAGACCCGCACGAAGAGGATCCGAAAGAAATCGAAGCAGGAAAATACGGGCTCAACTACATCGCCCTCGACGGAAATATCGCCTGCATGGTAAACGGCGCGGGGCTCGCAATGGCAACTATGGACATCATAAAGCACTTTGGAGGCAACCCCGCGAACTTCCTCGACGTTGGCGGCGGCGCAACCGAAGAGTCCATAACGCAGGCCTTCAACATTCTTTTAAAAGACCCGCACGTTAAGGGAATCCTCGTAAACATATTCGGCGGAATTATGCGCTGCGACGTAATCGCGGCAGGCGTAATCGCGGCTGTCAAAAACGTCGGGCTCACGCTTCCGCTCGTCGTAAGGCTCGAAGGCACAAATGTCGAACTCGGCAGGAAAATGCTTTCCGAAAGCGGCATAGCTCTCACAACGGCCGATTCGCTCGCGGACGCCGCCGAGAAAATCGTAAAAATCGTAGCCGAACAAAAGTAAACCTTAAATTTCTACAAAAATGAGCATACTCGTTAATAAAGACACAAGAGTGGTAATTAGCGGCATTACGGGCAATACGGGTTCTTTCCACACCCGCCAATGCATGGAATACGGCTCAAAAATCGTCGCGGGCGTCACCCCCGGCAAAGGCGGAATGCTTTTCGACCAAAAGGTCCCGGTATTCAACACCATAAGGGAGTCGGTAGAAAAAGAGGGCGCAAACGCATGCGCAATATTCGTCCCGCCGGCATTCGCGGCGGACTCGATTCTCGAGGCAATCGACGCCGAGATACCCCTCATAATAACAATCACCGAGGGCATACCGGTAAAAGACATGGCCATTGTGAAATCGCGCCTGATGCAAAAGGGTTGCAAATCGCGCTTAATAGGGCCCAACTGCCCCGGTGTGATAACCCCCGGAGAATGCAAGATAGGCATTATGCCCGGATACATTCATAAGCCCGGCACAATAGGCATAGTCAGCCGTTCAGGTACCTTGACTTACGAAGCCGTTTGGCAGACGACATGCCTCGGATACGGACAAAGCACGGTAGTCGGCATCGGCGGCGACCCGATTAACGGAACGAGCCACCTCGACGCCGTAAAAATGTTCAACGAAGACCCGAACACCGAAGCCATCATAATGATTGGCGAAATCGGCGGCGACGGCGAACAAAAAGCGGCCGCATGGCTGAAAGAAAACTGCAAAAAACCTGTGGCTGCATTCATAGCGGGCCGCACCGCTCCAAAAGGCAGAAGAATGGGTCACGCAGGCGCGATAGTCTCCGGAAACTCCGGCTCTGCGGACGACAAAATTAAAGCCTTGCTCGAAGCAGGCATCGCAGTATCCCCGACGCCTTCCGCAATAGGCGAAACTCTCATAAAGCACTGGGGTAAATAGGACTCGGTAGCAATAACTTTGAGGGAAGGAAATATTCCTTCCCTTTTTTTTGCAAATTCAAAGCGCGGGAATCAAACCTGCGCTTTTTTATAAAATATGCGCGGCCCAATCTGCGCACTGTAGTTATATCCATGAGGAAATTTTTGATACAATATCTATTTAATATCGTTCTTATAAAATAATTGGATATCTTACTTATATTGTGATACCCATGTAAAATATTCCAATTGTGATGCGCAACTTATTAAATTTATTTGTAGAACTTAAACCAGCCGTTATCTATTTTTATTTAAGCCTTTTTCCCGCAGGTCTGCAAACGCCGCGCATATTTTCAAACATTCGCTTTCCCTATCTAGCCTTGCGGCACAATGCGCGACTGGACATTTACCAAGTACTATTCCATTTTTCCCAAAATAAAATTTAAAGATGCACCGCACGTTAAAAATCCCCCCCCTGCACCACTGAACCAATAACAAGCAAATACATTTTAAATTGACAGTCTTTTATATTCCTATGATTATTATTTATAATTTCTTGGAAAAAATGAATTTATAAAATGAAATTACAAAAGGTACTTTTTCAAATTACGATAGAGATTTATTAAAAGGTCGTAAAAATATATATGAGCAGTCAATCAAAAATACCACTTCCTCCAACACTCTCCACTCCTAGGACGCAGACAAATAGGAGGAAAGATCCCATTTGGTCCACAAACGGACGAATGGGGAGGAAAGATTATATAATTTGCCTCTTAATTGGTTTATGCATAGCAATAACTAGTTTTATCGTAATTATTACAGAGAATCCTCTTGCTAGCATTCTGTTTCTCATCATCTTTTATCTTTGGTATATATTGTATGGAATAATTTTCACTGTAAAAAGGCTTCACGATATGGGGTACTCTGGATATTGGTGGTTTCTTATATATTTTATAAATTTTATAACATTTGGATACACCTCAATTATAATAACAATATTACTGTGCTGTATTCCTGGAACAGAAGGGGAAAATAAGTATGGAGATATCCCCCTATCCATCTTCTCAAGAAATAATTCTTAATAAAGACCTATTAACAGTTTGGCATAAACATAAAACGGCGACGGCGAACAAAAAGCGGCCGCATGGCTGAAAGAAAACTGCAAAAAACCTGTGGCTGCATTCATAGCGGGCCGCACCGCTCCAAAAGGCAGAAGAATGGGTCACGCAGGCGCGATAGTCTCCGGAAACTCCGGCTCTGCGGACGACAAAATTAAAGCCTTGCTCGAAGCAGGCATCGCAGTATCCCCGACGCCTTCCGCGACAGGCGAAACTCTCATAAAGCACTGGGGTAAATAAAAACCTACAAAAAAAAGAAGTCGATTTTTTGACTGTTTTTTTAAATAGAAAAATTTATTCCCCCAAAAAAAGAGGCCCCCGCATTTTGCGGTGGTCTTTTTTTTTGCAAAGAGCAATTTGTAGTTGATAGGATAACGTTATCCTCATAAGGCTTAACGAAATATTCGCACTGTTTAATACTATGGATTTTCTTGCTAAATAGCTACTTCAGCTAATTCATTCCAAAACTGTTTGGTTTGTCAGTTCTCTGCCAGAAGCCATGCCGTCGATTTTTTACTCTGCGTGAAACAGTTTCGTTTCAATAGCTCCCCACTCTTTTGCTTTCGTTCCAGTCTAATCCGTTCCCTTAAAGCCGTAAATATTTTTTTGAATGGCGCAACCGCAGTTTTTAAATTGCCAGCTTTTAGGAAATATTTGATTCCCATAATAAAAAAGCCGCCGTATTCTTACTGTTTTTTACACACAAAAAATATAAATAAAACTCATGGCTTGCATAATCCTTCAATCCTCCATGTCAAATTCAATGGCGCTATATTTGCATGCAAAATTTACAGTTAATTGGAATTATATTTTACACTTTCAAATGATAAAATAATATTTTGATTGTATATGCAATACATATATGTTATGGAATATAAAAAAGGAGACGACATATGCAAAAGCTATTTATACTTACATTTGTCATTTTATTTTCTGCGTGCGGCTCGTTCGCAGAAACAGACATCAAAGATAGAATAGAATATCTAAAAAAAAGAATAGAGTATGCCGAAGATGATATAAAGGAATGGAAGAAAGAGCTTAAATCTCTCCAATCGAGCGGAGTATTTTCAAAATACACCTCAAAGCGCGGAAAGATAAAAGACAAAGGGGAAGATATTTCTATAGATCTCAACGCGGTTTTAATGGTAAACAACTCAAGCGGCGCAGCAACTGCCTTTTTGGGGAAAATAGATGGGAAGACTTACATAATCTCCAATTTGCACGTTCTTGGGGAAATGAAAAACGCAAAAATAACAACTATCGACGGCAAGGAAGTGCGCCTCCCCAAAACCTGCTTTCTCCAAAAGGGATTTGACGTTTTTCTCGCAGAGTTGGACGACGTTCCGGAAGGCGTTTCCCCACTGGAGATTTCCAAGAATGTAATGACAGACACAAATTTGAAAGACGATTTAGTAGTAAGCGGCAACAGCCAAGGCGGAAATGTAATGCGCAATATTGAAGGCACACTGCTTGCGGTAGGGCCAAAACTGCTCGAGACGGATTGCAACTTTTACAAGGGCAACAGCGGCAGCCCCGTAATACATAAAGACAGCGGGAAAGTCGTAGGAGTTGTTTCTTACATCATGACTATCGACGACGACCTTTCGACGAGAATAACGAGAAAATCCAAAGCAAAAAATTTTAATATGAGATTCTTTGCCTATAGGCTCGACACCATGGACGATAAGACGGAAATTCCCTATGAGACTGTCGTAGAGACTATGGACGAGCTAAATAAGGCCGAAAAGAAGCTCGAGATGATAATTGATTTTTTGGCAAACAATAATCACCCGCCCGCGTCGGAATACCCCGAGCTTGCGCGGGTAGCAAAAAGCTATGAAACGGCGACTGACAACGCGTACCGCGTTTCCAGCAACTGGTCCGCAAAAAAGAGGATGAATGAAGCAAAGAGAATGCTTCTTAGTAGAATCGAGCTCCTTGCGGCCGCTGAAATCATGAAATTAAAATCCGGAAAGTACGACGATGTTTTCAGCGAGAAATACGACGGCATTTTAAAAGGCTATGAAAACGTAAAAAACTACTGCAACAAAAAGGCAAAAGATTTTATATAGTGCCAAATTATACACTAAAAGCAAAACTAAAGAAAATGTTAGGCCGCCTCAAAAACGGCGGCTTAATTATTGGAAAAATTCGGCGGCAGATTACATCGGGAGGGGTGACCCTATGCGCTCCGCCCCAAAACTTTTGAACAATCCGCCATCAACTCCCCGATTATTTGCAACGCCAAAAGAACGCACAAAAATCTATTGCAAAAAACTAACCATATAAAGTGCGCCTTTTTGCACTCAATAACCAAAAAACTCCGAGGTTTTTTCTCCTACTATAAAGTTATTTACGCAAAACATGCCTCTTTCCTCCGTAAAAAACCGAAAGAAATAAAAAAATCGCCTACAAAAAATTCTAAATTAGGGCAAAAAATAGGCAGTTAAAAATATCGTTTCCTAAAAAAAATCCACCCGTTAAAATCACGAATCCAGCGCATAATTATTTGTCCGATGAAAAATCCTACCGCGCAATAAATTCATATAAATAAAAAAGGGACTGCGAAAGCGCAGCCCCTTTTTAGTGAGGGTAAACCCTATTAGCTCAAGCGCTCCAAGAGAGCTTCGCGCTCAATTTTCAGAGCCTTGGGCAGCATTTCGTACAATTCCTCGGAGAGCGGCTGTGCCGATACCGTGGCGGGATCGTACGACATCAATTCTTCGAACGTTTCCTTCGAGTAGTCGAGTCCGTCCCAATCGATGTCTTCGTAAGTCGGGACAAAACCGATTGCTGTCTCGCGCGCCTTCGCGCAGCCGTTCTGGCGGTTTACAATCCAAGCGAGAACGCGGGCGTTTGCGCCGAATCCGGGCCACATAAAGTTGCCGTCGTCGTCCTTGCGGAACCAGTTTACGTGGTAGAAGCGCGGAGTCTGGCTGAGGTGTTTGCCCATCTGAACGAGGTGTCCGAGATAGTCTGCCATGTTATAGCCGGCAAATGGCAGCATAGCCATCGGGTCGGAACGGAGCTCGCCGGCCTTGCCTTCGGCGGCAGCCGTGCGTTCGGAACCCATCATTGCGCCAAGATACACGCCGTGTGTCCAGTTGAAGGATTCGTAAACGAGCGGTATGCCCTTCGGCCTGCGGCCGCCTATTACTATCGCGGAAATCGGAACGCCTTCAAGCTTGTCGGCATTTTCGTCGAGGCAGGGGCAGTTCGCCAACGGAGCCGTAAAGCGGCTGTTGGGGTGCGCTGCGGTCGTCCCGCTTTCGGGAGTCCAATCGTTGCCGTGCCAGTCGATGAGGTGCGCCGGGGGTTCTTTTGTCATGCCTTCCCACCAAACGTCTCCGTCGTCGGTCAATGCGACGTTTGTGAATATCGAGTCTTTCGAGCAGGAGATCATCGCGTTGGGGTTGGTCTTCATGCTGGTGCCCGGAGCAACTCCAAAGAAGCCGTTTTCGGGGTTGATAGCATAATGTCTGCCGTCGGCAGCAGGCTTAATCCAAGCGATATCGTCGCCAACGCATGTGATCTTCCAGCCCTTGGCTTGCAATTCTTTCGGGGCGATGAGCATTGCAAAGTTCGTCTTGCCGCATGCGCTCGGGAACGCGCCCGTCACGTAGGTCTTTCTGCCTTGCGGGTCGGTTACGCCGAGAATTAGCATGTGCTCGGCCATCCAGCCTTCGTCTCTGCCCATCACGGAAGCTATGCGCAAGCTTAGGCACTTTTTGCCGAGGAGGGCGTTGCCGCCGTATCCGGAGCCAATGCTGATGATTTCGCGCGTTTCCGGGAAGTGGGTGATGTAAGTGTTTTCGGGGTTGCACGGCCAGAGAACGTCGTCTTCGGGCGAGTTAATCGGCTTGCCGACTGAGTGCACGCAGGGAATGAATTTGCCGTTTTCGCCGAGAATGTCGAACACCTTGGGCGAAACGCGCGCCATTATGCGCATATTCACTACTACATAAGGGGAGTCGGTTATTTCGACGCCAATCTGGGAGATTGGTCCGCCTATCGGGCCCATGCTGAAGGGAATGACGTACATCGTGCGCCCTTTCATGCAGCCGCTGAAAAGTTCATTGAGTTTTTCCTTCATTTCGGCGGGATCCATCCAGTTGTTGGTAGGACCTGCGTCAGCCTTGGTCTTGGAGCAAATGAAGGTGCGCGATTCCACGCGGGCTACGTCGCGCGGGTCGGAGCGGAAATAGTAGCTTCCGGGGCGTTTCTGCTCGTTGAGCTTGATGCACATTCCCTTTTTGATCATCTGATCAAAGAGTTTATCGGCTTCCTCCTTGGAGCCGTCGCACCATACGACGCTGTCGGGCGTCGTGTGAGCTGCCCAGTTGTCGACCCAGGCTACGAGAGCCTTGTTTTTTATTGTCTTGGGATCTATCATTATTATTTTTCTCCTTGTTTGTTAAAAAGGGATTTGTTTATAAAAATTCGAGTTGTTTTTACGGCGGAAAATATTTGATTCAACTCTTTTTTTTAAAAAAATTAGACAATTTTGTATCTTTTTTAAGATTTTAGTCGTTCTGGGATAATTTCTGTCGGCTTTGTTTGGATATCCAGAACACAAGCAACAGCGCAATGGTGAAGAATGCGTATCCGAAAGTTTCGTGCCAAAAGAAATAATTTTCCTTTCCTGCCACGGGAGCTACGAGAATTATCGAGACTATCCTCATGGAATTTAAAACATATCCAAGAACTCCGGAAATAAATATCACAGACAATCTCTTTATGATTGACGCGTCTTTTCTAAAAAACGCCAAAACTGCCGACAACACAAGGCACGAGGATATTATGCCAAATCCGTTGCATTCCGTGGCCACGAGGTACGACGCCCCGTCGACATTCATCGCTATCTGGGGCTCCTGCCCCCTTATCAAAAAAAGCTGGACGGTATCGTTAAATTTGGAAAGTACAAATGCCGACAGTTTCCCCGCCCAAACCCTCAATGGGAGGTCGAAAATTTTTATCGCAAACGAAAGAATTGTAAAAATGTAGAAAGCTCCCCCGACTGCAAGTACATACCTTTTGCGGTCAAAGCATGCGAACCCTATGGATACGATAAACGCCGACACTCCAAATAGCGTAAGCATCACATTCGCAAGCACGCCGAATAGTCCCGCGCAAAAAAACGCAACATACGCCGCGGCGAGAGCAGCCAGGACGTTTTTGTTAAAACGGGGCTTGTGGGGGGAAATTCCGTGCTCCATAGCCATCACAATTCCCGCCACAACCAATATTATGAAAGCGTCCCTGAGTTGCTGGCTGTCGACAACCGCCTTTCCAAGCCAGTATAGGGCCGGAGAGAATCCCGCGGCGGCTCCTATCCATGCGAGGTATTCAAGCCAACCTCCCCCTGAATGCGCTTCTTCGGGATGCGAGTTCGTATTAGAAGAATTGGTCATTTCTTAATTTAAAGTTGATAACAGATTTTTATAAAAGAAAATGCCGCCGCGGGCGCGTTGCAATAAAAATTTACCTTGCCCGAAAATCGGCATATTATAAATTTTTATAAACGATTCCCCAGTTTGAAATGAAAAGACGAAAAGCGATAAAAATAGCCGCGACAGCCGCGACGGCCACCATGCTTTCTAACGCCCGCGCCGCATTCAAAGACAGAACGCCCGAAAAGAAAGCGTACAGGGCCATCGCAAGCGACAGATTCTACGAAAGCGCAAGCCCCGACGACATTTTCCCAAAAATTTTTGAGGTTGGCAAAAAATCTTCGCTCTCAATCCGCCTCCCAAGTTCCGTCGCAAAAACGGAAAATCTGCGCTTTGTTTGCGCGAGCGAAGACGGCTTTGCGCTCGACATGTCCCCATACTTTCCCGAATACAGAACTCTCCCCAACGACAATATTCCAGGATACGCCAAGCAGCCGCCGGACTTCTCGTCGAAAACTCCGCCTGTGGCCTTTGAATTGCGCGGGGACTTCGCGGAATTCGGCAATATTGTTTTTCCGAAAGAAGGCAGATTCGTCTTCTGCGCAAAAGACAAAAAAAATGCGACACTATTGCGCGCATGGGTTTACGCCTTAAAACCCGACTTGTTCGCGCTTCGGCCATACATCGGCGATATACATATGCACACGACCCATTCGGACGGCCGGGATTCAAACCTCGAAATGGCGCTTGTCGGGCTTTCGCGCGGATTCGACTTTATGGCGGTCTCCGACCACGGGCGAAGAATCGGCTCTACAAGCCTAATCGAGAAATTCCGCGGAGTCCCTACCTCTCTCAAATTGTTTCCGGGAGAGGAAGCGCACGGCTCGCTTCTTCACATAAACAACTTCGACAGCTCTGGCGGAATAGCCGAATGGGTGCGGGGAAACCGCGCCGACTTCGACGCCCGAACCGAAAGAATTTTAAAGACAATACCGGAGTCTCTAGGTCTTGGCAAACTCGACAGACTAACTCTCGCCCAATCCGAAGCCGTTTTTGAAAAAATACGCGAGATGGGCGGAATGTCGGTTTTCAACCACCCCTACTGGCGCAGAAACGGCGAACAGCTCAACTGCTCTGACGCCCTGCGCGACGCCCTCATCAGCCGCCAGAAATTCGACGCCTACGAGATTGTAAACGGCTCCATAAACTACGATTCCAGCGACCTTTCCGCCGCGCGCCACGCCGAGGCCGCACAAGACGGATATTTTATGCCGATAGTGGGCTGTTCCGACGCCCACAAGTCCGACGAGCTCGGCTGCGGAATTACTATCGCCTTTGCGAAGTCGAAGGAGTCCGCCGATATCCGCAAGGCGATAATGTCGCTAAACACAATAGCTGTCGACACTTCGGGAAGTTTTGAAAGGCCGAAAATGTATGGGAAAATGCGGCTTGTAAAGTACGCTTCCTTCCTGTGGAAAAATTTCTTTCCGCTGCACGAAAGTCTTTGTGCGAAGCAATCCGCAACCCTACGAAAATACTTTGAAAGCGGCGCTTCGGACGCAAGCATCTCAAAAGAATTAGAGGCAAATATCGCCGAGCTGGAAAAATTGTACGCCAAAGCATGGGCTTAGCCCGCCGCCGGCGCGCACAAACGCGGGAATATTGCAAAAATGGTGAAATTTCTTTTGCGCAAAAACCCTCCTGCATGCGCTGAGTCTTTTACAGTGGCAAATTGGCAGAGAATTTTCCGGGCAAAATTGTAAAAGCGCGCCTGTAAGTGTTGCATTTTTTACAAGGGGGCCGATTGGTTCGGCTATCCATATTATTGCAAAAGGGTCTGGTATTTGCAAGTTATTCGTTTTAGTGGCACTATGCGCGCTGCGCTACAAGGCGCAAATTTTTTATGGATAAATCACACGCGTGACACCCGTTGTACTTCTGCGGAAAGGTTAAAAAATAGTTGAGCAAAGTTCTTTTTTTACATCAAGTTATTTATATTAAGATAATTTTGAAATGGATACAGACAAAAAAACAGTCCAAAATTCTGTAATTTTTGCAAAAAGTGTTGACCTCGATGAAATTTGGATTATTTGTGGCGGCTTTTACTAAAAACTACAAAGGCGAAACCATGTTGGTTCAAATATTGAAATCAAAACTTCTCCGCGCCGAAGCGACGGACGCGAGAGTTGACTACGAAGGGTCGCTGGCAATCGACCAAGACCTGATGGACAAGGTGGGAATGCTTTGCTACGAAAAAATACTTGTAGGCAACATAGCAAACGGCAAGAGATTTGAAACCTACGCCATACCCGCGGAACGCGGCAGCGGCACGATTTCTTTAAGAGGGGCGGCAGCGCACCTCGGAAAGCCCGGCGACCTGCTCGTCATAATGTCGTTCGCGCTGGCGGACGCAGAGGAGGCAAAAAGCGCAAAGCCAAAGACTATCACACTCGCCGAGCGCAATACAAAAATAATAAAAAGCATGAACGTCGATTAGCAATCGACTTGCACCGGCGGCTGACACCAGCGAGTCTTCTAAAATTTTTTTAATCCACTAAAACTTCACCAAAACAAAATATGTCATACAAACTGTTCATTCCCGGACCCGTCGAAGTGTCCGAAAAAACATACAAGGCGATGGCAACGCCAATCGTAGGCCACAGAAGCAAGGACTTCGTAAAGCTTGTGGAGGACATAATGCCCCGCCTCAAACAGCTGTTCTACACGAACGACCCTGTTTTCCTCAGCACGAGCTCCTCTTGGGGAGTCATGGAAGGCGCGATACGCAATGTTGTTAAAAAGGGAGTGCTCAACTGCTGCAACGGCGCTTTCGCCGACAAATGGTACGACGTGTCTAAAAGGTGCGGCAAAAACGCCGGAGAATTGAAATTCGACTGGGGCAAGCCCGTCGATCCCGAAGCCCTCGAAAAAGAGCTCTCCACCGGCAAATACGACGCCGTCACAATCATACACAACGAAACTTCGACCGGCACTATGAGCGACATCAAGGCGCTGTCCGAGGTCCTCAAAAAATTCCCGGACGTCGTATCGATAGTCGATACTGTAAGCTCGTTCTCGGCTCTGCCCATCAAGAAGGACGAACTCGGAATAGACGTTATGGTGACAGGCTGCCAAAAGGCCCTCGCAATCCCCCCGGGACTCTCCTTCTGCTCCGTTTCGGAAAAGGCAATGCAGCGCGCGGCTGAAGTTGAAGGCAGGGGTTATTATTTCGACTTCCTCGAATTTAAGAAATTCTTCGACAAGTCCCAGACGCCCTCAACGCCAATAATATCCATGATATTCGCGCTGCGCAGCAAGCTCGACGACATATTTGCCGAAGGCCTTGAAAACCGCTATGCGCGCCACTTGGAAAACAACAAGATAGTGCGCGACTGGGGCAAATCGTACGGCTTTGAGCTCTTCCCGGAAGAAAAATACGGCTCGATAACCCTAAACTGCTTCAAAAACACATTGAACGTCGACATAGTCGCAGTGAACGAAGAGCTCAAAAAGCGCTTCAACATGATATTCAACTGCGGGTACGGCAAGATAAAGGGAGTGACATTCCGCATTTCCAATATGGGCGACGAAACGCCCGAGACAATGCGCGAACTTCTCGGAAATCTCGATACGATACTTCCCGAATTCATCAAGAAATAACGCGGAAACATTCCGTTGCACGATTGCACGCGCGGGCGACTCGCGCGTGCAATCTTCGTAAAAACGCAATTCCATCTACACCACTATCAATCGGAAATGAAAAAGCTTATAATAGCCGAAAAACCCTCCGTAGCCGCGGATATAGCAAAAGTTCTCGGTAAAGCGAAAAAAATAGACGACTACTACGAAAACGACGAATACGTAATAGCCTCCGCCCTCGGGCACCTCGTTGAGCTTAACATGCCGGCCGACATTGACAAGAAGTATGCCCGCTGGTCGCTTTCCAACCTCCCGATAATACCGGAGAAATTCAAGCTCAAACCGATTGAAAAGACAAAATCAAAACTCGCCGGGTTGAAAAAGCTCCTATCGCGTCCAGACATAGAATGCGTAATAAACGCCTGCGATGCAGGAAGAGAAGGCGAGCTGATTTTCACATACATTTACGAAATACTAAAAAGCAAACTGCCGCGCAAAAGGCTGTGGGTTTCGTCCATGACGCCCTCGTCGATAAGGGAGGCATTCGCTAACCTAAAAGACCAGTCGGAAATGCAGTCGCTGCAAGACGCCGCAAGATGCAGAAGCGAATCAGACTGGCTCGTTGGGATCAACGGAACGCGCGCGCTGACAAGCCGCATGTACGGCTCAAAAGGCAAAAACCTCGCGAGCGTCGGGCGCGTCCAGACGCCGACCCTTGCAATGATTGTCGACAGGGAGCGCGAGATACAAAACTTTAAGCCCTATCCCTACTGGCGCATAATCGGCAAATTCGCCATAGAAAACGGCGAATACGAAGGCGTCTACCAACGCCCGGACTACAAGGCGTCCGATAAAAATCCCAACGACAAGCCCGATAGAATCTGGAAGCACGAAGACGCCGAAAGAATTTTAAACGACGTCCGCAGCATACAGACCGCCAAAATCAGCGAAAAGAAAACCGTCGCCAAACAAAGCGCGCCTCGCCTGTATGACTTGACCTCCCTTCAGCGGGAAGCCAACAACAAGTATTCCCTTCCCGCGGGAAGGACGCTTAGCATAGCACAGTCGCTCTACGAAAAGCATAAAATGATAACCTACCCGCGCACCGATTCGAGAGCCCTGCCCGAGGACTACCGCGGAGTGGTTTTAAACACGCTCGCGGCGCTCGAATCACCCTACGCAGAGTTTGCGAAGCGCGCTATAGACGAAGGCTATGTAAAAAAAGCCGGCAAGAGGATTTTTGACAATAAGCAAGTAAGCGACCACTTCGCGCTTATCCCGACCGATATGCCCTCCAAAAAGCTCACCGACGACGAGCGCAGAATATACGATATGATTGTCCGCAGATTCATAGCGGCGTTTTATCCTGAAGCGCAATTCGACGTCACCGTAAGAATGTCGGCAGTCGGATCGCACGTGTTTAGGACAGAGGGCAAGATTCTCAGAGTTGCAGGCTGGCTAAACGTCTACAACAAAGAAGCCTCCGACGACGAAATTCTTCCGGCGCTCGCCCACGACAAAGAATCCGGCAAGCTTGTCGAGGCAAAGCTTAAAGAGGAAAAGACAAAGACCCCGCCGCGATACACCGAAGCCACGCTTCTGTCGGCCATGGAAGGCGCCGGAAAGCTTCTCGACGACGAAGAGCTTGCGCTTGCGATGAAAGAAAAGGGGCTCGGCACGCCGGCGACGCGCGCCCAGATAATCGAAACGCTCATCGCGCACAAATTCGTTGAGAGAGACCGCCGCGAGCTCGTCCCGACAGCCCGCGCCGAGAGCCTAATAAAATTCCTGAACGTGCTTTCAATAGACTCCCTCACGAGCCCCGCCATGACCGGCGAATGGGAACAAAAGCTGCGCCTAATAGAGCGCAACGAGATGTCCCGCGACGCCTTTATGAAAGGCATCGACGCAATGACTGTCGACATAGTTGAAAAGGCGCGAAGCTTTACAGAAGACGGCGTAGAAAATAAAGAGACCAACATTCCAAACCCGATAGACGGTAGCAATCTGATAGAAACTTTCCGCGCCTACAAGTCCAAGGACGGCAAATTCACCATATACAAGACAATAGGGAATCGTAAAATGTCGGAGGACGAAGTGCGCGAGCTCGTCACAAAGGGCTCGGTCGGACCGCTTGACGGATTCCGCAGCAAGCTTGGAAAGCCATTCTCCGCTACGCTAAAACTCGACGAAAATTTTGCGCTTAAATTCCATTTTGGCGACACACAGGACTCCGAGCGCAAGCCGGAGGATCTCGCAAACGCTCCGGTAGTGTCGAAATGCCCGAGGTCTGCAATGGGGCTGTGCAGCTGCAAAGACGGCGTGCTTGTTGCGACAGACACCGCGTACGTCTGCCGCAGCGATTCCTCGCCCGAAAAGAAATGTTCGTTTAGGCTCGGCAAGAATATGCTTTCTCACATAGTGACGATAGCCGAACTTGAGAGCCTCGCAACAACCGGCAAAACGCCTGTAATAGACGACTTTGTTTCAAAGCGCACAAAGAAAAAATTCTCCGCAGCTCTCGCTTTGGACGAGAAAGGCGGCATATCCTTTGAGTTTGCAAAAAAGATGAGAAAGGGAAGCTAAATTGCGACCTGCGCGCATATGCGCGCTTGCCCTCTTCATAAATAATTCGGCCGACAAAAACGCCGAAAAATTTGAGCGAAGCCTTTGGGCTTCGCTTTTTTTTATTATGGGCTGAAATGGCCGCTATTTTTTAGAATAAAAAACCTGCGAAATTGCAGATGTTTCGGGTCAGTTCTGTCTTTTCTCCATTCTTACAATTGTGTTTAGGCCGCTATAATATCTGCCAGCAAGAGTTTGCCTAGTGTTTTGGGTATAGGAAAGCTTTTGCCACGCTGCATAGCGCCTGAATTGCATAACGCCGATTGGACTTTAAAGCAACGCGCAGTTCACAAATTTTGTGCAGAATTTTTTATACCCGACTTGCTTGCAAAACCAAGTATTTCCCACGCACAAAAGAAAAATTCTGCCAACTGTAAAAATTGCGGAATTACTTTTTACCTTTTCCCCGGGTAAACAAATTTTCATACAAAAAAATCCCCCACCCAGATTTCAAAATCCTTGCGATATTGCCGATGCCGGAAATTTTTATGCAAGCGTACAGGGGGAAAAACCTCTGCAAGCGCGGCACCAAATATACGGGCTTGCAAACCGGCAGACAAAACCGCAGAATTTTAACTTACCCGCTCGAAGTCGGACGCAGGGTGCTTGCAGACGGGGCATGTGAAATCGGGAGGCAGAACATCTTTCTCGACAAAATATCCGCAAACCTTGCACCTGAAGCCTTTGATGCCGTTTTGGACCGGTTTCGGCTTTATATTTTCGAGGTAATATGCATAGGTGACGGGTTTTTCGCAGGCTAAAACATCGCAGTCGAGAACGTCGGCCGCAAACAATATATGGCTTCCCAAGTCTGCAGTGTCGGCAACTTTCGCCAATATGCGGGAAAGGCAATATTTTTTTAGCCCGTATATCCCGCCCTCCGCGCGTTCAACGTAGTCGGCGCCGGCAAACTTGTCCGCATTTCTGCCGCTTTGAAACCCGAATCTTTTAAAGAGCTCAAACGGGGCGCTTTGGGATATGATGGAAACAGAGAATTTGCCTCCGTTTAGAATTAGTTCTGTCGTATAATTGGATTTATTTAGCGAAACGGCTATCCTATTGGGCGAATTTGCGGCCTGGATTACCGTGTTTGATATGCAGGCCCCGTCCCTTTCTCCGGAACGCGAACCGATTAGATAAAGCCCGTAGGTGATGTCGTGAAGTGCTTTCTCATTCATAATAACGATAATCATTACTATTTATTCAAATGTAAAGCTTTTTTCTTTTTATTCCAAAAATTTTTTTGCGTCCCACGCGCAATTTTTAAACTCGCCGCCCTTTGCGTAGCATAAAATATGCAGCGCGAAATTTTACCCACTTTGCGCCCCCGATTACGAATAAATAAGCGTTTTATTCCAAAAATTGAAAAATAGCGAACAGGCGGCAAGCGTCTATTTCGGCTTTTCAAGCGGAACAAACGCACGCCGGGAAGGACATAAAAAATTATTCCCCCCCCCAAAAAAATACCACAATAGAAAAATACGGAACC
Source organism: uncultured Opitutales bacterium (assembly GCA_900545705.1). GTDB lineage: Bacteria > Verrucomicrobiota > Verrucomicrobiia > Opitutales > Intestinicryptomonadaceae > Merdousia. The sequence continues at coordinate 92,721 of URAK01000009.1, read as the reverse complement.
GCGGTTTTAGAAAATGGGTTCAGCAATTTAACGGCGGGAAATTCTACTGCCCACAACAAAGAAAATTCGCCAATAATCGCACGCGTCAGACTTAAAACAAAAAGAAACCGCCTAGCTCGCCGCAAGCACAACTATTAACGTCGAAAGCGCCGACATAGAAAAATATAGAAACGCCGAAAAATAGCGCCGGCCCCTGAGCATTTTCAATACCCCGTAATTAAGTGAGGAAAACGTCGAGAGAGTTGCCGAGAACCCCGCCAAAAGCATTCCGCAATCTTTGCCAACCCACGGGCAGGACACAATTAGGGCAATTAAAACACATGCGGCAAAATTTGCCGCCGCAATCCCCCACGGGAAATTTTCCGAATCCAAAAATTCCGAAAGGATATGCCTAAGCTCCGCACCCAAAGCCGACATAAAAATGTAAAAAAAAGCGCTCACGCAACCTCCCTCTTTCTAAGATAGCTGCGCGCAATAATGAAACTAAGTTGCGCCGCCGCAAGGCACGCCGCAAACGTGCCAAAAAAAAGAAAGCTTGCCCCCAACAAATTCCCCTGCGAAACGAGTTCCGCAACTTGGAGGGAAAACGTCGAAAAAGTCGTAAGCCCTCCGCATATTCCAACTGTGTGAAATTTCTTTATTTTCGGGCGTGAAATCCTTTCAAAGTCAACGTACAGAGCGAATAAAAAACTACCCAGAACGTTGCATAAGAAAATCGCAAAAACAAAGCCCGGCGCCAAGATATCGGCGACAGCCCACCTAACACACGCGCCAAGCGCGCCCCCCGCGCAAACCAAAGCGGACTCCGCAAGAAATTTTCTCATACCTCCGGAAGATTTTTTGCAAAATCAGCCCTTGATGCCGAGGTATGCAAGCAACAGCCCGGCGACGTCCCCGCCTTCCATGTACGGATTCATCGCGTACTTTTTCAATGCGGCCGTCGTAGTCGGCCCGACAGAAAAAATCTTCGGGCGCACCGCGCCGTCATCAAGCAGCAGATTCTTCGCGTTTTTGACAAAGCTCTCGACTGCCGACGGGCTCGCAAAAACGACCGCATCAGCCCCGCCTTTTCTGAAGTTCGCCGCAGTTTTGTCGTCCGCGCCGACCTCGACCTGCTCCGTCTTGTAAACCACGGCAGTATCGACTATCGCGCGATGCTTTTCGTCGAGCGTTTTCGGAAGGTCGGGCAGCGACAGGTTTCCCTGCACGCACAAAACTTTAAGGTTGTCGAGCGTCTCGTATTCCGCCATGGCGTCCGCCATGGCAAGCGCGGTCGACACTGCGGGCACAACGTCCGGCCGCAAATGCAGCTTGCGCACCTCCGCAGCAGTCGCCTCGCCGACGCACGCTATGCGCGCAACTCCGAGCGTCCTTATGTCGTCGAAATTTTTAAAAAATTCCCGAAAGAACCCCTTTACTCCGTTCGCGCTCGAAAACGTTATCCAGTCGTACGAGCCCATTTCGCGCATGATGTCCTCGACATCCTCGTTTTGCGCCTCGTGCACGGTTCTTATCAGCGGAAGCTCCAAGACTTCCACGCCGTTTGCCCTGAGCGCCTCCGCGAGCGTCTCGTTGTTTTCGCGCGTAAGCAGAACGCGCTTTTGCTTTGCCCCGCCCATTTTAGAAAGTAAAGTCGTCAGAGTTTTTAAGCGATTTTGCGAAGGCAACAATCAGCCTCACGCAGCCCTCGATATCGCCAAGATCGGCGACTTCCGACGGCGTGTGCATGTAGCGCAAAGGAACCCCCAAAAGCCCCGTCGCAACCCCCCCGCGCGCCATCTGTATTACGCGCGCGTCGGTTCCCGTCGGGCGGCTCTCGGCGCTTATCTGGTACGGTATGCTTTCCTTTTCGGCGCATTCCACAAGCCTGTCAAAAACTTTCGGATTTATATTCGGCCCGCGGGATATTACAGGGCCTCCGCCGAGCTTTATGCTCCCGAATTTGCGTTTGTCGCAAGTTGGGAAATCGGTAGCGTGGTCAACGTCCACGGCAAGCCCGACTTTCGGGTTAAGGGCGTAGGCCGCGGTTATCGCGCCGCGCGTTCCAATCTCCTCCTGCGTAGTGGCGACTGACACCACGCGGTAGTCCGTCTTTGCATTGTCGCGCCACAGCCTGCGCAGCGCCTCGAATACGCAATAGCACCCCGCCCTGTCGTCAAACGCGCGCGCGGAATATCTCGTCGTGGACAATTTGCGCACGGCAGTGTCGTAAACTACGGGATCGCCAATTCTAACGAGCTTTTCCGCTTCTGTGCGAGAAGTTGCGCCTATGTCTATCCACACTTGGAAAGTCTCAGGAACCTCCTTGCGCTCCTTGGCGTCCATTAAGTGGACAGCCCTTTTGCCGGTCACGCCATATACATATCCGGCCTTTGTTATAACAGCTACGCGCCTTCCCGGCAACATTACATTGTCGTGCCCGCCAAGCTGCTCGAAAAATAGAAAACCGTCGTCGTCAATATACGAAACAATAAAGCCTATCTCGTCCATATGACCAGACAGCATCAAAACTTTTTCGCCGTCTCCATACATTGCGTACCTGTTCCCGAGCACGTCGCGCTTTACGCCGCCGGCTGCGGCTGAACCCACATACTTTTCGACCACGTCGGCGGCCTCGCGCTCCGTACCAGTCGGCGAGCGTGAACGCAACAGTTCAAGCAAAAATTCGTCAATTTCGTTTTCCATATTTTATGTATCGGAATAAATTTAAAGCGTGTAAAAACAGCCCTTATTTTTCGCCCCTCAGCTGCCCGATCGATATGCCCGCAAGCTTGTAGGATATGAGGCCGAGATCGTATTCCGACCCGTGGAAATGGAAAGTCCGCTGGAGGTGGAATTGCGACTTGCCTGGTTCGAGCGACAGCGCTGGGGAGTATGTGGAAATCTCGTAATAGGCGTCGGCCGGCGCGTTCGAGCCAGGCAGCGGGCCGTTGTTGAACACGCTTATGGCGTCGCCGTCCATCTTTTCTGAGACTCTCCGCCACGATGAGGGCAAATACGCCCTCGCATCGGAGGGTTTTATGTATAATATGACTGTTAAAACTCTATTTGCCTCGTCGAAGCTCAGGGCGATTCCCTCGCTGCGCAGGGCCGATACGCCTATCGAGCCCATCGCCTTGCCGTCCGTCTTGTATTTTATGAATGAGGGATCCACCACAAGCCTTCCGTCGGAAGAACTGGCCGAAGAGGTTTCAAAAAAGTTGTCCCTGACTATGTCGCCAAGTTTTGCAGCGTCGCCCGGGCGGTAGGGTATGAAGGCGTAAGTCTTTCTGCTCGCGTTAAAGCACGACTGCACGCTTATGTTTAACATTCCGCTATCGGGGGTCCACTTTTTGTCGCCAGCATTTGTAAGCTTGTTGAACGACTGGAACGCTACTATATCGACCGACTCAGGTATCTCTATGCCGAGTATGTCTGTGACATGCTTTCTGTTTAGTACGGAAATCTCGCGCTCGGCCTTTATTTTAAATTTGCTGCCTTTATTGTTTTCAAATTCGGCGGTCTTTTCAAATTTTGCGCGGTAGGAATTTCGCCCGACGAGAGTCCAAGGCTCCGACGACATAAACGCCGGAATTTTCCAATTTTCACCCATGAACGAAGCCCCGCCTGTGAAGAATATAGAACCCTCTCCCCCTTGCGGCCCGACCCAGAAGCGATCCTCTCCGCCGATTTGCGCCTTTTGCGGCTCGGTTTTTTTGAATGCGAGCTGAACTCTGTTTATCCATCCAAGGCTCGGCCCCTTCGAGCCATCGTACGACGAAGTCAGGACTCTCGCCTGCAATGCAGGTGATACGGCAACAACGGAGTCTCCTTGCGATAGTATCATAGTTTCCACGCCGTATTGAGAAAAGAATGAGAGATCCTTTCCGAACGACCATAGATCGACGTCGTCATTTTTCAGGGCGGTCTCGCGTATTATCCCGCACGAGCAAAGCAATATGGCGCCCGCCGCTGCGGACACAAGCAGACTTGTTTTTTTCATTCCCGAGTTTTGTCAGAATACCGCGAAGGCTTCAACACTTTTTTACCCTTATAAAAAGTATTATGGACTTTGCCATGCGGGGAAAGACCGCTTTGCCCATTTTTATAAGTCTTGCGTGCGGGCGCATATAAGAGATTTAGGTCTATTTTCATCGCAATTCCATTTTTTCGTTTTTTTTCGCGCGGCCGGGAAATGTGGTCGCCAAATGCCCCATAGGTTTAATACAGCATGTTTCTACATTTGAGATTTTTTGCGCGATTGCGAAAAAAAGAGATAATCATCACAAGATACGAATAACCCGGAAGCCGGAATTTTCGCGCGCACCTCGCGCACTTGAAAAACTGCCATACTTGCCGCTTTGGAAATTTAATATAAAGTTTTTCGCGCACTTGCGGGAAAATATATACGCGCAAGCCGGTAGGCGCGGTGCTTATCGGAAGTTTTTTTGCGTGCATGCGGGAATCACATTTCTTTAAGGTTACTGCAAAGAGACTTTGGTTTTGGGCGCGCGCCTAAAATAGGCGGAGTTCGGGTACATAGACATTTACGGACTACTTTTGGGAGTGTGTGCATATGTTGAGGACGCTCGAAGTGGGCGGAGTTTGCCGAAGGGTTTGTAGCTGCGGCAGAGCTTATTGCGCGCATAAGATATTGTCGGGCGCATTTTCGCATATTGACGAGGCAGCCGAACGTATTTAGAGACCTCCTTTCGCCGCCAATTATTTAAAAATTCGCAAGCTAATGCCGCGCATTTACACTATTAAAAAATTACGTTTTTTGGAACTTAACATGCTTAATTCGCAATCCAAGACATGAAAAATTCCAAAAAAACGCTTTTTTTTCTTTACAGAAAATTTCAATCGTATTGCATAAAGAACTTTCTTAATCCAAAAGAAAATGCAGAAGACTAAGAAATCAATAGCGAAACGCTTTAAGATTACGGCATCGGGCAAAGTGCTCCGCCGCAGTCCCGGCAAGCGCCACCTGCTCAGCGCGAAGAGCGTAAAGCAGAGGCGCACCATGGGGCACGACAAGCACGCCTCCGCGGGTGTCGCGGCGATTGTCAAGAAGGCCGTCCCGTTTGCGTAATCAAAAAAGCACCTAATGAAAATCCGCCGCAAGGGTGAAGGCGACCCCCAGGCGACTAAAATAAATCAAGGAGTAAAAAAACATGCCAAGAGTAACAAGTTCAGTAGCGTCCCGCAAGCGCAGAGCGCGCACGCTGAAAGCCGCCAAGGGCTATTTCGGCAACAAATCGCGCCTGTTCCGCTACGCTAAAGACGCGGTTAAACGCGCGGGCAAATACGCGTACAGAGACCGCAGAGTACGCCGCCGCGAATTCCGCAGCCTCTGGATTGCCAGAATCAACGCTGCCTGCCGAGCGGCCGGCCTTAAATACAGCGTATTTATGGGCGCCCTCAAAAACCTCAATATCGAGATGGACAGAAAACAGCTCTCCGAGTTGGCTATCAACGACGAAGCAGCTTTTTCGGCTCTCGTCAAGAAGGTTCTCGACTCCATAAAAAAGTAGTCTGTTAAAACAAGTTAAAAAAAAGCGCGCCATTTTAGGCGCGCTTTTTTTTATGCCCAATAAGCGGCGGCTTACCGGCAAAGCGCTTCAAGTTTCTATTTTTGAGAATGGCAGTCACAACCAAAGCATAACACCTGCCGGGGTTGCCGCCTCATACGTTTCCACTTTTAAGGAAACAGTCCCAATCAAAGACTGATAATGCAAGAGATTTTAATACGCAGCCATAGGGAATAAGCCTTGACTTAAAGCTTTCCCGAATTGCCACCTGCGGTACTAAAAGCAAATTCATTTGAGACATGAGAATCTAGTGTATTCAAATTTAATGACCAACTCTAAAAAAAATCTTTGAATAGTGGGTTATTATAAAAAAAGCCACAAAAGCCGGCATTATAAAAAATCTTTTGGAGCGTAAAATTAAATTTTAGGCTTAAAGGCAGAATATATTGCGGACGATAAAATCCACATTCGCATAACTAATAAACAGGTATTTTTGCGCCAAAAAATCTGCCCGCGCTATCAGGATATTTTTTTACTACTATAAAAATTATGAAAATTTTCCCCACGCGCCCCTAAAATTTTCAATAAACCAATAAGGCGTTATAGGCAAAAAAATGCTTGCCTACCCGCGCCTAAAAAACTTGACTAAACCAATTTAATTGAGAACGCGCAAAAAGCAAATCCGCACGGCGCGCGTTGCATACAAGACTATTTTTTTTTAACCGAAATGGAAAACAAAATTAACGAAATATTGGAGAAGGCAAAATCCGCCCTTCCCGCCGCAAAAACAAAAACGGAAGTAGCGGAAATATCCGCCTCCATAACGGGGCCAAAAGGCGAATTGACGGCGCTGATGAAAGTCATTCCCACGCTCGACAAAGCGCAAAGACCAGTTGTCGGAAAACTTATAAACCTTGCGAAGTCGCAGATAGAGCCGCTAATCGCCGAGGCATACGCGCGCCTCGAAAACGCCGAAATGGCAAAGTCGCTCGGCGCCAAGCCCGACATCTCCCTGCCCCCCTACGAAGTGCGCCGCGGAACAATCCACCCCCTTTCTGCAACAATCCGCAAGATATGCGACATTTTTAAGCGCGCCGGATTCACCGTAGCCGAAGCCTCAGACCTCGAAACCGAATGGTACTGTTTCGACGCCCTGAACACACCCGCAAACCACCCTGCGCGCGACGCCCAGGATACGCTGTTCATGCCGCGCGACGCAAAAGTTTCCAACGTGTCGAAGCACGCCGACGAACTTTACCTTTTGCGCAGCCACACTTCGAGCGTGCAGATACGCGCAATGATGAAGGAGGGCGCGCCGATAAGAATCATGGCGCCGGGGCGCGCATTTAGGCGCGACACTGTCGACGCAACCCACTCGGCAAACTTCCACCAAATAGAATGCCTTTGCATCGACAAAGGAGTAAAACTCACCGACTTGAAGGCAATCCTCGACTACCTCTTCAAAAACCTATTCGGGAAGTCGTCGAAAACGCGCCTGCGCCCGAGCTTTTTCCCGTTCACCGAGCCGAGCTTTGAAGTTGACTTCATGAGCTCCGACATTGGAAGGCTCAGCGGAAAATGGATAGAGATAATGGGCTGCGGAATGGTCGACCCAAACGTGCTTGAGAATGTTGGTCTCGATCCAAAAACATACAGCGGATACGCATTCGGGCTGGGAGTTGAAAGAGTTGCAATGCTCATGCACTCAATCGACGACATTCGGCACTTCTACACAAACGACGTCCGCTTCCTGCGCCAATTCCGTTCAAAATAAAAGGAGGATTTTCCCGAAATGAAAGCAAGTTTGAAATGGTTGAATAAATACGTCGATCTCGACGGAGTGTCTGTCGATGAAATTGCGGAAGCGCTTCCGATGCTCGGCCTTGAAGTCGAGGGTATCGAGACGACAGGTTTGAAGCCACTCGACAAAGTCGTAGTTGGCGAGATACTCTCGCGCGAGCCGCACCCGGACTCCGACCATCTCGGCGTCTGCATGGTAAAAATCTCCCCCGATGCCGAACCGATACAAATTGTTTGCGGAGCGTCGAACTACAAGGTCGGCGACAGGGTACCAGTCGCGTTAATAGGGGCAAAGCTTCCCACGGAAGACGGAAAAGGATTTGAAATAAAGCAGTCCAAACTGCGCGGCGTGATGAGCAACGGAATGATGTGCTCCGCGCGCGAACTCGGGCTCGGTCAGGACCACAGCGGGCTGTTGATTCTCGAAAACCGCCCAGAAATCGGGACTCCCATAAACGACGTTTTCACAGACTCCGACACTGTTTTTGAGATAGAACTTACCGCAAACCGCGGCGACTGCCTAAGCCACATTGGCATTGCGCGCGAGCTCGCCGCAAAATTCGGCAGAACCCTTAAAAAGCCGGAGCTAAAATACTCCCCCAAATATTCAACAACTCCCGAAGGCGGGCTTCTCGAATCGGTGGAGCTAAAAACACCCAACTGCCCGCTCTACAACGCAATTTCAATAAAAGGAGTGAAAATCGCCCCCTCCCCCGAATGGATGAGGCGCGACCTTGAAGCAGTCGGATTGCGCTCCATAAACAATGTAGTCGACGTCACAAACTACGTCTTGATGGAGTACGGGCAGCCTCTGCACGCCTTCGACGCCCGCAAGATAGGCGGCAAAAAAATCATAGTGCGCCAAGCCTCCGAGGGCGAAAAAATCCAGACTCTCGACGAAAAAATCCACACGCTCTCAACCGACGTGACCCTCATTTGCGACGCCTCCGGTCCGGTGGCAATGGCGGGAGTCATGGGCGGATTAAATTCCGAAGTTGAAAACGACACTGTCGATGTAGTGATAGAAGCCGCGTACTTTAACCCCGGCAATATCCGCTCCACAAGCCGCAAATACTCGATAAGCACAGACTCCTCTTACAGGTTTGCGCGCGACGTCGACCCGAACGGAACGCTCGAAGCCGGCAGGCGCGCGGCGGATCTGATACTTGAGACAGCAGGCGGGGAAATTGTCGAAACTGCGTGCCTCGCGGGCTCAATGCCAAGAAGCGACCGCAAAATAAAAATCTCGCGCAAGTTTATAGAAGACAGCATAGGCTTCGAAGCGCCGGCGGAGGAGATAGAAAAAGTATTCCTCGGGCTTGGATTCGGCGTCGAGAGCGAGGGCGACGGGCAATGGCTAGTGACAGTTCCAACCTTCAGAAGCGATGTTGACAGGCCCGTAGATCTGGTCGAGGAATATGTCAGAATGATAGGCTCCGACAGGATTCCGGACGCCGAACTCGTCTCGGCAGTGCAGCTGCGCGACGACGACCCGCTCTACAAATACAACTGCGCCGCCGCCGATTACCTTTGCTCGCGCGGGCTCAACGAATGCCAAAACTACACACTAAAAGACAGCGCAAAACAAACGCGCCTATACGCGAACGCAGAATTTTTGAGGCTCTCAAACCCCCTTACATCGGATCAAGACAGTCTTAGGGCGTCGCTTGTAGACGGCCTGCTGGATGTCGTCCAGACAAACCTCTCAAACGCCAACGGATTCTTTGGCTTCTTTGAAAACGGTGAGATTTTCACAGCTGAAAAATCGGGAGAGATAAGCGAGCTCTCGGCGACTGCATTTGTACTCGCCTGTGATTCCCAAGAACAGTCGTGGTCCAAGCCTGCTCGCGCCGACTTCTATACGGCAAAGCGCCTCGTCTCCGACCTGCTCTCAATACTCGGCGTGGACGCATCACGGCTAAACTTTGCGGAAGTCTCCGGCGAGCCAATTTGGGAGGCGGGCTTCTCCGCCGGCTGCGGCTCGGAAAAGCGCGAGGGATTTAGGATAAGGTTTGGCGCAATCTCCGTGGCGCACCTGCGCGAGCGCGGAATTGATAAAAATGTCTGGGCGGGCGAAATATCCTTCCGCGCGGATGTCGCAGCGCGCAAAAAGGCTGCGGAAAAATTCAAGGCTTTTTCAGCGTTCCCGCCGTCCTCGCGCGACCTTGCAGTTGTCGTCGAAGAATCCGAAAGCGCGCAAAACGTCACAAACGATATTTTGAAAATCGCAAAACAGGCGCTAAAAGGCGCGGATTTCGAGCTCGAATCCTGCGAAATATTCGACATTTACCGTGGCGCCGGACTCCCCGAAGGCTCAAAAAGTCTCGCCTACGCCCTGCGCTTCCGCTCCAACGAAAGAACGCTTCAAACCGACGAGGTAAATAAAGTCTTCGACGCAATCTGCGCCGAACTCTCAAAAAAACGCAAGCTCCGCGCGGCGTAAAAAGCCATAGGCATGCCCGAAGAAAGAGAAAACGACCCGTCGGAAATGACATTCCTCGAGCACCTCGAGGAAATGAGGTTTGTCATACTAAAAACATTGGCGTTCTTTTCGGTCGCCCTGATTTTAGTGCTGGTATTTTTCCACTACTTCAACTCGATGATGCTCTATCCGCTGAATTCGGCGAAGAACATTTTGTCGAAGTGGGTGGGGACGGAGCAAGTTACGGAAGTCAAGACCGAGCGCATTGGCCCGGTGTATTTGGTCTCCGACGGCGACGAAAAAAATAAGACAGGCCCGTTTTTCATAGAGCCGAAAGACGATTCAATAGTTCTATTTAAGGATAGCAAGCCGTCAAACCCGTGGTACGCCGACATCAAACTGCGCTCCATGAGCTTTGCAACCCCCATAATAGTCTATTTTTACGTCGGGTTTCTGGGTGCGCTTGGCTTGTCGCTGCCTGCAGCATTCTATTTTGCGGCGCGCTTCATAGCGCCGGGGCTAAAAAAGGAGGAGCTTGACGTCCTGCTGCCGGGAATAATTGCCGCAATCATACTCTTCGCAATAGGAGTGTGTTTCGCGTTTTTCTTTATGCTGCCGATGGGGATTGCGTTTATGTCGTGGATGTCCCAGGGAATGCAGCTTGAAATGTTTCCGGACGCACAGTCGTACTACAGCATGGTCATATTCCTGACTATTGCAGTAGGCATAACATTCGAGCTGCCGCTCGTCGAGTTTATACTGATTTACGTCGGCATACTCGACGTAAAATGGCTCGAGAACAACCGCCGAATGGTTTTCCTGATAATCTTGATCTTCGCGACTGTAATAACGCCTCCTGATGCGATAACCCAAGTATCCCTCACAATTCCGCTCTATCTGATGTACGAAGTTGCGCTGAGGTTGGGCAAGAAAATGCGGCGTGCAAAATTGCGCCGCGAAGCCGAACGCGAGAAACTCGAAGCAATCGAGGAGGAAAAAGAGCGCAAAGAATACGCAAAAACAGTCGCGAAAGAAAGGCTCGCCGAAGAGGAGGCGGAAAAGCTCGAAGAATCGCAGTCTGAAATAGTTGCGGAGCCAGGCTCGGAATACGGAGAAATAGACAGGTCGCACTACGAACTTCCCGAAGACTACGACCCAAATAGAATCGACGACTACGGAATGGGTTATTACGAGGAAGATTATAGATCTTCGTACATAGACTACGGGACTCCCTCCAGACCCGTGCCCGATTTCAGCCCCGATTGGGACTTGAACAGGCCCGATACCTCCTACATGACGCCCGATTGGAGTCTCAACAACCCGCCTCCGCCGTCGGACGGCGGCACCGATACTCCTTCTAACGGCGCCGAAAGTCCCTCTGCCGATTCCGAAGCCCAAGCAGAGAAACACGGCGACACCGAAAATGCGGGGCTATCCTCTGAAAGCGCGGAAAATTCAGAAAAATCCGGAACGAAACCCGCATCAGAAGCGTCAAAGGAAAATGGGGACAAAAAAGAATTTCAAGAAAATCCTGACGACAAGAAATGACGATTAACCTTCCGAAAGCCGCCGCGATTGTGCTCGCCGCGGCACTGTGCGCATGCACGCGGCCGCCGGAAATAAAGCGCGGGCAATTTCCGCTGCCGAAAGACGTGGAAATATCGGAATGCGCCCCCGGAAATTACGGCGGCGTATTCGTGCTGGCTGCAGCCCAGGAACCAAAGACATTCAACCCGCTTATTGCAACAGATATATATTCGTCGCAGATAATAGACTTGATGCTCTCTCCGCTCGTGACTGTCGATCCGTTCACAATGCGGACAATCCCCGCCCTCGCAAAATCGTGGAGCATATCAGAAGATAAAAAGACGTACACTTTCCATCTGCGCGAGGGCGTAAAATTTAGCGACGGCGCGGAAATAACGGCGGACGACGTTGTATTCACCTTTCAGACAATATTCGCCCCGCAGCTCGACCCGGACGGCAAGCCTGTCATCGACAAGTCAACCGGCAAGCCGCTATTGCGCTATCCTTCAAGGTACGCGGGGCAGTACACCATAGGTTCTGAACCCGTAAAATTCAAAAAAACGGGCAAGTATTCAGTGGAGTTTTCGACGGCAAAGGCGTACGCCCCGTTTATGACAGACATAGGGTTTGTAGGCATACTTCCGAAGCATAAGCTGCAAAAGTCCGCCGACGACGGTTCGTTCCAAAGGGCGTGGTCGACCCAGACGGCGATTTCAAACCCGTCGGAAATTGCGGCGTCGGGGCCGTTCCAAATATTTTCGTACAAGCCCGGGGAGAGGCTGGTGCTAATGCCGAATCCGCACTATTGGCGCGCCGATAAAAATGGGGCTCGCCTGCCCTACATCGACTTCCTGATATACAAGTTTGTCGCCGACGCAAATACATCGACAATTCTATTTGCAACCGGCCAATGCGACGCGTCGAGCGTCGGGGCGAACGACTATGCGTGGGTAAAAAACTACGCCGACACCTACAATTTTAAAATCTATGAGCGCGGCCCGGACACCGGCATATATTTTATTTGGTTCAATCAAAACCCGAATTATTCGCCCGAAGGCAAGCCGTATGTAGAGCCGCACAAGTTAAAATGGTTTGCAAACAAAACATTCAGGCAGGCCGTTATGAAAGCGATAGACAGGGACGGCCTGATAAAAAGCGTATGGTTCGGGCGCGCCCAAAAGCTCGACGGGATAATCTCTCCCGCAAACAAGAAATGGCACAACCCCAACACCCCAAAATATGAATACTCGCCCGAAACCGCACGCGAGATGTTCATATCGCAAGGTTTTTCCTACGACCGAAGCGGCCGCCTGCTCGATGCCCAGAAAAATCCAGTATGTTTCGATTTCATTGTCGCCGACGGCTCCCAAAATTCAACCTCAATGGCGACTACGTTTGTCGAAAACATGAGGGCGGTTGGCATTGAGGTGAAGCTGAAATTCATGGATTTCGGGACTATGATTTCAAAAATAGACAACACATTTGAATACGAAGCCGCCCTTATGGGTTTCACCGGCGGCGGAGACCCCTCAGGAGGCAAGGCGATATACCGTTCGGACGGCTTTTTGCACGTCTGGAATCCGCGCCAAAAAACTCCAGCAACCGACTGGGAAAAGCGCATAGACGAAATAATGGACGCCCAAGAAGTTGAGTTTGACCCCGACAAGAGAAAAGCCCTCATCGACGAAATGCAAAATATTTTCTCCACAGAGCTCCCTCTCCTGTTTTTAATAACGCCAATGAGCTATTCAGGAGTCTCCAAGAAATGGGAAAATGTCCGGGTGCCGCCGATAGGCTCTGTAATATGGAATATCGACGAGCTCTACGAAGGGGATTCAGAAAAACGCTAAGAAAATGCTAAAATTCATCGCAAGACGAATGCTATCAATGGTACCGCTAATGATCGGCATCAGCGCGCTCGTATTTTTGCTGATGTACCTGTCGCCTGGGGATTTTCTAAGCGAGGCGCGCAACTCGAAAGACATAAGCCCGGAGATAGTGAAGCAGGAGGAAATAAGGCTTGGCCTCGACAAGCCGTGGTACGTGCAATACGGAAGGTGGCTAAACTCCGTCTCCCCCCTAAAAACAAATTTGCTGCTCCCTGAAAACGAGCGCGGCAAACATTCGCTTGTGTACTTCGGCAGCCCCGACTTCGGATACTCTTGGAGCTATAAAATACCGGTGACGGAACTCGTCGGGCAAAGGATTTTTCCCACCCTGCTGCTCGCTCTTGCAAGCACTTTCCTAATTTACGCCGTATCGATACCGCTCGGGGTGCTCGCAGCCGTAAAAAGGGACGGGGTCTTCGACAAGCTAAGCGCGTTTTTAGCCTACGCCGCGCTAAGCATTCCATACTTTTTTCTCGCGCTGCTCGCCGTTTTGTTTGCGGCGGTCACAGGGCTTTTCCCGACGGGCGGGCAAGTGTCGATACTCCACGACTTCCTCTCTCCTGCGGGAAAGGTTTGGGACTGGATTGAGCATTTGATTCTCCCGACTCTCGTTTTGTCCGTTGGCGGAATCGCCTCGATGATGAGGGTGATGAGGGGGAATTTTCTGGACTACTCGCGCGCGGAATTTGTCACAACGGCGCGCGCCAAAGGAATGAGCGAAAACGCCATAATGTTTAAGCACGTTTTAAGAAACGCCCTAAACCCAGTGATAACTTCTTTCGGGTTTGCATTCGCGGGGTTGTTGTCGGGCGCGCTGCTCGTGGAAAACGTGATGAACTATCCGGGGCTTGGACAGCTTATATACGCGGCGATAATAAAGCAGGACCAATACGTCGTAATGGCGGGGGTCGTGATAGGCTGCGCAATGCTTGTTGTGGGGCAGCTGTTGGCGGATATTCTTCTCGCGCTCGCAGACCCGCGGATTAGGCTCGAACGCGAAAAGGCGCCGACGAAGGCGATAGCGGCATTTACCGCGCTCGCGGCTCTCGCGGCGGCAGTGCTGACATGGGCTTCGGAGACATATCCGGCATTTCTTGAATTTTTAAAGTCGGCGTCGTTTGCCGTGCTCATTGCGGCGGCAGCTGTACTATGCGTGCTGCTGGTTGCGGGGCTCGTTTGGGCGGCTGTATTTTTCTGCAAGAACCTGCTCCCGCAGACATTGCGCTCGCCGCGCGGTGCCACGGCGCTCGCGATTCTCGCAGTTCTGTACGCAGCGGCGATTCTCGCGCCGTTCCTCGCCCCGTACGAGCCCACCGAGCAGTGCCTCGACAAATCATTCCACCCGCCGTCAGCCATATTCTTTAAGGACGGTTCCTTGCGCGTCCAATGCTACCGCCAGTCGGACCCCAGCATCGCAAAATACGAGCCTATCGAGGGCGAAAGCCTGCCGCTTAAATTTTTCGTGCGCGACGAGGACAGCAACTACAAGATTTTGGGGCTTATACCCTTTAAAACCCGCCTGTTCGGAGTGGAATCCGCCCAGCCCGACGCCCGCGTATATCTGCTCGGGGCGGACTCAACCGGGCGAGACGTGTTTTCCAGACTGCTATACGGGGCGAGGGTATCGCTGAGCATAGGCTTTGTCGGAATCGCGATAACTATGGTGCTCGGATTCCTTGTCGGAGGGCTTGCGGGATATTTTGGCGGAGCTTTCGACTTTATCGCAATGAGGTTTGTGGAATTTCTAATGGCAATTCCCAGCCTATACTTGCTGCTTGCAATGCGATCTGCCCTTGCACCGCATTTCGACAGCGCGCAAATGTACATAATGATAGTAATAATCCTCTCCGCTCTCGGCTGGGCGGGAACGGCGCGCGTTATAAGGGGAATGTCGCTTTCGCTCGCAAACACGCAGTATGTACAGGCGGCAAAGGCCATGGGAGAGTCTCCCGTAAAAATAATAGTGAAGCACTTTCTGCCGAATGTCCTCAGCTACCTGATTGTCGCGGCGACCCTATCGATTCCCGCATACGTCCTCGGCGAGGCGGCGCTGTCGTTTTTGGGGCTCGGTATCCAAGAGCCCTCCGCATCTTGGGGGCTTATGCTCGCCCAAGCGCAAAACGACACAAAAGTGCTCATGCTCGGATTCTGGTGGATGCTGACCCCGGGCATCGCAATATTTGCAACTGTTCTTTGTTTCAACATTCTCGGGGACATACTCCGAGACATTGCCGACCCTAAAAGAGATTAGCCGCAAAGCGCGATGGCGCCAATATTTTGGCTGGCATTTTGACTTCCCAAGAATCTGAATAAGCGCAAAAAAGCAAAATTGCCCGTTTAAAAGGAAATCGGTTCTTGAAATATTTTCGATTTCAATCCAAATTATAATAAAACTCTCCCAAGCATGAAAAAAATAGCAGCCCTACTTGTCTCCGCCTTAATTTGCGCATACTCTTTCGCGGTTGATAAACCGTGGCTTAGCATCTCTGTCGAGACTCCAAAGAAGTTTTTTTCGGACGTGTCAGACATTATGAGGAAAGTCTATCCGGATCCGCAGTTGGAAATGACGCTTGCCTTGATGCTCTCGCAATTTGGCTACCCGAACTTCGAGGGGATAGATCCGAAGGAAAATTTCGCCTTGGCCGCATTTGGGAAAGCTTCCGCCCCGCAGCTTTTTATGGCGGTAAAAGCTTCTAAAGACTCAGCAATATACAAGTTCGCCGAGCACGCGAAATTGCGCAAGGCGGAAAAAAACGGCTGGCTCGTATTGCAGCTGGACGGAACCCCGGAAGCCGAAGTATCCGACTACGCCGACGAAACAATATCGACCGCCACTAAAAGCGTTTACGGCCTCTCTATCGCAATCCGCGACGCAAAAAAACTATTGGACTCCGTACCTCTCCCCCAGCTTCCCCAGGAAAAATACGCCTTCGAGTATTTTGAAAATATACTATCCCAAACGGAAGAAATAAAAACGAGCTTTGACTACGACGGAAACTCGATTGTAAACCAGTCGGAATTTGTGGCAAAAGAAGGCACGGACATCGCCAATCTGATAAACTCTATGTCGATAAAAAAGCGCGTCGACGAAGCTGCTTTCATACCGCAAGACTACATGATAACCGCTTTGACATCGTTAAACGGGGCGGCGGCGGCGCAATCGTACGGGAAAATGATGAGCCCAATTTTTAAGTCGCTAAACATACCGGAAAATGCGGTTAAATCCGCGGTCAATATGGTCGCCTCGACCACAACTTCCGCCGGAGCATTAAACTTGCAGTCCATAGCGCAGATACAGTCTGTAAATGTTTCCGAAACTCCACTTTCGCTCGAAGAAATTGTCAAGCTATCGGGGAGTGCAAGCTTCGACTTGCTAAAATCTGCTGTTCCAAATTCGTCGTTCGAGGCTGAAATTAAAAACGAGGGCGGCATAAGTTTCTGCGAAATCACACAGTCATTCCTCCCCGATATGCCCGCGCAAAAAGTCTACATCGCAAAAGAAGGCAAATATTCAGTCACAGCCTTCTCCCGCGAATCGCTTTTTGACGCGGTCGCCAAAATAAAAAATCCCCCTTCCGAATACCCCCTAAAAAAATACTCCGCAGCCAACGCAAATATTGTCCTAATAATAAACAATGCCCAGATAATAAAGAAGATTTTCTCAATATTCGGAGTGGATTTCGACGGGAAAATTGGGAACTCTGAAACTTTCGGATACATCGAAAAAAACTCCTTAAAGTTTAGAACTTCTATAGGCATGGGCATAATAAGAGCCTACTCCGACATACTCCGCAAAATCGCGGAAATCAACGCCCAGAACCCCGCAGGAGCAAATCAGGGCGCGCCCGCCGCCAAATAAAATGTCGCGCAATTTAAAACGCGCAGCAACCGTACTGCTTCTTAGCGGCATAGAACGCCCGCTTACCTACTCGATTCCAGAAAGCCTCGAACCGCTTTCTGTAGGCGCGCTCGTTAATGTCCCCGTGCGCTCCTCAAATTCTTGCGGGATCGTCATAGAAATACGCCCGGCCGACTCTTTTGAAGCGCAAAGCGGGTTTAAATTGCGCCCGCTGCGCTCGCTTGCGCAGCCAGAGCGCGTTCTGACAGGCGAGCTCCTAAAACTTGCAAAATGGATGTCGGAATACTACGGCTGCGGGCTCAGGCAAATTTTTGAATCAATGATTCCCGCAGTGGTCCGCGCCGGCAAAAGCGCCCAAGAGGTCTCCGAAATCTCAATGCCGCGCCAGATGTCCGACGACGAGATTATAGCTGCCACCACCCGCGCCCCACAGCAGCGCAAAGTTCTCGAATTCATGCGCGGATACCCCGACGCCATTCTAAAATCCGCCCTCATAAAACTCGCCCAGACAAATCCTCCAATTATAGACGCCCTCGTAAAAAAAGGGCTTCTTGTCCAGCGCAAAAAGGAAGTCAGGCGCACATCGTTTGACGACGATTTGTCCGACGCCGAGACAATATCCCCCACCCCTCCTACGCTCAACCCCGAGCAACAAAAGGCCTTCGACGAAATATCTTCCGATATAAACGCCCACGCCTTCAAAACCCGCCTGCTCTACGGGGTGACGGGCTCGGGCAAGACGGAAGTCTATATGCGGGCAATGAAGGAAGCCCTCGACGACGGCGGAACGTGCATTTTCCTCGTGCCGGAAATAGCGCTCACCCCCCAGACTGTCGGAAGGCTGAAAAGCCGCCTCGGAGACTGCGGGCTCGTGGTATGGCACAGCGGGCTCACCGACGGCCAGAGGCTCGACGCCTGGCGGGCGCTCGCGCGCGGCGGAGCGAAAGTGGTTGTAGGCGCAAGAAGTTGCATATTTGCGCCGCTTGAAAACTTGCGCCTTATAATAGTGGACGAAGAGCACGACACAGCCTATAAACAGGATAAGTCGCCGCGATACAACGGCAGGGACGTCGCCGTAATGCGTGCAAAACTCGCCGGCTGCGCCTGCATTTTGGGCTCGGCTACCCCCGCCCTTGAAACGCTCCACAATGTAAAGACCGGCAAATACGCGCTCTCCAAAATAGCGCACCGGATTGACGGCAGCAAAATGCCGTCGGTATTCATAGTAGATATGAAGCGCGAGAAACCCGGTATAGGCATTTCCAATATTTTAAAGGAAAAACTCGCCCGAAGGCTCGACGAGGGGGAGCAGGCGATTTTATTTTTAAACAGGCGCGGATATTCAAAGATTTTTGAATGTCCCGACTGCGGCGAAGTCGAGAAATGCCCGCACTGCTCCGTTAGCATGACTTGGCATAAGAAGGAGGATATTATAAAATGCCATTTGTGCGGATACACCGCAAAAGCCCCGCGGGCATGCAGAAAATGCGGCTCACCAAAGGCGAAATGGCGCGGCGCCGGAACACAAAAAATCGAGGAGGCGATATCTGCGATGTTCCCCGCCGCGCGGATAGGGCGCATGGACCGCGACGCAATGAAGCGGCGCGACAATTACCGCAAAATACTCGGAGACTTCCGCCGCGGCAAGCTCGACATACTTGTCGGCACGCAAATGATAGCCAAGGGGCTCGACTTCCCCCGCGTGACGCTCGTCGGGATAATCGACGCCGACATAAGCCTGCACATGCCCGACTTTCGCGCGGCGGAAAAGACATACCAGCTGATAGTGCAAGTCGCGGGGCGCGCCGGCAGGGGCGAGGCAAGAGGGGAGGTTGTCGTGCAGACAATGACGCCCGAGTCCGCACCGATACAATACGCCAAGCGGGACGACATGGAGTCGTTTTTGGAGGAGGAGCTCGCAAACCGCGTAGAATACGGCTATCCGCCTTCCACGCGGCTCATACGGCACATATTCCGCTCAAGGAGCGAGGAGAAGCTCGAATTTTACGCCGAAAAATGGGCAAATGAGATAGAGAAAAAAATAGGCGACTTTTGTTCGATACGCGGCCCAGCGCCGGCGCCTCTCGAAAAATCCGAGGATTTTTATAGGTGGCACATTTGGTATTTCACGCAAAACGTGCGCATGGCAGTCGCCGAAATAACAAAGCTGCGGGCGGAATTCCCCATGGACGAAGACGTTGAAGACACTCTCGACGTCGACCCAATGTCTATGATGTAGCCGCCCCACGAAACGACGTTTGACAATACGTCCCCAAAAAAACTAAAATAAATTTGTTTTTTCAGAAGTTATAAAACGTTAAGAAAAAATTTTCGTCTAAAATTTGGAAAGGAAAATTATGAAAAAATTTGAAATTTTGGCATTTTCAGCATTTTCTGCATTTATATGCGCAGCAGCCTCTGCAGAACCAAAAAATATCGTCGACAGGATAGAGGAAACGAGAGGCACCGTAAAAACCGCCTTTGACGACTTGGACAAAGCGCGTAATTTTCTGTCATCAGCCAATTCCATTTTTAAATCCGAAACGGACTTTCTCAGGGAGAAAAATTCCAATTTCGCGCTTATGGAAGATATTTTCTCGAGCATAAAGCGCTCAAAAGAGGATCTTAAAAAAGAAATTTCCTCGTTTAAAATCCGCTTCGACTCAGATGTAAAAAATTTTAAGGACGCCAAGACAACGCTTGAAGAAATAGAGAAAATCCTGCCGCTTGCTCGCAAGAAAATCGAATCCACAAACGCCGCGATTGAAAAGATGCGCGCGGAGGTCGCCAAACGGCCGGGGGACATGTACCAAAATAAAAGGGAATTTCAATATATAGAGACGGAGTTTGCGGAGGGCGCCGCCACGCTGGAATCCGCCCAGCAAAAGCTCTCGGAAGTGCTCGTAAACATATCTGTTGCCGAGCCCAAAATCGAGGGTGTCCCACCCGCGCTAAAACTCGCCGAAGACTACATTCAACAATTTGATTCCATCGAAAAACAAAACGAGGAAAGCATACGGGATATAAAAGAATTTTTAGAAAAACTTACGGACGAATATTTGCAGTCTGAAAAGTCTCTCGCAAAAACAGCCGGAGAGGTAAACGGCGCGACTAAAGATCTAATGGCAACTTTTGCAAAGCTATCGGACTTGATGTACAATAAAGTCCCCACATCAAAAGACTTTAAAGACGCGGAATTTAAACGCCTCCCCATATTCTCCGCGCCGGGGAAAATCGCGCCATTTAAAATGGGCGAATATCGCCGCAGCAATGCGGGCAACAATGATTATGAGAACGGCTTTGGAGGAAGCGTCATGAAAAACAAAAACGAGGCAGTGACCGCCATGGCTAAATCCAATAATTTAGGCAATAAAAGCTGGCAGCGCGAACAACAAAACGAAAAACTTTCCGTGGAATTTTCAAAAATCTCAGACGCATCGTTTGAGATTAGGGAAATCACACAATTCCTTTTGGCGGCAATCGACGAGGCCAACTCATGCAACAACATAATCGACTCCGACATATCCAAGGCGCAAGATTATCCCAAGAGAGTCATATCATACCTTTCGACGGCGCAATCGATAAAATCTTCCGTTCAAACCGCCCAAACAACAAATAAAATACTCCAATCGCGCCGCGAGATTTTTGAAAGCCGCTTTGAAAAACTTTTAAAAGAAGCCTCAGAAAAAGTTTCGGAATTTTTAAAGGAATCGGAGGCGGCAAGCGATTCTATTGAAAATATTTCAAATGAATTGTAATCCCGAGTCCCTGCCGGCTCTCTATGGCAATCTAAAAGCATGCACCATGGCGCATGCTTTTTTTGCGCCTTTGTAAAAATCTAACCGCAAGTTTGGCTCAGTCATTCGGACATATTAGCCTTATGGCTGGCGCTTTAAAAATTCTTTCTTAGCTACGCGTACAACGCGAAGTGTTTTTTTTTGAGCCCGCGCGTTTGGCAACAAAAAGCAAAGCACATGCCAAACAAACTTTTTTATCGCAGAACTTTTTTTGCGAAGCTCTTATTCCCAAAAATTTATTTTCCATGACGCGCGAATATTTTAGCTCCACAACCTGTATTTTAATTTTGCGCTTCACGCCCGCCCTATTTTGCGCATTGCAAAACAATTTTTGCGCGCTTTTAGACATACCCCATGTGCATTGCGCAAATTTTAATGCGGCGCGTTTTCACAAATTCCGACCCGCTAAAAAATACGCCATAAAAAAGACGCCTCGGAACTTATCCAAGCGCGCCTTTTGCTTTATTTCCGGCAAAGTGTTATTTTGCTGCGCAATTAAAAAAAGTGCCGGCAAATATCTTTATAGTTATCAGATAAAAATCCTGCGGCATGTCTATTCCAATCGCAAGTCCTTTATCCAAACTCCCGCCCTGTCGGAAGGCAGCTTCATATATTGCAAGGCAATGGAAGTTATCTCTTTGACGTCCTCCGCATTTTTCGGGAAAATGCGGGCTATCGGTATCGATACTTTTTGCCACGTTGTCGGAGACGTATCGACAGATTCGCCTGAGATAAAGCCGCCCTTAGATATGACAAGGGTCTGCGAGCCGCCTTTTTTGCCGTCCGCTCCAACGACGCCAAGCGACATCTGGAAGGGCTGTCCGCCGATATTCCTGTTGCCCAAAATATCCTCGCCGCCGTTGATTCTAAATGTCAGGGTCTTATTGCGGAAGTTCCCGTCTACGGCAAGCGGGCGCAACAGTTTAAGCGTTCCGAGGCACCAGTCGTTGCTGTCGTTGTCTATGTCTAAGGCGATGTATCCCCTGCCTTTACCCGCCTTTACTCCGCCCCATGCCGACAATTCAAAAGAATCCCATCTCAGCGGATTTTTATCGCGGTAGGCAATAAGCTCGAAGTTGCCGATCTTAATATCCTTAAAGCCGCTTGGAGCGCCGTCGACCTGGACTGTTATTTTATCGAATGAATCGCCCTCGTTTTTGAGCAGCTTATTGAGGGGTATTTGCACGCGGTATTTCCCGGCGCCAATTTTATATAACATGCCTTTTGACGAAAAGCGCACATTGTTTACGGTTTTGTCGAGAGCCACATAAAAGCGCGGCGGAAGCTCCTTGTCGCCAACTTCAATGTCGAACGCTATGCTACCTTCCGGAGCGTTTTCAGGCAGCTTGCAGGGCGCGTCGAGAAGCATAGTGAATCTCGCATGTCCCCGCATGTTCGCGGCGGACATCTCGACAAATCTGCCGTCGAACTTTCCGTTGTCGCAATTTATAAACTTTATGGGATTTTCCGCTGCGGGTTTTAGTTTCAAAACCTCGTAGTCGCTGTCTCCCTTTGGCGTCTCGACCGTTATGCCGGTTGTTATCGTCGCCGCAGTCGGGCGCGTCAAAACGGCGTCTATGGATTTCACGAGCTTGTTCGGGTTTGGATTTTCCCACTTCCATATATACAGCCCGCGGTTTTGGGGATCTATAAATCCGGGGGCGGTTTCAGCGTTTTTATCTGGAGTGAGGATTTTATCCCAAGCGCCGATATTGCGGCCAGCGACAACGGGAATCTCCTCTTTGGAACCGTCGGAGTAGCTTACGATGTAGCGCATTATTTCGCCGTCAACGTCTCCCGCTGCGGCATGCAAGAAATATATGCACGCGGCTTTCGAGTCTATTTTTACTCCTTTTAATTCTGAGAATTTTCCATATTTCCCGAAGTCACCCAGTCCTATTGCGGTGAGGTTATTATTGTGGTCGGGGCGTATAAAGTCGAACGCTATTCCGTTGCAATTTTCAACGCTCCACGGCAGGGATTTTATCTCGGACTTAGAATTTCCCGTAGGCAGCTCAGCATTCCTATCGAGGTTTACAAACTCTCTCATCGGGACAGTTCGCAAATCGGCGGCGTCGGCGTAATACGCCTGTTCAGACTTCATCTTTTCCTCCCGTATCTTTTTATACCATGAGGAAACTTCGCGCGCGGCATCGTCGGCGGACAGTTTTTTGAAGTCTTTGAACGTTTCGGCGGCGGCATCGGGCGCGACTCCAACAAACACAGCCGGGCTTCCAGCGGGCATGGAAATAAGAAGCCTTCCGTCGGCGTCCGGCTCGATAATTCTGCGGGATATAATCTCGGCAAATACCAAGTTTTCCGGAGGTTTTATAGCTACAGGCTCCGCGTCCATAGATCGGTTGAAAAGCATGTACCCTACTTTTCCTTCTGCCGACGCCTTTGCAATTTCCACTGCCGCACAAGAAGCTCCGGTAATTGCGTTTTCAATCTCGCACAGCTTTTCCACGCCCGCTCCCTTCAATAGCTCGACAGCAAGCCTGCGCATGTCTGTGCCGGAAACCTTCGCGTTTATAAAAATCATTTTTCCCTTGCCGACAGTTTTTTCCCATATGGCAGGTTCGGAATCTATAAATCCGATGGCCTTCCAGTCGTCAGGCATTTTTACAGATTTAAAATGGAAAGCTTTCATTGCCGCTCCGCCAACTTTGAGCTCTCCCGACACCGCGCTCTTGTCCTCGCCGAATTCTATGCCGGTTATGTTATTTTTCAGCGGGTGGCCGTATTCGTCGAGCGTAAGCGCATCATACAATAGAATCAGAGTCCCGCCCCTCTCGGCGTAATCGAGCAGTTTGCGAGGAGTATATTTGTAGGCCGCCGCCCCTGCGGAAAACAGCGCCTTATACCTGTTGTGCCTGCCTCTCCTTGCCTGCTCTTCTAAAACGACGTCGTACTGCACCTGCGAGTATTCGAGCGCAGCGGCCAGCTTCTTTTCCATCTCGGTTTGCAAAGGCGGCGCTTTCGGGTAGCGCTGCAGCCTGTTTGTCGGGTATGAATAGACAACCGCCACGTCGCTTTTTACACCCCTTTTGCGCGGAGTAAAAAGTTCGTCAACTTCCGATATTATTTTTTTAGCGTCCATCAGACCTAGAAAAGCGTGTGGATTTACCGCATACGGATTCAACACCATGTACGGGAATATCTCTGCCAGCCTTACCCCGCCATTCGGAAGCTTCCACGCGGGATCGTTTGGCCTGCGGCTCCATTTGAAAAGATACGAAGCATTCAAACCGCGCATGTATTGCGTTAGAATCTTGTCGCGGAACGATTCGCGGGTGTGCCCCATGTACGTCTCGCCGTCGAAAATCGGCTTGCCGTCGGATATCGCCTTCAAGTAGCGCGCCTGAAAAAAGTCTCCGCCGCCGGTGGACGCGCATACGGCATTCAGGCTTTTATTCGTCTTGTAGATATTAACGTTGTTTCCGTCCAAAAATATTGGCTGGAAGCAAATGCCGACATCCGGACGCCCGTCGGCCTCGCGGATTATTTTCGCGCCGTATTTGCACAAATCCGCGAAGGAGTCCTCCATGAATTTTATCCACTCTACGAAAAGCCCCACGTTTTCGTCGTATTTTTTAAATCCGGATATTTCCGCAAAATCCGCGTACGAAGTTCCCCAGTCTTTGTTCAGCCTGTCGATTTTTCCGCCGTATTTGACCTCCATTTCCTTCGCAAATTTGCGCTTGTTGAAATCGCTGAGGTCGTCGTAAATAGGCTCGTTGAAAAGCTCGTAAATGAAAGGTTTTATGGAGTATTTCTTCAAATATTGAACGCCGCTTTCCCACATTTCGCGCCAAAGCTGACGCCCCTCTTTGGTATTTGCCGAGTACGGCATCCAGTGGTAAGAACTGCCGCGGACAGTAAACGCCTCTTTCGAGGGCTCCATTCCCTCCTCATATTTAAGCCCTCCGTGGCTCCATTCTGCGGCGGTAAAATCCACATACAAAGGCAACCCGCTTTGGGCATAGCGCAAGAACATCTTTTCATTCGCTCTAAGGTGTATAAAACGCTTGCGGTACTTTTGCATCCAGTCGTTGGGAATTCCCGTGCCGACAGTGTCAAAGCCGATTCTTTGCAGGTCCTCGTAGTTTTGGGTAGTCTCGTATAGCCATTTTAGCGACGGCGGGTATCCGTACGTAGGCACGTCAACCGAGAGCGAATCCCCTTCGTAAAACAGCGTTCCTTCAAGGTATCTCGGCTTGCCGTTTACGAGAAAATGGCCGTCGTCGGAAATTTTTATTTCTGCGTTTTGGGGCATTAAAATCGGCGGCTTTAACGACTCGAATTTCGGGAAAAAGTCGACATCTTCCACTACCGGTTTTTTATAATCCCCGCCGTCCGAGTAAGCGCAAGCCATCGAAAGCGCAAGCCCACAGAAAATAAAAAAACTATTTTTCATTTTTTTATTTTTATCGTAGTCGCCGCGCATTTCCACAAAAAAATCCGCCCGAAGGCGGATTTATCACAAACATAAAAAATATGCTAATCAATCGGAGTCAGCCGCACGTTGCGGAAAAGTATGTCTCCGCCTTCGCTTTGCAGGCCTATGTATCCGCTGGAATGGGCGGATTTTGTGCCTATGTTTTGAAGAGTTCCATTTATGTACACTTCGATATTGCCGTCCTTGCATATTATATCGGCACTGTTCCATTCCCCAATGGGATTTTCGCGATCTTTTACAAACCTTTCAACCACGGGGAATTTCGGGCGGGGCTTCCCCTCGGGAGCCTTGTATTCGGATACGTCGGAACCGCCCAAAAGCACAAAGTCCCCCGCCCTGCCGGAACATAATTGGCATTCAACCGCATTCGGCCACAACTCCTTTGTGGGTTCTTGCAGGAAGAGGAATATGCCGCTATTGCTGCCATCAATCGGGTATTTCCACTCTACATGCAGGCGGAAATTTGAATACTTGTTTTCTGTGTACATGAAGCCAAACGGCTTGCCTTTTATATGTATCAGGCCGTTTTTGACTGAAAATACGTCCCCGGGCTTGGCGGCGGAGTTTTCGACAAAAAACTTCCAACCTTCGAGGTTTTCCCCGTTGAAGAGATCCACAGTTTTCTGCCCCCCGAAGCACGAAAGAGACAGCGCGAAAATCGACGCAGCAAAGTATGTTTTAACAGATTTCATGCCGCAAAACTATAATTTTCCGCGCAGGCACTTCAAGCATTAATAGCGTTTTTCTCCGCCAAAACTTAGGCGGGCGCGCCGTCGAGGAATTCCGCCGACACCGACCTCTCGACGAGCGCAGCCGCATCGGGCTCCCTTCCCATAAAGTTTTTAAACGCCTCCGAAGCTTCAACTGTATTGCCGACTTTCAGAACTTTTTCGGCAAATTCGCGTCCAGTTTCGGGATTAAAAATTCCCTCCTTTTCAAAGCGCGTAAAGGCGTCCGCCTCCAAAACCTCCGCCCACTTGTAGGAATAGTATCCCGCCGCGTACCCTACAGGATCGCCGAATATGTGCGTAAACCGCGGGAGAATCGTGGGCACCCTTTCGGTGTATTTGTGCGTAAAATCTTTCAAAGACTCCTCGGCCGTTTTTTCAACGCCGGCTTCTATGAATTTTTGCGGATACACATGCAGCAAAAGATCTATCTGCGCGAACGATAACTGCCTCATTGCGGCATTCGCGCCCATAAACTTCCGCGCCTTTTCAAACTTTGCGAACAAGTCTCCGGGTATTTTTTCGCCGGTTTGGTAGTGGCGCGCAAATATGTCCAAACCCTCGCGCGAGCGGCACCAGTTCTCCATAATCTGCGAAGGCAGCTCGACAAAATCCCACGCCACATTCCGCAAATAAAGCTCGCGGGAATCCATCATAAAGAAGTGTATTAGATGCCCAAATTCGTGGAAGAGCGTCTCCACGTCAGAATGCGAAAGCAGCGCCGGTTTTCCGTCGGCAGGCTCGCTGAGGTTGCCCGCTATAAGTCCAACCGCCGGCCTCCCGCCATGCGCCTGCTCTAGCATATTCATCCATGCGCCCGCCCTCTTGCTGCGCCTCGGGCGGAAATCGGCGTAAAAATATCCAAGCGTTTTGCCTTCCCTTGTGCATACCTTGTATAATTCAACAGAGGCGTCCCAAGCTGGCGCCGGCATATTTTCCCGCGACACTTTTAGTCCGTAAAGCCTTTTGCAGATTTCAAACATTCCCTCCATGACGGATTCCATCGGGAAATACGGCCTCAGCGATTCGGGGTCGAACCCATACTTCTTTGCGCGGAGTTTTTCGGAAATATACGAAGTCCGCCACGGCGCCATTTCGTCAGTGCCAAGAAGCCCCTCGGAATGGGCAAAGCCGAGGAGCTCCTTCCATTCTGCCTCAAATGCCCCCGCAAACTTCGAGCGCAAGTCCTCGACAAACGCGAGAGCCTTTTTGCCATTTCGCGCCATTCTGCGCTCGAGAATCAAATCGGCGAAGTCGTTTCTCCCGAGAATCTTCGCTTTTTCTGCGCGCAACTTTAGAATCTCTGGCATCAGCTCCGCGTTTGAATACTTTCCGTCGGAGGCAATCCGCGCAGAAGCCCTCCATAATTTTTCCCTCAAAGCGTCGTTGTCGGCATACGACATAAACGGAACGTAGGAGGGTTGGTCAAGAGTGAAAGTCCAGCCTTTTTTGCCTTCCGCTGTCGCCGTAGCCGCCGCCACCGCGACAGCCGTTGGCGGTAGCCCTGACAGGTCCGCGGGGTCCTCTATATCGAGCGAAAACGCCTTTGTGTCGTCGAGAACATTTTCAGAAAATTTCTGCGTCTTAATAGCGAGCAGAGAATCAATCTCGCGTATCCTTTTCTTTTCGCGCTCCGGAAGCTTCGCCCCGCCGAGTTCAAAGTCGAGCATTATCTCCGACAGCATTCGCGCGCGCTCTCCTTTAAGCGAAGTGCCTTCAGGGGATTCAGAATACTCCGCAAAACGCGCGTATAGGGCGTCATCGAGCCTTATTGAGGAATAAAAATCTGTAATCTCGCCTATCGAGGCGTTGTACGCCGCGCGCAATTCTGGCGAATCCGCGACAGACGCCAAATGCCCTATGCGCGTATAGACGATATCTATCGGCATTGTGGACTCGTCGAAAGCCATAACGCAGTTTTCATAGTCCAGCCCTCCTTTGGGAACGGACTTTATAGACTCCAAATTATTGCGCGATTTTTCAATCGCCTCTTTAACGGCCCCGCCGATATATTCGGGCGCCATTTTGCTCCAATCGGGCAAAATTTCACGGCTTAAAAAAGGATTTTCCATAAAAATGTTTATCGGAAAAAACCACGCATTTCGCAAGTTTTTTCCCGAAAATCCCGCGGGCGGCGCAAGCTCTCGAATTGGTTTTTGCAATCTATAAAAAAAGCTCAAATTGCAGAAGTTTTCCTCCATTGACTTTCTTGCGGAAAATCCCCCAAAAAATAAAAAATCCATGCGCAATATGCAGCGGAAAATTCCCATTATTTTGCGGAATTGCAATTTGCAAAGCCGACGCATTTTCCTATTTACTCTGCTTGTAAAACCCACATAAAAAACTCCCGCGCGCGGTTTTTTGCAACTGCGGCGCGTCCTTTCGGATACCGCATTCACTCCCGTCAGTTCCCTCCGCTTCCAGCAATAAAAATATTAAGCATTGTCGCGTTGACTTTTTTAGGCGGCGAGTTTCTAATTAAACAAATGAAAAGCATAGCCGCAATACACAGAACCTACGGCAACCCTGCCGAGGTCGTCCACCCCGAAACTATTGAAATACCGGAACCAAAAAAAGGCGAAGCCGTCGTAAAGCTTGTAAAAGCTGTGGTAAATCCGTCTGACCTCGGTATGATAGGAGGCTCCTACGGCAGGCTCAGGCAGCTGCCCGCAATCGCCGGGCGCGAAGGAGTCGGGGAAGTCGTAGCCCTCGGGCCCGACACCGAATCTCCGCGCATCGGGACTCTTGTTCGCCTTCCTTCCGAACCCGGCGCGTGGACCCAATACCAGATTGCAAACGCAGACGATCTTCTTCAAATTCCGGCCGGCATCGACACCGACGCCGCTGCCATGGCTTTCATCAATCCCCCGACTGCCCTTTGCGTTTTAAGCGAATTTGAAAACGTCAAAAAAGGCGACTGGCTCATACAAAACGGCGCCGGCAGCGCCCTCGGGATATTTATGATTCAGATCTGCGCGGCGCGCGGGATAAAAACCGTAAATATGCTCCGCAACGCCGAAAAGAAACGCGCTATGCTCGAGGGATACGGCGCCGACATCGTAGTCGACGAAGCCGAATTTAATCCGAAAGTGATAAAAGAAGCGACCGCCGGGCAAATAAAGCTCGGCCTAAACCAAATAGGCGGCAACAGCGTTTCCAATATGATAAAAGCTGTCGGCGACTCCGCAACAGTCGTCACAATCGGCGGAATGACAGGAGAGCCTATCCGCTTTCCGACCCGCTTTTTGATTTTTAACGACCTGCGCCTGCGCGGATTCTGGTGGGACAAATGGCAGCGCACGCACTCGCGCGAAGAATGCGACGCCCTATTCTCGGAAGTATTCGGATTGATAGCAGACGGCACTCTTAAAGCCCCCGTCGATTCGCGGTTCAAAATGGAAGACATCGAAGCCGCAATGAAGCGCGCAACGGAAAATTCGCGCCTCGGTAAAGTAATGTTGGAATTCTAAAAGAACATAAAGGTATGTCGAAAACCCAAAAGAAAGATTTGTCGGGGCTTACCCTCTTAGGTTCGGCCCTCGGAGGAAAAAAGGCCAAGCCGTCGCGCAAGCTCGAAGTTTTCCCGAATAAAAATCCCGGAAGAAACTATGTGGTGGAGCTCGAAACGTCGGAGTTTACCTGCCTGTGCCCCGCCACAGGGCAGCCCGATTTTGCCACCATAAAAATATCGTATATCCCGCGCGAAAAAATCGTGGAAAGCAAATCCCTAAAACTTTACCTGTGGTCTTTCAGAAATGAAGGCTGCTTCCACGAACACCTTACAAACATCATACTCGACGACCTCGTAAAGGCACTTGACCCGATATGGTGCAGAGTCGTGGGCAATTTCAACGCGCGCGGGGGAATTGCAATCAAAGTCACCGCCGAAGCTGGTCAACTGCCGCAAAAATGAGAATCAGCCTACTGCTTCCGCTTTTAGCCGCCGCAATCATCGAATGCGCATGCGCGTCATTCGACCTGTCGGACGGACCGCAAAACGACGGCTTTGACAACCTCGTCAAAAGCGTCGTTAAAATCGATGTATGGGAAAAATCCCAGAAAGACGGCGGAAGCCTGACAGTCAGGAGCATCGGCTCGGGCGTAATAATGGACTCCGACGGCACGATACTAACAAACGCCCACGTTGTAAATTGCTACGCCACTAAAATTATTGTCACCCTCGCAAACCTCGAGCGCGTGAAAGCCGAATTTATCGGCTGGGACCATTGGACAGATCTTGCGCTGATACGCCTCGATATGGCCGATATAAAAAAGCGCGGGCTTTCGTTCTCGCATGCGGAATTTGGCGACTCCGCCAGCCTGCGCTCGGGAGAGGTCGTTTACGCCGTCGGAACTCCGCACGGATACGCGAGAACCGTCACCCGGGGGATAATATCCAACACCGACAGGTACTTTGAGGGAACCATTTTAAACAGCGGATACGAAACCGGCAACTTCAACACATGGCTCCAAACCGACGCCGCGATAAATCCCGGCAACAGCGGCGGCCCGCTCGTCCTGTCAAACGGCAAAGTCGTGGGGATAAATACGCGCGCGCATTCGGACTCTAACAATCTGGGGTTTGCGGTTCCGTCGAATGTAGCGCGCGACGTGCTGGCGGCGCTTTCAAAAAGCCCCACAATAGAGCGCGGATATATCGGCATAACGCCCGCCCCTTTGCAGGACATGGAGAAATTCTTCGAGCTCGACATGAACAAGGGCGTGCTCGTCCAAAACGTAGACGCTGGCTCTCCCGCCGCCGACGCCGGAATATTGCCGGGAGACATAATCCTAAAAATAAACTCCCAAAGTGTGGACGGCCGTTTCCCCGAACAGCTGCCCGAGATTATGAATAAAATCGCCGCCTTCCCAGTCGGCGAGAAAATTCCGCTCGAAATTCTAAGAGCCGGAAAGATTTTGGAAAAATTCCCCGTGTGCGAAAAGCTTGAAAGCCGCGTCGGGCGCGAATTCTTCCTTGAAGAATGGGGCACCGGCATGCAGGAAATCACAAAGGTCTTCAAGCGCGAGTCGAAAATAAAATGCGACTCCAACCTAATGGTAATTGGCGTTCGGCCGGGCTTTCCTTTCGATCTCGCCAAAATATTCCCTGGCGACATAATACTTTCCGTAAACAGAAAGAAGATAACGAACGCCTCCGAGCTTGAAAAAATCTATTCCGAGCTCTCTAAGAGCGACAAAAAAGTTCTTATTGAAGTGCAGCGGGACAACTCAATTTCTTTCCACATTCTAAATCCCACGGATTCTTCAAGCGCCAAAAACCGATAGCGCTTTAAGAAATATAGGGTTCCGCGCGTATCGCCGCGCGGAAATTTCGAAAATAAGTCGCAAAAAAACTGTTTTTTTATTTCTAAAAAATTTCAATTTTTTGCGGGGGTAAGGCATTGATTTTGGCAGGAGCAATATTTATCAAAGCTTGGCTCATTCCGATTTTCAGATAACTCGGAACATATGTGAATAAATGTACATACGTAAAGCGCGCGGGCTCAAATGGGAATATGTTTCGCTTGCGCATACTACTGGCGCGCAAAAAAATTCATTATATTTGCACTGGCGCAGGGAATCCGCATAGGATTTCAATTAGCGCGATGGTGCGCAAAAAAAATAATTCTTGCTTACGCATTGGCACGCCGGCGCGGATAAATTGATTTCCGAATTTTGGATAGCGCAGAGTCTGCGACGGTTGCTAGCAACGCGCAAAAATACGCGGAAATTCGTTCAGTTTACGGGAAGCGCGCGGGCGCTCATGGAAACCCGCGACGCTCGCGCGCACTATCGCAAAAAAATTCATTACATTTGCAGACATCGCGCAGTTGCAAATCGAAAAAATAAGGCGCGGGGCATTTAGCAGGCGAACAATGGCAAAAAAAGTTGCGGCATTTTACAGAGGCGCCGCCTATGCGTTTTTGCTTCTGAGCGCCTCGTACAGAAAAATCGCTGCAGCAACATTTACGTTGAGACTGTCGGATATTCCCCACATAGGAATTTTCACCTTTTCGTCGAGAAGCCTTTCCCAGTCGGCCCCGAGGCCGTCCGATTCGCTGCCGACTACTATCGCAGTCGGCTTTGAAAAGTCGGACTCCCAAATCATCTTTTCGGCTCCGAGGTGTGCCCCGATAATTTTCAATCCGCACGATTTTAACCAGCGCGCGGCGTCTTCAACTGTCGCCACAGCGATGGGCACGGAAAACAACGCCCCTTGTGAGGCTCTTACCGCCGCAGGATTAAACACGTCGCAAACCAAGTTGGTGAGTATCAGGGCGTCGGCGCGCTCGGAATCGGCAGTTCTGACAATGGCTCCGAGATTGCCGGGCTTTTCTATCGCGTCGGCGACAAGCACAGTCGCGGGGCGGTCTTTCGGAAGCTCTAAATCCGAAAGCGTGCAGCCCCATTGCTTTGAAACGCCTATTAGCCCGTCGCAGCCTTCGCGGTTGGAGACTTTCTCAAACGCCCCTTCGGAAAGTCGGCAGAGCGGAATTTTGCCCTCCTCGGAAATTTTCCTTATAAATTCCGCGTGCGCCGGACCTTTAAAAAATTCCGGACAATAATATATCTCTTCGACGTCGGAAAGCTCCGCGCACCTCGACAATTCCCGCAGCCCCTCAACCGCAAACAGCCCCAGCCGCTTGCGCTCGGCCCTGTCGCGGAGTTTCATTAGCGACTTCACCCGAGGATTCTGCCTGCTTTGTATAAATTCTTCCATTGCGCTTTTAAAAATTTTACCCATACTACAAAAGACTAAAAAAAAGCCAAGACAACTTTATTTCATGAGCGAAGAATCCACAAACTCGACAGAAAGAAAAATCCCGCGAAATTTCGTCCCCGAACCTTTTGAATACCACGAAATAGTTGAGCTTGAAATCGACGATATTGCAAACCTCGGCTCGGGTGTCGGGCGCGTGGGAGATTGGGTCGTGATGGTGCCGTTTGCCCTCGGCGGAGAACGGGTAAAAGCCAGAATATTCCGCAACAGAAAGAATTTTTCCGAGGGGGACCTCGTGGAAATCGTGCGTCCAAGCCCCCAGCGCGTCGCGCCAAAGTGCGGGCTTTTCGGAATATGCGGGGGCTGCCAATACCAGCACCTTGCCTACGAAGCGCAACTCGAATGGAAAAGGAAGCAGGTCGCGGACTTGATGGAGAGAATAGGCGGAATAAAATGCACTCCCTTGCCGACAAAGCCGTCGCCCATGCAATACGCCTACCGCTCAAAGCTAACTCCACACTACGAAAGGCCGAGAAATTCGGATTTCCCGATAGGTTTCGTAAAAGTCGGAAGACGCACAGAACTCGTTGACGTTCCATATTGCCCGATTGCCTCCGACGCAATAAATGCAGCCCTCCCCGCCGCACGAGCCGACCTGTGCGCGCGCAAAAATTCCCTGCGCCGCGGGGGAACCATTCTTTTGAGAGACGCCGGAGGGAAAGTCTGCCGCGACAACAACGCCGCAGTCCGCGAAAGAGTAGGAGATCTGGAGTTCGAGTTTGTCGCGGGGGAATTTTTCCAGAATAATCCCTTCATTTTACCTGAATTTGTCTCTTACGGAGTGTCGGAAGCCAAGGGGCCGAGATTTCTCGTCGACGCATATTGCGGAGTCGGAATGTTCGCACTTTCGGCGGCAAAAGAATTTGAGCGGGTCGCTGGAATAGAAGTGTCGGCAAACGCCGTTGAATGCGCCCGCAAAAATGCCGGCATAAACAATATCGCCAACTGCTCTTTCTTTGCAGGAAAGGCCGAAAACATATTTGAAAGCGTTTCAAGCGACTACCCCGGAGCGGAGACTTCCGTAATAATTGACCCGCCGCGCTCAGGCTGCGATATGTCGTTTATCGGGCAGTTGGCAAGGTTTGCGCCGGCAAAAATAGTGTATGTATCGTGCGGGCCGGATACGCAGGCGCGCGACGCCGCCGAACTCCAAAAACTCGGATACAGGCTTGAAAAGCTCCAGCCGTTCGACCTTTTCCCCCAGACAAGGCACATAGAGTGCGTCGCAACATTTTTAAGACAATAAAGATTGATTTATATATGCAGATACGATATATTTTCGCCTATGAAAAGTATCCCGTTTTTATTGTCTACGGCATTTCTTGCGGCATTTTCAACAGCAGCCGTTTCATACGCTAAAATAGGAGAGACGCGCGCTGAAATAGAAGGGCGGCTCATGTCAAAAAACGGCGGATCCGCATATATATACGACGCAAAAGAAGATAGATTTAGGGAGGCTATGGAATTGCCTTATGTAAATCTATTCCTCACAATGCCGCGCTCGGTTTTCCATAAATTCTATTATAAGCGCGCCGACGCTACCTCTGCCGCCAATAGCGACACCATACAGCAGCACGACCTTTTCGGCTGGGAATTCCACATAGGCTACCAAAACGACATTTCCGTTATGGAGATGTACCGCCGCCACGGCGACCCTATGACTACGGAAGAACTGGAAGCTATTATGGAGTCGGTCGCCCGCGCCAAAGGCTCTAAATGGAAGAGGGTAACGTATGTGCCGGTAAATCGAAAATGGGACGTGGAATTTAAAAACGGAGAATTGAAGATTGCCGATCCGGACCCCGACGGAAAGAAGACGCTGAGGGAAATTCTTCCGGAAAATCCAAATAGATTCATATACGTGACTGTTCCCGAAGACGTGGAGGGATCTACGAACTACGGGCAAAGCCTCCAATTCCAGATTATGGAAGCTTACCAGAGAACCGCATACGAAAAATACCGCAACCTCGTTGAGAAGCAGTCTATGACAAGCGCCGCCAAAACCGCGCGCCAAAATTCGAGAAACGCCAAAAAGACCTCCGGCGCCCTTCCCCCAAAAATCAACAGGTTTGGCGCATATAATATGCGCGATTTTGAATCGTTTTTCCAACCCGCCGGCACGGGTTCCGCGAACGATTCCGCCTCCATTATAAAATACAAGATGAAAGACGTCTTGGTTGGCGGAAGCGCAAAACAAAACCGCACAAAAAACGTCCAGATAACCTACAATCTTCCGCAACAGCCGGAAACTATGCTCGGCTACGACTACGAACTCGCCGACGGTTCCGTAAGGGCAAAATTGTTTTACAACGCAGTGCTTTTTGTAGACTCGACTTTCGACAAATCTATGCGTGCCGTATTTGAGGACTCCTATAAAAAACAGGCAGATGAACGCAAAGAACAGGCTAAGGACAGTGTAAACAAGTTCTAAATGCTTAAAAGGCGGGCTAATTGCCCGCTCTTTTTATATTCAAAAATGCTGAATTATACTCTGCCCGCCCGCGGTTGCGCATGGGAAATTTTCCGAATGGCTCTCGCGCAAGAAAATCGCCCTAAAAGTCTCCGGACAAAAATGCCTCTTTAAACTCGGCAGGGTTTTCAAAGACAGGCACCCCGACTTTTTCGAGCCTGCGGCGAGAAGTGTGCCCGCAGGCAACAAGTGCGCACGCTACTCCCATGGCGTCGGCAACCTGCTTGTCGTGTGGAGTGTCGCCAACCATTACAACCATCTCCGGA
The DNA here is from genome assembly GCA_900545705.1 of uncultured Opitutales bacterium. Lineage (GTDB taxonomy): Bacteria > Verrucomicrobiota > Verrucomicrobiia > Opitutales > Intestinicryptomonadaceae > Merdousia. The sequence continues at coordinate 57,213 of URAK01000009.1, read as the reverse complement.
GATTCGCCAATGGCCGCTATGTGCCGCTTGCCGAGCTCGATTTTTGAACCGGCGTCTATATTGTCCAAACCGTCTATGCGCCCAAAGTAATCCGACAATCCGTAGTGGCTTATTGCCTGGTGCAAAAGCCCGTTCTCGTAGGCCGACAATACGCTCTGCCCAACGCCGATTTTTGAAAAAGTCCTAACGGCATCGGCAACTCCGTATGTTAGCGGGCATTCAAATCGCTTGCTGCTGTACAATTCAACAAACCTCTCGCCTATCTTGCGAAAATCGACTTTTGAGAAGTCAAACCCCATATCCTCATAAAAGTCTCGAACGGGAATTTTAAAGTTTTCGACGTATTCGGTCTTGTCGATAGGCTCAAGCCCGCAGTCCGCCCTCAGCTTGTTGAAGACATCGACCCCCAAAGATACGTCGTCTATTATAGTCCCGTTAAAATCCCATATTATATGAGCGTACTTCATTTTTTTTTGAAAAAGCTTCTATTTCCGAATAAAAGGCGGATAATTTAACATAAAAAAGAAAGAGGCAAGCTTTATGAATATCGGAAAAATCGCAATTCTCGACGGATACACGTCAACTATGGGAGAGTTCAACTGGGACGCTCTAAAAACCCTCGGAGAAGTCGAAGCCTACGACCGAACCCCAAAGGATAAAATCATAGAGCGCGCCTCCGGCGCAGTCGCCGTTCTCACAAATAAGGTTCCTATGTTTAAGGAGCAAATTGACGCCCTCCCCAACTTGAAGTATATCGGGGTTCTCGCAACTGGGTACAATAATGTGGACTTGCAGTGCGCAAAGTCGCGCGGAATAGCAGTCACAAACATAGCCGGATACAGCACCGATAGTGTCGCGCAAGAGGTTTTCGCGCATATTCTAAACATATCAAACATGGTCGAAGAACATGCGGAATCGGTGAGGGCGGGAGACTGGGCAAAATCGCCCGACATCTGCTACTGCATAAGACCCATAACGGAAATTGCGGGTAAAACTCTTGGGATAATAGGGTACGGCACGATAGGCAAAAAAGTAGCAAAAATCGGAATTGCATTCGGCATGAAAGTTGCCGCGTATTCGCCGAGCAAACCAGCCGGCACTTGCGACGGCCCAGTTGAATTTAAGACGCTCGACGAGCTCTTCGGCATTTCCGACGCAATATCGCTAAACTGTGTGCTCAACGACTCCACAAAGGAAATCATAAACGCCTCAAACATATCAAAAATGAAGAACGGCGCATGGATAATAAATACCGGTAGGGGCGGACTCATAAACGAGCGCGACTTGGCCAATGCCCTTAATTCCGGGAAAATCGGGGCCGCCGGCCTTGACGTGCTTTCGACAGAACCTCCGAGCGCCGACAATCCGTTAATCTCCGCCAAGAACTGCCATATCACCCCCCATATTGCATGGACCACAAGGGAAGCACGGCAGCGCCTAATTCAAATAGCCTTTGAAAACCTCAAATCGTGGGCGGAAGGCGGGAATAAAAACAGGATATGTTGACGCACCGTTCCCTCGCTTGCGGCGGCTTTATATCTTTTACGCCGCATAAGGGCACGCTTGGTGAAATTGCTTTACCTCTCACAAAGCTAAACGAATTGCAGAAAATCTCCGCTTTTTGAAAAGCGGAGATTTTCCGTTCAAAGATTTGATAAAAAATTTTGCGTTTGGAAAATGCCGCGCAAATTTTTCATTAGCGCGCTAGCGCGCTCCTTTTCTTGCTATTAAATTTCAGCTAAATACAATCTGGAATGGACGTCCGTCACTGCTTCAATGAAAAATCCCGCGGAAAAATTCTGAGTGAAGCCGCGCATCATTCTCCATACCATTTGGAAAATTTTTGGGTACCCTCCGCCTAGCAAACATTTCAAAATCCGTATAGCGCCAATTTATTTTTTTAGGGAAAAACAGCCTGTATTCAAATCTCAAAGCCTTAATTTAGCGCAAAGCAACCCGTTTTTCAGCAAGCATCGGGAATTTTAAGTATCGCTAATTCTGTCCTCGAAAAGTTTTTTCGCGTTATATTCAAAATCTTCAAGCAATGGAATCGCACTCGTGTCTAACTGGGTGTTCGCAAAGTTTTTTCGCGTTATCTTCAAAATTTTCTATTGCGCAATCTATACCCGCCCTCCGCCGCCAAAACGCCTGTTAGAACCACTTAATAAATCTGCAATTCGTCATCATGCACGCCCTTTGCCTCCTCCATTTCGTAAAAGGTAAAAAAAAAAGCGGTTTGGATTGCCAAACCGCGCACTGCGCGATAACCGGCTTCCAAACCGCCAAAGCTTATTTGCGGAAGATTACATCATGCCGCCCATGCCGCCCATCGACGGATCTCCCATCGGAGCTGCGGGCTTTTCTTCGGGCTTGTCTGCAATCATGCATTCCGTCGTCAACAAGAGGCTCGCAACGCTTGCGGCATTCTGCAACGCCGAACGGGTCACCTTCGTAGGATCTACGACGCCCGCCTTGAACAAGTCTTCAAACTTGCCGGTCGCCACATTGTAGCCCATATTGCCCTTGCTCTTCAAGACTTCCTTGACAACGAGAGCTCCTTCTTCGCCAGCGTTTTCGCAAAGTTGGCGCAACGGAGATTCGATTGCCTTGCGGACAATCTGCGCGCCAATTGCTTCGTCGCCTTCAAGCTCAAGCTTGTCGATTGCGGAAGCCGTGCGCAACAGAGCAACACCGCCGCCTGCGCTTATGCCTTCTTCAACAGCGGCGCGGGTCGCATGCAGAGCGTCGTCAACGCGGGCTTTCTTTTCTTTCATCTCGGGTTCGGTCGCGGCGCCGATATTGATTACGGCAACACCGCCTGCCAATTTTGCCAAACGTTCCTGCAATTTTTCGCGGTCATAATCGGAGGTTGTTTCCTCAATGGCCTTGCGCAGCTGTTTTACGCGCGCCTGAATGTCGGCGGACTTGCCGGCGCCTTCGACTATTGTCGTGTTTTCCTTGCCGACTGTTATGCGCTTTGCCTTACCGAGGTCCGCAAGCTGTATATTTTCAAGCTTGATGCCCAAGTCCTCAGTGATGCAACGGCCGTTTGTGAGGATTGCGATGTCTTCGAGCATTGCCTTGCGCCTGTCGCCGAATCCCGGAGCCTTTACAGCGCACACATTCAGCATGCCGCGCAATTTGTTGACAACCAACGCAGCAAGCGCTTCGCCTTCGACGTCTTCTGCGATAACCATGAGCGGTTTGCCGGTCTTGGCAACAGCCTGCAATATCGGGAGAAGCTCGTTGAGGTTGGAGATTTTCTTCTCGTGTATGAGAATGTATGCGTCTTCGAGAACGCACTCCATATTTTCAGTATTGGTGACAAAGTAGGGAGAGAGATAGCCTTTGTCGAACTGCATGCCTTCGACAACGTCGAGGGAGGTTTCGATTGTCTTGGCTTCTTCAACCGTTATTGTGCCGTCTTTGCCGACCTTGTTCATGGCTTCGGCAATGATGTCGCCAATTTCCTTGTCCCAGTTGGCGGACACGGTGGCAACCTGCCTGATTTCCTCGCTGTCCTTTACAGTCTTGGAATTCTTGGCAAGCTCTTTAACAGCCGCGTCGACAGCTTTGTCGATGCCGCGCTTTACAAATATCGGGTTGCAGCCTGCCGCTACGTTGCGCAAGCCTTCGCGGTAGATGGCCTCCGCCAAAACAGTCGCAGTTGTAGTGCCGTCGCCGGCGTTGTCGGAAGTCTTGTTGGCGACTTCCTTGACCATCTGGGCGCCCATATTTTCAAAGGCGTCTTCAAGCTCGATTTCTTTCGCAACGCTTACGCCGTCCTTTGTTATCAAGGGAGCGCCGTATTTTTTGTCGATTACGACATTGCGGCCTTTCGGGCCGAGAGTCGCCTTGACTGCTTTGGCAAGAATCGTTACGCCCGCGAGAATCTTTTTACGGGCTGCTTCGTCGAAAATAATTTGTTTAGCCATATTTGTTTTTTCTATTTTTTAAGTGTTATTTGAGAATGGCGACAATGTCGTCTTCGCGCAACAGCATGTACTTTTCACCGTTGAGGGTGACTTCCGTGCCGCCGTACTTGGAAATTAAAACTCTGTCTCCGACTTTCACGTCAAACGAAGAGCGTTTCCCGTCATCGAGAGTGCGTCCCAATCCGACAGCAACAACAGTTGCTTCCTGCGATTTTTCCTTGGCGGAATCGGGGATTATGATGCCGCCTTTTACTTGTTCTTTTTCTTCTACTTGCTTGACGAGCACTCTGTCGCCAAGAGGTTGGATATTTACTTTTGCCATAGTTTTTTTGTCTGTTTGTTTTTAATGAAAATTTAAATAAACGCCAATATTACTAATCTTGCGCCCTAATGAAAAGACAAAAAGTTTCACCCCCGACCGTTTCCGGCCGAAGGGGAAAACCTTATCATTTATTAGGAGGACTTTTTAGAGTTGTCGTCGTCCACTACTTCAAAGTCCGCGTCGACAGCGTCGTTTTTAGGAGCCTCTGAAGACTGGCCTGCGCCCGGTTGCGCCTGCTGCGCGCCCGCCGAAGCCGACGATTGCGCCGCTTCTTGGAAGTACTTCGCAGACTGTTCAAGCAAATTGGTTAGCTTTTGAGTCTCGGACTTGAGAGCCTCTTTTGTCGCAGAATTGTCCTTCAACAATTCCTGCGCCTTCTTTACGCCCTCTTCAAGTTCACCCTTGATTTGCGCCGGAAGTTTGCTGCCATTTTCCTTTATCTGCTTTTCAATGCCGTAAGCCATATTGTCGAGCTCGTTGCGGGCTTCCGCAGTCTCTTTTATATTGGCGTCTTCGGCAGCGTGCAGTTCGGCTTCCTTGCGGAGTCTTTCGACCTCGTCTTTGCTCAGGCCGCTCGAATTTGTAATGGTTATCTTTTGCTCCTTGCCTGTAGATTTATCCTTCGCGCTTACGTTCAATATGCCGTTTGCGTCTATATCGAATGTGACCTCTATCTGCGGCAAGCCTCTCGGGGCGGGATTTATTCCGTCGAGCCTGAAATTGCCTATTAGCTTGTTGTCTTTTGCCATCGGACGTTCACCTTGCAGCACCCTTATATCGACAGCCGTCTGGTTGTCCGCGTATGTGGAGAATATCTGCGAGGCTTTCTTCGGTATTGTAGTATTGCGCTCTATCATCGGAGTAGCAACTCCGCCGGCTGTTTCGATTGAAAGCGTAAGCGGTGTCACATCGAGCAATAGAACGTCGCGCACATCTCCTTGCAGAACGCCGCCTTGAATTGCCGCGCCGCGCGCAACAACTTCGTCCGGGTTTACGCCCTTGTGGGCTTCTTTGCCGGAGAGCTTGTTGGCTGTTTCAACAACTTTCGGCATACGGGTCATGCCGCCTACGAGAACCAGCTCGTCTATGTCGGACTTCGACAAGTTCGCGTCTTTCAGGCATGCTTCAAACGGCTTTACAGTCTTTTCAATAAGCGAATCAGTAAGCTGCTCGAGTTTGGAGCGAGTTAGCTTTACATTCAAGTGTTTCGGGCCGGTCGCGTCAGCCGTGATAAACGGCAGGTTGATGTCGGTCTCCTGAGCCGAGGACAGCGCTATTTTCGCCTTTTCGGATTCCTCTTTCAAGCGTTGCAGCGCCATCGGGTCGTTGCGCAAGTCTATGCCGTTTTCCTTTTTGAAATTGTCGATCAGCCAATCCATTATGGCAGAGTCGAAGTTGTCGCCGCCAAGTTCAGTGTCGCCGTTCGTGGCCTTTACTTCAAAGACGCCGTCGCCTATTTCAAGTATTGAAATATCGTACGTGCCGCCGCCCAAGTCGTAAACAGCGATTGTTTCGTCGTTTTTCTTGTCCAAGCCATACGCCAACGAAGCTGCGGTAGGTTCGTTTATTATTCTGCGGACATTCAGGCCGGCAATCGTTCCTGCATCTTTTGTAGCCTGCCTTTGCGCGTCGTTAAAGTACGCGGGAACTGTTATGACAGCCTCGGTTATCGGCTCGCCAAGATACGCTTCGGCGTCGGCTTTTAGATGCTGCAACACCATAGCGGATATCTGTTCGGGAGAGAACCTTTCGGTTTTGTCGCCGACCTGGCACTCAATCATCGCCGCTCCGTTGGGGCCTTCTACTACCTTATACGGCAACTGTTTCGCAAGCTTTTCAACTTCCGAATACTTGCGGCCTATAAGCCTCTTTGCTGAAAAAATCGTGTTGCCAGGATTTGTTATAGCCTGACGTTTAGCCGCCTGACCAACAAGCCTTTCGCCCGATTTTGTAAATGCAACAATGGAAGGAGTTGTCCTTCCGCCTTCCCTATTGGGGATAACCGTGCTCTCGCCGCCTTCCATTACGGCCATGCAAGAGTTCGTGGTTCCTAAATCTATTCCTAATATTTTACTCATATGCCTTTTCTTTTAGCATTCGTTATGCCAGCCTTATATTATATTTCTTTTTATATTATATTTCAATCACTTGCATATTTTAACCCACTTTTAATATACCTCAACACTGCGTGCATATTGCAACATTTGTCACATAGCGTGCGCCATTCTGACACATAGGCACATGCGCAAACCTGCACAACTCAAATATGGCACAGGTTAATAATAAAAAATATCCCAGCAGCATTGGATAAAATATTAGCTCCCCAATCCAGGGCAATACCGCCTCAAAACCCTGCAAGCGCAATATCGCCGCCAAAGTTTTCATATTGCCCCCGCTTTTTAAGTATTGGCGCCTCTAATAGGAATCCAAAGCCGCCCGCGCAATTTTCCCGACATAAACGCAACTTTAAAATTTTTAACTTTCTTTGACATTATGGCTGCCGCGCACTTTCTTAATACGGATACAATCTTAAAAAATGCCGCAAAACTTTGCGCAGACCCAAATGCATGGCGGAATTGCCTCCCGCAATATCTGAGATTTTCAACTAAAAATAAAAAACGCGCGGAAAATATCCGCGCGCCAATCTAAGAAAGAATTTTACGACCGCTATTTAGAACGCATTTTTTTGACGTGCTCGCGTATTCTGTTTGCGCCTTCGTCATAAAAAGCCTTTGGCACACCGTGGCTTCCCTCCTCGGCAATGCGGAATGTCTTGGGGGATTTTATGTTGGAATACGCAGCGGATACGGAGCTCGGCGGACAAACATTGTCGCGCAGGCCAGTGGTCACAAATGCCTCTCCCTTTATCATAGACGCAAAATTTGCAGCGTCAAAATATGGAGATGCCTCGTAAACGCTCTTGTCGTACGCTCCGAACTTGTCGGGGCGCAAGAGATTCGGCCAACCGCAGACGCGCTTGGCGGCTATGCCGTTGTGGTCGCACATAGCGGGAACAAACGCGGCAACATACGTCACTTTGTCGCACAGTCCGCCCGCAGCAAGCGCTTGGCCACCGCCTTGGCTCGTACCGTTGACTATCAAAATTTTTCCGTCCCATTCGGGCTGGTCCATCAAGAATTCTAGAGCGCGCATTGTGCGCAGGTAGAGTACGCGGAAAAAGCTGTTGTCGCGGTTGTCCGCGCCGACATAGCGGTAGTCTTTAAGCTCGTTCTTTGCGAGCGATTCGTAGAATTCCTTCGGTTTGCCGTTTGGTATGCCGTGGGCGTTATAGTCGAGCGCAATGTACCCCTGCGCCGCCCAAGCAACCGGCCCCCCTTTGTTTGACGACCTCACTCCAGCCCCGTGCGGGAAAAGTATGGCCGGGCAGCTCTTGGGTTTTGCGCCCTTCGGACGCGCGTAATATCCGGTTAAAAATCCCTTGAAAGTGTCGGCTTTTATGTCGAATAGCTCCACATTTTTATTGTCGCACGGGACCTCTTTCATATCTACATTCATCGGTATTTCGGAGAGCATGCGCTTTTGCGCCTTCCAATACTCTGCGAAATCCGCAGGAACGGGAAGGCCCGGGCGGACTTTGTCAAGCTCGAACGCGGCGCCCGCCATGAGTTGCGTCTCTTTCTTAGTATCGGGATTGTAGACGCCAACGGAGCACCTAAGCACTCCCGGCTCTTTGAGTGTGCCGGCCTTTATTACGGCCTTGCCGTTTTTATCTGTAATGCCGCAGTCGTTTAAGGTCGGGTTTATCCCGTCCTTGCTAACGCTGCTCCAAAAGCGGATTCCTGCTTGCGGCTTGTCGGATTTTGAAACTTCAAGCACAAATTCTGCCGGCTCGCCCTGCTTGTATTGGGAGCCGTCGCGTGAAGCTTTTAGGCGCATTTTCAGGTCGCCGTCGGAAAGGGTCTCGGCCACAAGAGACGCCGTAGCCACGGCGAGCATTCCCAGAATCGAAACAAATTTTTTATTCATACAAATAATGCATTAGCCCCATTTATTTTTTTTTCAACTCTTTTTGGCGATTTGATAAAATGTGATTAACCCATATATCTTGACAAAACCGGCGATTGCGGAAAATATCTTTTAAATTTACAATATAGAAATGAACGCAACAGTATTCCCCCCGCTAAAAGATTGTCCGCAGCCTCCGCTTACGGACACACAAAAACGCATTCTCGAGCTAAAAAAAGAGCGAGACGCCGTAATACTCGCGCACAACTATGTATGTCCGGAAATACAGGACGTAGCCGACTATGTTGGGGACTCGCTCGGCCTTTCAAGGCAGGCAAAAAAAGCCGGCGCAAAAGTCATCGCCTTCGCGGGAGTCGACTTTATGGCGGAAACCGCAAAAATATTAAATCCTGACAAGACAGTCGTAATCCCCGACCGCGCTGCGGGCTGTTCGCTTGAAGAGTTGTGTGAGCCGCTGGAATTGGCTGCGTTTAAAAAGAAGCACCCCGGCGCCATTGTAATATCCTATATAAATTGCGGAGCGGGCGTAAAGGAGTTAAGCGACATAATTTGCACGAGCGGCAACGCCCTCGATATAGTGCGGCAAATTCCCGCCGACAAGGAAATAATATTTTGCCCCGACCAAAATCTTGGCTCATGGATAATAGAGCAAACCGGGCGCGATATGATTCTCTGGGACGGGTATTGCCGCGCGCATGTCCAGTACAACGCCGAAGAATTGCTCGAAGCAAAGAAAGCCTTTGGAGGTGCGCCGCTCGTATGCCACCCAGAATGCCCGAAGGCCGTGCGGGACGTGTCGGACTGCGTGTGCAGCACGGAAAAAATGATAAAATTTTGCCGCGAAAACCCATCGGACAAATTTATAATAGCAACAATTGTCGAGATGATACACCGCCTCAGGCGAGAAATTCCCGACAAGACCTTCATCTCCGCGCCAGTTTTAGGCAAGCCCGCCCAGCATTGCCGCGATATGCTCTCCAACACGCCGGAAAAACTCTTAAAGTGCCTCGAAACGCTCGAGCCGCGGATAGAACTTTCGGCAGAAGTCATAGAAAGGGCGCGGAAGCCGATAGAGCGGATGCTCGAAATGTCTTAAAGTTTCGTGCACGACAAATGGGATTTAGGGATTTTTTGGCAAAAATCCGCTGAGGAGTTGAGCCTTTTATATAATCAGTGTTGGAGTCAAGCAGCAGATACTGGCATATGCCGGGAGAGATTATTTTCAAATAGTCGCTAAAACTCCAATTCCGATAAAAAAATCCGAAGCACGAAAAAAATCCCTTCTGATAGCAAATAGAGCCAATCTAAATCAACCTCGCAGCGATTGAATGCGCGCGCCGGCTCCCCATCGGAGAGATGATAAGGCGCACAGAGTCAACCTCACAGCCATTGGGCATCTGCGCCTACTTAACTTATGGCAGAGAATAAGACTGCCCCAAAACGCAAAGAAAGCATTTCTATCAAAAAAAAATAGATTCCCTCCAATAGCCTAGGGTAAATTTTCCGCCTTTTACTCTAATATTAAAAGGGAGGCAAATTTTCCGATTAAATATCTGGATAATGTGGCGTCTTTCTTGCCAAATTGAAAGTGTGGGACAAAACGCCCCCCAATCAAAGAACGAGGTTAGAGCCATAGCGAAAAACTCAACTATTTAAATAATAAGCAACTTTCACTGCCGAAATCTAAAATTTTGCCCCAGAAACGGGGGAAAATCCCTAAAAATCATTGGGACAATATAACCCTAAGACATAAAAATTTTGCTTGCGTTAAACGCGGCGCGAATTTAACTACTAAGCCATATGAACTACCCTATTACCTCATCGAAAACCGCGCTTTCAAAGCGCCCCCGCGATAGGAAGGCGTTTGCGCTCGTACTTTCCCTTGCTCTGATGGGATTTATGGTGCTGTTGGTTGTCACCCTTGCGACAATGGTACAACAGCAGCTCAGGTTGAGCCGACAGTCCCTGTACGATTTCAAGGCGCGCCAAGCGGCAAAATTCGCCGCATATCAGGCGATGTCGAGAGTCCAAGAGACGCTCGGCCCAGACCAGCGTATAACCGCCAACGCGATGATGTTCGAAAAACAGCTCGCTCCCGGAATCGAGCAGCTTGAACAAGATGAAAAGTACGAATGGTGGAAAAGTCCGATGGAAATAGACCGCGAGGAGGTCGAAAACATCTCCTCGGACGACCCCATTTCCGAAAACCGCAACTGGGTAGGCGTTTGGTATAGCCATATCCGCCTGCATCCCGACAAAATCGGCCAAGACGAAAAGCGCGAAGAATACATAAGGAGAACTGTTGACGAAGCCGTCACTTGGCTCGTATCCGGAAATAAAGTCCGCGACGAAAACGATACAACAGGCTCCCACTTGCAATACAAACCCACGCAAAAGCTAAATCCCGGACAATACGTAAGAGCAGTCTCCGAAGGTTCGTACGCAGGTTATGACGACCCCGCAAGCAAAAACGGGCATGTATTGGTTCCGCTTGTGACACTGAAAAACGATCCGAACCCGATAACTAACGAAATCCGCGAAGACGGCAAGGAAACGAGAATCGCATGGTGGGTATCCGACGAAGGGCAGAAAGCCTCGCTGAATGCAGTAGCTCCCAAGAACTACATCACAACTTTTAAGGAAATCGATTACAGGATCCAAAGCCTTCCGTTCTATTCCGGCATAAACGGACTAACTGTCCCAGTGTCGGGCAGCGCCGGAATAAAAGCCTTTGATCTCAATAACGACGAAGAATCCGCAGACCCGAATTCTATAGCAACATTGAGATATTTAACAGATGTCAAACAGTTAGACATTCTCAAATCTGGAAATGTTCCTGCCACTACCCAACTTTCCAAGTTATTCTTCCATGGCGTCACGTTTAATACAAAAGGGTTGCTGGTAAATGTAAGAGAAGGCGGCTTTAAAAAAGACCTCTCACTAGGTCTAACACGCCTCGACTACGAGAATGAAGAAGAAGATCCGGGAGATAAACTCAATGACAATGCTCCTGAATACTTCCCGCGCCCCTATGGAACTGCCGGATACGAATACAAAACTTCCGCATATCCGCTCCTGTGGAACGATATGATGGGCAAAAGCGTATCCCAAACCCGAATCCAGCCCCGTAGCGAAAAGAGCAAGCTAAACCACGGGCTTGGGCATATGTTCCCCCCGCAGATGTTTGTCCACGACGACCTCTCTGGGGGTGACTACGAAGGCGCTTCAACAATCGGCTCAATGTTAAACGAGCTCTTTTCCGACAAATTTTTGTTCAAGGATCCGGGCGGCCCATTATGGAGCCAACTGCGTTCCTACTACAACCTTAGGACAGAAAACGATCCGGAAGAAGGCAAGTTAAAGGACAGGGTACAAACCGACGACAGATTCGGATTTAAACCCGTTGTCAAGCGTTTCCAGATATTCTATGTTCCGACATTCGTTCACTACGGAGACCAAAGGTACGGAGTCAGACTTCACATTATTCCAATGCTGATACTCTATAATCCGTACGATACAAGAATTGCCGGAGACAGCTACTACATCTTGCAGATACAAGCCAACGAAGCAAATCCGATAGGCTCGTTCAGATTCGCCGTCGGATACCGTTCCGGGGAAAACTTCCAGTGCCTGCGCGATATAAGAACAGAGCTAATTCCGTCGCTTGCAGACAATGTCATAGGCAATGACAACAACATGCGCAGAACTTATATAAAGCTGTCGAGGCTCGGCATATGGAACCAAGGAGTCCAGGGCTACCAAAACCCCGACGATGTCACCAGTTGGATGTGGGACAGCGGTTCGGCAAATAATTCGCTCACCTATCGTTCCAACACTAACGCCAACGACGATATAAACACGCCGCTTCCTTATATAATGTCCACAAAAACATTTTTCTATACCAATAGAATATTGCCTTTGGGATACGGCGTAACCGACAATAGATCAGGCCAGTTGTCAGTGGCTCCGAGCGAAATTATAGCGCCCAATGCGGTTTCGCAGCAGACAAGAACTTGGAAAAATGACAATACCAATTCCACTTACCACTGGAAGGGAATAATCGGCACAGGCAATATAGTACCGAGTTTGGACCAAGCCAAGGCAACGATGGATAGAACCGGCACATGGTCGGCGCGCGTTGCGAGAATTCCGCTGTACCTCAACAATCTGTATATGTCGGCCTACCACGGAAGGTTCGTAAATCCGAACTCCGGCGGAAATACTGATAGAAACAACTATCTATTCCGCTGCCAGCGCGGCATAGCAGCGTACGACTCCAATAATGTTAACACAGATTCCGACTCCGGAATTGTAGGCGACCTAAGATTTATGGCCTACTGCGAAAGGGGTATAGATCCGGGTAAAGCCGTGATATTTGTGATGGAAAATATAGTTGCTTACGTTGGAGACCCCGAAAAAGGAAGAGGCACTTCAAGCCCTGTGAAACAAAATGAAATCGGCCCCAACGGAGCTGTTGAATATAAAGGCCAAGACGAAACACCTTATGAAGACCGCGCACTAATGTTGCCGTACGAAGAAGTCGGAACTTTCGGAGGTTGCTTCTATATGGATATTCCCCATCCGGAATCGGAACACTATCTGAAATATTCAAGCGGCTCCACTTGGGATTATTCCTCGCTGCGCTACGCAAACGTTCTCTTCGACCTCAACCCCGGTTCCAAGTTTTCAGTGTGCAACCCCGCATACAACTTGAATATGAGGGACGTCAACAACAACACGCCCCCGACGAGCATATCCCAATATTACATAGATATGCAGGACGTCACCGGTTGGCACTGCGGCAACGGAAGCATTGCCCGCCCCCTCAATGCCGGACCGAATATGACGCCTATCGGCTACGGAATGTTTGCATACATGCCCGATTATGACGCCGCAGGACAGAGACTCCCGAATCTTTCGGAAGGGCTGAGGAGATACTTCTATCGCCAACCGAGCTCGAGAAATTACCACAAGCAATTGATGCTTAATGTATGGCTTTGGAAGAGAGACGGATTCAAATTCAATGAAATTCCTACTTCCACGAACAATTCTGGAGGCGGTGTCTACACCGATTATACCCCTGTAATGACACAGATAAGAGGGTATAGAATATATCTGGGCAATGCGCGCCAGAGCTTCCCCGATCCCACGCTTTCATATGGCGCAACTACGGGGCAACGCACGGGCGACACGTCCAGGGTGAATTTCCACATGCCCGGACATATCCGCAACAACAGCCGTCTGACATCTTTGAGAGCATTTGAAAAGTTCTATGATACGGACCAGCCTGGCATAGCAGAACTAAATGATGTAGCCGCAGAAAGAGACTATATTACTTCCATGCAAGGCAGTGATACTGGCGATATAAGCTCGGAAGCATTCCGCGCCAGGTATTACATAAATTGGCTCGCATTGAATCCCAGGCGCCACTCTGCCAATTATTGGAGATGGTACGGGCAAAGAATAAACAACGGCCAGGACTTCCTCGGCGACGCAGCGCCCGAGTCGGTAAAGGGCGACCTCAATGGAAGAGTCGTAGAAAGCACCGATTTCGATTACCATAAGACGCTCCACGACCAAATTACAGCGGGCGGTGATGAAACAACCTTAATTCCCTACGGTTTGATATTCGCCCAGCCCTACGCGGAAAATACTCCCGGATCGCAGCCTTTCTTCAACAGAAGACTGTTCGTAAACGGCGATATCCGCGCGACATTCTTCGGGCAGGAATACTGCGGCAGAGACGTTCCGTACGAATTGGCGGCATCGGCCACTACTGACGGGAAATTCGTCTACAACACAATAGGCAGAATTTCCAGCAACATGCAGGCATCGTCGCAAATATACTCCTCCGACGAAAGCGTGGGAGACGGCATGAGCAACGTGGGCTACAACATAAATATGCCCACCAAAGGCTACGCATACGTTGGCTTGCGCGACTCTATTGGAGCAGAAACTGCGCCGATACACCACATTTTGAGGCGTACGGAGGTAGTGTCGAACCCCGCGAACCTCGCGAGCGCAAACCTCTCGTTCGGAGTTGGAAACTTCCTGCCCTCCGACTGGGACATGCAAGACAATACCAGCGCAAACAACTGGTACAATTCGTACCACCTCGGCTATCCCGATTCGCTCGTAGCGCCTTTTGCGATTGGCAACTCGCTCTGCCCGAGCCGAATTGTTCCTGACCGCTCCTACCATGTATCTTGGCTTGACGGTGCAAATCAGCGCGACGACGAAGGTTTGATAAACTGGACTCAAAGCACAAAGTACTGGAACGGCAAGCGCGAAAGCGACTTTGAAGAAGACCGCCACGCTATATACGACATGTCTTGGCACTTAAACAATGTCCTGTGGGACGAATACTTCTTCTCCACGCTTCCGTATAGAGTTGACGACAGACAGGATGCCTCACGGTTGGATCCAGGCAACGCCTATCCGCTCAATCCAAGGATTCAATACACGACATCAAACGAAGACGAATACTTGAAATTGAGCCAGCTTGACTCTATCGACACAGAGGACCACTTCGACGAAAACGCGTCAAAATTGTGGATAAACGGACCTTTCAACGTCAACTCCACAAATATAGACGCATGGAAGGCGATTCTATCAATCCACTATGGAGAAGAGGTGCAAGGATATGCGGGAAGCCCCACTACCGAACCCGATAAAGTACCATTTGTCAGGTGGGAAGCGCCATATAGGGCTGAAGCGTTCCAAGCGGGAGACCAAATGGATTCACCAACTGTCATGCAAGGATACAGGTCGCTCTCAGAAGACGAAATAGAAGAACTTGCATGCGCGATTGTCGAGCACATAAAAGATAGAGGCCCGTTCTATTCGCTGTCCGACTTCGTCAACCGCGTCGTATCAAACGTTGGCGCCGAGCAGAGATATACGGATTCGCTAAACGGCCAAAGCACTACTGCGGATCCCCTGCCCTTGCCAGAAGAGGACGCCGACAGGACAAATCTTGACAAGGAATTCGAAGACAAAGGCGGTACTCATAAGATTACGCACATGCAAAAAGGCGTATTGCAGGCGGCAATCGACAGCACCACTATAAACTCCGCATTCCACGACGAGCTGTGCATATCAATCGACGACGACAACAATATGACGGACGCCATCAAGAAGTCCGAAGGCTATAGCAACTACGCAAACCCCAAGGATATTTGGGAGAATTGGCGCGGCGCGATTGGCCCGCAGGCTACCGGCGCTCCGACATATCTCATGCAGCAAGACATTCTTTCTAAAATAGGTTCTTTCATAACTGTGCGCTCCGACACTTTCAAGATTAGGGCTTACGGTGAAATAAAGAACTCTATAACTGGGAATGTCGAAAGCAAAGCCTGGTGCGAAATGGTCATACAGAGAGTTCCGGAATATATAGATACGGACACGCTCATCTCCAACGAAGGCCAGAAACCGACCGACACAACCGGAAGGGAACTCGAAATCGGGCATCAAGAAGAAGAAACAATTACGTCTAAGAGAGAATATCTAAACGAGATGACAAACGAACTCAGCGACCTAAACAAGGCGCTTGGCAGACGTTTTAAAATAGTATCGTTCAGATGGCTCAACGACAGCGAAATATAGTTTAATAAATGCGCTTCCCCTAAATGGGGAAGCGCGCCTTTTTAATTTTTAAGATTCATACATGACAATAAAACAGACACCATATCTAATTGCGGCTATTTTATTGCCGTTTCTCGCGAATGCCCAGACGACGGCCACGACCACGACAACATCCGGCAACCAGAGTTCCGCAACAGTAAATGCGACGGTTGCGCCCAACGCGTCGGCCGCATCCGGCTCAAATCCGTCCGCAAGCACAACTGAAGGCGGCGAAGCGGAAGAAGAAAAAAAAGGCGAAGAATATGTAAACGTAAATATAAAAATATATAGATGGGGTTTCGCGAACTCGATATCCATGCCCGACTTCGGGACTGGCATGATTTCGTCGAGGAAAGCAGCAGCAAAAGATTCCAATCTATTCTATAAGTCGGACGACAAATGGCATGAGCTAAAAATAGCTCCACGCCAGATGGTGACAATCAAATATAAGGGTCCCAAGACCATGCGGTTTTCAAGGTTGAAGACCAATCTTCCCAATCCCGAAAAGCCTGAAGCAGATGAGAACTATTCAGGCGCCGGTAGCTTTGAAGTCCCGATTCCGTCAGGCGATATTTTTGCACTTATGATAAAGAGCGGCAGCAACGCGAGATTTTATCCAATGAATATCTCCCCGAAGGAGCTCCCTAAAAACAAATTTGCCGTAATGAATATGACACGCCAATCGGTCGCATTTAACATAAACGGCCAAACAAGCATTATTGGCCCCGGACGCTCCTTTATATTCTCGCCCAAAAAGAAAGACGACGCAGGAATAACATGCCAAATAGCCAAGCGCGTAAAAGGCAAATGGATTCCATGCTACAAAAACATAATATCGCTTCCAGATGACTCTAGAACCATGCTGTTAGTGTATGACCCCGCTAACAAGGCTGTACCGAGATTTAACGTGCAGGTTTTAAATCTCAGATAACAAAAGTTTATATTCAGAATGTAAAACCGGCACGGGAAATGTACCGGTTTTTTATTTTCATGGATAGAATAGAAATTTCTTATTTTATAGAAAATAGCCGCAAAAAACTTTACGCGTTTTAGTTAAATTTCATTTGAAACCATGTTGAAAGCCGCAAGTTATATGTTAGCATAAGAGAGCGGCAATTGCAGGAATATTGCTGTTTGAGAACAATGCACTAAGAATTGCCCGATAATAAATTGGCCAAATTTTTAGGAATTAAAAAAGTACTTTTTACGATATGCAGGCAACAATAAATTTTATTGGCTTAAAGACAAATTTAACCTCCATATTGGGCAATCGCAAAAAACCGGCCTGCTGAATTTTCCATACGGCAAAAAATGTGCTCGATAAAAAATCGCAGACCTCACATTTATTGTTTCTGATTCAGTCAATTATACAAAATTTATAGGTTATAATAGTGGCATAGCATTGCGCTAAAAAACTTAGAAAAACGCAAAATGCGCATTTGTGCAATTCGGGATAAGCAAAGCCAATGTAATGCCAATTTTAAATTGGCGCATTTTTCCGCCGACGCCACTATTCACATGGCGCTCGCCACAACAAAGCTCATCGGCTTTTTCATAAATGCCCCAATTCTCGCAATCAGACAAAAAATATTATGAGCAGTTGCGCCGACAACACTCTTAAAAACATTGTAAGCGGATAAACCGTGGCGTATCCGACAGCCGGCATATCGTTGTCGGCAGTGGCGTTTGAATATGCGAGAGCCGGAGGGTTTGTAGTGCTGCCGGATAGAACGCCCATCAGCGTAAAATAGTCGAGCTTTAAGCAAAGCCTCGCAATTATTCCGCCTATGATAACTGGCAGTACAGTTATAACAGCACCGTAGCCAATCCACTTGTATCCGCCGCCGTTTATGACTGTAGATACAAAGTCCTGCCCCGCGCCGAGCCCCACTCCCGCAAGGAATATCGCTATACCGATTTCCCTAATCATAAGATTGGCGCTTACCGTCGTGTAGGTCACCAGCTTAAATTTCGGGCCGAATCTGCTTAGCAATATGGATACTATAAGCGGCCCTCCCGCCAATCCAAGCTTTATGGGCTGCGGTATGCCGGGTATAAAAAACGGAATGCTCCCGACAAGCACGCCGGCCAATATCCCGAGAAATATCGGAACTAAATTAGGCTGCCTTAGGCGCATCATCGAATTCCCCAGTATTTTTTCCACGTTTTTAAGGGAAGTTGCGGTGCCGACAGCAGTGACGCGGTCGCCCATTTGCAACTGCAAGTCAGGGTGAGCAACGAGGTCGATTCCAGCGCGGTTTACGCGCGTTATATTAAATGAGAATCCACCGTACAGGCCGAGCTTGCCGAGAGTCTTCCCGTTTACGTTCGGGTTTGTTATCATCACACGCCGCGCCTCCAATGCGGTATCCATCTTCTGCCATTCCATCTCTATTCTTTTCCCGAAAAACGCCACGAGAAAATCGATGTCTTTTGGTTCGGCAACCACGAGAATTTTATCTGACAATTTAAGGACGCTGTCCGCCTTCGCTATTTCTATTTTCCCGTCTTGCCCGCATATTCTGGAGATTACAAAATGCCTGTCAGCCAGCTCCTGAACTTCGTCGATAGTCCTTCCTTCAAGCGACGGATTCCCGACCACGAGCGTAATTCTATCCGCCCCGATTTTAAGGCCCTTCCTTCGCTCAATTTCAGCATACTCCCTGTCGGGCGAGATTCTGAAAGCGTATTTTAAAAATATGAGAGAGCCTATTATGCCGATTACTCCAAGAGGATACGCGACTGCGTAGCCGAGCGAAATAGAAGGGTCGTCGAGATTTGTAATGTCTGTGTATGTCTGCGTTGCGGCGCCAAGCCCCGGCGTATTTGTCACCGCTCCCGACAATATTCCTACCATAGTCGACATCGGAACCCCCGTTGCATAGTGTATTGCGACAGTCACCGCCACACCGATTGCGACAGTCGCCGCAGCAACCATATTCATTCCTATCCCAGCCTTTTTGAAGGACGAAAAGAAGCTTGGCCCTACCTGCAAACCTATCGAAAAAACGAACAAAACCAGTCCGAATTCCTTAAAGAAGTTGAGAGTTTGGGATTCCACCCTCACTCCAAAGTGGCTTGCTATTATGCCCACGAAGAGAATCCATGTCACGCCAAGGGAAACTCCCGCAACTTTGACGCGCCCAAGAAGCACCCCTATTGTAATGACGAGCGCAAATGCGAATATGCCGTGCGCTATTCCCGCTCCGAAAAAGAGATTCTCGAGCCAATTCATATGCGGTCCATTTTAGTTCTTTTAGTATAAACTCCGCCGTGCGCGCCTGCAATAATGCGCACTGCTCCAGCCAAGCAATATAAGCTTTCAATAAACAAAGCTACGCTCAGCCGCAATAAAATCAAGACTAATGTTCCGGCAATTTACTGAAAGCGCCGGCAGAAAAATACGCGCTTGAATCGCAATTCGGCTTGCAATCGCGAACGCTTTTATAAAAAGTGTATATGCTATGAAATTTCCCCAGAAGTTATTTTCGGCAATACTATCGTGCGTGGCTGCGGCAATTTTGCTCTGCTCATGCAACTCTGACACTGCTGAACGGCAAGAAGCCCCGCGCGAGCTTGTAGGCATTCTCAAATATACGGGCAACACATATTCTCCATTCCGCTCGACTGCCCCGTACAAATATTGCATATACGATATCGACGGCGATTTTGTCGCATACATAGATTCCACAAGGCTCATTACCTCAAACATCGAACGCTTTTTCGGAAGGCTTGTCGTATTGCGAGGTTCTCTCACAAAATTAGACGGAGAACCCGTGGTAAGAGTGGAAAACATCAAGCTTCGTTAAAAAATTATGCCCCAAATTATAGACGGAAACGCAACCGCCAAGATTGTCTGCGAGGAACTCTCGGCGAAACTAAAAAAAATTTCAGCGCCGCGCCCGCCGTGCGTCGCTTTCATAAGAGTCGGAGAGGATCCCGCATCGGTTTCCTACGTAAAGAAAAAGGGGAGAATCGCCGCGGAGACCGGCATTGAAAGCCGCCTGCACGTCCTCCCGGAAAGCGTGACGCAAGAAGAACTGTTCAAGCTAATAGATTCCCTCAACAACGACGACTGCGTGGACGCCATACTCATACAGGCGCCCCTCCCAAAGCATCTCAGCGAGCGCGATACATTCAACCGCGTGCGCCCCGACAAAGATGTTGACGGGTTCAGCAGTGCCAATCTCGGCCTTCTCTGCCAGGAGGATCCGCGCGCCTTTACTGCATGCACCCCCGCAGGCATTATGGAGCTTCTAAAAAGATACGATGTTCCGACAGTCGGGAAAAAAGTTGTCGTGATAGGCCGCAGTATTATTGTCGGCAAGCCGATGGCGCTATTGCTAATGAAGAAGGGCGCCGACGCGACTGTCACAGTCTGCCATTCAAAGAGCGAAAATCTCAAGCAAATATGCGCCCAGGCCGACATTCTAATAGCGGCCGTAGGCAGGCCAATGACTGTCACTGCCGACATGGTTAAAGAAGGCGCGTGCGTGATAGACGTAGGCATAAACAGAATACCGTCTGAAACAACGAAAAGCGGATACAGACTGGTCGGCGACGTCGACTTTGAAAACGTCGCGCCTAAATGCTCAAAGATAACTCCCGTTCCGGGAGGGGTTGGGCCTATGACCGTTGCGATGCTTATGTCAAACACAGTCGCCGCGTATATGAGGCACATATAACTGTTTCGCAAAATTGCTTTAAAGCGGGTGCGGAAGCTCCCGCTTTTTTTACGCATTTCCTTTGGGCGATGAATTTTATGTTTTGCATGCTCCGCGAAATAGCAAAATTCCGCATCTGAACAAAGCTTAGCAGGACTTAACCGCTCCGGAATCTTTATTTTGAATCGAATATATTTAATTCGCCAAAAAGTTATGAAATTGACAGACATTTAATACAGTGCCATATTAGTACATAACAGAGTTATACATATGGCATTCAGGAGATTTTTACTACTAATATCTGCGGCGCCAATTCTGCTCGCGGCGGATGAATTTAGGCAAAAGCAAATTCTCATAGAAGATTTTGAGTCTGGCGCGAAATGGGAATGCGCCGGCAAAAATGCGGCTGCAACCCGCGATGCTCCAAGCGTAATTTTTGGGGAATCGTCGCTTGTCTGCCGCGCGCAAAAAAACTCTTCCGCGCGCGCATTTGCCTTTTCAACCTCAGATTTCAATGTTTTGGAGGTGGATTTTGCATATAAAAATCTGAAAAACACGCACTCCGGCCCGATAGTCCTTTTTAAAGACAAAAACGGCAAAACCTTGCAATCTAGGAATGAAAGCACTTTCGCACACTCTCCCGGCGACATAGAAAAATCAAAATGCGTGTTTCACGGCAGAAGAGGCGAAAAATGCACGGTAGAAGTCATAGTACCACGGGGCGGAGAATTTTCATTCGACGACATTTCCATAAAGGGTAGCCTTGCCCCGGCGCGCGCAGACTGGTCTGTCGATACTGAAAAGGAATTTTCTACATGCCGAAACAATCCCTTCGCGAGCCATTATCTAAAACCCGACGACCCTATTTTGTCAATGAGCCGCGATGAATTTTTCCCATACATAGACCGTTGGGGACAATACAAGCACAGGCAGTGGCGCAACAAGGTCAACTCCGACGCCGACCTAGGGCTGCGCGCCGAGCAGGAGGCGCAATGGGCGCGCTCAAATCCGCCCATAGCCGGCCGCGATAAATATTTCGGTCTTTTGGACCCCGCACGCAAATACGAGGCCACGGGCAAATTCCGCACGCAAAAAATAGACGGCAAATGGTTCTTTATAACCCCGGAAGGCAATTTGTTCTATGCCGTCGGAGCATGCACGCTCGGTTGGGGCACGATTTTCTCAAATCCCCCCACAGACGCCCGCACAAGCACTTCTCCCACGAGGGCAACAGCGTTTGAAGGGCGCGAAGAATTTTACGAAGACTTAAACGGCGACAAATACATTCTGCTTACCGAACCTTTTAAGCGAAGCTATTTCGACAAGCCGGCAAAATCGTTCAACTTCTACGCGCGCAATGTCGATTTGAAATACGGCGGGCGCGACAGGCAAAAACTTCTAAAAGTTCTATTCGGGCGCGTTTCGAGCTTCGGGATAAACCTCGGCGGGCACTTGTCAGAGTCCGACACCCTCCACGACGCCAATATACCATACACTGTAACATGCAACTCAGCCCCGGAAGAATGGATAGATACTGTAAAAGGCTGGTGGCAATCGCCGCCCGACTGGTTCTCCCCCAAATTTGAAAAGTCTGTGAAAGAGGCGCTCGCTAAGAAGGCGGAACTTATAAAATCTCCATACTGCTTTGGCGTATTTATTGACGGCGAACTTCCATGGTCGCGGGACAGGCTCGCACTTGTCAAGGGAGTGCTGGCGTGTCCAGAGCATCAGAGCTCAAAAAAGAAGTTCGCAGAAATTCTCGAAAAAAAATACGGCTCGATTGAGCGTCTGAACTCGGCGTGGAAATCCGGATATAAATCTTTCGGAGACTTTCTAAAAACCAAGTCTTTCGTCCCAGAAACGAAAGAAGCGATGTCCGACATGGCGGAATTTGAGGAACTCTATACCCGCCGCTACTTCCAAGTATGCCGCGACGCCATAAAGGAAATAGATCCGCAGGCAATGTACCTCGGGTGCAGTTTTGGAATGAACGGCGACTTGTGGGAATACGCCGCGCGCATTTCAGCCGACTATTGCGACGTAGTCACGTGCAACACTTACAGCTACAATATATCCGAGCTAAAACTCCCCAAAGGCAGCCATGACCGCCCAATTCTAATAGGCGAATACCATTTTGCCCCGCAAGACAAAGGAACTTTCGGAATAACAATGATACCTACCGGGACTTCCGAAAAGCAGGCGGAATGTACCGCGGAATTTTTAAAATCCGCAGTGAACAATCCGTCGGTTGCAGGCGTTGTTTGGTTTGAATGGACAGACTTGTCCGCCACAGGCAGATACGACAGGGCGGATTCTGGAATCGGCATCATAGACATGGCGGACACTCCCCATTACGGGCTTGTTGAGACTTTCAGAAAATTCTCCGAAAGCATGTATATACAAAGGCTTGAATCCAAGTCATCGTACAGCAAGGGAGCTTCCGACGATAGAAACTGGAAGTGAGTTCTTTTATTTCCCCTCTGCCGCCAGAAACTTTTTTGTTTGCGGCTCAGGAGGGGACTTTTTTGGAGCGTTGTACGCCGATTTTTTATCTATGGACGTTATTGAAGTAAAAAATGCGCCCAATTAAAACCGCATATGGAACCAGCGAATACGCAAACAATTAAAATATCTAAAATTTTTCCCGGCATTGCAGAGTATGCAACTATCGCCACGACTAAACCGCACGTCAAACGCCCGTTGCACATTTTTCAAGCATATCAAGCGCATAATTATCTATCTTAGACAAACAGCCATTTCCTTGCCAAACTGTCCAGCGCCCGGCAACGTCTATCGGTGCTAACAACCTTAGCATCTCTGCATTGCTCCAATACTTTCAATTAAATTCGGGCTAAAAAGACCCGCTAAAAAAATTTTAGCGGGCCGAAAAATCATTATATCAAAATCTGCCTACCTGCGCCTGCGCAACATAATCGCAATGAGTGCGGCTGCCCCCGCAAATGCAGCAACCTCCGAGGGCTCCGGAACCTGCGCGAATCCCACTTGCAAGCTGTATCCGTTGTCAAGCGACTCCACCCATTTGAATACCGCATACGCATTGTCCACGCCTATTCCATAGAAATCGGAGTTTGCATCGTATTCGCCTTCGCCAATTGAATTTGTCATATCAAATCCAGAAAGCGAACCGGCAGTCAGTATCTCAATCCAATTTTCAATTCCGTCTATGCTCTCCGCCAATTCGTATCCGTTCAAGTCAAGAGCATTTCCGTTATAATCTGAAAAATCTACGGAAATTTTCTCCGAGCCGCTCTTGATGAGCTGGCCGGTTATGACAATCTTATCGGACGCCTGGGATTCGATGGAATTTTGGTTTACGAAATTCTCATAGGCAAGTCCGCCGCTTTTAAATTCGGCAGTTTTAAAATATACCGTTCCACTTGAGGAAGTATCGTCGCGCGAAGTGCCGAAAACTCCACCCTCAAGCGACAGCGCTCCGTTTCTGTTGGCCTCCTTTATACTCGAATTTTCGAGGAAAAAGCGCCCGCTTTTTATCGTAAAAGTGCCGTTCATTGTAGCGTTTTCCATTCCGGCAGAACGGTACGAGTATATGCGCTGGGTACCTTCGCCCTCCATTACTACATTCATTTTCCCGCTGCCGGAAGTCGCCCATAATCCGAAGTCGGAAAATTCGCCCTTGAACATGTAGTCCGTTCCCGCTGCATTTGTAAATACGATAGTGGAATTCATCGACGACGACGAATTTAGAAAGGATCCGCCCAATTTGCCGTCAGAGCGCATTGTGGATTTCAATCCGCCGAGCCTAAGCGTTCCATTGTCGCGAGCCATAAAGAATTGCGAATATTTTGAACCATTCGACTGTATTTCTACAATTCCTGAAATATTTGTCTCGTTGGCATTAAAAGTTATGGTTGATATGGAATCCACCCCCATGATTCCGCCGCCCAATTTGACGTCGCCGGCAACATTTATAGTAGTGGGGAGGCGCCAGTCGCTCAGCGAAAAACTCAAGGCTACATCTCCGTATGCGCTGTACGAGCCCCCGCCGTAAACTTCCGCGCCAACCTCAATTCCGCCTATATTTAGCTCAAGCTTTCCAGTGTCGGAAACGTCGGCGGCAAAACTTGTATTAAAGTCCATTTTTGTCGCCACATCGCATGCTTGAACTTTTAATTTTCCCTCTATGTTGAAATTTATTGGAACTGATTGCCCCAATAACACTTTGCTGTAAGTAATGGAGGCATTGCCGGAAGCTATGAGATCCCCCATATAGGAATCTATTTGCTTAATCCAAGCTCCGGAATTTTTGTCCATCTTAAATAAAATCGCATTGTCGGCAGCAGTGACCGGATACGCGCCCGCAACTTGCGTCCTTGACGCATCTAAATACCATGAATTGCCGTCGTTAAAGTCGCCAACAGATGCTTTGTAATAATAATCAACAGCTGTTGCTATATACGCATTGAAAACAAACAATAAGGACAGCGCATAAATTTTGATTTTCATATTAGTTTAACATTAATAAAAAGCTATTGTTAGTCAAACTTATTTCATTCATTATCAGCATTAATACTTATACAAAAAAAGCGGCGGCATTTGCCGTCGCTTTTCAATGATCGGACAATTAATTATTGCCCGCGCTATCAATAAAGCCTATTTTTTCTCAGGATAGCTCTTTTTTACAAACGGAGCGTTATTGAGGTAATCTATGCTCTTCTTTATGCTTTCCGCAGGAGCAAAGCTATAGCGCTCGACTTCAACAACGGGATATTCCATTCCGGCGTCGGCTGCATGCTTGAATATTGCATCAAAACCAACCATTCCGCTGTCGCCAAGCTCTTTTTCGTCCTTGATATGCAGAAGCCTAAAACGCTTCGGATATTTTTTGAAATAGTCTACAGGTGCTTTTTGGCCTCTTACAGTCCAATACACGTCCATTTCAAAGAACACGAGGTCGGGGTCAGTGTTTTCGAGCATATAGTCGTACATGACTTTTCCCTCAACCTTCTGGAACTCGTGCGCGTGGTTGTGGTATCCGAAGGAAAGGCCGGCAGCCTTGCAGCGCTTGCCGATTTCATTGTAGTATTTGCAGTATGTTTTGAGGTCTTTGAGTGTCTTGGGGACGCTCATCCAGGGGGCAACTATATATTTCATGCCGGCCGCTTTATGCGCCGCAATGCATTCGTCCCACCACTTCATGGATTCCGAGAAATCGCCTGTTTCAAGCTCTTTTTGGGAGAGTTGTTTCGTAGTATGCGAGGAAAGCACTTTCATGCCGGCTGCCTCAATTCCTGCCTTAAATTCAGCCGGTGTTTTACCGTAGAATTTTCCGCCGCCGTACCCTGCGGCCTCGACCGCCGTATAGCCCATTTCGCCAAGCTTTTTGACAGACCCTTCATAGTCTTTCTTAATGTCGTCGCGCATGGAATACATTTGAATGGCTATGTTCTTTTTCGGTGCCTTTGCGCATGCGGAATCGGTAGCGCAGCCAACCATCGAGAAAGCGACAGCCGCCAACAACAGAGTTTTTATGTTCATCATATATTTTTACCTTTTTGATTTGAGAATTCTTTGCGCGGAGCAATCCGTAGGGGGGAATATCTCCGCGCCTTGATTGCCATAAAAAAAGCATAAAAACATTTCCGTGTCACGCATTTTTTGAATTAACTCCGCCACTCACAAACGCAATATGCGCTTGATTAGCCGACAGTTTTTATATTATTTAATTATTTATACGCGTCACACGAAATTATATAACTAAATAAAGCAAATGAGAATAAACAAATTATTAGTTGCTACAATATTTGCATGCGCATCTGCAATCGCATCGGGGAAAAATTTGCAGTCCGGCATGGAAGTATCAGACAAACTGAAGGCCGCTTGGGATTCCCCTGAAATAAAGGGGAGGATAGAGCGCGGCATCGAGCAAAACCGAAAAGGCGACTTTAAGATAACTTTTGATAAGCCCGTTGAGAACCTAAAAGTAAGCCTGCTTCGTCACGAATTCGTATTCGGCGCGCCAACAATGGCAATTTCGGCGACTCAGGACGAAAACGGGAACATAGACATGCAAAGGGTAAAGAACATGAAAAAGCTCGTATGGGAAGAGCTTTTCAACGGAGCAACCCTATCAGTTCTTTGGAAATATTACGAACCCCAGCCGGGTATATATAGATTTGAAAAAAATGCCCCGTACATGCGCTTCCGCCCACCGCCGGCATTTGTACTCGACGAATTCAAGGATCTCGACCTCACCTACCGGGCGCATTGTCTGACGTGGTTCAACAAGCAATGGTTCTTTCCGGAATGGGTTGAAAAGACTGCGGAAGACTCCGCCGCCGCCTCAGACATCTACATAAAAAAAGTTTGCGAACGCTTTGGAACAGAAATTCCGTACTGGAATATCGCCAACGAGTTCTGCACCTTCTACGATTCAGACGTCAGAAAATTTATGCATAAGGATGCCGTTTACAAGGCTTTCATAGAAGCGCGCAAGCATCTTCCAGAAAGCGCTGTCTTCACATACAACGAACTTACCGACGCATGGGACGACGCTTATAGAAACCGCGAATACTGCCCCCTGTATCTGCTGGTGCAAAACCTTATGCTGAGAGGCTGCAAGGTGGACGAAATTGGCCTTCAGCTGCACATATTTTCCGAAAAATTATGGTCCGATATTTTGAACGGGAAAGCATTCCGCCCCGAATTTATGCTAAATGTGCTCGACCTCTACGCCGAGCTTGGCCTCCCGCTGCAAATAACTGAAATAACCATACCGGGGCTTCCAGAAGGTCCCGTCGGAGAAGAAAATCAGGCGTACATTGCGGAAAAATTCTATCGCCTTTGGTTTAGCCACCCTGCCGTAAATTCCATTACATGGTGGCATACAGTCGACGGCACAAGCAAGGCGGAAGGCAAATGGAAGTCGGGCATATTGAACTTCGACTTCACAAAAAAGAAGTCTTACGACGTTCTCAAACGCCTTATAAAAAATGAATGGACAACTAATGCGGGATCTGAAACCCCTGTAAAAACGTTGGATTTCCGCGGTTTCTACGGCAAATATAAAGTCTCATACAATATAGACGGGAAAAGCTACGAAACCGTCATTCCCTTCCACAAGAACGGCGCAAAAACCCGCTTTATTAAGGCAATCCCCCAGAAAAACGTCGGCGTTGGCAACACCGACTAAATATTCTGCAAGCCAAAGCCTAAATTTAAAATATTCTCCCGCCGGAATCCGGCATTGATTCGGCGGGATTTTTTCTGCCGCACAAATTCCGCCTTGCCTGACGCGGAAATTTTTACAAGCCAAGGCGAATTCCGAAATCTGTACCGCGCAATTTTACTCCGCAAGTTTTATGTTTACGGCGACCGCTATACAATTCGCTTTTCAATAAAAAAAATTCTTTTGAAAAAAATTGTATGCTTTGCGGAAAAAATATCTCCTAGCCTCCCCGCCAAACCGAAAGTTTAACGTCTTTTTTAGGGGAAAAATTTTTTTTTGAAAATTAACAAAATTCGCAAGGGGCAAATCCACATTATTATTCGCATTCCCGCGCGCCGCATATTGTTTATAAATACGCGCCCTGCCCCGTAAAAATTTTTTATGGCACAAACCCATTTTAGCCGCCACTTCCAATAGTGGACAGCGCAAATGCAATGCGCAGCGTAAGCCTTTTCTCCGCCCCGCCGCAAGTTGCTCAAAACCCCCGCGGCGAGCGGCAAGCTCCGCGCGCCTCTCATTTAATTTCGACAAGAAAATCTGCAAGTGCGTCAAACATCTTTTCTGCCGAACCGTACACTATGCTACAGTCGATTTTTTCGGCATCGCAGATTTCCTTAAACCGCTCGCAAAACTTTGGAGAGTGGGTTGGATCTTTCGAGACTTGTCCGGCTTTTTCACGGGCAAAATTTTGGAGGAAAATCTTTTTAGGAGATTTTCTCTTTGCAGCATCGGCGACTAGCCCCGCCGGGGAATATTTTTTTATGTAAGGCAAAAGCTTGTCGCGCGCCGAGAGCCATTTGTCGAAGCTGCCCATGCCAAAAGCGTGCGCGCCGTAAGTTATGTTCGGTATCCATTCGCGCATCTGTTTTGGATCTAGGGAAGTCTGCGGTATATTTACGCCGACTGCCGCCACTCCGCCCGACGTTTCTGGCGACAGCCCCACACACAAGGCCGAGCATGCGCCGGCAGAACCTCCGCTCACCGCAATTTTTCCAGGATCTATATTCCATTTGGCGGCGTTGGATTTTACAAATTCCACAACCTTTGCGCAATCCTCCATAGGGGCTGCGACAGGCGGGAATATATCGGCGTCATTAGCGTCTTGAATGAATCTATAATTCGCGCATACGACTGCCACACCCTTGCCCAATATTTTTTCGAGGGACGCCTCTATAAATCTGTCGGCAATCGCCCCTGTCGTCCAGCCGCCGCCGTGGAAGTATATTATTGCGGGAGTCTTGCCCTTTGCGTTTTTGGGCAGCCACACGTCGAGCTTATTCTTATAGTGTTCGCCGTAAGATACGTTTTCAAAATCCGCCGCGCGAATGCGGCATTGCTTCTTTGTGGCGCAATCAAAGTAATCGTACTCGTTTTTGGGAGTCCTTCCAAATACTGCGGCTATCGCCCGCAGGTAGGCGTCGCCGTCCCGAATGTCGGGAAGAAGGTATGAGCCCTCAGTGTACTCGTTCCAAGCGTTTATGAGAATTGCTCCCGGACTCTTTGGGTCAGACAGCGCAAATTTTTTGGCCTTTTCGAGCATTGACTGAAATATGTCGGGATTATTGTTGGAATAAATCGGCCCGTACGGATATTTCGCGCCTTTCGGCCACGGAAAGTCAACGTCGTTGCGGCAGCGCATGGAAGAATCCCACCCCATAGTCACAACGGGAATATTCGGCAGTGGAGCTTCCGACACCGCGCGCCAAAGCCTCTCGTGCGCCGCAACTGCGGTAGAGTAGTCGCATAGCAACCCGTCAGGCTTTTTGTCAAACAGGTTTGCATGGTACGGGTTTACATTGTAGCGAGTAGTTCCGTCAAAGCCCGCCTTTGCAAGCATTTCGGCCTCTGCTTTCGAGCCGGCATCGGCGCTCCAATAGACGGGTTCAAGGCCGTTTTTGCGCATAGTCTCTGCGGCTTCGGAAAAAAGCTTCTTAACATTTTCCGGCCCGCCGTGGTCCTTTACAAATTTCGAGGAATTGTAAACCATGAAATACGGCCGACCATTTATCTTATAATAATTAGGCTCTTTAAAGTATTTTTTTATGCAGTATTCGAGCGCGTTTTTAAAGTCCTCCGGGGAAGCATCGAGGCTCATCAGCCGCCTGCGCGGCTTGTCCGGATCGGGACGGAATTGGTCAGTTCTATCGTGGTACGCCCACATTATCGCAAACTTCATTTTATCGCGGTTGGGTGCCTTCAAGAATCCCTCTTCGAGAGATTCCTCCATAGTGCGCTTTCCGCCGTACCAATACCAATCGTACACAAATACAGTAATCCCGGAATTTGAAGCCAAATCTATTTCCTTCGCAACGTCTGCCGGATTTTTACCGTCAAGGTATCCGGTTAGCGGGCGGTAAGGCAATTTGTGCCCCTTGTAGCGAGGCTTGCCTGTCTTTACGAATTCCCATTCAGTCCAGCCCTTGCCAAACCATTCCTCGCCCTTCGGGTAAACATGCCAATGCGGATAATATATGCACAGCACGTCGACTTTTTTCTCCCCACCGCCGACAACGCCGCTTTTCGAGCCCGACGGCGAAGTGCATGCCGTCAGCGCAAACAAAGTTAAAGCAATGCCTGCCATTCTTAAAAATTTCGCTCTCCTCATGTCTCAAAAGTTAACGCACTAAGCGCCCATGAGTCAATTATTATATTTTCGGCGCAAAGAAATTTATTCTCCCATTTAGCATACCCGCCCGCACTCAGTCCAACAATGTATTGTCTCACGGCAAACTGCTGATTGCCCCAAAAGCTAAAATTTTTGAGAAATATCTGCCCACTAAAAAATTTTCGAAGAAACTGTTTATCCCGGAGAGAAAAAAATACTTAACGCCGCAAAAAAAACCTACGCCGTAGATTTGCGTAGGTTTTTATATATCTATAAAATATCGACCGCTGAACTTCTTGGCAATAGCACCAAACCAATGCCGCGCGCTTCGAAGCGCACATAATAGGCAGCTTAAAAATATGTTGCCAATCTTTGCAATTTTCGCGGCGGCAAAAAGCGCTTTTTTTCTGCCGCCGCGTGAGATATAAGCACTATAACCCAAGCTTAGACCACACGAATTGGTACGCTTGGCTTTCCTTGGCGGCGTTTCCCTTCATAATAACGGGCACTGCGGCGCGCATAAAGCCTTTGTCGCGGCTCTTGGCAAGCTTCTTAATTATCACTTTGGAAGCGTCCGAAACAAGGGAATTGTCGGAAGATTTTAAAAAGCGCGCAAATTCAGGCAAGTCTCCGTATGTTATTGTCCTCTCGACAGCCGACACTACTTTCGGGTTCCTCTTTCCGTCAACCTTGCCGGCAAACATGTCCCACAATTTTTTGCGGGCTTGCACGTCCCCTCGGAACACCTGTATCTCGAGCGCATCAAGGTCTCCGCTGTTCGCCTTTTCGTTTAGCAGAGCGGCCATTTTCAAGCTCGAATTTTCCTTCAAAACATTTGCAGCAAGAGCTGAAAACGGCTTCTTGCCAGATTTGAATATATCCCAGATTTTGCGCAGATTCGCATCGTCCGTGCATATAAAGCGCGCCACATATATCGCCTCAGCCCGTATGTCCGCATCGGGCGAATCAAGCTCCGGCGCAATGGTAGGATAAAATCTGGTATCCCCCGACAGCATAAAAGTTCCCATAGCCGCAAGCTTGGCCTCGCGCGGCATTTTCGGAAAAGCCTTTATTATTTCTTCGGATTCGGAAAATTCGCGCAGGCCGTTCATCGCGCGCCCAGCCGGCGCTGAAAGCTCCCCGCCCTTTATTATCAGCGAATCCAAGTACTTGCGCCCCTCCGCTTCGCCGAGCAGCGCTGCGCGCAGCCGCACTGCCGAGCCGCAATCCTCGCCTACAAGCTTCAACGCCATTTTTGCGTCGGCTTTGTCGCCCGAGCGGTAGCGGTTCTCCGCAAACGCGACAAGCGCTTCCTGCGCGGCCTTCTTTATCACGGGATTCGAGCTTCCCACATTTTTTTCGAGAATTTCCAATACGTCGGAATCGTCTATCGTGCCGAGCGCAACAGTCGCAAATTTTGCGATTACAGGATCGGAAGAGAGCGCGTATGGGGCTATCGCCTCCACCGCGTCAGAGTCGTTAAACGAGGCGAGCGTAGAAATTATTGTCTGTTTGCAGAGTGTGTCCGTAGCATCTTTCAGCGCAGATTCAAGGGCATCGAAGCCGTCTGACCCAAGCCCCATTAGCACGTTGCACGCCGACGAAACCCGCGCAGGATTTTTAAGCGCCGGAACCATCGCCGCGACAGTGTCCGAATCTGCTATCGGTTTTAATATCTGGCAGGCATCGCGAAATGCTGCGTCGGATATTGGCTTGGAAAGAATCGCTTTTGAAAGCCCCTCGCGCACTTGCGCCGCGCTTCCCTTATTCTGAGCCTGCGCCGCAAGCTCGAAAAACCATGCGTTGTCTTTGCCGGCGTCATAAGCCGCAAAATCATCGTAAACGCCGGCAAAAACCGGAGCCATTGCATATGCTGCAGCTACCGCTAAAATCAATTTCATTTTCATATAAAACCTCCCGCAATTTATGCTTGTAGTTGCCACGGCGCGCTGTACGCCCTGTCGCACATGCGGGCGGCTTCGTCGTCGCCCACAATCTCCTCTTTCTTGGCGTCCCACTTTATGGGGCGGTTCAGCCTGTATGCTATTTCTGCAAGCAGGCAGCCAGTGTTTGTCCGGTGCGCTATCCCGATATCCGTCACGGCAGCGCGGCGGTCGAGAACGCTGTCTATAAACGCAGTGAAGTGGTTGCCATTGCGTATCGGAAACAGCCTGCTTTCAGTCGGCAAAATTCGCGTTTCGGCTATGCCTATCGGATCAGAATAGAGAGTCTCGCGCGAGACAAACAGTTTTCCTTTCGTCCCGAAAAATTCTACTCCGTTGCGGTTCATGTCGGATATTTCTATTTCAACGCCGTTGGGGTAGTACATCACAACCCTGAATTTCAGCGGCTGGTCGGAGAATCCGTTCTTGGGCCACTGGACGAGTTCCGGGACTATCTCGGACGCGCCGGTATCGTCAAAGCCGAGAGCCCAATGGGCGATGTCAAGATGGTGCGCGCCCCAGTCTGCAATCTTGCCCGCGCTGTAATTAGTAACTCCCCTCCACCGTGTAAAGGTCTTGCGCTGGTTGAAATAACTCGGCTGCGCCGGCCCCTGCCACATTTCCCAATTCATTCCTTTCGGAACGGGGACCGGGGACAGAACTTCGGCTTTAAAGTTTGACGGAAGCCCTATTTTTATTCTCGAAATGCGCCCGAGGTATCCGTTGCGGACTATTTCGGCGGCGCGGACAAAGTCGGGCAGCGACCTCTGCCATGAGCCTGTCTGCCAAATGCGCCCGGAATTTAGAACGGTGTCGCGGAGAACTTTGCCCTCGCGTATTGTACGGGTGAGCGGTTTTTCGCCGAACACGTCCTTTCCGGCGTTTACGCACGCTATTCCGACAATCGCATGCCAATGGTCAGGGAGAGCTGTCATTACGACGTCAACGTCTTTGCGCGCGAGCAACTCGCGGAAGTCGTCGTACGTCGGAATATCCATTCCAAAAAGTTTACGGGCGTTCCTCAAGCCCTTTGTTTCGTTGTTTCCGTATCCGTAGTATTGAGGACCTTCGGTATTGTTTACGTCGCAGAGCCCAACAATCTGGACTCTCTTGTCGCCGAAGAAATTTTGGGTATTGGCAGTTCCCTGCGTCCCGAGGCCTATTGAGCCCATTGTCACGCGCTCGCTCGGCGCGACCGCCCCACCCTTTCCGAGAGCCGATGCCGGAATTATCGTTGGCAGCCCGATAGCCGCAGACGCCGAAGCAATAGTTTTTATGAAGTCTCTTCTTTTCATGCGAAACATTTATTAGAACGCCGGGACAATACGGACACTCTATCCTCGCCCTCAAACGTTTGATTGATTGCAAAAAAATAAATTTTATACCTTTGTTAAGTCAAGTTATTTATAAAGTTTCGTATTTTATTCTATTTTCGAAATAAAGCATTATAGAAAATAGCGCTCTATTCACGCACGAGCGTTTCATAACAGTAAAAAATCCG
Source organism: uncultured Opitutales bacterium (assembly GCA_900545705.1). GTDB lineage: Bacteria > Verrucomicrobiota > Verrucomicrobiia > Opitutales > Intestinicryptomonadaceae > Merdousia. The sequence continues at coordinate 23,426 of URAK01000009.1, read as the reverse complement.
CCGCATGCAAAGTTCATTTTTTTATGCAAAAAGCTCCAAAGTTTCGTGCTGCAAAATTAGCAGCCCAACTGCGCAATTTTTATTTAAGCGCAACTTACCCAGAAAAGCCGCCATTTGCCTTGCGGCATATTGTCCGCCGCTTTGCGCGCAATTTTTTTGAAATTAATCACCCAAAATCTGCACGTGCATAAAGGATACAATCGACAGCCTCCGAGTCCACTTACCTCCGCGTACGCAAAAAGGCGGCCTATCCCGCACGGGAAAAGACCGCTTCATGAAACAAAAGTTCGCCGGCCAAATCAGCCGCTTTTGGCCACCCGCCGAAGTCTATTCGACGAGGGCAAAACCGTACGGCTCCAAATAGATTTTTGCGGAATCGCCGCTACCCGAGATTTTCGCGCCGCTTGAATAGTAGGCATTCGGCTTTTCGGAAAGCTTTGCGGAGATTTCCACAGGCTTGTCCGACGCGCTAACAAACACGCTCGTTTTCTTTTCGCCCGCAACGCGCTCAAACGCGACAACCCTGTCGTTGCCCGAATCAAGCCATTTCAATTCTCCGGAATAAAATTCAGGGCGCTCGCTGCGGATCTTCGACAGTGATTTGACTATTGCCAATCTGCGCTTTCCCGCTTCGGTGAACGCCGCCGACCAGTCGAGAACGCTGCGGTTATGGTATTTGTTGGCAAAAAGATTATACTCAGCCCTATCGGCAATTTCATTGCCGGCAAAAAGCATCGGTACACCGCCTATTGTTAGAAGAAAAGCCGTCATAGCGTCTGCCGCCTCGTAGGGCATAACTGCCTCCGACCTGCCGCTGTCGGTCGAAATGTCGTGGTTGTCGTAGTGGTAGAGCAGGCGCGCCCCTTTTGGATAGTTCGACAGAGTCCATGTTATATTTTTTCCCAAATCTTTTGAGGTCTTTACCTTCGCATTTTTAAGCCCCGCGAAATAGTCCCTGAAAAAGATGCCCCAGCAGTAGTTTGCATCATACGCCTTAAGCTGGCATTCGCGGCGGGAAGATTCGGCTACAAGGGCGATGTCGGGCTTTATTTTTTCAAGCCTTTCGCGCGCGCTTTCCCAAAAGTCCAGAGGTATGTAAAACTCAGCGTCCGCCCTGTATCCGTCAACTCCGAACTCGCGCACAAAATACTCCAAATTGCAGATGAGGTATTCGCGCAATTTCGGATTGTCAAAGTTCAGTTCGGGGAAGAGCCACCGCCCATTTTTGACCTTGCCGTTTTCGTCGCGCACAACAAAGTCCGGATTTGTTGTTATGATGTCGGCAGTGGGGCCGCAGTGGTAGTATACCGCGTCGAGCATAACTTTCATTCCAAGTTCGTGGGCGCGCTCGACAAACTTTTTCAAGTCGGCGTCCGTCCCGTACTCCGAATCAATCTTAAAATAGTTTTTTATTCTGTACGGATTGCACGGATTGTTGGTATTGCTCTTTTTTTGGCGCGGGCTCCAAAAAGCCCTGTTTTGGTCGGGGTCCGACTCTACTATCGGAAGGAGATAAACGCAGCCAATTCCGGCTTCCGCGAGGTGCCCGAGCCTTTCCGTTGCCGCCGCAAGCGTTCCCTCCTGCGTAAACGAGCGCAGCGGCACCTGGCATATTATGGATTTCATAAGCCAATCCGGCGCCTTCCGTGCGGGCTTGTCCGAGACTTTTTCTGCTTCAGCCGAAAACAATGCGGACATTGATAAAGCCGCCAACATCAATATGTATAATAACTTTTTCATACCATAACAAATAACAAAAACCTACCATAGCGGCAAGATATATTGCCTTTCAATTTAGTTTACAGTTAATTAAAAAAATTGTTTGATTTGCCGCTCGAAAGGGTCAACATTCTATATAGTAATGAAAACACTATTCGTATCAGCAGAAACCGACCCGAGGGAAACGCGAGTTGCGGCAACCCCGACGGACGTAAAAAAGCTCGCGAAACTCGGCTGGACAGTGCGCGTATGCCGATCCGCGGGCATTAAGGCGGGATTCACCGACGAGCAGTACGCCGAGGCTGGCGCGGAAATCGTCCCCCCCGAAGCCGTGAAAGAGGCGGACTTCGTGGTGTCAGTCCGCAAGCCCTCCGTAAGCGATGTACAGAATTTCAAGAAGGGCTCTTTCCACCTGAGCCTCCTCGACCCGTTCAATGAAAAAGAATTGATAAAAGCTTTCGCAGACGCTGGAGTGACCGCCGCAAGCTTTGAAATGATACCCCGCAGCACAATTGCCCAGAAAATGGACGTATTGAGCTCCCAGTCAAACCTCGCGGGATATTGCGCGGTTTTGAAGGCGGCCACTTCCATAAATAAAATCGCCCCGATGATGATGACGCCCGCCGGGACAATATCGCCATTAAAATTCTTTATCGTAGGTGTCGGCGTCGCGGGGCTGCAAGCGATAGCAACAGCAAAGAGAATAGGAGCTAGAGTTGAAGCTTTCGACACCCGCCCGGTGGTCGAGGAGCAAGTAAAGAGCCTCGGCGCAAAATTTATAAAAATCGACCTCGGCGAAACAGGACAGACCGCACAGGGATACGCAAAAGCCCTGACGCCGGAACAAATCGAACTGCAGCGCAAAGGCATGGCGAAAGTGTGCGCGCAAGCGGACGTCGTGATAACGACCGCAAAGCTGTTCGGAAGAAAGGCGCCCGTAATTATAACGGCGGAAATGGTTTCGGGAATGAAGCCAGGCAGCGTAATCGTCGACATGGCGGTTGAAAGCGGCGGCAACGTCGAGGGCTCAAAGCCGGACGAAACCGTAATCACTCCCAACGGCGTCATGATTATAGGCAACACTTGTTTGGAAGCTTCAGTGCCCGCCACAGCGAGCCAAATGTACGGCTCAAACGTATTCAACTTCATCGAGCATTTTACCGTAGACGGGAACTTCACCGTAAATATGGAGGACCCGATAATGAAATCGTGCGTCGTTGCCAACGACGGCAAAATAACCGACGAACGCTTTATGTAAACTATCTTTAACCATGGAACTTATTCTTCTATTATTCATATTCACGCTGTCCGTGTTCCTTGGATTTGAACTCATATCCAAGGTTCCAAGCCAGCTCCACACGCCGTTGATGAGCGGATCAAACGCCATAAGCGGCATCACGATAGTCGGCGCAATAATCGCAACTGGCGGCACCGACAACAGCATGTTTGCGACTATCCTCGGATTCGCGGCGCTGGTTCTGGCCACAATCAATGTCGTGGGCGGATACCTCGTCACAGACAGAATGCTCGCCATGTTTAAGAAGAAGGGAGACAAATAACGATGAATCCGCAAATCATAAACATCGCCTACATCGTCTCCGCAGTAATCTTTATTCTCGGCATCAAAATGCTCGGCAAGGCGGAGACCGCGCGCAAGGGCAATATACTTTCGTCCGTCGGCATGCTCGTAGCCGTCGTTTTCACTTTATTCGACCATAAAATTCTCGATGCCTCGGATAAAATCACATGGGTTATTCTCGCGGCGGGCCTGCTGCTTGGCGCCGTTATTGGACTTGTCGCTGCGAAGAAGGTAAAAATGACGTCCATGCCGGAAATGGTCGCGCTGCTCAACGGTTTCGGCGGTCTAGCCTCGCTGCTCGTCGCATGGGTTGAATACCACTACGACGGTGTCGCAAACATTCCGGCCGGCGTTATCGCTAAGTCTGCAATAATAGTGACAATCCTCATTGGCGGCGTCACATTCACAGGTTCTGCCTACGCTTGGGCAAAACTCTCCGGCAAGATTTCCGGCAAACCGTGTATCTATGCCGGACAGAAAATTGTAAACCTCGTAATCGCCGTTCTCACTATCGTTTCGGCCGTGGCGTTTGCCGCAATAGGCGACTATTGCACAGCCTACCAGATTATGGTTGCAGCGATTATCCTGTCGCTCGTGCTCGGGATCGCGGCCGTTATGCCGATTGGCGGTGGCGATATGCCGGTTGTAATTTCACTGCTAAACTCTCTCTCGGGCTTGGCTGCAAGCGCGGCGGGCTTTGTAATACAAAACAATGTACTCATTGTGGCGGGCTCGCTCGTAGGTGCAAGCGGCGTAATACTTACCGTCATAATGTGCAAGTCCATGAACAGGACTTTGTCGAACGTACTGTTCTCGGGCTTCGGCTCGGCGGCGGGAGGTTCTAAAAACAAGGTAGAAGGCGAAATGAAGGCTATCTCCGCCGACGACGCCTACTATATTCTTGAAGCTGCACAGAGCGTAGTATTCATTCCGGGATACGGAATGGCTGTCGCGCAGGCTCAGCACGTAGTCAAAGAGCTCGCGGAAATTCTCGAAAATAACGGTGCGGAAGTGTCTTTCGCAATCCACCCTGTCGCGGGAAGAATGCCAGGGCACATGAATGTGCTCCTTGCAGAAGCCGACGTTCCATACGAACAACTGAAGGAGATGGAAGAAGCCAATAAGATTCTTGAAACGGCGGACGTTGCAATCGTAATCGGCGCAAACGACGTCGTAAATCCCGCAGCAGCCGAAGACAAGTCCAGCCCGATATACGGAATGCCGATTATCGAGGCATATAAGGCGAAAACCGTTCTCGCGTTAAAACGCGGCAAAGGAGCGGGATTCTCTGGGCTTGAAAACGGTCTGTTCTTCCGCCCCAACACGCGCATGCTCTATGGCGACGCGAAGGCCACAATCAACGAGCTCGTATCAAAATTCAAGGAGGCATAGCTTACGCGCTATTCCCAAAATTTGGGCAAGCTTAGGCAAAGCGGCGGGCGCGCCGCAAAGTACGCAAAAAAAAGACGAACCGTACGGTTCGTCTTTTTTTTGCTCCGCTTCTTTCAACGCGCAAGAAAACTGCGGGGAAAGAAGTAAGTAAGAGTTCTTTTAATAAAGCAGCATTAGATAAAGCGTACGTTTTTCTGTGCGACAGTTAAAACCAAAATATTCTGCGCGTTTTTACATTCTTAACTTTTGCGGGCGTTAAAAGTGCGCGAATGCATTTTTATAATTTTTTATCACCATATTTTGGCAGATATTTTTATAAAAAAATCTACCAAGAAATCCAGCGTAGCCGTCGCATATGAAACTATATGTGAAGGCACAAACACGCTCTAAAACGCATTATTTCTCCTCAGAGAACTGGACCCCACCGCAATATTACATTTAGACTGTAAAATTAGCTGTGTAAATTCCCAAAATGTTTGCCACTCTCAAATACTGATAAAAAATCTCCTTATAAAAAAACTCAAAACAATCGACAATTCGGCAAATTTAAAAAATATTTTGCCGGAACTTTCCGCAAAGATTTTAGCAACGGCTTTCACCCCTTTTCGGGCAATAGTTTTTTTAGATTAGTGATACTTCGTAAAAAATTTGCCGGCGCTAAAATTTTTTATTTAGCGCGCCTAATGCATAAAAAATTCTAAAGAAAATTTATCTAATCCGAAAATCTCGATTACACCACCATAAAAATTTCTGCGCGCATTTGTGTGTGTGGGAAAGAGAAAAAGAGAATACCCAATCGCCACCCGCTAAAAAAGTAAAACTCCATCAAAAAAACGCCGCGCTTTTCAGGCGCGGCGGCTGTTTTACAAGATAATTGTTGCATTAAAAAAGTCCGCAATACGGCTCAACCTCCGAACTGCGCGCTCTTAAACCATTGGAAGTTGTTTGCCTCAATTTCGTCCTTCGGCGGCATCGGATACGCCAGCATATCGTCGCCGGCGCCCACATAAAAGCCGCTTCCGACTGTCCTGTATAGAATCTCGCCCATGGATCTTGCCACAATTTTATTATTCTTGCCGCCCTTTGTCCTTACAACATCAAGGCAGTCGCGCAAGTGGTGCTGGTTAGTGTACGGCAAATCTCCAAGATCTCCGTTTACTGGGTCGCGCTCCAAATCGCCAAGCTTCATGTCGAAGAATGCTATCTTCTTGAAGTGGACAAGCCGCTCCGGCGAAGTCAGCCTTTTCACATACTCCTGCGGATTGAGAATGCTCGCAACGCGCGGGCGGCACGGAGCCAAATCCTGGTAGAGGTAAACTTTGCGCGACGGGTCGGGCTCAAAGGGTTTTGCGGTAAGCTCAAGCGTTTTGCCGTCGCTCGTGACCAAATACAGGTTTTTGAAGGCCGGCATCGGGACGTGTTCAAGCACCCTGTAAACGGATAAACACACCGATTTGTGCGGCCTTCCGTCCGGGTGGGGCGCGCAGAGTTCGGGAATTTTGTCTATCGGAAGGTAGTCGGATTTAAAATTCGGGTCTATCTCAAAGAAAATTGCCGGATCGCAGTTGCGTCTGAACGCGCCCGTCGCATAATAATTTCCGAATTCTTCGGGCGACAGATTGGAGGCTATGAGAGCTTCGGGCACGAGTGACAGATAGAGATATTGTTTCATTTTTATCCTCATTTTTTGTTTTTTTAGTCGGCAAATGTATTATCCGCCTTGCTGTTGTCCTTTTAATAAATCATAGGAAAAATATCAACTAAAATCGGCAAATATTGGCGTTATTTATTGAATCATTCTCAAAAAAAACGCGGCCCGATGTTCACAGGCCGCGTCATATGCAAAAAGCGCAGGTCTAATTTGAAAGCTTTATTCCTTCTGGCAAGTCGAGCTTCTTTTCAAATGTTCCGTCGGGAAGCTTGCGCCATTGCAGCTTTATTTTTCCGTGGGGAGTCGGCCATACTATCGAGCCCTTGTCCTCTATGAAAAGCGGGTTAAACGAAACTTTGTCCCAAGCGGGCGCAGTCTGCTTTATGCCGCCGAGTATACGGGGCATCAAAAACAGCGGGTGCGCCGTCCACGCATGCGAGCGCGTTCCCGTATTAAACCCTTCATACGCCGTTCCAAATTCAGCCATATCTTTCCACTTCTTTAAAATGTCGGCGTAAACTTCGCGCCCGTATCCCTCGTTTATCATGAGGTCGTATAGATAGACATGCCAATAGCTCGACGGGTCCGCATGGGTTTTTAGCTCCCCGCGCAGGAAAGGCAACAATATCTTATCTTTCGCCTTTTCAAAGTCGAAGCCTTTTAGGTTTGTCATGCGCCCAAGAACCTGCGCCTGTATGCCTTTTAAGGGATTGGGTTTGCCGCCCGGCAAAATTCCGTCGCGCACTAGTCCGTCGGTGTCTACGAGGTTTTTCTCGATAGCCTCCCTGAGTTTTGCAGCACGCGCAGAGTACTTTTTCGCCATGCCTTCGCGCCCGGTTTTTACGCAAGTGTCCGCCGTCACGTCAAGCGCGTACAGCAGCCACAAGTTGAGTATTGCGGGTTCCCCGTTGCGTTGTATGTTCGTCCAGTCAAGGAAAAGCCAATAGCGCGGATCGTACGAGACAAGTCCCGTACTCGGGTTTGTCACGCCGTCAAAATATGAGAGTATTGCGTCTATCGTCTTTTCGTAATTGCCGTAAACGGAAGAATCCCCGGTTTGCCAATAGTAATCGAACAGGGTAAGTATCCATACGACGGAATAGTCTGGCAATATGCAGTGGTGCGCCATTGTTGGAGAATGCCCGTATGTCAGCCCGTTGGGGGCGGTCTGCATGGCTATCTGGCGGATTCCCCTCCACAAAAGCCGCGGATCATCGCCGAGCATAAAAGTATTCCAAGCCTGGACGCGCGCGTCGCCCCACCATTGCGCCTGCTCGCGGTACGGAGTATCGACGTATGTGTCGAGCGAGCACACTCTCTGCGTTTGTTCGCACGCCTTCCATATTTTGTCGGCAAGCGGATTGGAAGTCTCAAATTTCCCGTCGCGCCCTATCGGATACGCCTCCCATCTGAAGGACGGCTTTATTTCAAGCTCCGAATCCGGATTTGCGCGAACCCTCAGCATCATGTAGCGCGAGCCTATCGGGTGGTAGTATTCGTGGCGGTTGGAGCCTTCGCGGGCTATCATGCGGTTCGACATCGCTGGAGCACAATGCGTCAAGTACTGGTTTGATACTTCCATCTTTTCCGAGACCGTTTCCGAGAAGGTCATGTCGATTATCTCGCCTCCCTTTGCCCCTTTGACTTCGAGAATCGGAACCCCCACAACTATCTTTCCCATATCGAATAGGTAACTGCGAAATTCGCCTTTCGGAGTCGGCGGAACTTTTATCCATTCAGAGTTTGAAGACGCTGTGCGGTGTGAACAATCCTCGCGGGCAATGAGGGCATTTATGTTGCGGCAGCGCTCGCTTTCCGAAAAGGCCTTTCCGGAAGATTCGCCTATGAGTTTTGGCGCGGGAAGAATGCGGCTTTCGCCGAGCGGCGTAAAGCGCGGCTCGTAGGTGTAATACGGCATAGCGTCCCACCTTCTCGCAGCTTCAGTAGTGCTCCAGGCGGAATCGTCAAAGTCGGGGGAAGTCCAGTCGGAGAGGGGCTCCTTGCGCATATCGATGTGCTCTTGGTTGTTAAGCTGCATAGAGTATGCAACGGTGTCCCTGTCGCAGGAGTCCTGGCGAATGCACTTTGTATTTTTTCGGGAAACTATTTTCTTGCCGTTTCCCAAATCGACCCCGTACAAGACACCGGCAACGCCGGCAGTCAGATATGAAAAAGTGCTTCTGCCAACATTGTAGGCGCGCACAGCTATTGCGTTTTTGCCTTTTTTTAGATACGGAGCAATGTCGACTTCGTCGTATGGCCACGACTTTTGGAATCCGCGGGCAGGGCCGTTGCATATATATTTGCCGTTGACGTGCAGCCTGTATTTTTGGTCGGCAGTTATGTACATAATTGCTTTTTCCGGCACGGAGGAAAGATCAAAAGTCTCGCGGAAAAGCGCGTAGGAATTTACGATATCAACATAATTGGAAGGAAACGGCCAAATCCAGCTCGCCTCTTTAAGTATCGGCGGAATTTTCTCCCATATTTGCGGACTTTCCTTTATGGGATAGGTATCCCAAATTTTCACATCGTACGATTCAGGAATAGAGGCGAACGCGGGAAACGCCGCCCCCAATAATAAAGCAATCGCAACATATTTGCGCATATATTCCTCCATCAGATTATTTGGTATTTATTGGAAAAAACTTGTTTTATGAATAATAATAAAAGAGTTCAACATAAAAGTTAATGTTGACAAAACAATCTCACGGAAAGAACTTGAAAGCCATGGGGAAAAAAGCGGCATATTTCATAACCTCCGACGACGATTTTATCGCTGCAAACCGCGCGCGCGAAATTTTCGAGGAACTCTCAAAAGACGCGCTGGACGATATGTCCAAAGAGGTAATCGACGGCGCCTCGCAGAAAGCTGAGGACGCCGCAAAAGCCTGCGCTCAAACTTTGCAGGCCGCAGCTACCCTGCCGCTATTCGGCGGTGCAAAATACGTATGGCTGCGCAACGCAAATTTTTTTGGCGACGCAAAAATCCTAAAAAACGAGGAAGTCGCAACTACTCTTACAAAGCTTGTCGATTATTTAAAAAGTCTGTCACCTGAAAATGCGGTTGTTGTTATAAACGCCTCCCCTGTCGACAGAAGAAGCAAGATTTTCAAGGAGTTTTCCGTCTTTGCAGAAAGCGAGGACTTTCAGGCGAAAGATCCAATATCCGCCTGCTCCGAATTGATAAGAAACGAATCAGCCGCCCTCGGCATCAGATTTGAACCCGGCGCCGCCGAAACCCTCGCCTCTATTGTCGCATGCAACCCGAGAATGTGCGTTCAAGAAGTTAAAAAACTCGCCGCATACGTGAATTTTAAAGGCACAATAACGCAAAAAGACGTAGCGGAAATGGTGCCGATTTTTGGCGAGAGCGATTTCTTCGACATAACAAACGCATTTTATTCAGGCAATCTTGAGTCTGCACTGGCAGTGCTAAAAAGATACTTTTTTGCGAATAAGAAAGCTTCTGCGAGGCCAATTATAACCGCAATGCAGAAGCAAAATTCAATACTAATACAGCTTAGAGCCCTGATGGACTCTGGCGAGATATCAAAGCGCGCGGAACCTCAACCGAGAGGCGCAATAGAAGCGGCGGGCGCCAAGTATTCCGAAGCATTCGCAGGCTGTGAAGAAAAATCCCCTTATAACGTATTTTCCCAAAATCCGTGGTATGCAGGCTCAAAACTTGCGCCAATTGCCGCGAGAATACCGCTAAAAAAGCTGCTCGACTCGCAAATGCGGATTGCCGCCGCATTTGAAGCTCTACTTTCTCCCGACACAAACGACGAAGCTGTAATGCGCGATTTCTTTGTCAGGGCAATGTCTTAACATTGTACCTCCCGGCTTTCTATTTTAACGCTCTCCCTAAGAAATTGCAGCGTGGAAAAGTTTTTTATTTTTAACTGTTTTCGCAGAGTTTTTTAACGGGTAATTTTAAATGACAGCGCACTATGCTGCCAGAGTTTCTCAATGTTTTAAGTATATTCCATATTATAAAATTCCATAAGCGCACAGCGGCAAAATTTTTTTGCCTTTATCTTAAAGGGAACCTCCGCTTTTTAAGACCTAATACATTTGCCTTAACTATTTTTTTAAATCTCGCACCCCGACAATAAAATGCCGATTTACCGAGACGTCTGCGCGGCGCGCAATTTCCATACTATTTTAATAGTTGCCAATTATTTATTTTGCGTAAACGCCTGCATTTTTTTAGCTTCACCGAACCCGATTTACCAATAAATAATTCCGCTCCGGTAAAGTTCTTTTTATTGCCTATGCCGCCCATTCCAGGCAACCCGCCTTCCCATGATGCCGGGCGCCCCCACGGCAATTCGCTGTCGCCCGTCTCGCGCGTCGGCAATGTCTTCGTTTCCGTCGATTCACAACCACTCAGAAACAATGCCAAAAACGAAAATATTATCAAATATTTCATAGTATAAATTACGCCTCAGCAGGAGCCTGTTCAGCTTCGGAATCCGCCGCAGGCGCCGCTGCGGGAGCCGATTCGGGAGTCTTCGCGGGAGCCGATTCAGAAGCCTGTTGGGGAGCTGCAAGCTCGAGCAAATCGCCGACCTCTATCGTTTCGGGAATCGCAACATCGCGGTTTATGAGCCCCACAGCAAGATCGTCTTTCGCGGCGGTAATGAGTATCTCAGAAACCAATTTGCCTTCGCGTTTGAGAAGTATCTTCTGCGATTCTTTAACACCGGCTTTTCCGCCGCGATTGATGCTTACCATGCCATTTTCCTGGTCTACCGCAATGACTGTTGCAATGTCGCCAGTCGGAACATAGGGTGTCTTTACTATTTTTCTCTTGATCTTTTTGCCGCTCGCATCGGTTTCGACAACTTCGACTATTTCAGCCATCTCCATCAGCTTGGCCTTTTTATTGGCTTCGGCAAGCTCGTCGGTTTTGGTTTTAAGCTGAGCTTCGAGAGTTGCAACCTTTTCTTTGAGCGCGTCTGTCTCGTTGTTGTTGGCGAGCATCGCGTTCTTTTCGGCAAGCTCCTTGGTATACTGTTCGATTAACGTATTCTTTTGCGCAATCTGCCCCTTCAAGCTCGCAACATTTGCAGTCAAAGTAGATACTTGCCCTTTTACGTTTGTGAGCTCAGAGTTTACCTTGATATTCTTAACGCGCTCGCTTTCGAGTTCGTCATTTGCACTTTTCAGCTTGCCTTCAAGGGAGCTTACGCTTGCCCTAAACGCCTTATTGCTGCTTTCAACCTTGGCTTTTTCAGAAAGTATTCCGGGAATATTCGAGGATTTTTCCTGCAAAGTTGCACCGGGAACGTCTTTCATTAGCCCTTCCGCGCTGCTTACCTTTCCGCGTGTATCGAGCCACGCATATACACAGAAGCATGCGGCGAGAATCGCCAAAATTTTTAGGGAGATGGATACTGCTTTCATATTTTGGAGTAGAGAATAATCGGTTTGCTATTTGATTTTGATAAATTTCTTATCAAAGCCGGCACCGGAAGAAACAACCCCCGTCGACGGATTCGATGCAAGATGTATTAGTAGTTTAAATACTATTTCTTTTTCATTTTCAAGATTTATTTCTCGCGCAATTTCGTCGACCGAAAGAGCGGTATCTGAAAGCTTCTCCATTATCTTCGCCTTCATTGCCAATATTGAGCCAGCCGCCTTCTTTCCGGCCTCAACCCCGGGCTGGTGGTACGCATTTATGCCAATCAAGCTCGCATACAGGCCGACAGTGCGGTCGTAAAGCGCAATCAGCTCGCCTACGGAATACGGCGAAACTTCGCTTACGGTAATTGTAATGCAGTCCCTGCCCTTGGCGGATATGGCCTCGCGGGTGCCTAGCAAAAATGCTTGGAGATAGTCGCCGCTCGTCTCGCCCGACGCAACCTCGGGGCTGTCGCCGTTGCGGTCTTTGAGCACTTCAATAAACGTTATAAAGAAGTTGTTTATGCCGTCGCGCAACTGCTGCACATACGCATGCTGGTCTGTGGAACCCTTGTTGCCGTATACGGAAATGCCCTGCTCCACCTTCTTGCCGGACAAGTCGAGCTCCTTGCCGAGCGACTCCATTATCAACTGCTGCAAATATCTCGAAAATAGTAGCAGCCTGTCTTTGTACGGAAGGATAACCATGTCTTTCAATCCCTTCCCGGACGTGCACTTGTACCACATGAGAGCAAGCATCGCCGCCGGATTTTTGCGCATATCCGCCACTCTCGTTGCGGCGTCCATTTCCGCGGCTCCCTTGAGCATTGTCCTTATGTCGATTCCCTGCAAGGCGGCCGGCAGCAATCCAACTGCCGCAAATTCGCTCGTGCGGCCTCCGACCCAGTCCCACATCGGGAAAAATTCCAAAAAGCCGCGCTCCTTAGCGTAGTTGTAGAGCTTGCTTCCAACGCCGGTCGTCACCACTGCATGCTTCGCAAAATCGAGCCCCGCCTTTTCCCAGCGCGCCTGCGCCTCTATCATTGCGTTGCGCGGTTCGGGCGTGCCGCCGGACTTGGAGGTCACTATCGCGAGCGTCTTGCCGAGCTTGCCTTCAAGCTTGTCAAACACCAAATCGTATCCGTCAGGGTCGGTATTATCAAGGAAGTACACCTTCATCTTATCCGACTTCGGGCAGCCGAGCGCCTCGGAAACGAACTCCGGCCCCAAGGCCGATCCGCCTATGCCTATGCACAGGATATTTTCAAATTTTCCGTCGGCGCCGCATATTTCGCCGCCGTGGATTTTCTTGGCAAAGTTTTCTATTTTGTCGATATTTTCGACGATCTCCGCCTTTATTTCGGGAGTCGGCGCAAGTTCGGGCGCGCGGAGCCAGTAGTGACCCACCATTCTGTTTTCATCGGGATTGGCTATCGCCCCGCCTTCGAGCGCAACCATCGACGCGAACGCCTCTTTCATAGGCGCCTCCATTGAAGCCAAATAAGCGTCGTCAAAATCGACTCTGCTTACGTCCAGCCCGAATCCCATATTTTCGAGACCCAGATAATATTTTTTATAACGTTCCCAAGACATAATAATCGGGTAAAACCTACCCGGACTTTTCTTTTTGTCAAACGTTTTATGGGAACATGTACAATTAGCGGAGGTCGGAAATTCGGGCCTTTTAGATGAAGCCCATATCTACAATGCGTTTGATTTTATATAAAAAATACTTTTAATTTATTTCAAATGAACTTACGCAAAATATTTTACGCCTCAATATGCGCGCACCTCTTTGCGTGCGCCCTAAACGCGCAAATGCTCACTTCCGGAGCGACCGCAATAAATATCCTCGCCCCAAAGTGGAAAATGGGCGTAAGCGTGGACGCCTCTGGCGAATACTCGGCCCCTGCCGACTTATCAACTAAAATAGACGGCGATTTGGCAGTATATTCAGCCTCGGCAAACGTCAAATTTCAGGGCGCTTACGCCGACAAACATTTTCTCACCTTATCTCTAAATTACACATACAGCCAATACGATTTCAGCTCGGCGGCGTCGCCGTTCTCCTCCGCAAACGGGGCTTCGGCCCTCGCATTCTATACCGCGCGCATAAGCGAGCGCTGGGGCGCTTTCGCCATTGCAAGCGCGTCGATTGGCTCGGAAACCGGAGCGTCTATCTGGGGCGGGCGCACAATGCTCGCGGGGGCGGGCGCATCATACTCGTTCTGCGAGAACCTCACGGTGGGGATTGGGGCAATGGCGTACTCGCGCCTCGACAACACATGGCTGGGGCTACCAATCGGGTTCATCGACTGGAAAATCACCGACAGGCTGCGCCTGCGCACATTTTCCGGCGCCGCGCTGCTCTATGATATTTTCGGGGACAATTCTCTTATTCTAAACGCCGTCGCCGAATACAGGAACTCTTATTACAGACTCGCAAACTCCATGGAGGGCAAACGAAGCGTTTCGGACAGCTTTGTGCAATTTTCAGTCGGGGCGACATACAACATTTCAAAGCGCGCCTACATATCGGCGGCAATCGGAGGGAATTTTAACCGCGAGATTGCCCTGAGGATCAACTCGCGTTCGTCGGGAGAATATGAAGTCGACGCCGCACCGTTTTTTTCGCTGCACGCGGGACTCTCATTTTAAGCTCGCGGAAGTTTGAAAATTTTGGCGCCCTTTGCGGACTTTACACTACATGCCTCCCGCGCGCAACCTTGGTTTATCGCGCTTTCGGCGCAAATACTGATTTGTAAGCTCGCGCCTTTTTTATAAAAAATCATTAAGGGGAAAGAGCCTTTTTTATCTCTGCCGCTTGCGGGCGCGATAATCGTCCCTTGTTGCGCTGCGACAAAGAGTGCATATCGCGCTACGACGCGCAGGATATTGAGGAAGCGGAGTTGCAACTGCCTTCTTATTTTTCTTTTGCACTCTCCCTGGCCCCTTCTATTGATTCGTGCCCGAAAAATATATCCCTCTACTTCCTACGCGCTGTTTGCGCGTATTGCGGGAAGTAAATACTAACGCGAACCAGCCTATAAAATGCAATCCGCCATACTCGTACTTTTTACGCTAAAATTTAGAATCAATGCTCAATATTCCACTGCATTAAAAAGATTTTCAGCCGCAATAAATAAAAAATTCTGCCATGCCTTTGCCAATTTGCAAATCTGCGCCTGCACATTCGCGGAACAACCAGCGCATTTGAAAAATCGGCGTTTGCATATTTGTAAACTGCCTGCTTATTTGATGACACAGCGCTTGCGCATTTGTTAAACAGCTTACCCATTTAAGGGGGAAGTGCTTGGGCAGGCGCAGCGACAGTACGGCATGATTGCAAACACCTTGCATATTAAAAAATGCAGCGCGGGTGCATTCAAAAAGCCGCTTGCTTGTTTAAGAAGAGGGCGCTCTTGCGCGGGCGGGAAAAAACGCGCCATCCGCAAGACAGACGGCGCGATATGCTTTTACTCTTGTATCATAAGCCCCGCGTACCCGCATGGAACCAGCACCCTGCCCTTGTAAAAGTCGGGAACTCCCGCGTTCGAGGGCATTTTGTATTTACCGAGCAGTTTTGGATTTTCCGGCTCGGAAAAATCGTACACCCCCACGACCCCGTGCACCCTATTTGCAACCGCGAGCTTTTTAGACTGTTCGTCATACATCGCCAGCCCCTCGTCTGATCCCTGCGGGAATTCTGCGCGCGCCCTCGAGGAGTTGTCATTTGAAACTTCCGGCAATTTATCGCCACCGGGGAAAGGTTGACGCTTTAAATCTTTGTTGGGCGCCGGATTTTTAGGATCGTCGAACGCATACCCGCCGCGGCACATTGTTATAAGTTTGTCGCCAAAAGCCGCTACGGAACCCGTCTGCGAGCAAAGAGGGTAGTCGTCATAAAAAGTCATCTTCGGCTTGGCGCCAGACAAGTCGAAAATCATTCGCCCGCCGCAGTGGCGGTTTAGGGCAAAATACTTTCCGGAAGATAGGCGGCGCGCGCCGTAATCGTTGTACAAAAGCTGGCTGCCGTTCTGCGACAGCGCAGGCCTCGGATTTTTGCCGGATATGTCGAAGAACCATATCGCAGGGCCGGCTGTCGAAGCGCCTATAAATTTGCAGCCGTCGAACGCCCAGACATTCTGGGCGAATCCGCGCCATAGGCGCTCCCGGGGGATTCTCGCAATTTCGCGCGGGGTGAACCCTCCTTTTTTCGCCGCTGTCTGAGCATTTGATATGTCGTAAATGCCTATTCCTTCAAAACCCTCGGCAACTACGAGAATATCGTCGGAAATCTTGACGTCGGTCGCATACCCGCATTTCAAGTGCCCTACCACAGGGGTGTTTTTGTCTGCAAGGTTGAAAATCAACACGCCATTGTGCGATGCCGTCGCGTACGCCAAATCCCCCTTCACTGCAACCGCCCGCACAGGATTGGACGAATCCGCAATAAGCGCCTTAAATCCTTCAACCTTGCCCGGGCTGAACTTTGCGCCGCGCGCCGGCGAAGTCCCGGCAGGCTTTGTTTGGATTTTTGCGATGCCAGGGAATTCCGCCATATAAATGCCCGTAAAGTTTCCCGCAACATACAAAACTCCGTCGCCGACGGCTATTGATGCAACAGCGTCGCCCTGTGGGATATTGGGATCGAGAATCTGCTTGTATATGATTTTTAAAGAGGAGTCGTCCGGGGCGACTTTCGGAAGTATGAAATTCCCGATTATTTTGGGGTTTGACTTGTCTGAAATATCCACGACAAATACTCCGTTAACCGTATCCGAGGCGAAGCAGTAGTTTCCGGACACGCGCGGAGTCCAGAAATCGCATGGGCCAAAATATATTTTCGGGAACTCTACACGGGACAATTTTTTGGGATTTTTCCTGTCGGATATGTCGAAAATTTCGAGCCCATGCCCCGCCCCGTGCCGCAATTGTTTAGGGCCGCTCTTCTTGTGTTGCCCTGTGGAGGCGTACAAGAAATCTCCCACAACGTCTATGCCGTCGCCGTAGCCGTCGAGCTTGACTTTTGATATGGTTTTCGGATTTGCTGGATCCGAAAAATCTATGGCTGTAATCTCCCCCGCTCCCCAGTCGCCGCTATAAACGATGCCGTCCCTATAATAGACGGATTGGGACTCCTGAGTTACAATCGACGAAACATGCTTCATTTTCTTCGGATTTGAAACGTCCACGCATTGCACGCCAAACACCCTGTTGCCGATAAAAGCGTAGCCGTCGGCGACATCAAGGCCCGTCGCCATTTCGGCAGTGTCGAAATGCGAGAGTATTTTAGGATTGGAAGGGTCCGATATGTCAACCGACCAAAGCCCGCACTGGCGGGAAGTGAGAAAAGCTACATTGCCCATTATTTTAAGCTGGCGCACATTGCCCATTCCGTCAACAAACCCTATTTTTTTAGGCTGTTTTGGGGAAGAAATATCGTACACCGAAAGCCCGTTATTTTCGAGGGCGTAAAGTTTTCCCCCCGATATTTCAAGCGCCATCGTTCCCTTTGTTCCCTCCACTTTCGAGAACTCGATAGGGGCTCCATATCGCGGGTCCGAATGGGAGTTTTTTATTTTGGCAGTTTCTGCAAGTGCGCAGGCGGCAAAAGACACCGCAAGAAAAGTTGCTAAGAATTTCATGCCGCAAAGAAATATTATACGCAAAAGGCAATGTCAACTAGCAATGCGAAGGCGCAAATTGATGCAGAAATTAAAAAAAAGTACTCTAACGAACAAATTTTTGTTGCGTTCCCGATAAAAATGGGGTTGTATCTTCAACTTAACCATAAAACCGGCTCGGCTAAAACGGAAATTTCCGACTAACTTTCGGGCCTTCGACGGGGAAAGCGGACGTCATAAAAATCCGCCCCGCGTCGCGAAAGATTTAAAAACAACAATTCATCACACAAGGAAAAAGCACCATGTCAAGAGTATGCGCAATAACCGGGAAACGCCCTGTTAAAGGTCGTAAGATTATCCACAAAGGCCAGAGCAAGAAAAGCGGCGGCATCGGCTTGCAACTCGTCAAGCAGAACAAGCGCACCTTCAAACCCAATGTCCAGAGAGTGCGTGTCCGCGCCGAAGACGGCTCGGTAAAGCGCTTGTGGGTTTGCACAAAAGCCATTAAGGCGGGTCTCGTAGAAAAGGCGTAGTCAAGCGCACCTTCTAAGCTCCCTCCCGACATCCGCGCATAAGCGGGTAATTGCGGGAGGGATTTTTTTTGCAAAGATGTTTGGCAAAAACCAATCTTTGCATTTGGGAACTTCACATCGCGCGCAAATTTAAGGGAATTTGCCCCCGCATATTCCAATGCAGACTTATTCTAATGCAGACTCTATGCGCAGCCTCTCAAGCCGAAAAAAATATTCGGCGCAGGCAGTTTACTATTTTGGCAGCTAAGGAAAAATGCTTATCTGATGTTTCCGAATTGCGGTATTTTTAAGTATGCGCTATAAAGGCAAAAATACCCTGACACTTATCAATAATCAAGAAACACTATTCCCACAGAAGATATTGGCCGAAATAAACTAAACGTGCGCATTTGGACTCATAGCCAAATTCTTCGAATAAATAATATTTGCGCTACATAAATAAAACCGCATAAAACGGCCCTGTTGCAAAAGCGCACCGTGCTTTTAGCGCAAAATTGCATAAAAAAGGCGCGAATGTATCGCGCCATATCCTTAACTTTCGCAATGCGCATCGGCGCATAGAAGCTTTTTGGGGGTTGATCAAGATTTATGGGCTAATCCAAACCTAAGAATACAAACTGCTTGCTAAATTTAAGATCCTGCTTTGTAGCAAGCTCAATCTTGTATCCGTATTCTTTTTTCTCGATCTGAATAACCGGCGAAGATTTAAAATTATCCCTTATATAATTCAAAATCGCCTCCGGTATAATGGAATTTGGGACGGCCGAAGTTTTAGCGGAAACTTCCTTCCAAACACCATCGGAATCAAATTCTATTTCAGTGCCGTCCGTATATACGATATCGTAACCATCGGTAATTGCCCCGAGAAAGCTTCTGTCCTGTTTGACAACGGCCACCTTCTTGTCCTTAAAATTTGCGGAGGCAAACTGCTGGGCCGTTTGAGGCAACGCCGAGAAGTCTACAAATTTGTCATCGGCGTATCCGGTGATTGCGGAAAATATTAACGATACCGTTATAATTGATATTAATTTTTTCATCTATGTAGTATTTGTTTTTTTAAACGGCTTTGGGCCGAATTCCGTTATTTTGACTATTTATCTTTAAAAATTGTTCATCGGAAAAATTTTTTTTGTTTTAATATAAAAAATTCCGCACTCAACCGCAAATTGCAGAATGAATTAGATGATCTTTACGCAAAATCTTGCCGAGCCTACTACCGTATAGGTCAAAAAAATACCGCCAATAATTTAAAATAAATCAACGCCGATTTTTAGCCTTGATAACCTTGGCGACTCAAAAAACAAAAACAAGCCGCCGCCACTTAAATTAGGCATAAAAAAATCCGCCCCCTCAAAAGAAGACGATAACCTTCTAAAAAAAGTCGAGCGGGCGGGATTCGAACCCGCGACCCTCTGGTCCCAAACCAGATGCGCTAGCCAGGCTGCGCTACCACTCGATTTTCGAGTTATTCCACCCTATTTCTTCGATTTTGTCAATTACTCATTTTTATAAACTACGTCTAAGAAAATAAAAAAATCCCGAAACCTTGTCCGGGATTTTTGCATAAATGCCATTGTTCTGCACTGCGCAGATTGCCCGCACCTTCGGCACTACTTCTTGGCAGGCGGCGGGGGCGGAGGCGGCGGAGCGACAGGCGCGGGCGCCGCAGGATCGACGTCAACCATCTCAACGTCGAATATCAGAGTCGAATTCGGGGGGATTCCGGGAATTGCCTGATTGCCGTATCCAAGCTTTGCAGGAATGTATAGGCGAGCCTTTCCACCCTTGCCTATCTTCTGCAAACCTTCCCTAAATCCAGGTATTACGCGGCCAAGATTGAACTCTGCAGGGGCGCCGCCGTGTTTATCGGTACTATCAAAAATAGTTCCGTCAACAAGCTTGCCAGTGTACTTTACTACTACATTGGAATTTTCGGAAGGCAGCTTTGAGTCGCCCTTAGCGATGATTTCTATGGCGAGCCCCGTGGGAGACTTTTCTATGCCTTCTTTCTTTTCAAGCTCTTTCCAGAATTCGGCGGCTTGGGCATTGGCGCGTTCGGCGGCTTTTGCGGCATTCGCCTCGGCGCGAGCGCGGAGGAATTCAAAAGCCTTCTGCCCTTTTTGCATTACTTCATCGGGAAGCTTCTTAGTTTCGTTTACTACTTTCATTCCCTCGACAAATGCGTTAAACTCTTCGGGAGTGAATTCCAGTTCAAGCAGCCCGTTGCGCTCAAACATTATCATTCCGAATGTTTTTATGTAGTCTTCTTTTGTCTCGGCCATGGATATCGTAGCTGTCGCGAGGGCTAGTGCGCCCGCGCATATAGCAGTTATGGTTTTCCTTGTGTTCATATTTTTATAGAATGGATTAATTTCTCCTTTTTATGCGTTGACCGACAGTCAAACATATTCGTTCCAAGATTTCAATTTAAAAGCTCGCCCGCGCGGAACTTTTTGCAAGAGCTGAGCGTCGGTTTATATATCGGCGCAATAGTCGCAAAAATTTAACTTATTTATTGCCCGCAGCAAATGCCGCATATATATAAGAGCGCATGAATTCTCAAAATTACCGATTGCAGGTCTGGTATTCCGGGCGCGTACAGGGCGTCGGATTCCGATGGAAAGCCGCTGAAACGGCCAAGGGCTACGACGTGTGCGGATATGTGGAAAATCTCGACGACGGACGGGTGCACTTGTGCGCGAAAGGCGATAAATCAGAAGTCCGCGCCTTTGCCGACAGGCTCGCAGAAGTCATGGGGGATTTCATACGCTCCGTCGACGAGCGCGAAGACCTCTGCGACACCCAATACCGCGGCTTTAAAATAAAAATTTAGCAGCCTCACTCAATCCAACCCTTGCGCCAATTCCACATATGCAAGAAGCTATAACAGTTAAAAATCTAAAAAAATACTACCGAAGCGGCGTTCGCGCCCGCGCGATAGTCGCACTCGACGGCGCAAGCTTTTCGGTAAAAGAAGGCGAGATTTTCGGGCTGCTTGGCGCAAACGGCGCCGGCAAAAGCACGACAATTAAAATCATCACCGGCCTAATACGCCAGAACTCCGGAGAATGCCTAATTTTCGGGAAAAAACTTTCGGTCCGCGAAAAAGCAAAAATCGGCTACCTGCCTGAATCCCCATACTTCTACAAGTTTCTGACGGGCTTTGAGCTGACCGTGTTCTACGCAAAACTCTGCGGAATGTCAAACGCCGACGCAAAACAAGCCGCAATGAAAGCATTAAATACCGTCGGCCTGGACGACGCCGCTGACAGGCCGATTGCGCTCTACTCAAAGGGAATGACGCAGCGCGCTGGGCTCGCGCAGGCGATAGTCCACAACCCTAAGCTGCTAATTCTCGACGAACCCGCATCGGGCCTCGACCCGGTCGGAGCCGACGACTTGTGCAACATCATTCTCCGCCTAAAAAGCGAGGGTAAGACGATATTGCTGTCGTCGCACATAATGAGCGAAGTCGAAAGGCTGTGCGACAGGATTGCCATAATGTCGAGGGGGTCGGTAGCCGCTATGGGGAACACCTCCGAGATGCTGGAAATTAAGGGGCGGTACTCGCTCTCTTTTGATTCGGATTCCCCAGAAATCGTGCGCCAAGCCGCGGAAAACGCAGGCGCAAAATCGACCGCCCTTTCCCCTGCAAAAATAAAACTCGACGAATTTTTTAGGAGAATCGCAAAAAAATGAAACGCGCTTTTATAATAGCCGCAAACACTCTGAAAGAATCGCTCAGGCAAAAGCTTATATTGCTGTTGGCCCTTGTTGCAGTGGTTCTCGTTGCTTCGTCAAACTATTTTCTAAAACTCGACCTCGGACATGAAAAACTGAAATTTGTGTTCGATTTCACATCGGGGGCGCTAGGTTTTTTCGGGTCGATTATAGCGATAGTTTCGGCATGCCAGCTTTTTCACGCGGAATTTGAGAACCGCACCGCAATTACGCTTTTGTCGAAGCCCGTAGGATACGCCGGGTTCGCCTTCGGCAAATCCGGAGGGGCGTTTGCAGTTCTCGCTTTATTCTGCGCGGTAGTCGCGCTCTGCGGCTGCGCGATGGTCGCCATCGCGGACTCTCAAACAGCGCATTCCGAAAACTCCGCGCCGCTTTCCCCAAACTACTTTGGAATCGCGGTCTTCGCGGCGATTCAGTGGCTTAAACTTTGCACGGTGGCGGCGCTGTCTGCGCTAATATGCTCGGTTTCAACATCGCTGCTTTTTTCAGTGGCAGTATCGTTCGGGGCGATCGCGATATGCTCAATGGGTGAAATAGGAAATTCCCTCGGAGCTCCTGAAACGGCAATGTCGGATATAGCCGCAATAATATTCCCAAATTTGAGGGTCTTCAACGCCTCGGAGGCGTTCGCGTTTGCGCCGGTGGACGTTTCGGCCGCGGCAGCAGCCGCGGGATACGCCGCAATTTACATAGTTTTGTGCCTGTCGCTCGCCGCGTGGGCGTTTTCAAAAAGGGAATTTTAAGATGTTCGTATTCGAGATACTGCGCCGAATCCTTGTATTCGCGGCGGCATTTGCGGCTGCGGGGCTCTTGACTCGCCCCATATTGAAGGAGGCGGCAAGCCCAACGCCAAAGTCGCAATCGCAGGAAACTTTGAAAGCCGCAATCGGGGCCGGGACAATATTTGAGGTTCTCGGAGGATACGCATCTCTAGCGGCAGATTTTGCGTGGATAAAAGGATATATCGATTGGACAAAAAAGGATATTTCTTCGTGCACAGCCTCTATGGAACTCGCTGTTGCGCTAGATCCGCAAATGAAGCAATTCTGGCGCGACGCAGCCGCGATAATAGCTTTCGACTATCCTTATTGGCAGCTTCCCGGAGGTAGGGCGAACGCCGAATCCGTCGAAAAGCTCCATATGTTAAAAATATTGTACGGCAAGGCGGGCTTAAAATTCATAGACAGGGGGCTAAAAATTTTTCCTAACGACAACAGCCTGCTTATCCAAAAGGCCTCAATAGCAATGTCGAATCTCGACGACTACAAAATAGCCGAAGAATGCTACCAGATAATGTCCCAAAAAAGCGACGCCCCAATATATATACTCCGCCGCTACGCCGCCATACTAATGCGCAACGGCAAGTTTGCGGAGGCGTTAAAGGTATTGGAGCGCATGTATCCGCAAATACCGGAGGACTCTCCTTTGAAGCCGAAAATCCGCGAGCAAATACGGACTACGCGCGGGCTTGTAGAGAAGTCAAAGATATAGGGAATCGTACCGGAATGCCGAAAAAGATAAAAAAAAGCTTGCCAAAGCATAGCATTGGGGTAGTCTGCAATACTTAATTTTCGGGCCGTAGCGCAGTCTGGGAGCGCGCTTGCATGGGGTGCAAGAGGTCCCGAGTTCGATCCTCGGCGGCCCGACCATTTTTTAACCGCAATTATTTGCGGTTTTTTTTGGCTAAGTTCGAGAATACGCAAATTCATAACTTTAATAGGGTCAACACCAAAGTCAGTGGATTTTAATGAAAGACGCCGCATTGGACAAGG
>URAK01000008.1 GCA_900545705.1 uncultured Opitutales bacterium | reverse complement strand
GTCCTTGTCCAATGCGGCGTCTTTCATTAAAATCCACTGACTTTGGTGTTGACCCCACTGACTTTGGTGTTGACCCATAAAAAAACCGATCTTGAAGATCGGTTCTTTCTAAATGGAGCGGGCTATGAGGTTCGAACTCACAACCTCGACCTTGGCAAGGTCGCGCTCTGCCAATTGAGCTAAGCCCGCGAAAAATTTTAATGCGTTCAAAAATGCCTTATCATTTTAAAATGTCAAGTTCGAAAATTGACTTTTTTCTAGAATTTTTCGGAGCGCTTATATATTCGCCAGAATCAATAAGAGCTGCGGTTTCGTCGTCGAGAAGGGCTTTTAGCAGAGGCTTTAATTTTGCCGCTTTCTGCTTTTCTACCGCAATATTAAACGAGAGCGCAAGGGGATAGTCGCCGTTAAAAATATTATCGCGGTCTGGGCGGAATGCGTATTTATTGGCGCCGCCGTCATTATCCGAGGCTATAGCAAGCACTTTTATCATATTTCTGTCTTCAACTTTCCCGAGAACCGCTATCGCGGAGTTGTTTGCCCGCAAAATAGAAAGCGCCTCCGACGGAGATTTTGCGATATTTACCCACTTGCCTATGCCGGTCGATTTCAGCGCGCCATATTTAAATAGTTCGAGTATAATAGAATCCGAAAAACTCGTTGTGACAGGCATAATATTTTTGAGCGACGCGTTTCCGACATTCATAGCTTGCCAAGTATCGACCCTCGGAACGGCGGACGATGAAAAAATTTTATATAGCTGCGAAGTCGTTATTTCCTCGATTGGGTTGGCGACATTAACCGCGACCGTAGCAACGAGGTACGCGAAAGGGAATGTTATAAATTCGTCTGGCGCTTTTTCTCCGCGGGGAAGAGCTATTATTGCGACATCCACCTGCGATTTTTTTAGGGCATCAAGCGCGGTAAACGAGCCCTTCATGTCAATGTTTGTTTTTATGCCGCGTTTTTCCAAGAGAGCCGCGAGGGGCTCTTTTAGAGTTTTACCTAGGATGTCTGATCCGGCTATCGTATAAGAATCCGCTGCGCAGGCTATTGAGCCGATAATCGCCAGTGCGGCGGCGAGAGACGCGATTTTTTTCATTTATTTGGAAATGCGTGTGTTAAATTTTTAATTATAGCTTATTGTAAATTGAGTTTTGGTTATGCCAAGCCTAAAATCATACGCGCTTCTTCGCTCATCATATCTTGGTGCCACGGCGGATCCCATACGATATCGACTTTTGCGGATTCAATACCTGCGAGCGATTCGAGCCTCATTTTAAGATCGTCTGCTATTGCAGGGCCCATTGCGCATCCAGGGGCTGTCAATGTGATGTCGGCTTCGACTCGTTTTTTCCCGTCGGGCGCGTCGAGGAGTTCCATTCTATAAACAAGTCCCAGATCGACAATATTGACGGGTATTTCCGGATCGAATACGGTGCGCGCGGTATCCCAAATATCTTTTTCTGTCACTTCTTGTTTTTTGGGGGAGGCGTCGCTTTGCTTTTGTACGGCTTCCGCCGTTTGGCATGGGCTTGCCGGCTGCAAGCCGAGCGCATCGGCGTCCTTCCCTTCAATTCGTGCCATTCCAAATAGGCCGACAACAGTGAAATTGCCTCCGAGCTTGTGCGTTATTTCAACTTCGTTTCCCTTTGCTAACGTTACTATGAGCCCGGAAGGGATCATCATTGCTTGGCAGTCGCGGGAAATTTTAATTTTTTCGGGGTTTTGCATGGTGCTATTATATTAAACCACAGCGAGGTTGTCGCGGTGGACGACAACGTCCTTATGCCCGCATTTTTTCTTGTCGGTGGATTGAAGAGATTCTTTTATTTTATCCGAGTTTTCCTCTGCGAGCCCTCGGGCTACAATGTCGCCGCTTTCGGAGTCGGCGATTTCAACGAGCGAACCTTTCGCAAATCTTCCGACCACTCCGCGGACGCCAGCCGGCAGCAGCGAGCTTCCCCTGTTTCTGATAGCGTCGGCAGCGCCTTTATCTACGAGGATTTTTCCAATAGTCCTGCCGAAGTGCGCCAGCCATCTTTTTTTCGAGCTTGTTTCTGAGGGGGTGGCGGCAAAGCGCGTTCCGGGATTCTCTCCCGATAGAATTTCGGTAATGACATTTTCCCGCGCGCCGCTTGCGATAAAAACTTCGCAGCCGGAGCTTGCCGCGATTTCCGCCGCCTTGATTTTTGTAATCATTCCTCCGACCGCCGTTGCGCTCGATGTCCCGCCGGCCTTTGAGCGCACGCTGTCGTCGATTTTCTGTACGTCTTTTATTATTTCTCCGGTTCCTCCCATATCCACAAGCCCTGGCGCGGTGGATAGTATTAGGAGTTTTGACGCTTTGGAGAGTGAGGCCACGAGGGAGCTTAAAACGTCGTTGTCGCCGAATTTTATATTTAGCTCCGCAGCGCTGATGCAGTCGTTTTCGTTGATGATCGGAACAATGCGGTCTCCGAGAAGTTCGTCGAGCAAATCGCGCATTGCCCTGTATCTGGAGCGCACGTCAAGGTCGTCCCTTGTGAGCAGTATTTGCGCAACGCAGACATTAAACGGTTGGAATAGTTCCGCCCAAGTCTGTATGAGGATTCCCTGCCCGACGGCGGCGCATTTTTGCACGGAACTTATTTTTTTTGGCCGGAGCTTCAATCCGAGCCTTCCCATGCCGAGCCCCACTGCGCCAGAGCTCACGAGGATTGGCTGCCAGCCGTTTTTTAGAGCGAGCGCGATTTGCTCGCAAATCGCGCGCATGCGTTCTGTGTCCAACTCTCCGACGCCCCTTGTAAGGACGCCTGTTCCGAGTTTTATAACGACTCTTTTATTGCGGGCGGCAGCCATTTGCGTGTGCAGCGTTTTTTTGTTTTACGGGGGTTATATTTTTTTGAGGTCTTCCTCTTTGCGCGAGAGCTGGGCGTTTATATCGGCGATGCTCTTGTCGGTGAGGTTTTGGACTTCTTTTTCAAATTTTTTCACGTCGTCTTCTGTTGCGCCGCCCGATTTCTGTAATTTTTTAAAGGCGTCGATTGCCTCGCGGCGGATATTGCGCACGCGCACGCGTCCTTGTTCTGCCATTTCGTGGCATATTTTTGCAAGTTCCGCGCGGCGTTCGCCGGAGAGCGCGGGAATGGGGCACCTGACGGCGTCGCCCATAACTGCGGGGGTGAAACCGATGTTGGCTACAAGAATCGCCTTTTCTACGTCCTTCAGAATATTTTTGTCCCACGGCTGGACGCGGATTGTAGAGGAATCGGGCGTGGTTATGGCGGCTATGTCTTTGAGGCGAGAAGTCGTGCCGTAGGCTTCAACCATTACGTTTTCGACCATGGAGGGCGATGCTTTGCCCGTATGGACGGTTTCAAATTCGTGCGATACGTACGATACGGCCTTTGACATTGCGTCTTTTGTCGCCTTCAATGATGAGGATAGATCCATGATAGTTTCCTTTGGGTTTGGTGTTTTTAAATTTTTTTATTATTCTACGATAGTGCCGATTTTCTGGCCTTCGATTACGCGTTCAATATTTCCCGGTTTATTCATGTTGAATACAATAATCGGGATTCTGTTGTCCATGCAGAGGGAAAAAGCGGTGGAGTCCATGACGGCGAGGCGTTTTTCGAGCGCGTCGAGGTATGAAATTCTGTCGAATTTAACGGCGTCCGGGAATTTTGCGGGATCCTTGTCGTAGATGCCGTCGACCTTTGTGGCTTTGAGGATTGCGTCCGCTCCGAGTTCGCTTGCGCGCAAGGCCGCAGTGGTGTCCGTTGAGAAGTATGGATTGCCTGTGCCCGCCACGAGGATTACGATTCTGCCTTTTTCGAGGTGCCTTACGGCGCGGCGGAGAATGAAAGGCTCGGCGATTTTTTCCATTGGAATAGCCGTCTGCACGCGCACGGGAACGCCCTCCTTTTCGAGCGCGTTCATAAGGGCGAGGCCGTTTATGACTGTTGCGAGCATGCCCATGTAGTCGCCTGTCGTTCTGTCTACGCCGCTTTGGGAGCCGCTTAGCCCCCTAAATATGTTTCCGCCGCCGACGACGAGGCAAATTTGCACGCCGAGAGAGTGTATTTCTTTTAGCGAAAGGGCGAGATTTTTTAATATGGCAGGGTCGAGCGGTTCGCCGTTAGTGACGTCTTTAAGGGCTTCTCCGCTGAGTTTAAGTACTATGCGTTTATATTTCGGATTCATTGTAATCGGCGTTTAGATTCTCAAATCTGTGCATTTTTTTCAACAATATTTTGAGTTGAGGGCGCAAGCCGTATTTTTTTTCGTTTCGGCGTATTGATTGCGCTTCAGAAATTTGCGCTTTGTTGAAAAATTTTTGTTCTTTAATATTGTTTGATAGCTGCGATGGAAAGCACTTGCGGGCGGCTTCCATAATGCAGGCGCACAGCCTTCAAAAATTCTATGCGGGCGCATGTTTTTGCCTCTTGTGCCCGCGAGCGGCGTCTTTGATTTTTGTATGAGGATTAAAAAAAGGGCAGGTAGTTTTACAGAATTGCCGTGCCGCGCGCTGATGGGCTTGAAGGAGCATTGCGGGCTATCGGCATCAGGCGGTAGGCGCGCTATATAGGTCTAAGATTTTTCCCGTGTTCCATGCGGCAGGCGTCTTGCAATGCGCTTGCTTGGATTTCTCATGGAAGAAATCTTTGCGCAAGAGAGGCGTGCGGAGCAGGGGACAGAGGACTCCTTATGTAATTTGACCAAAATAGAATTGCCCCAAATAAAAAAAACTTAAGCCGCCTTTTAAGGCGGCGTCGGTTTAACATGCGCGCTTTTTGTCCGCAATAGAATTTTGCGTCGGATTGAAAAGCACCCCGATTCGGAATGCGCTGTTATTTTGCTTCAGCGTCCGGCATAATTGTTATTTCGTAGGGCTTTTTGCCGAAAATCTCCTTTGCCGCATTTTGCACGTCTTCGAGAGTTATTTCGGAATATCCCGAGCGTATGGTTTTTGCTAGCTCTATATTTTCGGGTTTAGCCTGGCAAAGATTTAGGACGGCTTCGAGCCAATAGACGTTTTTGCGCATATTGGCTTCAACCTCTTTGAGCAGGGGGATCTTCGCGCGCTCAAATTCGTCCATTGTGATCGATGCGGCAGTTTTATCGGCGCATTTTTCTATGAGGGATAGAACTTCCCGATTGTATTCCGGGGTGACAAAAGAGAGTCCGATTAGCAGGCCGTAGTCTTTAATCCATGTGCTTGGATTGTTGTACGCGAACGGGCTGTAAACTTTGCCCTCAGCTTCGCGTATATCCTTGCGCATGACATCGTCAAATACGCTTGAAAGGAGGTTTGCAATGCGCATTTTGTGCGAATCCTGCCTTCCGCATGAGAACCATAGCTTTGCGGCTATTGAGCGAGGCTCGTCTTTTGTAAGGTATTTTAATGATACCGACTTGCCGGTTTCTGCCTTTTTGATCTGGGCAAACGGATTCTGTTTGACCTTTTCGCGGGGCGGCATTGCTCCGAATGTTTTTGCAATTTTATCGATAGCCTCCTTTTCGTCAATATCGCCTACGATTGATATTTCCATATAGGAACTGCGCAGTATGGGGGTAAGCCAATCCCTAATTTCCTGCATTTTTATTTTTTTGAAGTTTTCGAGCGTTCCCGGGACTTTTTCTATTGGGGAATCGAGAAGTTTCAGAATGCCGAAAGTCAGTTTTGTAGATGGATTGGTTAGGTAATCGCGGTAAAAAGCCTCTCCGAATTTTGCGAGCGAGTCCTCTCCGTCCTCCCTAAACCCCGGATTCGATACGGTTGTTGCCGCGAGCGATATGATAGAGTCAAAGTCTTTGCGCGTGCTTACCCCGAATATCTCGAAACTGTTTCCGGAGATGGAAGCCCCAAGAGATGCCTTCATATTGTAGAGTGCGGCGGAAATTTCAGCTGCGCTTTGGAATTTTGTGCCTCCGGCGGTGAGCGCGTATAGTGCTGCAAAGTATTCAGGCTTGTTGCCGGGTATGTCGAGCAGGCCGTTGCCAAAGGAGATTTTGAAGCGTATTTCGTCCTTTTTAAAGTCGGTCCGCTTGACGTTCAGTCGAACGCCGTTTTGGAAGAGCAGCATTTTAACGCCGAGGTCGGCGGCTTCCGATTCGGACTCGATTTTCCCCGGCGCGCCGAATTCCGTGAATGCGAGCTTGCCAGGTTCAAATTTTGCCGGGTCGTGGGGCGATTTTTTTGCGGCCGCAAAAGTGTCGGAAACAATTTTTTCGAGATCACTCTGTGGAATTTCCGCCTTTGAATCTGAAAGGAATATTTTTATTTTTGCCCCCGAGAATTCGCGCTTTAATAGCTTTACCGCATCGGCGGCGGAGAAGTTTTCGAGAGCGAATTTTGCGATTTGCAGGTCGTTTTCCGGGGAAGTGAATACGGTTCCGTCGGAGAACGCCGAGACTATTTCGTTTGCGAGATCGCGGTTGTTGCGCGTCGATTTTGAGGCTATTGCGCTTTCGAGCTGCTGGAATAATTTTTTCTTTGCGGCGTCGAATTCCGCTTCGGAGATGTTTGCCGAACCGAGGATTTGCCTAAAATTTTCGGCGAGGGCTTCGGAGCCTTTGGTGACGGGAGATTCGGCGTTAAATATAAGAGTGCGGCAGAATCTGGAGAAGTCGAACATTCCGGCCGATCCGTTTGTGATAGCCGAGCCTGGGGTGTCGGCGACTTTGAGATACCGCGCATTTACCGCAAACAAAGCTGTTTGTAAGCGCACATCTTCGATTCTCCTTTTGAGGGAGTCTTCTTCAGTGTTTTGTTTCGATACGGCGACCGAAGCGTATGATTTTGGCGAGTTTTCTATCGGGTCGTATATGCTGTCGGCGTCGAGGTCCGCGCCTTCGATAATCGACTTAACTTCGTTTGAAATTTCGAGGGAGCCGAAATTGTCTTGGCGGCCCGCGAAATTTTTGTCGCCGGCAAAAGACGAGAATGTTTTTTCGGCGAGTGCGAAAATCTTATCGCAATCGACGTCGCCGACAACCACGAGCACCGTGTTCTCGGGCTTGTAGTTGGCGCGGTAGAAATTTTCAAAATCGCTCTTTTGTGCGCTGTTTACGACCTTCTCAAGACCGATGGGCATTCTGTCTCCGAAAATCGAGCCTTTGAAATAGTGGGAGATTTCCTTGACTGCCTTTCGGTATTCGTTTGTGTCGCGCGACTTCATTTCGGCGATAATGACGCCTCTTTCCTTGTTTATTGCGGAGGGTTCGAGAAGCATGCCGTCGCAGTAGTCTCGCAGCAGGAGCATTCCATCGTCGAGCAGCTTGTCCGAGACTTCCGGCATGTCGAGTTTATAGACGGTTTCCGTGAAGCTCGTATGGGCGTTTGTGTCTGCACCGAAAGCCATTCCGAGCCTTTGGAAATATTCGACCATACTTCCCGCAGGGAAGTGGGTTGTCCCGTTGAAGGCCATGTGCTCTATAAAGTGCGCGAGCCCCCTTTCAGCTTCGGTTTCGTGGGCGGAGCCGCGCCGCACGAGCAGCCTCATTGATACCCTATTTGGCGGTTCTGAATTTTTCATTACAGCAACCGTCATCATATTCGGCAACTTTTTTACTTTCAAAGAGGGGTCCGCGCGAAACTGTGGAGCCCCAAAAATATTTGCAGATAGCAATGCCATTATCAGAATGCCTAATTTCTTCATTTTTCTAGATTAAGTCGTTTTTTTGCGCACCAGAATATGCAGTCGTCAGAGAAGTCCCGCACGAGCTCCGGCTCTTGCGCGATTTCCGGGCGGGCTGCGGAAAATACAATGTCGAAGCCTGCCTCCGAAAGCGCGAGCTCAATTTCTTCGCGAGAAGGTGAGTGGATAAATATATTTCCGTGTTCGCCCTCGTAGAAGATGTCGCCAAAGTCGTCGAGCACTGGCTGCTGGGAGTTTGACTGCCACTGTTTTTTTTCGTTTTCCCAATAGTGGGCGTTGCGTTTGGCGCCGCGGTCGTGGGTTGTAAACGCAAAAATTCCACCGGGGTTTAATATCCTGCAAATTTCCCCGATGGCGCGCCGCCTTTGAGCGGCCTTGGGGATTTGCATGAGTCCGTTGAATCCGAAAATCGCGGCGTCAAAAGATGCGTCTTTAAGTTGTGTATCGGTAGCGTCGCAGACGAATGCCTCTATATTCGCGTTGTGCCGCGCGAATATTTCCGCGGCGGCTTCGACCATTTTAGGGGCAAAGTCGGTTGCAGTTAGGTTGCCGTATCCGAGGGCGTTCAGCCCGAGGGATATTCTGCCGGCGCCGCAGCCAAACTCTATTATTTTAGAGCTTTTGGGAATATACTTTTCAAACACTATCCGTTCGGAGTTCCACAATCCGACATTTTCCGCGGCAGACGCGTAATCGGCTACGACCAGCGGATTGTCGAAGTAGTTTTTTACGGTTTCAGGATTCATCTGTATTTAATTTTTCCGAAGCTCATGCGGTCGTTCCCAAAGTTAAATTCTTGCGGGGAAACGAATTCAAACGGGCGTTCACCCTCCCATGCGGAAAGTGCCGAATCGCCGAGTTTTAGGGATTCGTTTACATATTCAAAAGCGAATTCGGCGGCCTTTGCCGCGCAGCAGGACTGCAATATGCGCGCGCCCCCTTCAAGATATAACGACGAAATACGCTCCCGCAAAAGCGATTTTTTTAAAAAATCCCAAAAAAGTGGTGAATCCGAAGGCTCAGGCACGCGCATTACGGCAATCCCGCGCTCCGCGAGCGATTTTTCCCTGATTGGGTCGGATTCCATTGCGCAAACAACCCTCGTGCGGCTTGCAAATTCATCTGAAAAAACGTGGAAGGCGGAAATATCCGTTAGTTCCGCGAGCGACAATTTCGCGTCGAAAATGAGCCTTACGGGGCATTTTTCCGGTTTCCCGCTGATTCTTGCTGTGAGCCTTGGGTTGTCGGTCAACAGTGTTCCGAAGCCCACGCCGATGGCCTGAAAAAGCGAGCGCCATTTCATTACATCGGCAGCCGCGTTTTCGCCTGTTATGCGGGTTCTTTCACCGCGCTTTGCGGCAATTTTGCCGTCGCTTGACATCGCGTATTTGAGCGCGATTACGGCCTTTTGCGAAGTTATGGATTCGTTGAAAATAAAATTTAGCCGCTTTGCCTGCTCTTCGAGAAGCCCGAATGAGCATTCTATCGAATGGGATTTCAATATTTGCTCGGCGCGGCCAGAATGCGCCGGATTTGGATCTTTAGTCGCCGCAAAAACCCTCGCGATTCCTGCCGAAATTATCGCGTCGCAACATGCCCCCGTACGTCCGCGCGTGCTGCACGGCTCGAGGGTGACGTACAAATCGGCGCCCTTCGGAGACTCAGATGCGTTTCTTAGACATTCAATTTCCGCGTGCGGCGCGCCGTCTTTCGTATGCCAACCCTCGCCGATTATGCGTCCGTTTTTTACCAAGACAGCTCCTACCATTGGGTTCGGGGAAGTAGCGCCCCAACCGCGCCTTGCGAGCTCGAGCGCGCGGCGCATATAAAATTCGGAGCCGGGCATTTTAGCCTCTTACAAATGGATTAGAGGTTCTCTCGACTCCGACGGAGGTCGGGTAGCCGTGCCCCGGATATATTACAGTTGAGTCCGGCAAGCCGTATATTTTCTTTACCGATTTTTCAAGGGTCGGGAAGTCTCCGCCCCAAAGGTCAGTGCGCCCAACGCTGCCTTCAAAAATCAAGTCGCCCACAAAAGCGCAGGTTTTGCCTTCGTCTTCAAAAATAAACGCAAGGCTACCCGGACAATGGCCGGGAACTTCGAGGCATTTTATTTTGAAACCCGCGTATTCCAATATGTCGCCGTCTTTTGGCTCTATGCTTACGACGGTTTTATCGAGTTTTATCTGCCCGAATAGGCGGCTAGTTTGGAATTCCGGATTTTCGATGAGCTGTTTGCCCTCAGCGCCGGCTATAATTGGCGCTTGGCAGGCAGCGGAGATTTTTGCGGCGTCGCCGATATGGTCCCAGTGCCCGTGCGTTATTAGAACTGCCCTTAGCTTCAAGTTTTCCTCTTTAAGGCGCGGCATTACTTGATCTGCCGAGCCAAATGGGGCGTCGATAAGGACTGCTTCGCCCTGCGATGCGCCGTATACTAAGTACGAGTTTGTATCAAGCTGCCCGGACGGGAATGTTTCAATTTTCATCTGCATTTTTAATAATTGTACGCTTTAAGCCAAGTTGCGAGCAAGTCTTTCCACTCGTCGACGGGCTTGTCGAGTTTGCGGAGGGCGTAGCCGTGTCCGCCGCTTTGGAATATATGGACACTCGCGGGGACTTTCAGTTCCTTTAGTGCGAGAAAATAGGATATTGCAGAGTTGACGAGACCGTCGTCAAGCGTTTGCACGATAAATGCCGGAGGGGTGTCCTTTGTGACGGGCAATTCGCCGGCGAGCCTGTACATTCCGTTGTAGTCGTGCCCGGGGTTCTTTGAGTTTTTCCACCGCTTTTCGTTGCCGGGTTCGTCGCAATATGCGGGATAAATCAAGATAGTTCCGTCGGGGCGCGCGGACAGCCCGTCTATATTGTCTATTGGCTGGTATAATTTTTTTTCGTAGTTTGTCGACGCCCTTGCTGACAGGCTTGCCCCTGCTGAGAAGCCCATAACGGCGATTTTATTTGGGTCTACATTCCATTCTTTTGCGTTTGCGCGCGCCGTCCTGATAGCCCTTTGGGCGTCCATAAGCGCGCCCATAGGATTATTCGGGACGCGGTATTTTAGCACGAGCGCCGACACTCCCTGCGAGTTCAGCCATTCGGCGATTTCCGTGCCTTCGTGCCCGTATGCGATTACTCCGTATCCGCCGCCGGGGCAGACTACAACCAGTCCGGTGGGCTTGTCGGACTTTGCCTTGAAAAATTCCACAGTAGGCTTGGAGACATTGCGTATGATTAGCACTTTGTCTTTCTTGCCAATCCAAGTATCCTCAATTTTAGACGATTCCGGCTCGGCGGCAGATTTGCCCGGCATTTTGCCTTCCGGCCATAGATCGAATTTTTCGGAGGCGAGACATAGCGATGCCGCGGCGAATGCGGAGAGGGCAATCAATAATTTTTTCATCTTCTTTTTCCGTCAAAATTGTTGTGTTCTAGCCATTCTTCGTACAAATCTTTCCATTCTGATACGAGGTCGGCCTTATTATTCAAGCCGTAGCCGTGGCCGCCTTTATCGAACATGTGCAGGTTTGCGGGAACTTTGTTCTTTTTGAGTGCCAGATAATAGGCGATTGCCGCGTTTGCGTAGAAGTCGTCCTGCGTCTGGACAATAAACGCGGGTGGGGTGTCTTTTGTGACATTCAAGTTTTCCGCAATGGCGTAAGTTGAATTGTAGTCGGCGTCGCGCAAGGGTTTGCCGGACCAGCGCAAGTCGTTGCCGGGCTTGTCGCAATAGGCGGGGTAGACGAGACCCGTGAAGTCGGGGCGGGTGGAAAGGGTATCTATTGCGTCTATTGGTTCGTAGGTTTTTTTGTCGAACTGGGTTGAGGCGCGGGCGCATAGGTTGGCTCCGGCGGAAAAGCCCATTATGCCTATTTTATTTGGGTCAATATTCCATTTCTGTGCGTTTGAGCGGACTATTCTTATTGCGCGCTGTATGTCCATAAGTGCGGCTTGGGGTTTGTTCGGAACGCGGTAGAAAAGGATTGCGCACGGAATATCTTCGTCCGAAATCCAGTTGGCGATTTGCGTGCCCTCATGATTGCTTGCAAGCCCCATGTACGCTCCGCCGGGGCAGATTATCATAAAGCCCGTTTTCCTATGCGTCTGCGGGAGGAATACTTCAAGTCTCGGCAGTTCTTTTATTTCCGGTATTTTCCCGTTCTTGTCTGTGATTTTGTCGGCGTCGGCGCCCGGCATTTTGCCTTCCGGCCAAACGGGAATGGTTTCCCTTATTACATTGTCGGCGTCGGCGTATGCGAGCGCGGCGGCTGTTATTGCAAGGAGTGCGGCTATATTTCTAAAAATATTTTTCATAAATTAGTCCTTTGATGGAACATTAAAACGGTAAAGCCCGAATCTATCAAGTAAAGTTTTTTGAGCTTGCGGATATTGTTTTGTAAATTTTGGGGGAGAAGATTCTTGGGGTTTTTTTGGGGGGAAAATAGAAAATCCTGCCTTATTTCCCATGTAATAAGAAGATAAATTGGGTATCCTCTGGGGTAAATTTTTTGCGTGTACCCGTTTTAACTTTCGGACGTAGTGCGCCTTGCGGAAAGGATTTTAACCTCAGGTATTTTTTAGGGCGGATATTTGGGAATAGGCTCGCTGTTTTAAAAATGAAAAAACCGGACTTGAAAGTCCGGTTTTTGAATAAAAGCTGTTAACGGTTTTCGTAACGCTGGCGGAGCATATTGTTGAAAGCGGCCACCTTCTTCTTGCGGCGCTTGATTTCGCTCGGCTTTTCAAAGTATCTTTTCTGGCGGATATCGCGGATTACTCCTTCCCTGTCGAGCTTCTTTTTAAGTCTGCGCAGGGCCTTTTCCATCGCTTCCCCCTTGCGGAGTTTAACTTCTACGGGCATCTTTGATTCACCTCCTTCTTTTTTGTATTCCCATCGGGAATTAAAGATTCAATATTTTTATTTTATGCGGCGTTCGTCAAGCGGAAAATTTTAACAGCCGCAAAAAATCCAAACTTGTTTTTTGCGGCTGTTCCTTCGCAGGGTAGTTTTTTTATTATATGGAAAAATCCCCCGAAACTTTTACACGGTAGAAATCCCCGTCGCTTTCCCACGATTTGTCGATTTTATTTTCGGGAACGAGGCGCTTGGGGAAAATGATTGTCTTTTGGGCGCCGTCGGCCGATTTGTAGTCGAGCTTGGAGAATTTGCCGTCTTTGACCGAAACGTCGACTTTCCCTCCGCCGTACGCCGGCAGAGTGAATGAGAAATCTTTCCAGCTTTCCGGAGCCGCCCATGCTACTTTCATTTCGCCTTTCTCGTTTTGGTGCAATAGCAGGTTGTTGAAAGCGTAAATGAAGTTGCCTGCCGACGAAACGAACCACGGATTGTTTCCGGTTTCAAGGATTTCCCACGGCTCTTTGAAAAGGCCGACGCCCGACATGGAGAGAATTGCGGTATCGTACGCATTCTTTGCGTCTCCAATGCATGAGAATGAGGAGCTAAGCCAGCTTGCGTACCAAGAGCAAACCGATTTTCCGACGGGAACCATATTTCCTGCAGAATATATGTTTTTGAAGAAGTCGCGTACGGCGGCTATCCCCTTGGGATCGTCCAAAGAGAGCACAGGGAATGGAAAATATCCGCATATTGTCACAATGCTTTTTTCTTTGCAGCCTTCGAACGGTATATACATTTCGTCGTTTTGCGGAAGCGTTTTGCGCAATCCGGCGGCTGTTTCCCTAAAAGTTTTTGCGGTTTCGGCATCGATTCCGAGAATGTCGGCGGCCTTTGCTGCGGTTTCGAATGAGTATATTGCGCCGCACGAGGTTAGGAATGCGTTTTCCACTGCCGGGCCGAGGCGTTCGATGTCGGTGCATTTGCCTATGGTTATCCTGCCGCCGTTGTTGTAAACCATGTGCGAGAGCAGGAATAGGGCGCACTCTTTCATTACGGGGTAGGCTGTTTCTTTGAGGAATTTTTTATCGCCTGTATATAGATATTGCTTCCAGCCCGTGGCCGAGATTGTTGACATATGGAAGACGTGGTCGAGCCAGAGTCCGTCGGTTGTGCCTTCGGAGCCGTCTTCGTTTGTTTCCCATACGTATCTTGCGCCTATTTTGTTGAAAGTCGGGGCGCGGTAGTATGAAACCCTCATTATGGCGGGAGCGAGGAGTTTTCTGCGGAATACGCACGGGCGTTCGGAGAGGTCGAATTTACCCGCCGACATTGCCCCGACCGAAGTGTAGAATTCGTCCCAGCCGAAGTATCTGCCAGACCAGCCCGCGCCGTGCCCGAATATTGTCACCGGGAACGACCACCTTGTGGCGACGGTTTTCATGTGGTAGAGAGATGTGAGGTATACGTCGGATATTGCCTTGTCGGGGATTGAGACTTTCGAGCCTTCTTCGTAGAATTTTTTCCATTCCTTCTTATGGTTTTCGAGCAGCCCTCCGAAGCCTGCTTTGGCGGCTTCCAAGAGTTTTGCGGAGCGTTCGTCGCGCACGGATTCGGGGAATTCGTCTTGGCGGGCAGTGTTCGAGAGCTTTACGACGTCAGAGTATTTTACCTTTTCGCCGCCGCTTTTTGTTATTTTATTTGCGAGGCGCTCGATATCTCCCGCAATATCCGTATTATAGTTGTCGGCATATAGGGCGACGTACGATATTTCTGCGGGGGATTTGTCGAATGAAGTTGAGAATGAGGCATAATTCTTGCCGGCCTCGAAAGTTGAGGGCTTGGAAGGCAGGATTTGGATTTGCCCGCGGTAGACTTTCAATCCGTATGCTGTGTATCTGATGGAGGCGCGCTCGGGGGATTCCAGCTTTTCGGGTTTTTCGATTACCATTCGCGGCGGATTTTTAACAGAGTCCGCGTCGGTGAGAAAGTATGTGAATTTTACGTCGACTTTTGCGGACTTGTCGTTTGGCTCAACCACTTTTTTTACGGCGAGCATATCGAGACCCATCGGCACGAATACGGTAGTTTTTACGGTAGCCTCTGCATATTTAACAGTGCACTCGATTAGTGCGTTTTCGCGGTCGAGCTCTTGCTCCCACGAGAGAGGCTTCCCGAGGGGCTTGCCGCCGACGGTAATCGAAGTCTTATAGTGCCCCATAGTGATGAGGGCTGAATAGTTGTCTGTGCGCGAATACCTTCTGCCAGCCCAGACTACTTCGGGATAGTACGAGCGGTATTTTTTCTGGAATTGTTCGCCTTCAAAGTCGATGCTCGTGCATATAGAGCCGTTGCCGACAACCGGCGGAACATAGTGCTTTGGTATAGACGCGTCCTCCGAAACGACCGTTATGGCGCGCGCCGCAAGAGCCGAAAACGCCAAAAGAGAAGATATGTATAATAATTTCCTAAACATACTTGGGAATTATTATTTGTTTGCTTAAAAATCAATAAGTAAAAAGCCATTTTTATTTTTAACAGTTCAATTGTTTTCGTTTTATGAACGATAAGTCAAATTTCTGAGAAAGTTAAAAAGGTGTTTTTTTTGCCATTTTTTGCGCGCCTAAACGGCTTGACGCGCTATTTTTTGGAATTAAAATGGCGCGAAAAATATATGAAGACTTTATATTACGACTGTTTTGCGGGCATAAGCGGGGATATGAATCTCGGCGCGCTTGTGGACGCCGGGGCCGATGCGGCAGAACTTGAAAGGCGGCTGCAAACATTGGGGGTCGGAGGCTGGAGGCTTGAGATATCGCGCGAGAGCAGGCTTGGCATATTTGGAACCCGCGTACATGTCGCGCTCGACAACTGCGAATGCGAAGGCGCGGAAGACTTTGGCCACACGCATTCGGAAGGCTGTGAACATTCGCACTACGACCACAACCATTCCCACGATACCCACGAACATTCTCGCCACGCCCACGAGCATTTCCACGATACTAACGGGCACTTTCAGCACGAACATTCCCACGATACCCATGTACATTTCAACGACGCCCACGCGCACTCCCACAATATTTGCGAACATTCTCGCCATGCCCACGAACATGCCCACAATACTCACGAACATTCTGCGGAAAATTTAGCATATTGCACCTCCAATAATGGGCACTCTATAAAAGAAAGCGGGAAAATTAAAACTTCAGCCGAAGCTCGCGCGCACAACAACCTCGATGAAACGGCGCACGGCGGGGCGGTAGCGCACCGCCATTCACATAGAACATTCGGGGAAATTGCCAAAATAATAGAAAATTCTGGATTGTCCGAAAGGGTCAAGCGCGACTCCATGAAAATTTTTAGGGCGCTCGCCGAGGCGGAGGCCAAAGTGCACGGGGTTGAAATCGAAAATGTTCATTTCCACGAGGTCGGCGCGGTTGACTCGATAGTCGATATAGTAGGGGCAGCCGTATGCTTTGAGCTGCTGGGGGTTGACAGAATAGTGTCTTCGGCGGTTGAGCTTGGTTCGGGCACGGTGAGATGCGCGCACGGGGTGATGCCGGTTCCAGCCCCCGCGACGGCGGAGCTTGCAAAGTCTTTCCCGTCAAAGGTCGGGGGCGCCGCGCATGAGGCGACAACTCCGACAGGCGCTGCGATTATAGCTTCAATGTGCGATGCGTACGAGCCGAAGCTCTCGGGTAAAATTTCGTCTGTCGGCGTCGGGATAGGCGGCCGCGACGTTCCCGGAATTGCGAATGTGCTTAGGGTTATGGTTTACGAAACGAGCCAAGAGCCCCTGACGCTCACCGAAGAGATGGCGCTTGTGGAGGCGAATATCGACGATATGAGCGCCGAGGAGCTTGCCGAATTTGCGCAGTCGCTCTTTGGCGAAGGCGCCGTGGACGCATGGCAAGAGCCAATTGCAATGAAGAAGTGCAGGGTGGGCGTAAAAGTGTGCGCATTGTGCCCGACTGGGGCCGAAGACAGGGTTGCGGCGGCTTTTTTTGAGAGGTCTGGAACGCTAGGAGTCAGGCGAATGCGAGTACGTCGGGACAGCCTTCCGCGCGAGGAAACTGTGTTTGAGTCGTCGTTCGGCAAAGTGCGCGTTAAGACCGCGCGCTTCGGCGGAATAAGAAAGTCGAAGGCGGAGGCCGACGATATTGCAAAAATTTCGGCGAAAACGCGAATGCCTTTTGGAAAATTGTCGAGAAAGATATTAGATGAATTTGAAGGAAAAGGCGCTGAGTGAGAATCTGCGCGGGTTGGGCAGGGCTGCCGTAGCCCTTTCAGGCGGGCTTGACAGCGCGGTGTTGCTGCATTTTTGCGCCTCCGTTTTAGGGGCCGAAAATTGCGCCGCCATTACTGCCGATACCCCGCAAATGCCCGCCTCAGAGACGGACAATTCCGAAAAAATCTGCCGCTATTTGGGAGTGCGCCGCAAAGTTGTCAGAAACGGCAGGATTCCAGAAGAGATAAGGAATAACCCGCCCGAAAGATGCTATTTGTGCAAGAGGGCAATGTTTTCAGAATTTCTAAAAATATGCGCCGAAGAATCTCTCGGAGTCTTGTGCGACGGCACAAATACAGACGATTTGTCGGACTACCGCCCCGGAATGAGGGCGTTGAAGGAATTGAAAATTCGCAGCCCCCTGTTGGAATCAGGGTGGACGAAGGCGGATGTGAGGGAATACGCAAAAAATGCGGGAATGCCCGTCGAGTTCGCGCCGTCCGGGGCGTGTCTAATGACGCGCTTCGAGACGGGTGTAGAGATAGGAGAGACGGATTTAAAAAGGGTGGACGAGGCTGAAAGGCGCGTGCGTTCGCTTGGGTTCTCGCAGGTAAGGGTGAGGGTTCACGGCAAGGTCGGGCGCGTGGAGCTCGGCGCGGCGGACTTGGGCAGGTTTTATGCGAATGCGGCTTTCCTCGCGCCGAAGATTGCGGAGTTTGTCGAGGGCGCGGGATTCGCGCGCGCGTGTGTAGATTTGAGAGGCTATGAAAGCGGAAGCATGAACGTATGAAAGACGGTTTGAAAGAAATTTTGCGCTCGTACAAGAACGGAGAAATAGGCGAGGCGGAGGCCGAGAGGCTGATAGATTCAATGTCGATAATAAAGCTGTCGCACACGTCGATAGACGCGGCGAGGGAGCGCCGGTGCGGTGCGGGGGAGGTCATTTACGGCGCGGGAAAGACTCCGCCGCAGATTATAGATATAGCCAGGGCGATGGTCGAGCGGGGTAGCGGAGTTTTGGCGACGCGTCTTTCTCCAGAG
The DNA here is from genome assembly GCA_900545705.1 of uncultured Opitutales bacterium. Classification (GTDB taxonomy): domain Bacteria; phylum Verrucomicrobiota; class Verrucomicrobiia; order Opitutales; family Intestinicryptomonadaceae; genus Merdousia. The sequence continues at coordinate 123,212 of URAK01000008.1, read as the reverse complement.
TCGGCAGAGGCTTTTTTGCGCGAATTTCCGCGCGCGAAATATTGCGGGATAGCGGGTGCGGCATGGATAAATTCCGATTCTCCTAAACCGCGCGTGCGCGGGGAAATCGCGGTAGTTAGCGCCGGCACGAGCGACATGCCCGTCGCGGAGGAGGCCCGCGTGACAGCCGAATTTCTGGGAAGCCCCGCAAAGGCGTTTTACGATTGCGGTGTGGCTGGGATACACAGGCTTGCCGACAGGCTTGAAGAAATACGCAAATGCAGCGCAATAGTGGCAGTTGCCGGCATGGAGGGCGCGCTTGCAAGCGTCTTGGCGGGCCTTGTTTCAGTTCCCGTTTTTGCCGTTCCGACGAGTGTCGGATACGGGGCAAGTTTTGGCGGAATTTCCGCGTTGCTGTCGATGATAAACTCTTGCGCGAATGGAGTAAGTGTTGTGAACATAGACAACGGTTTCGGCGCGGGTTATTGCGCGCACTTGGCAAACAGGTTGTGATATGGAAGATAGCGGCGGAATATTGGCTTTGGCGGCGACTGCGGCGGCGTTTGGTGCGGTGCATACGGCGGCGAATCCGGCGCACTACCTGCCGTTTGTCGCGATTGGAAAGTCGCACGGGTGGGGCCTTCCGAAGATTCTTGCGTTTGCGGCTGCCTGCGGCATGGGGCATTTGCTTTCATCAGCCTTGGTTGGGGGCTTGGGAATCGCATTTGGTGCGGGTGTGGGGGAGGCTTCTCTTCTCGACGCTGCGCGCGAGGACATAATGAAATGGGCGTTTCTTGCGTTTGCAATAGTGTACTTTTTTCTCGGATTGCGCGTTTCGATATCGGGGCGGGGGAGAATGCATTGCTGCGAAGCCGATTCGGGCGCAAAAAAAATCGGCGGGTTGTCGGACAAGGCGAACTTTTGGACATTGTTTTTGATTTTTACGCTTGGCCCGTGCGAAATACTCGCGCCCCTTGTGATGGTTCCGGCTTCTGATGGAAACTGGGAGGGCGTTTGCGCCGTGGTGGCGGCATTTTCGGCATCTACTTTGGCGGCGATGCTCGCCTGCGTATCGGCGGTTTCGCTCGGCTTGAATTTTATAAAGAGCGACACTTTCTTTTTGCGAAGGTGGGGGCATGCAATCGCGGGGGCTGTAATTCTGCTGTGTGCGCTGGCGCTGTTTTTTGAATAGCATTGGTCCGTCCGCGGATTTGACTTGCATCTATGCGCGGATTTTGAGCGTAGCATAAAGCAAGATGGAACTTTTGCCCTAAAAAGCCGTCGAAAGAGTTATGCTATGGCTTGCGGCAGGGATATTATTTGCGGTGTTCAACGCCGGAACAATGCTCGTAAGCCAAAAATACAAAATAGAGGGCGTTTTGATGTCTGGGCTAAGGGGCGTCGGGGTTGCTGCGATATATAGCCCCGCCGCATTTTTTGTGCCGTTCCCGAAATCGCCTGAATTCTGGGCGCTGATTGTATTTGAGGGAATGTTGTCGTCCTTTTTCAACTCGCGCCTTTACGCTTCCGCCGCAAGGTTTGGCGCCGGAACTACATCGAGAATAAGCATGCTTGCCGTCCCAATCGGCGTTGTAATGTGATGGATTATAATGCCAAAAAGATTTTTTGAGCTTGAGGGAGCCCCTGTTGTTTTTGCGGGTTTGGCAGTTTCCATGGCCGCGATTTGCCTGAGCTTTTATAAGATGAACAGCGGCGGGGGCGCAATGAGGAGCCAGCTTGCTTTTCTTACGCCTGCTGTGTTAGTGCTCGCCGTAATGATGATAGTTCGCAAGGAGGCAATGGAGGCTGTGGCTTTTGAAAGCGCGGCGGTTTATTATCCGCTATGCGCAATATTTTTAAGCGGCGCGATAAACTTGACCGTATTTGCGGTGCACGGCGGCGGGGCAAAATTGATTGGCGCATTGTCGTCAAAACGGATAATAACTGCGGGAATTTTAATGTCGGCAGTGAGTTCGGCTACGATATTTTTCGGAAATCTTTCGGCGCTGTACGTTCCGAATCCGGCATATCTAAGTGCGCTTTCGCTTACCGCTCCGCTATGGATAATGCTTGCCGACAAACTCTTGGGGGTTCCCGACAAAGTTGATTCGCGGTGGCTTGCGGCGATGTTATTGTCGATAGGTGCGCTTATATTCTTTGCGCAAATACCCATTTCGCCGCCCTCCGATTCTCCCGTGTCCGCAGGAGGGCACGCGCTTGTTGCGGCAAAATAGTTTTGGATTTCAACAATAACGGCGGGCGTTTTGAAATAATAGCGCGCTAAAAAATGCCTTAGTAAAACTGAGAGCCTCCAGTATTCCGCAAGTAAATTGCGCGAAAAAAAAGACGCCTCAAATTGGGCGTCTTTTTTTTCGCGGCGGTATCTGCCTTTTTTAGAGTTAAAACGGGAAGGGGTTTTGGGTATCGACAGGAACCGCATTTTTAGTCGGCTTCTTTTCTTCCTGCTCCGGTTTGTATATGCGCATTGATTCATCGAACGGCGTTGCGCGCGTGTGCACGGCAAGCCCCCTTACGACGATTGCCTTTTTAGGCAGCACGGGGCATATATATTCGCATGCGCCGCAGCCTATGCAGACGTCTTCGTGCACATGCGGAATGTAGAGGCTATTTTTAGGATCTCCGAACGGAATCATTTCTATTGCCTGGACAGGGCAGTGCTCGGCGCATGCTGCACAGTCGGTTCCGTCGGTTTTTACGACGCACAGGTCTTCCTTAAAAATTGCTGTTCCAATTTTCTCAAAGCGCTTTTGTTCCTCGGTTATGAATTTAATCGCGCCAGTTGGGCAGGCGTCGGAGCAGCTTCTGCATGCGTGGAGGCAAAAGCCTTCGAGATAGTCCATATACGGGCGCATAAATCCCGAGAGACCCCATTGGCCTGTGGAAGGCTTTAAGATATGCGCCTTGCATGCCGCAGTGCAAATCTGGCAACCCGTGCAGTTTTCAAGAAAATTCTCGACGCTTACCGAGCCGGGCGGAGACGGCATTCTGCTTCGCGGATCCGACGGGTCGAGCGAATATGGCGAGATATTGTCTTTTGATGCCGCCGAATTTTTGCCCGCGGCGGAATCGTTTTTTGCGGCGGAGCAGAGGATTGCGCCGAGCGGCAGCAGGCCGGCGGCGAATGAGCGCCTCGGCATTTTAAAGTCTTTTTTTGCGGATTCGTTTTCGGTGGGCGAAAAACTGCTTTTGCCGGGATTGCCTTCGGTGGGCGCGTAGTTCGCAACGCTGTTTTCAGCGGTCTTGCTTTCTTGGCGATTGAGTCTGTTTTCTTTGGCCTTTCCTTCTTGGAGACTGAGTCTTTTTTCGTGAGGAATTCCTTCCGCGCGGGCAACGCAGTTTTCGGCGGACGGTTTTTCTTTATGAGATGCGATAAATTCAAAAGATATGGATTTCTTTGGGCAGTTTGCGGCGCAGTTAAAGCATAGAACGCATCTGGAGAAGTCGAGCGTCTTGCCTTTTGAGTCTATGCATTTGCTTTTGCAGTTGCGCTCGCACAACCCGCAGGACACGCATGAAGACTTGTCGATTGAGAGCTTAAAAACGGCCGCTTTTGAAAATAGCCCGAGAAGCGCCCCCACCGGGCAGATTGTGTTGCAATAAATTCTGCCCGATAGTGCGCTCGCCGCCCAAATCGCTACGAGAATTATAATTGCCACCGCAAAAGAAGCGAGGGCGACTGTCGGATCTCCCCCGACAGGAGGAATGGAATATACGCCGAAGTTTGCAAGCAGCCTTCCGCTTTCGTCGACTGCCACGCTCGCCGCCGGGTGGACGATGCCCCCCATAATTTTCCCATAGAGAGAATACGGCTCTACAAATCCGAAGAGCGCCCCGTATCCGAATGCGACGGCCGCCACAGACAGCGCGAGGAATATCCACCTTGCAAACGGGACAGCCGGAGAGTATTTAAGCGCGGCGAAAGTCTTTTTGCAGAACTTCCCAATCGCCGTGTTTTTTAGGAGGCGCGATTTTGCAGGATACACCGAGATTCTTCTCAAAATATCCATTAAAATCCCGAACGGGCATGCGAAAGAGCAGTATGCCCTCCCGAACGCGAACGCCGCGAGAGAGAATGCAATAAACGCCCAGCCCGCTGCAAGCCCCGCCCCCGACAGGGCCTTTAAAAGCGACGGCGCATACATAAGCGACGTCGGGTTCGCCGCCCAATACGTCTTCCCGAGGCTGTGGTACACATCGAGGAATTGCGCGCTTATAAGGCAGAACAACAATAGCGCGACGACAACTCTCGCCGCTTTCAGAAATTTAAATGTTTTCATAAAAATCTTGCGGGTAAAGCGTAAAACTTCGGGCGAAGTCGGCGCGAAGTTTTTTTATCTTCGCGCCAGAGGTTTTTGCTACGCCACGGAGATTCTCTTCATGTTGAGCTTGGAGAGGTCGGTTGTGCCGACGCCAAGCTCTTCGGCGAGCGCGATGTACTTAATTTCGTCGAGTGCGTAAGGCTTTCCCATTCCGTGCCGTTTCGCGATGGAGGCGAAAATCTGGACTGCCGCCGTGTCCGCCGCGACGATGTCTGTGGATATTATCTGGTACTTGGAGACGGGCGCAAACTTCGGCGATTTCCCGCGTGGGCCGTGCTCGAGCATAACGCGGTAGGCGTCAACGATTGTGAGTGTGGTTTTTTGGTATGTGGAGTAGTCGGCGATGCACTGCGGCATATTGTTGCGGTGCCACCATTGCCTGTCGAAAATGCAGCCCATGTAGTTTTTGAGAGCGCAAGTGATTTTCGCGCCGCCGTGGTGTTTCAGGACAGGAATGTTTATAAAAACATCTGGATTAACGGTAAGCTTGTGTACTTTTGCGTGCTTTAGCGATTTTCCGCGTGGAATGTCGTGGTCGACAAACATAAATTCGTCGTTGCCGGCGACCATTTTTCCGCCGTTTGATTCGACTTTTTCCGCGATGCCGCTGATCTTATATCTATTTTGCCAGTCGTTGCCGCAAGTGTGGTCGAAGCACAATACTTCTTTTGCGCCTGCCTCGAAGCACTTTTTTACGACGAGCCCCACGAGGTCAGGGTCCGTGTTGGCGCCGACTTCCGGCGGTTGGTCCCAGCCGATGTTTGGCTTGATGACGACAGAGTCGCCCTTTTTCACGAAACGCCCCATGCCGCCCATTTCGGCGATTCCGCGCTCGAACATTTCAGCGGCCGTTCCGCCGAATATCGCGGCGATGTCGAGGGGTTTTTGGGGATCGTTTTTAGCTTCGGCGAAAAGTTCTCTTGAAAAAGGCAGCGTGGCCGCCGCCGTGCCCAATGCGGTCTTTACAATAAATTCTCTTCTTTTCATATCCCGTAATATTGTTGGTAAATTTTGATTCTACAAGCATTAAAATGCGTATAAAATTCGCATAAATTTTTGCCTTGCAAAATATGCGGTCTGATTTTTCATATCGCGTTTTTTGCGGAAGGGGACTGTAAAATCTCCTTTTTATAAAAATCGGAAAAAATGGAATTTTACAACGGAATATTTTCGTCGGACTGGCAATTTGCGGCGCTTGCATTTTGCGCGCTTCTTATAGGGTTTTCCAAAACTGGAATACAAGGGGCGGTTGTAGTCTCTATTCCGATGATGGCCTTGGCATTCGGTGCGAAGGAGTCCACGGGTGTTATTCTGCCGATGCTTTGCTTTGCCGACTTGATAGCAGTGGCATATTATAGGCGCGACGCCGACTGGCGGCTCGTCTTAAAGCTCCTTCCGAGTGCGGTCGTCGGGTTTTTCGCGGCTCTTGTCGCAGACTCTTTTGTTTCGGGGCGCGGGTTCGGAGTACTGATGGCTTCCTGCATTTTTATTGGCCTTATTACGATGTTTGCGGCGCGCGGGGAGCGCGCGCAGAAAATCGCAAAATCCGGAAAATGCGCAGTATTGTTTGGGATACTTGGCGGGTTTACGACAATGATAGGCAATGCCGCCGGCCCTGTGATGTCGGTCTATCTGCTTTCGGCGGGCCTGCCGAAACGCTCGTTTGTGGGAACTTCCGCATGGTTCTTCCTGCTCGTAAACTATATGAAGATACCGCTGCAAGTCTTTGCGTGGGACAATATAGGCGTGCTGGCTTTGAAGGCGGGGGCGTGCGGCATACCTTTCATATTTATTGGGGCAATTCTTGGGGTGCGCCTCGTAAATATTGTTCCAGAAAAATTCTTCCGCGCGCTTGTTGTGCTCTCCACTGTTGTGGGCACTATTATTATGGTTCTTTGAAGATTTTTGCGGCTTTGCCCTCAAAATCCGACTTTGTGGAAAAGCAAACTTACATTTGCGCCAATATTCACGCATAAAAAGCAAAAAGGGCGGATAAGCTCCGCCCCGCCGGTAAGAATTTTTTGCGGCCGCAAAATTATTGGCCTATTCCAAATTCGGCGTCCGGGCCGAGAATGTCTTCTATTAGCATCAGGCGGTTGTATTTTGCGGTCCTGTCGGATCTGCTCATGGAGCCTGTCTTTATTTGTCCGGCATTTACCGCTACAGCAATATCGGCTATTGTGGTGTCTTCGGTTTCTCCAGAGCGGTGGGATATTATGGTGGCGTACCCCGCGCGTTTGGCGGTCTCGACCGTCTTAAAAGTCTCGGTCAGGGTGCCTATCTGGTTTACCTTCACCAATACGGCGTTTGCGACGCCAAGCTTAATCCCCTTTTCGAGAAATTTTGGGTTGGTGACGAACAGGTCGTCGCCCACGAGCTGCGTCGTCTTTCCGAGGGCGCCGGTCAATTTCTTCCAGCCCTCCCAATCCGATTCCGCGCAGCCGTCCTCGACCGACCATATCGGATATTTCGATTTGAGCTGCGATATGTATTCGACCATGCCTTCCGAATTTCTGACGGAGGAGTCCGATTTTTTAAAGGTGTAGGTTTTTTTCTTGGCGTCGTAAAACTCGCTTGAAGCTATGTCGAGGGCCACTACGATGTCGCTGCCGAATTTGTATCCGGCATCTTTGGAGGCCTTCGCCATTGATTCGAGGGCGTCGTCGGCGCTTTTGAAATTGGGAGCGAAGCCGCCTTCGTCGCCGACTGCCGTCGAAAGACCGCGCGCTTTGAGAACTTTTTTGAGTGAGTGGAAAACTTCCGCTCCCATTTGGACGGCTTCGCGCATGGAGCGCGCGCCTTTGGGAACTATCATAAATTCTTGAATGTCGATTGGGGCGTCCGAGTGCGCGCCTCCGTTTACGATATTCATCATAGGCAGCGGCAAAGTGCGCGCGTAGAAGCCTCCAAGGTATTTGAATAGCGGAAGCCGCACGGCGTTTGCCGCCGCTTTTGCCGCCGCCATAGACACGGATAAAATTGCGTTTGCGCCGAGCCTTGCCTTGTTTTTTGTGCCGTCGAGGGCTATCATCTTATTGTCTATGCCGATTTGGTCGAGAGCGTCCATTCCGCGCAGGGCGTCGAATATTTCGCCGTTTACGTTTGAAACGGCTTTGAGGACTCCAAGCCCGCCGAAGCGCCCGCGCGATTTTGCTCCGCCGCCGTCCCTCAGCTCTACCGCTTCAAATTCGCCAGTCGATGCACCCGAAGGGACGGACGCCACTCCCTCTGCGCCTCCCGTTAGTCGCACGAAAGCTTCAACTGTTGGGTTTCCGCGGGAATCTATTATTTCCCGCGCGCGTATTTCTTCTATATTAGTCATAATCATAAAGACATTTTATTTATCGGAAAGTTCTCCGTCTTTTATAGGCGCGCGAGTTTTTTGGCACGGGCGAAAGATTTGCGGAAATTCTTTTTCTTGGTGGATGGGCGCGTTTTATCAAGGGAGTCGCGGGAGTTTTGGCAGTAAGTCTTTTCTAAGTATTGACAATCGCGGGACTCGGGTTAATTGATAGTGGAATATGAGCGCGGATATTGTCGATATGGGGTATGAAGTCTTTGAACGCCGCGGCGAGCTTGGAAAGACGCTTGCCTATGCGGTGGTTCGCGGGCTTTGCGAAAACGCCCAAAAGCCCCTCTTGTGCGATTTTTCCGGAGGCGCAAAGAATTACAGCGGCGCGGATTTGCTCGCGGCGTCGTGCGCGCTCGCAGAGGTGTTGCGCGCGGAGAGCCTCGGCGGAAGGCTCGGGATAGCGATACCGCCGTCGTTTATAGCTTGCGTTGTAAACTATGCATGCGTGCTGTCCGGGATAACTCCCGTAAATTTGAATTTTACGCTCGGACCCGTCGCGGCCGCAAGTTGCGTGGCTACGGCAAAGATAAGGGAAATGATAACGGCGCTTCCGTACAGCGCAAAAATATCGAAGGCAAACCCCGCATTTCCGTGGTCGCAGAAAGTTATGGACGCCTCCCAGATGCTCGCGCAGATACCGCAGGAGAGGCTCGATATGTGGAGGGAGGCGGCCGCAAAGGGCAATCCGGCCGACATATTGTCGCATTTTGGAATTTCCGAAAACTCGACGGACCCAAAGAAAGAGGGGACGCTCGCGTTTACGAGCGGCAGCGAGGGCGCGCCGAAAGCTGCGATACTTACTGAGCGCAACATAATCGCCAACTGCTTGCAGACAAAACTGTGCGGACTATTTGATAGCGACGACATACTTCTTGCGAACCTGCCGATATTCCATAGTTTCGGGCTGCTGTTTGAAGTGTGGTATATGGCGATAGAGGGTCAGAGGACAGTGTCTTTGGCAAGCCCGCTCGACATAAAAAGCAATGTGCGCGCTGTGAAGGAAACAGGTGCTACGGCTATTATAGGAAGCCCGACGTTTTTCAGGGCGTACATAAAGCACGCGAATGCGGAGGATATGGCGACAATACGCAAGGCGGTTGCCGGCGCGGAAAAGACTCCAAACGGTTTCCACGAGCTTTGGAACAGTAAGTTTGGCGACACTTACCGTGAGGGCTACGGGCTTACCGAGGCGACACCTGTGGTTGGAGTTAATTTGCCTGAGCGCGATTTTGGGTGGTATTCCACCGGCGCCCGCAAGGGGTCAATTGGGAAATTGTTTCCCGGAATGTCTGCCAAGATACTCGACGCCTCAACTTTGAAGCCGCTACCGTTTGGAATGAGGGGCTTGCTTGCTTTGAAGGGGGCGAATATATTTGCCGGCTACCTCGACAACCCCGAAGCGACAAATGCTGCTCTTGTGGACGGCTGGCTTGTGACCGGCGACTTGTCCCGCTTGGATTCGGACGGATTCCTGTACATAGACGGCAGGCTTTCGCGCTTTTCTAAAATAGGCGGCGAGATGGTTCCGCACGCGACTGTCGAGGCCGCCTTGAACGCGCAGTTGGGATACGCCGGTTCTGACGTGCCGTCGCTTGCGATATCTTCTAGGCTGGACGAGGGGAAGGGCGAGGCGATAGTGCTTGTCGCCGCTGTCGATATAACTCTCGCAGAGGCGAAGGAGGCGCTCAGGCGCGCGGGCATAAGCAACCTATGGATGCCGAAGCATCTTGTTCGCACGGACAAAATACCGTTATTGCCGAGCGGGAAGCTCGATTTGAAAAAGCTTTCAAAGCTTGCGGCAGGCGACTGAGCGGCGGCGGTTTTTTTATTGTAGTTTGGGTATTTTTTATGCGGTTTAGGGGCGCTGTTTGGCGTTTGTGAACATGGTGTTTTTTTCTTTTTTAAGATTTTTAAAATAGGCAAGTTAACCCCTTTGAATTGGCTTAAATTTTTTTAGTGCTATATATTGAGAAATTTATTGCAAAATTAGAAAAAACATCTAGAATAAATTTTATGAAAACGAGATTACATATATTTACCCTTCTCAGTCTTTTCATTTCGCCTTTTGCAATTTACGGTGCAGACGCTTTTTTGTTCATGGGAACGGGAAATCCCGCGAATTTGAGCGACAGAAGCCAATGGACGTACTTATCCACTTACGACAGTGGCGGCGACGACTGGAATTTTAGGGTGTTTCCTGTTGGAACCGACGACAGAATACCTACTGACAAGGGAAAATACGCAAGCGGTGCGATAGGAGCCGACCAGTCTCAGCAGATAACATCTTCGTCAACAGTGCTGTTAAAGCGGTGGGTAATGGGCGAGTTGCAATCCGACGGGTCTGTCTCATTTGGAACGACAGTCACCGAGTCGACTGTATTTAAATTTACGGAAAGTTTTACGGCGGGCGCAATGAATGCGCGCATAAATAATATTATGACAATTCAATTTGAAGATGCCGAAAATATAGACTTAAATCTTAGCAGTCTGACATTGTCTCAGATAGCGCACATGTATTTAAAAAAGACAACCGCTGGAAGCGTAAATATAAATGTTGGAGGAACTATAACTATTACTCCACCCCAACAAGGCGGGGTAAATTTAGATTTAGGGGCGTATGATGGTTTTATAGACAGCATTAGTGCTGATACATTGAACATACGGGATGTGCTCGATATAAGCGTCAATATGTATGCGTATAGCACCGACTTTGCATCTACCGTTATGACAAACACAAAGGGCGACCTGAAGATGACGCTGAACGTCGGCAAGTTAAAGACCGACGGAACTGCAATATATTCGTTTGGTACGACAAAGAAAAACGACACGGAAGTTATAACCGTTGATTTTGGAATTTTGAATGCGGATAATTTATCGGCAGGAGAATATAAGATATTTTGGGCGGACGAGTGGTCGGAAGGATTTGCCGATGCGGGCTCTCTTGAAGACTTTGATTTGCGTACCGACATCTTGGACGCATACGGAGTCAACTACGATATAGCTTGGGACGGCCAAAACCTGATACTTACGGTTGTTCCCGAACCGTCTATGGTAGCGGCGGCATTGGGGCTTCTTGCGTTTGCGGCGGTAGTTGTTCGCCGCAGAAAATAGCGGTTATTTAATGAAATCCGGCGCGAGTCTGCCAAAAGCGGCCTCGCGTTTTTTTGCGCCGCAATGAGAAAATAATTTATTATTAAAAAATCGATCGGTTTATTTGTTAGGTAAAATCCTGCCGTCGGACAATGCCGGGCGCGGCGGCGCACATATGGGTTGAAAAATACGGATTTATAGGGAAAGAGATTTGTTGAATTATGCTAAAAGTTAGTCTAACGTTTGCGGCATAATGGGAAATATATTCGGTAAAATATTCAGAGTCGCCACCTTTGGCGAAAGCCATGGGGCGGCAGTAGGTTGCGTTATTGACGGCTGCCCGTCGGGCATAGAGCTTTCCGAGGCCGACATACAGGCACAGCTTGACCGCCGCCGCCCGGGGCAGAGTACGATTTCAACCCTGCGCAAGGAGTCTGACACTTGCCGTATACTGTCAGGCGTTTACGAAGGAAAAACACTCGGATCCCCAATTTGCGTAATGGTTGAAAATCTCGACCAGCGCCCCGGCGATTATTCCGAGATTGCAAAATTGTGGAGGCCGTCGCATGCAGACTTCACTTACGATATGAAATACGGTTTCCGCGATCCGCGCGGAGGCGGCAGAAGCTCGGCGCGCGAGACAATAGGGCGCGTTGCGGCTGGCGCGGTTGCGCGCAAGATTTTGGGCGAAAGCGTCGCAATACGAGCGTGGGTCGAAAGCGTGCACGCAATAACAATGCCCGCAGTGTCAGAGACGCCCTCCGCCGAAGAGATTGAGTCTTCTCCCGTGAGGTGCCCGCATAAGCAAACCGCCGACAAAATGATTGAATTTATAAAAAAGGCGAGATCGGAAGGCGACAGTGTAGGCGGCGTCGTAAGGTGCAGGATAGAGGGGCTCCCCGTAGGGCTTGGAGACCCCGTATTCGACAGGTTCGAAGCGGAGCTCGCAAAGGCCATGCTTTCAATGCCGGCGACAAAGGGTTTTGAAATAGGAGCTGGATTTGCGGCTACACGCATGTTCGGCTCGCAGCACAACGACGCTTTTTGCCTCGACGAAAGCGGAAGAGTGTCGGTTGCATCGAACCGCGCGGGCGGCGTGCTTGGCGGGATTACGTCAGGGGCGCCCGTTGATTTCAGGGTGGCATTCAAGCCCACCGCAACGATTGCCAAAGAGCAGGACACTGTCTCGCGCGAGCTCAAACCCGCAAAGGTAATAGGGCGCGGGCGCCACGATCCGTGCGTATTGCCGCGCGCGGTTCCAATAGTCGAGGCAATGGCGGCGATTGTCGCGGCCGATTTTCTATTGATTAACCGTACGGTGCGCATTTAGCGCGCCGCGCAGCAAAGGAGGAGCGCAATGCAAATTCCCGCGTATTATATAATGGGAACCCCGACATCAGGACGGCGCGGGATTGTGCGCGACGCCATAGAGCGGGGATCTATGGACGGAGATTTTTCGGTAGTGTTCGTTTCGGAAAACGAGAAGCCTTCCGAGAGCGATGCTTCGATAGCCAAGGCCGACAATGCCGGAATAGTAAAATATTCCGACGCCGCGGATGCGGCGGTGAAGATTGGCGCGCTTGACGCATCTAAAATAACAAGGGTATTTTATGTGGCTGATTCAACAAAGAATCCTGCGGACGAAGTGGAGAGCTTCAAGGGGCTTTGCGACGGCGGAAAGATAAGGCTTGCGAGAATATGGGCGGTTGTCGACTGCTCAATGTCGGAAAAATTTCCGAAGGAGACGTTAAAATATTTGGATATGCTCGCGCACTTTGCCGACTGCGTTCTACTTTCCCGCCGCAGCGGAGTGTCAAATAAAAGCGTTGAGGAGTTGAAGCTGAGATGGGAAAAAATGCGCCACCCACACTTGGTTGAATACGTTGACAAGAATTTTAAAACCGAAAACCCGATAGAACTCATGATAGACGAGGCGCGGAGAATATCCATGATTTTCGACGATTTCGACGCAGTGGACGAGCTTGACATAGACGCCGAAAATCTTCCCGAAGAGCCGTTCAGCCTTGAGCGCAAGCCCGACCCGTACCTTGCGAGGCTTCAGAGTGGAATGAGGGAAAATCCCGTCGAGAATCCGGCGGAGTATGCGATGAAAGCGAGGAAAATGGAAAATGAAAAATAAATTTGCGCTAAACGACAAAGTATCCGCAAGCGTTAGGAAAATGTCGCCGTACACGCCTGGGGAACAGCCCGGCGAGAGCGGCTGGGTAAAACTGAACACGAATGAGTTGCCGTACGCGCCGTCTCCGAAAGTGCGCGAGGCGGTAATTTCTGCAATGGGCCCCGACGGTGAAATGCTCAGGCTGTATCCAGACCCTTATTCGCGTGAGCTTAGAAAGGCAGTTGCTGAGTACTACGGCATGGAGGCCGAGTATGCGTTTGCCGCAAACGGCTCCGACGACGCGCTAAACTTGGCGGTCAGGGCGTTCTCCGACGAGTCTCTTAAAATTGCCACAATAGATCCGAGCTACTCCCTATATCCGGTTCTCGCAAAGATACAGGGGGCGGAGATAATCCAAATACCATTTGCGGGCGATCTCGAAATTCCGTTCGAGAAAATATTTTCAAGCGGCGCAAACATTTTTTTCTTTACGAATCCCAATGCTCCTACAGGCAAAGGTTTCGGGCTGAACGCCGTTGCGGAAATATGCGAAAACTTTGGCGGGATAGTCCTTGTGGACGAGGCATACGCGCCGTTTGCGAGGGAGACCGCCATTCCGCTTGTAAAGAAGTACGAAAACCTGATAGTGACGGGTACGTCTTCCAAGGGCTGGGGACTTGCCGGAATGAGGATAGGCTGGGCGTTTGCGCAGCCGGCAATAATAGAAATTCTCGACAGGGTGAGGGACAGCTACAATTTAGACAGGCTCGCGCAGGCCGCGGGAGTCGCCGCGCTGAGGGACGCTCCATACCATTTGGAATGCGTTGGGAAAGTCATAGCAGAGCGCAGCGCGACGGAAAAGTTTTTCGATTCGATAGGCTGGAAGTACATCAAGAGCTCTAGCAATTTTATATTGTTTGAGCCGTTTCGTGACGGGAAGAAGGCGTCGGTGTCGGAGGCGTCGTCGCTCTTTGAATACCTGCGCTCGAAAAAAATACTCTTGCGCTATTTCCCGAAAGATAAGAACGTAAACAAGTCGATACGCCTGACCGTGGGGACCCCGGGGCAGATGGAGGCGTTCAGGGCGGCGGCAATCGAGTGGAAGAAAGGCGAATAATGAAGTCGAGAATATCCAAAATAGCGCGCAAAACAAAAGAGACTGACGTAAATATAGAGCTGAATATAGACGGCTCCGGAAATTACGAAATAGACACTTCCATACCGTTCTTCAACCATATGCTCGAGCTCTTCGCGCGGCACGGGCTGTTCGATTTGAAAATAAAGGCTTCTGGCGACATAGACATAGACTACCACCACACGGTAGAGGATGTCGGGATAGTCTTGGGGCGCGCGTTTCGCGAGGCGCTCGGAGACAAGGCAGGCATTTTTAGGTACGGATTTTTCATTCTGCCTATGGACGAGACCCTCGTGAGAGTTGCGCTTGACTTGTCTAACAGGCCAATTTTGGTGTACGATTTAGGCGATAAAGACGCGCGCGTGCGCGACTTCAACGTTTCGCTTTGCCGCGAATTCTTTCAGGCGTTTGCCAACGAAGCCGGGGCGAACCTGCATGTGTCGCTGATTTACGGGGGCGAGCCGCACCATGTTGCTGAGGCGGCATTCAAATGTTTCGCGAAGGCGCTTAGAAGGGCTGTCGAGATAGATGGGCGGCTCGGAGGAGCGCTGCCAACCACGAAAGGATCGATATAAATATGTCAGTCGGCGCAAAGACGGCGATAATAGACTACGGAATGGGCAATCTGCGCAGCGTTTTTCGCGCGTGGGAGGCGGTTGGCGCAAAGGCGCGGATTATTTCTTCGCCATCGGAAATTGAAGGCGACGATTTGCTTGTCTTTCCGGGGCAGGGGGCAGTTGCAGATACAATGAAGCTCTTAAAGAGCACCGGTTTCGACACTGCAATACGCGACTGGATAGCGGCAGACAAGCCGTTCTTTGGGATATGCCTTGGCTTGCAGGCGCTTTTCGAGTTTTCCGAGGAGGGTGGCGGCACGGAATGTTTGGGAATATTTGAAGGAAACGTAAAAAAATTGAATCTCCCGCGCGGGTATAAAGTTCCGCACATGGGGTGGGATAATGTGGAATTTAGGCGTGAGGGCAACGAGCGCCTGCTTGAAGGATTATCTTCTGAAGACCAGTTTTATTTTGTCCACAGTTATTATGTGGATACCCCGAGAACTGACATTGTATTGGGGACGACGGAATACGGCGGGCAAAAATTTACGAGCGCCATATCTTGCGGCAATCTTGTAGCTTGCCAGTTCCACCCGGAGAAGAGCCAGAAGAAAGGGTTGCTCTTTTACTCCAACTTTTTGAAATGCCACTCGCGCATGTAAATTGATTTTTGCTTTTTTTGCGAAAACCGGGTGTGGGATTGCCCGGTTTTTTTTACGCATTAGTGATGCTAATTATTTTATTGCGGAGGCTTGTTAATTTCGAGCTTTCCCCATTTAATTTTCTTATAACGGTGCTTTTTTAATGTGCAGATATGCGCATGTTGCAAACAGTGCAATGCGCGGAGCGCAATGCAATAGGCATGCGCAAGGGGGCACTACTTTATATGTATTGCGCTAATATTTTGTTGGGCGACTAAGTGAAGTTCGGCGGATTTAGTTCGCGGCGGGCTTCCCAAGATTCCGCGCGCAGGAAGTGCGATGGTTCTGCTTATTTAACGGAATGTTTTGGGTTTTGTATGCAAATTGACTAAGGCGGATTGCGCGGGGCTGCGCAAAAAATTTCTTTTATCGTTAAGCTTTTTGGCAGTTTCATAGGCGAAAATCATTAATGAAGAATGGAAAATTTTTTTGTAAAAAAGTTAGATGGGTCTAATAATTTAATTGACAAGTTAGTCTAATCTAACTTTTATGCGGCTAAATTTGCTTTCCCTTTTTGGCGGGTATGCGTCCCATAGCTGTAAAAAAAACGGGCAACGACGGATATCTTTTTAAAAAACAAGCGTAGCTAAAAAAAATTAGAAAAAGGAAAATATATGAATACAGAAAAAAAAGTAATAGCGTCGATAGCCGCAACTATACTTGCTTTGTCAATATATGCAGAGGACAGCGAAACTGTGGCGACACAGGCATACAGAGATCTCCGATGGCATGATCGGGAGACATTATTCACAGGGGAGGCAATCGAAAAAATTGCGCCCGACAGCGGATTTTCTCCGTTTGCCGTATGGACGGGCGAGGGATGGTCGGACGTTTCGCGCGGTTCCGACATAAAAACATTGTTCGACACTCTAATTACAATAGGATTCGAGCAGAATTTATCGGCGATAGTCGGCGAAGGGGCGGGAAGGATAGGCGCGAGCGCGTTTTACTATGCGCAAAGCAGCGGTGGAGCACTTGGCGGGCTGGATTCGTCGCAAGGGTGTTTTTCAAATATAGTGGCGGGAAACATGGCGCGGGTGTTTGAAATATACTATGCGAACGAAATTGAGACTAAGTTCGGTAATTTTGGCTTGCGGATAGGGCAGCTTGCAGCAGACGAAGACTTTATGGGAATGGATTATTCCGACGTATTTTTGAATTCCTCGCTGGGCGCGATGCCCAATGTTGCGCCTGCCCAGCTGTTTTCTCAGTACAATGTGGCAACGCCGGGGGCGGTGGTATATTACTCGCGCGAAAATTTTAGCCTTATGCTTGGAATCTATAACGGAAATGTCGGCGAGGATATTTCAAGCAACAACGGCTTTGATTACTCAAACACTTTTGACACAGTCGCACTTTGGTACCAGCTTGGCTATAACTATAAAATAGGCGGATTGGAAGGTAGGGCAATGTTTGGCGGAAACTGGCACAGCGATCCTTCAAATGTAAATTTTGACAAGATAGACGCTGGAAGCTTTTATTCGTTTTACTTCGGCATACAGCAAGACTTGGTTCTTGATTCCGACGGGAACAGGCTCTTCGGGGTATTCGCGAGACTTGGAATTGTCCCGCAGGCAAACGCTTCCGACCAGAACTTTTATGCGGATTTCGGAATTAACTGGTTTGGGCCGATTCCCGGAAGGGAAGGGGATATATTCGCGGCGGCGTTTTCCGTAATAGAAAATGAACGCGGGGCGCGCGAATCGTATTCGCATTACGAGGGAACCCTTGAAATTACATACCAATGCCGATTGACGCCTGCGATAGTATTGCAGCCGGACATGCAGATATTTATGAACCCCGGCAAAGGGATTTCCGGAGCGGCGTATGTCGTGGGGGCGCGCGTGGAAGTCAACTTTTAAGTAGTTTGGTTGAGAAATATAATGGAAAATTAACGCGGGGAGCAATACTCCCCGCGTTTTTTTGCGGCAGAAAAATTTATTTTTGCGTTCTTGCGATTTTGCATACTTTATCTGCGCGGGCTTATTGTGGGAAAACTGTGTTTAATAGAAGTCTACTCTAATATCAGGATAATCTGTGATATTTTCCGGCAGTCCAAATTCGCTTTCTTTGAATCCGTTTATGATGTTGCTATTCCAAATTAAATCTCTTCCGTTGCCTTTGTATAATTTTGCGTGGGGCGATGTTTTGGTAAAAAGGCAGCCTTGAACGAGCAATTTCCCCTTTTTGTGCTCTACTGCGACAGGATTATCCATTTTAAATGCTTTGTAATTGTTGTAATACGAGCAGCCTATTAGGCGCACTTGGTAGCCGTCGACTAAAAAGCCGGTCATGCCCGTATCGGCATAGCAGTCCGTTAGCAGAGTGTCTCCGGCAGTTAGTTTAAAGCATACGGAATCTTTTATCATTTCCGGGAGCTCGCCCTTTTTTGCTGGAGGAACCGGCCCGCCCCATACATGGCAGCGGGTCAATCTCAATCCGCCGCCGTTGCGCACAAATATTCCGGTAGTGTAGTCTATTACAATACAGTCTATAAAATGGTTGTCGCCGTCGTTCGACAGTATGCCGACATTTCCGGCAAGCCCACTCATTGTGCAGCGCAAGTATATATTGCTTGCAACCAGCTCGTATCCTTGACCGCCCGGCTTTAGGGAACTGTCCACTCTAAGGCCTGAGGTTTTGGCGTTGCGTATGGTAGAATCCTTATAGGTAAAGTGGTGGTAGTTCATTATGAGAACTCCGCCGGACATTCCCTTGCAGTTGAAGTTCCCGCCTTTTATAAACAGATTGTGGTCTTCGCCAAATGAAAACGGAGGCTTCCCCAAAAAACCGCGCGCGCCGTCGAAAGTAAGCATATATTCCATCTCGGATACGGGTGTGAAATTTGCCGACTTGTGCATGTCGAGGGACGCGCAATTCTCAATTTTAAGCGGCTTGTCCAGCAGATAGTCGCCCGCGGGAATTTTTAGGACGCGGAATGCCGAGGCGTCTATTGCGCGCTGTATTCTTGCGGAGTCGTATTTCTCGCCTGCCAATCGGGGAAAGTCTTCAAGGTTATTGTCTTTTCCCGTGTTAGATTGAGCATAGGAAATACAGGAAATTAGAATGATCGAAACGAATGCACAAACTTTAAAAATATTCATAATTTAGAAATATTTTTTCCTAAAAGTCAGTCAATTGAAATATGGATTTAAAGTGTGCCGGAGGGCGTTTGGGGGACGGTTTCGAGTGTCGGAAAAAGACACAATGGAAGCCGGTTTTTCGATTTCTCAACGTGCGCTTAGATTTTTTAATTTTTGCGCTTGCGGGCATTGGTTCTGTATGAAAGCCGTGTGTTGAGTTTAGATTTTTAGGGAGGGCAAAGCGTATGGTTTAACAAAATATGTGGTTTTGCATGCGCGGATATTTAGGCACGAGAATCGCCGCAAAATAAGTGTGCCGAAAGTTAAAATATTTTTCCTCTCGCGCCCAAATTTATATTAAGAGAAAAAACTGCGCCAGTGTGCCAAAAAAGCGAAGTGTACTCGGGACGGGACTCGAACCCGTACGGCCGTTAAGCCAGCGGATTTTAAGTCCGCTGCGTCTACCATTCCGCCACCCGAGCAAAAAATTTTTATTTGCCGCATTTGCTTTGTTTAAAAGCCTTTGATAGTGTATCTCCAATTCAAGTGAATTTCCAAATTTACCGAGAAGTCGTTAAGAATTCGGAATTTTTCACCTGAAATGTTGCAGCACTTTGCAACACTTTTCAACTTTAATGAACCTCTTTAGATTATTTCTATAAGTATCCCAAAAATTGACTGTAAGTCAAAACCTTTCTTAGCCCATTGCAAAAATTATGAAGGCAAATTATTATTAATACTTTTAAACCTATACGCTTGCAGAGGAATTCATATTTCAGAATAATTCAAAAAGCTTTTTTTACTTCTTTTTCGGTTTATGGTCAAAAAACGGCAAAAATCGGAATTAACGGTAAAATATTAAAACAGCAAAAATTTGATTGAAGATTGCCTCTTAAAGAAAGAAAATCATCAGGACAAATTTACGGTAAAAAATCTTATGGACTCAGAAAAAACACCAGGGCAACCTTTCAACCTAAAATTCGCGCCAAACCCGAGCGGTTGGTGCCGGCATTTCTCCGGGCGCGCGGCAAAACTTTCGCCCGCCGACAAGGTTAAAGTTTTTTATGACGCCGGGTTCCGCGCAATGGAGTTTAACGAATACGGTGAACTTCCCGTCGAGGAGCAAAAGGCTGTCGCAAGGCAGATGGAAAAACTCGGAATGCAGATGGGCGTATTTGCTCCGCGCGTAGGAAGCTGGGAGGTTCCGAACCTCACAGGAAACATTCTCGACCCAAAATCGCGCATACGCGACAAAGAGGGAGTTAAACGCATGGTGCGCTCCATCATGGAGTCGGCTCTCGAAGTCGGAAAGCGCGCGGGGGCTAAATGGTTTACTGTTGTAATAGGGGCGGAGGACCCGAGCCTTGAATACGGCTATCAATTCTCAAATGCTGTCGAGCACCTAAAATATGCCGCAGATTTTCTCGAGAAAAACGACGGGCCTATTATGGTGTTGGAGTCTCTCAACATAAAGAACCACCCAGGACTTTGGCTTAAAAGAATTCCGCAGGCATACGCAGTGTGCAAGGCTGTCGGAAGCCCAAAATGCAAGATTTTAAACGACCTCTACCACCAGCAGGTCACCGAGGGAAACCTCATTGAAAACATCGACGCTGCCTGGGACGAAATTGCCTACTTTCAGATTGCCGACAATCCCGGTCGCAACGAGCCGGGCACGGGGGAAATAAACTATAAAAAAATTATGGAGCACATTCATAAGAAAGGGTACGACGGAATAATAGGCCTTGAGCTCGTGCAGTCAAAAGCGACCTCCGAGGGCGACGAGTTCTTTGTGGACAGCGTCCGCTCGATAGATGTAGTGTAGGCCCGACAATCTCGAGGGCATTCGGGAGATGTTTTCTTTGCGGGAGCGGCTCTTGCAAGTTGATATAATCTTGGAAACGGAGTGGAAAATGAAACTGCTAAAATACATATTTTTTACGGCGGCGATACTAATGTCGTCTTTGGCGCTTTATGCGGGTGAGACGGTAAAATACGTTTTTCTATTTATCGGAGACGGAATGTCTATACCGCAAAGAATGACAGCCGAGGAATTTTCGCGCATAAATACGGGGAAGGGGCTCGCGATGAATTCCATGCCGCACCAGGCTCTGACAATCACCCGCTCAAAGAGCTCATTCATTACGGATTCCGCCGCGAGCGGCACGGCGATAGCGTGCGGAGTCAAAACTAAGAACGGGGCGATAGGCGTTGGGGCGGACGGCGCAAGGCTTCAATCCATTGCCGAGGTCGCGCGGGATTCCGGAAGAAAAGTCGGGATTCTGACTAGCGTCACCTTAAATCACGCGACTCCCTCCGCCTTCTACGGGCACAATCCAAACCGTGGAAATTATTACGAATTGGCGCTTGATATGATAGCCTCCGGCTTCGACTTTTTCGGAGGCGGCGGCATTGGCAAGAGCGACGACAAAAAGTCGAAGGCTTACAAGGGCGACATTTACGGATTGGCAGAAAAGGCCGGATACAAGGTCGTGCGCCGCGACATGGAAGCTCTCAGAGCGTTAAAGCCCGGCTGCGGAAAGGTAATAGCGACGGGTTCCGACGGGGCGCTCGAATACTATCTCGACAACCCTTCGTCCGCGCGCATATCTGAATTTACTAAAAAGGCGATAGAGCTTCTCGACAACGACAAGGGATTTTTTATCATGGTCGAGGGCGGGAAAATAGATTGGGCGTGCCATGCCAACGACGCGGCTGCGGTGGTTTCTGAAATAATAGATTTTGACAAAGCGGTCGGGGTTGCGCTGGAATTTCTGAGGAAAAACCCCGAAGACACGCTTGTGGTAGTCACGGCAGACCATGAAACAGGCGGGCTCACAATGGGCAGCGACGGCACTGCCTACAATTCCTACTTGGAGCGCTTGAACGCCCAGAAAACAACAAGGGGCGTGTTTGACTCCAGCCTGCGCCGCCTTTTGAAGGAAAATGAATACCTTGAATTTGGCGGAGTAAAGGCGCTATTGTCTAAGACATTTGGATTTGTTTTCGACGAAGGTTCAAAAGCTGGGCTTGCGCTCTCAAAGGAGGAGGTAGACGAGCTCAAAGAGGCGTTTGAGGAGTGGAAAGACGAGCCAAAGGGCGATGAGCTGTCGTTCGTAGCGGCGAAGATATTGAACAACAAGGCGGGGCTTGCTTGGACGAGCCATGCGCATACGGCTCTGCCAGTCGAGACTTCTGCCGCGGGTGTTAAATCCGAAAAGTTTTCGGGGACGATAGACAATACGGACATTGCGAAAATACTAAAAAAACTCGTCCGATAGCCCAATTTTTGCGCGCTTTTATATAGTATATAGCAGCGCGCGGCATGCGCTTTGCCGCGCGGCAAGATAGCGTCAATCCGCGCGTTCTCATGGCGGCGGGCAGCTGCGTTTCATAAGGCGTAGTGGACGGGATTTTTATCATTAGGATTGTCGCCGGGCTTAGGCGTGCCTTCCGATATTTTTTGAAGGCATGCTTAGCATTTTAGCAAAAAAATGCTTTAAGACGCATAGAGAGCGGGCTTGGACGCGAGAAATTTAGCGCACAGGCGTCAATAAAAAATTGACGCGCGGGCAATAGCGTTTAAATCTTGACGCGATTTATAAAAAAATATGCCGGAAGAATCCGAAAACAAGCAAATGCATTTTATCAGGCAGATAGTTGCCGAAGACATAAAAAACGGGCTGCCGCCTTCAGCCGTGCACACGCGTTTTCCTCCAGAGCCAAACGGCTGTCTGCACATAGGCCACGCCAAGGCTTTTTGCCTCGATTTTGGGACTGCCATTGAAAACGGCGGACTTTGCAATCTGAGGTTCGACGACACAAATCCGGACAAGGAGGACACTCGGTTTGTGGACTCAATCCGCGAGGACGTGCATTGGATGGGATTCGATTGGGGCGACCGTGAGTTCTATGCGTCCGACTATTTTGAGCGCTTGTACGGTTTTGCCGAGGAGCTTATAAAGAGCGGCAAGGCGTACGTCTGCACGCTGTCGCCCGAGGAATTTAAGGAGTACAGGGGAGTGCCTGGGCAGCCCGGCAAGCCGAGCCCGCACAGGGACCGTCCGCCGGAAGAGAGCCTCGATTTATTCCGCAGAATGAGAGCTGGCGAATTCGAGGAAGGTCAATACGTATTGCGCGCCAAGATAGACATGGCCTCCCCAAACCTTCATATGCGCGACCCCGCCATATACAGGATAAAGAAGGAGGCCCACCACCGTACCGGCACAAAGTGGTGCATATACCCGATGTACGATTTTGCCCACTGCCTAAGCGACGCGATAGAGGGCATAACCCACTCTCTATGCACTCTCGAATTTGAAGTGCACAGGCCGCTTTACGACTGGTTTATCGACAACACAAGCATTGTTAAGACGCTTAAAGTCCATCCGCGCCAATACGAGTTTGCGCGTTTGAATCTTTCTTACACGATGATGAGCAAGCGCAAGCTTCAGCAGCTTGTCGCCGAAAACGTAGTGGACGGCTGGGACGATCCCCGCATGCCGACTCTTTCGGGAATGAGGAGAAGGGGATATACCCCGGAGGCCATACGCGATTTTTGCGAAAAAATAGGCGTCACAAAATTTAACAGCCTTACCGACATCGCCCTGCTTGAACATTGCGTGCGCAACGATTTGAACAAAATATCCCTGCGCAGAATGGCGGTGTTCGACCCCCTCGAAGTGGAGATATCCAACTGGGGCGATGACGAGATAGATATGCTCGACGCCGTCAACAACCCTGAGGACGAATCTGCCGGAACCCGCAAGATACCTTTCTCGAAGCGGATTTACATTGAGCGCGAAGACTTCATGGAAAACCCGCCGAAAAAGTTTTTTAGGCTTTCTCCCGGAAAAGAAGTGCGTTTGCGGTATGCGTACTTTATGAAGTGCGACGAAGTTGTGAAGGACTCTTCCGGAAATGTGGTTAAGCTGATATGCTCGATAGACAGGGCGTCGCGCGGGGGAAATTCGCCCGACGGGCGCAAGGTGAAATCGACCATTCACTGGGTGGACGCGTCGGCGGCAAAGAAGGCAAAGGTTCGCCTCTTTGAGAATTTGTTCACGCGCGAGGATATGTCCGATTTGCCTGAGGGAAGCGACTTCAAGGAATTCTTAAATCCGAATTCGGTTGTGGAGTGCGAGGCCCTTGTTGAGCCCTCGCTTATAGAGGCAAAGGCGGGAGACCATATACAATTCGAGCGAAACGCCTACTTCATGCCAGACTCCAAGCTCTCAACCCCCGGGAATCCGGTATTTAACAGAACAGTGACTCTGAAAGACTCGTATGGTAAGTAGTGATGCCCTGAAGCGTAGCGCGCTTTTGTCCGCCGCAATTATCGCCTTTTCTCTCTTTGGTTACGCGGGCGTAGGCAATGAACCCGTGGATTCGGGCTACGATATTCCCGCCGCCAATCTCAGAATACGCGATCCCTACGTTTTTGCAGACAAAGAGAGCGGAAAATACTACATGCATGCCAATGGCTTCAAATTGTCGGACGCCGAAATATCCAGGTTTGGCGTTGGGCGCAAGGCGCTGTATGCGTATGAAAGCAAGGACTTGAAAAACTGGAAATTGTTAGGCCCCTCGTTCATAGCCCCTTCCGACTTTTGGGGAAAATCGGACTTCTGGGCGCCGGACATGTTTTATATAGACGGCAAGTATTACATAATAGCGACATTCAGCGCCGAAAAGCCTTCCATAAAAACCATGAGGGGAAAATTGGAGCCGATGCGCGGTTGCGCGGTGCTTGTATCCGACAGGCCCGATAAAGGCTTTAAGCCGCTTTCCGACAAGCCCATAACGCCCGAAAACTGGATGGCTTTGGACGGCACTCTGTTTGAGGACGGCGACGGCTCGCTTTGGCTGCTATATTGCCGCGAATGGCTGCAAGTGGGCGACGGAGAGATAGTCGCCCAAAAGATATCCCGCGATTTGAAGAAGACTATTGGGGAGCCGAAAGTTCTATTCAAGGCGTCGAGCGCGCCGTGGATAGCGGACAAATCCGGAACGCACGTCACTGATGCGCCTGTCGTAAACCGCCTTCCTGACGGCACTCTATACATGACGTGGTCCTCTTTCTCGGGCAAGTACCGCATAGGCGCGGCGAAATCACCCTCCGGAAAGATAGACGGCGAATGGGTGCATTTCCCGTATACTTTGAACAACGACGATGGCGGGCACGCGATGGTGTTTAAAACCTTTTCCGGCGACACTAAGATATCCTACCATTCGCCAAATTCAAAAAATGAAACTTTGACGATTCGAGATTTCGGGTTTAAAGACGGCAAATTCTTTATCGGCGACAAATAATTCATTTGACGATTTTGATTTCAAATATAGAAAATGCCGAAAATACGAAATTCGCGGGGGCTTAGGCAAAACCGCATTTGAGAGAGTTTTTTATTTTGAGGAAAAAAATATGAAAGTCTATATAAACGGAAAATATTACGAAAAGGACGACGCGAAAGTGTCGGTGTTCGACCACGGTTTTTTGTACGGCGACGGCATCTTTGAAGGGATCCGCCTATATAGCGGAAACGTGTTTAAGCTCGACAAACACATAGACAGGCTTTTCCGTTCCGCCCGCGCAATAATGCTCGATATGCCGTGGACGAAGCAGCAGATAATCGACGCCGTTTGCGACGCATGCCGCACAAACGGGCTTCAAAACGGCTACATACGCCTTGTTGTTTCCCGCGGCAAGGGAAAGCTCGGTCTCTCTCCGTTTTCGTGCGAGGATCCTCAGTTGGTAATAATTGCCGACGAAATACAGCTTTATCCGAAAGAACTTTATGAGTGCGGTTTGAAAGCTCTCACAGTTCCCACGCGCAGAAACTCGCAGGCGGCGCTTCCGCCCATGGTTAAGAGCTTGAATTACCTCAACAATATTCTGGCGAAAATCGAGGCCCACAATTCAGGATACGAAGAATGCCTGCTGCTTAACAATGAGGGGTATGTTTCCGAATGCA
This sequence comes from uncultured Opitutales bacterium, assembly GCA_900545705.1. Classification (GTDB taxonomy): domain Bacteria; phylum Verrucomicrobiota; class Verrucomicrobiia; order Opitutales; family Intestinicryptomonadaceae; genus Merdousia. The sequence goes on along the minus strand of URAK01000008.1, from coordinate 97,885 downwards.
GCGGAGACAACGTGTTTATAGTTTTCGACAACAAGCTGATTACGCCCCCGATAAGCTGCGGCTCGCTCGGCGGAATGACGCGCGGAACCGTCATAGAGCTCGCCAAGTCCCTTGATATAGATTTTGACGAAAAACCGATTACGCGCTTCGACATCTGGACTGCCGACGAGTGCTTCCTGACAGGAACTGCCGCCAAGCTCATTCCGCTTGTCGAGCTCGACAAGCGCGTAATAGGCGACGGCAAACCCGGCAAAATCACAAAACGCCTCATAGACGCATTCAACGAAGTAGCCCCGAAGATAGGCGTGCATATCTAACAGTGCTGCTGTCTATGCGCTTTTGAGCGGGCATTAAAATTTAAGGGACGCCATTTGGCGTCTCTTTTTTTTGTGGCGTAATTATTGCATTTTAGCAATAGGGCAAAAAGATTATGAAGTTTTAAGCTTAATAAAAGCATGTGCCCAGCCATAAATTTTCTTATAAAAATTCGGCAAATAAATTTTTATGTATGCGCATTTCTTTAAATGCTTTTTTGGCGGCTGGGCACTAAAAAATGGGAATGCGATGCAGCCGATGCTCTTTATAAGCAAAATGTTTTTACGATAATAAATTCGCGCTGCATCGAGATTAAATTGTGGAGCGAAAATAAAGGTTTTTATATGAAGCAGGGCAATATATTTGTCTTGCGATTTAACGCCGATGGGAGAAGTTATTTTACATATGCCAAGTACAGACAACGACTCTTTTGCAAAGAAACTTGAATTTGAGGTTTTGGAAAGCCGCTTTGGATATTCGCGCGTAAAGGGCAGGGTGAAGCCGGAATTTCTGAACGGGCTGGGAATAGCGCACGGCGGATATTTGTTCTCAATGGCGGATTTCGCGCTTGCGCTCGCTTCCAATACCGACGAACGCTCGGCCGTCAGCGCGAGCGCCTCTGTGAACTACATAAGCCCATGCCCTGCCGGCGCAGAAATTACTGCTGAGGCAAAATGCACGTTCTCAGACGAGAAGGGCGCAATATTCGATGTCCGCGTTTTTGGAGATTCGCCGGATAGGCCTTTTATGATTTTTCAGGCGCGCGCAATTTTTAAGAGGAAGAAATAATCATTCATTTTTAGAAGATAAAAATGGTTGACTAATTAATAAAACGTTAAGATATTTGTAGAGTTCAACGGCGGTACGCATATCCCGGGTGATGGGGGTTTGTCATTTAACGTCGCAGGACAACGTCAATTCAACAATTATAATAATATGGATAGAAGAAGTTTTGTAAAAAATAGTGCGGTAATAGGAGCAGCGGCGGCTTTGCCCCGTTTTAGTTTTGCGCAGGTTAAAGGCAGCGACAGGGTCAAAGTGGCGCTCGTAGGCTGCGGCGGCCGCGGAACAGGCGCTGCATGCAATATGATTGCAGCCGACCCAAATATTAAGTTCGTTGCTCTTGGCGACTTATTCCCCGGTAAACCGGACAGAGCCGCTAACAAGATTTATGAATTTGCCAAAAAGACTGTCGGCGAAGCGAAGGCCTCCGAGATAATCGACACTTCAAAAGTAAAGAAATTTGTAGGTTGGGACAATATTGACCAAGTGCTCGCAGAGGACGTAGATCTTGTAATGGACGCAACCCCGCCGGTATTCCGCACCCCCCACTATGAAAAGATAGTTGCAGCCGGAAAGCACGCCTTCCTCGAAAAGCCGGGCGCCGTGGACGTAATCCAGGGCCGCAAAATGTACGAGCTCGCCAAAGAGGCGGAAAAGAAGGGCCTTTGCGTTGTTTGCGGCAACCAGCGCCGCTACGACAACCGCTACCAAGACTTGGTAAAGCGCATGCAGGACGGCGAAATAGGCGAACTCCTCGCCGGGCAGTGCTATTGGAACAACGGCGGCTATATTGGCTCGTGGGCCGGCGGAAAAGAAGGTACTGAAGAAACACTCGAATACCAGATACGCAACTGGTGGTGCTTCATCTGGGCGTCTGGCGACCACATTGTCGAGCAGCACGTACATAATATCGACGTATTGATGTGGGCGTTTGGCGACGACCGCCTCCCAATCGAAGTGACGACCGGTCTCGGCGGCAGAAGCACAGATTTGCCCTGCCCGCGCTACGGCGATAGATTCTCGCACTTCGCAATCGATTTCGATATGGGTAACGGCCTTCGCATGGAAAGCTATTGCCATCAGGATCCGAATACGTCCCCGAACGTCAGCGAGAGAATCGTTGGTTCTAAGGGCATATTCCAGGGATTGCGCCTGACCGACCTCAAGGGAAAGACAATATACGCTCCCGGAAAACTCGAACTCGACCCCTATATTGCCGAACACAAATATCTGCTTTCAGCAATACGCAGCGGCAAGAGGGTAAACGAGCTAAAGAACCTCATGAATTCCAATATGGCGGCCATCGCCGGAAGAATGAGCGCTTTCTCCGGAAAGAGGTTCAAGTACGAATGGATGGTCAAAAAGTCCACGGAAGACATAGTTCCCAAGAATGTCGATCTGATGGGCAAGACGCAGGATCTGAGCTTGAAGAATCCGGTTTCGGTTCCTGTTCCCGGAAAATACAAGCTCGTATAATCCATTCATTGATATGGGAAGCGGGGCTTCCCGCAGATGTAAATTTAAAGGTCGCCAATTATCTTGGCGGCCTTTTTTTTAGATAGCATATTCGGGAATGGAAACGTAAAATTCTAAGAAATTTTTTTTATATTTTTTTAGTATAAATTTTTTTTCATGAAAAAAAATGCAATCCAAAATATGTTGGTTGCAGAGAAAGAATCCAAATAAAGAGGCAATATATGCAAGATGCTTCCAATATTTTATCGCGCATTTTCCGATTAAAAAAATCGCAAAAGAAATAAAATGCGCGGATAATCTCGTTGAATTTTTTTGCAACGGAATGGCTGCAATCTGTTTATATTAGGGCAATGGAAGCTCATCGGAGGCTTGATAAAATACAAAGTTTTTGAGTGTTAGGGAAGTGTCATAAAATAGTTGCAATTTATTTTTTAAGCATCATATTTCTTTAACTAAATTTTTTAACAGGAAAAAAATATGGCACCAGCTAAGGTATATAAGGAAAAGGACGCTAATAAAAACATCCTTAAAAATAAAACGCTCGCCGTAATCGGCTATGGTTCCCAGGGGCACGCGCATGCGCTCAACCTCAAGGACAGCGGTTACAATGTAATCGTAGGGCTCTATCCCAAGAGCAAGTCGATAGAGGTGGCCAAGAAACAAGGCTTCAAGGTTCTTCCCACCGCCGAAGCAGTCAAGGCCGCCGACATCATAATGATTGCCGTCCCGGACATGATTCAAGCCGATCTCTACGAAAAGGAAATCGCGCCGAATCTCACAAAAGGCAAGACTCTCGTGTTCTTGCACGGGCTCTCAATCCACTCCGGCCTCATTAAAGTGCCTGCCGGCATAAATGTTATTATGGTAGCCCCCAAGGGCCCCGGCCACACTGTTCGCTCGCAATACCTCGAAAACAAGGGCGTGCCCGCTCTCATCGCTGTTGCGCAAGGCGGAAAAGACGCAAAGGCAATCGCCTTGGCATGGGCTGACGGCATAGGCGCAACCCGCGCGGGAGTAATCGAAACCACTTTCAAAGAAGAAATGGAAACAGACCTCTTTGGCGAACAGGCGGTTCTCTGCGGCGGCGTGAGCGCGCTAATCCAAGCCGGCTTTGAAACTCTCGTTAAAGCCGGGTACAAACCCGAAATGGCATATTTTGAATGCTGCCACGAGCTCAAACTTATCGTCGATCTCATAAATCAAAGCGGCATATCCGGCATGAGATTCTCCATATCCGAAACTGCAAAGTACGGCGATGTCACCCGCGGCCCGCGCGTAATCACCGACAAGACAAAGAAGGAAATGGAAAAAATCCTCAAAGAAATACAGTCGGGCAAATTTGTCAAAGAATGGGTTGCCGAATACAAGAGCGGCCTCAAAAAGTACAACAAGCTCCTTGCAGAAGGCGAAAAGCACCCGATAGAAAAAGTCGGCCAGCGTCTGCGCGCGCTAATGCCGTGGGCTGCAAAGCAGAATATCAAGGGCGCGCAAGCCTCCTATTCTGCCGTTGTGGAAGCGCCCAAGGCTCCTGCGAAGGCTCCCGCTAAGAAGGCGAAAAAATAACGCTTCTATTTAACCAAAGGACTCGGTTGCGAAATCGACCGGGTCTTTTTTTTTTAATGCCCGAATCTAATGCGCGCTAATAAAAACAGTGCGCCGCGGGCGTATTTAAGAACTGTGCGGATTCGGTAAATTTCCGCCGCAAAAAATATATTTAATGAAGAAAATAAGGCTCGCAACACGTTCAAGTCCGCTCGCTATGGCGCAAGCGCATATGGCTGCCAAATATATAGGCTCTCGCATTCCAGGGGCGGAGTTTGAAATAGTGGAGGTAAAAACTTCCGGCGACAAGCGCCAAGATTGGTCTCTCGAAAGGTACGGCGGGAAGGGGCTTTTCACAAAAGAAATAGAAGAATCGCTCCTTTCGGGCGAGGCAGACGTTGCGGTCCACAGCGCGAAAGACCTCCCTACGGAAACTCCCGATGGGCTGGTGTTGGCAGGTTGCATGCCGCGCGATGGATGCGCCGATGTTTTGATCATTCGTTCAGGAGTGCAGGTTCCTGAATTGATAGCTTCTGGAAGTCCCCGCCGTCGGGCCCAGCTGAAAAAGATCTTTCCCCAGGCAGTATGGACTGAGTTTAGGGGAAATGTGCATACGCGCCTTAAAAAACTCGCCGGAGGGTTTGCCGACGCCTCAGTTCTATCTCTCGCCGGCCTTGAAAGGCTTGGAATCGAGTCTTATGAGGGGCTTGAATTTCGGCCGATAAAGCTTGACATATGCGTTCCTGCGGTGGGGCAAGGGATAATAGCGCTTCAATGCCGCGCAGAGGAGGCCGAAGTCTACCGTCCGATTACCGATTCTCAGACGAATATGGCGTTTGCGCTTGAGCGGGAGTTTTTGAAGTCGCTTGGCGGCGGCTGCCAGAGCGCGTATGCCGCAAATTGCGAAGGCGATATTTTGAGGATATACCACGAGGAGTGCGGATTTCAAAAAATCGTGTTTCCCGAAGGCGGAGATTTTGCGTCAAGAATGGAAATAGTGCGTGATTTAGCTGGCGGATTGAGGGAAAAAAAACTGCATTAATTTTTTAATGAAGGCGAAAGCGTAAAAATATTTGGAAGGTGGCAGGCATTTTGCGGGGCTGCCTTTGATATAGCGATTGGCGCGGCAGGTTTTGTGCGGGCGCGTGGATTTATGCGTGTGTATGCGAATCTTGCCGCGCCAAACTTTTTGTTTGAGCCGGCTTTTGGAAAGATAATTTTTACAGATGAAGTTTAGTCTCGCAAATCTTAAACAGTAGTGTGGGAGAAATTCTATGCCGAAAAAAATCTTTTGTGGCATTCTATTGTGGCGCTTTAAATTTTTCCTGAATAGGAACCATGATAATGCGGGATTGAAGGTTTTTTATTAAAAGAGATGATAAAACTTTTTCGCGTTTTAAACGCGGTGGCTAGAAGTCTGGTGTTAAAGATTAGGATTTTTTTAAGCTTTAAAGTTTAAAAAAACATGTGGAGAGCAGTGGGGACAGAAAAATATTTTTTTTGATTCTTTATTTAGAATGGCTGTGGAAAATGAATTTTATGGGTTGTGTCGGGATTTTCCGTTAAGTGATGAATAATTCTTTGTGCTAAATGAAAGTTCTTTGGTTTGGCGGGATATATGTGAGATTTTGAGGGAGGGTATGGATAAGCGTAAATATAGTTTGCGTTGGATTCTTAACTTTTGCGCAGAGTTAGCCAAAACATGGGATTTGAGAATTGCCTGTGATTTCAGAAGCGGCTAAAAAAAGCTTGAAATTTTCCGTTCTACCGCTTCAATAAACCTTATGAAGTCCATGAAACACGTATTACTCTCTTTTGTCGCATTAGCTTTTGCAGCGGCAGCCTTTGCTGCTCCTTCAAAAGAAGACCCCATAATAATCCAACATTCTAAGCTCGACGCGAAGCGTCTGCAGCCCGGTGCAGTACCGAGTTCAAGCGGGCAGTGGACTCGCATAGAGATTCCGTTGTTTGCGAAGGAAAACCCCGACAATAAAGCGAACAACCAGAAGTGGATTCGCAATGTAGACGTTGATTTGGTACTGGTGTATAAAGACCAAATGGCGACCGACAAGCGTTCGCTTGACAGCCTTATTGTGTTGCGTTCAAAGGCGAAATTGTTTGCCTTGGAAATAAACAAGAAGACGCCAGTAGTGTTCTATATACCTTCCGAAGCGTACGAGATATACAGGCTTGCGGCGGATCCGTTTGCATGGAAGATAGAGGTATCCATAAACGGGAACCCGATAGAATTGACGAAGCAAAATATGAAAACGATGCTTTCGAGAAACATTTATAAGAACGATGATCCGAAAGCGGTATACGATTCGTTCATGAAATTGATAGAGAAATCAGCGAAGGTAAACGACGGAGTATTGATGTCTTTGCCGGAGTGTCCGTTCAACGTAAAGCTGTACGAATATGGGAAATCGCCGATAGTGCCGAATTACATTACTACAAAATAGGGCCGAGGCATAGCGCGCAACAATGTGCTGTAGAGTGCGTTGCATGCGCGCGATGCAATTTGTGCGAAGTAAATGCAAAAAATGCTTTACTAAGCGGCTGAAAAGGTATTAGATTTATTTTCATTCCGAATTTTTATTTTACCCCCGTTCACATTCAGAAATGAGTTCTAAAAGCAAGCTTATAATAAACTGCGGAGCAACCCACGTTAGCGCGTCGGAGTTTGGCGTATCTGCTGGCCGTCTTGTTTTGGAAAGTTTTCAGGTGCAAGAGCTGAAATATGACTATTCCAACCAGGAAGAATGGCTGTCGGAACTTGCGGCGACGCTAAAGATGATGAGAGTATCCGGGAAGGCGACAGTGATAGCGCCGTCGATGCTCCTGCTCACAAAAACAATAAAAATACCCCATGTAGACGAGGCCCGGAGAGCCGAGGTCATACAGTTTGAGGCTGAAAAGAATATTCCGTACCCGATAAATGAGGTTTCATGGGACTACGAAATAATTTCCGACGACGGAGTCGAAACGGAAATATTCCTGACCTCGATGAAGTCGACGGCAGCGGACGACTTTTGCATGGCACTTTCCCAGGCCGGTGTGATACCCGAGTCGATAGAGGCGTCCTCGATACTCGACTATAACGCGTGGAAGTATTGCGGTCTTGAAAACGACGTAATTCTTTTAAATGTAGGGTCACGCTTTACGAATTTGATGATAGCGCGCGAGGACGGCGTTTTCGTGCGAAGCATACCGGTTGGCGGGAATTCGATAACGCAGGCCGTTGCCGATTCTCTCGGCCGCGACTTTGCGACAGCGGAGGAGCTGAAGCGCGGATTTTTTGCGAACGCGTCTCTTTCATCGAATGCGGGCTCAGAGCACTTTACAAATGCTGCGACATCCGTAATGCGCAGGATAGGTGTTGAGATAAAGCGCTCGATAGTAAATTACAGGCGCACTTCGCGCGTAGAAGCCCCTAAGAAAATATATTTGTGTGGTCGCGGATCTCTCTTGCCTGGGTTTGCCGAATTTTTGGCGGAAGACCAGAAGATGAGCGTGGAATACTTCGACGCCCTTTCGAATGTATCGGTGAGTCCGCGTGTGAATCAGGAATTGTTGTCGAGTTGCGCGTCGCAGGTGAGCGAAATAGTCGGCGAGGCGGCGAGGCTTGTAATTCCCGGCTTGATGAGCGTAAATCTGCTGCCCAAGCACATTGTTGAAGAAACGGCATTTGCAAAGACGAGGCCGCTGATGGTGTTAGGCGCGGCGATATTGGTGGCCGCGACACTGCCGCCAATGTTCTTATTTACAAAATCGATAAGCGAGAAGACTGAAGCAACCGCTAAATTCCAGTCGATGATGCTCCCGATAGAGGATAGGGCTGCGGAGTTCAAGAAGAACGGCGAGACAGCGAATTCTTTGGAGGCAAAAATAAACGGATTGGAAGGTTTGGCGAAATCGAAATCAAACTGGATAAATCTGTTTATAGATATAGAGAAGCGTCTGATGGAGCAGAAGGACGTCTGGCTCGACAATCTGAGAGTGCACCGCGCCGTAAAGAACGGCGTGCAGGAGTACAAGCTCGAGTTGACGGGAAGGCTCTTGATAAGAGACGTGAATCCGGAAAATTTGGAGGCGTACGATACGCAGAAGGCAATAGACAGAATAACAAAGTTGTTGAATTCCTTTGTAAGTTCCGAATTTTTGAAGTCGTTTGAAAATGTGAGGACAGACCCGTCGAATCCGCGCATTTTGAAGTTTGACTTTACTCTTGTTGTAAACCCCGACAAGCCGATATAACGGTCAAAGAATTTGTCTGATGAAATACTTTAAGAAATACCCTATATTTTTTATAGCAATGTTCGTATTGATAGCGCTGTTTATAGCCGGCGCTGCATATGACGCAATGCTTTATAAGAACGATGCAGCGGCGCTTGGGAAGCTGAACAGCGCGATGAGGCAGTACGACGACGTACTTGCAACAGATCCGACCCAGCCGTCTATAGACGCCTCTGCGAAAAACATAAAGGAGCTTGAAAAGCATCTTTCCGACTTGGAAAAGGACTTGACTCGCGAGAGCGAGCATATATTCAAGCCGCTTACGGCCGAAGAGGGATTCCAGTTGCGCGAGCAGTTGCGCGGAATGGTAAACTCTTGGCGTGCCGAGGCAAAAAAGCGCGAAATATATGTGCCCGACGAAATGGATTTTGGATATAAAAAGTATGTAGCGCCGACAGCCGACTCACCGAAAGACGAGGCGATGCCCGCAATATGGAAGCAGGTTTGCGTGTTGGACTACATCAATCAGAAGCTTTTTAATTGCAAATCGAAAGAATCCCCTATGGCGATATTGAACGTGCAGCGCGAGATACTGCCTGAGGAAGGGATAAAAGAGGAAACAAAGACGCGTCGCGTAAGGGCGTCTGCCCGTTCAAAGTCGTCTGCGGCGTTGAGGGGCGACAACTTTAAGATTGACGAGAATATAACTGCGCGCAAGCCTGGCAGCTTGGATACCCTGGCATACAGGTTTGTGTTTACCGGGCATACTGACGTGCTCCGCAGGTTCCTAAACCAGTTGAAGGATTTCGATGCAATGCTTGTAGTTAGGAGCATTGATGTAAAGCCTGCTGATACGTCGCTAATAATGATGGCGAACCCGGAGGAAGCCCTTGCAGAGGAGACATCTGATGCGGCGGACGCATTTGCATCGACAGATTCCGAAGAGGGCGGGGAAACGCCTGCCGCGCCGGTGATAGACGAAAATAAAGTTCCCGTTGTTACGGACAACATATCGGAATTCACTGTGGTGATAGAATACGTAGAAGTGGTCAAAGATACGGCAAAGCCTGGAGATAAAAAGGACGCCGATAAAAAAGGTGTAGCCGCGAAGGCAAAGTCGGCCACAAAACCAAAGAAACAATAAAGAAGCGGCACAGAAATGAAATACTACGATAAGATATTTTTTGTAATCGCCGTGATAGTGGCGGGTTTGTCTTGCGGATATTATTTTATGAATGAACCGAAGGGCGAACTATTGGAAGCGCGCGTGCAAACACTTGAAAAGAAATTGCCCGCTGGCATACCTTGGAAGAAGATAATAGTGCCCGAACTGAAAGTGACGTCCATAGAATGGCCCGAGGTCAGGGCGCAGGACGAAGCTGGGAAATGGTTCTTCCAAGTATTTACCCCACCTCAGATATGGGTGGACAAAAAGGGCAACTTCATGACCGAGTCGCCCTATTACAAGGAAGTCGCGAGACAGTCTTTTGCGTTGAAGTATGTAGGGGTATCCAACGAGCCGTATCCGATAAAATATCTCGGATATTTCGGAACGAAAGCTGAACCGATAATCCAGTTTGAAAATACCTCCACGAATCTATCTTTCATAGGGAAATTGAATGAGGAGATAGTTGCGTCTGCGCCGTCAACTGGCAAAAAGATCAATCTAGGGCTGACTCCCAAGAAATTCGAGATAAAGCGCGTTAAGAACGATAAAAACAACACAATATCGGACATTGTGACCGTAGTGTTGTATGATAAATCCCTTGGTAAAGACGTGACGATATACTCCAATAAGGAAACCGTCATAGACGACCGTAGGAGGATATCGTTCTCTGCGCCCGACGGTAGCATATGGCATGTTAAAGCGCCTGGCGAATCGCGCAAGGTTGGGACAGCCACATACAAGGTGAAGTCGATAGATTTTGATAAAGGCAATGCCGTAATTGAGATGATTCCGGACAATACCGATATCGAACCACAAACAATGAACCTAAGTGCGGCGGGAGTGGTTCCCGTCAAATAATTGAAAATAATTCTTTAAAAAACCCCAAAAAGTGTTAACGTCCATTTAACAAATTATAAATACAGCGAATATGAAAATAAAGACAACCCAACGAAAAGCGGCATTTGTCGCGGCGATATTAGCTTCCGCCGTGACGGCAAGCTTTAGCTATGCCAAGCCGGACCAGACCCAAGAGAAAATCCGTCTTATGGTTGCGGCCGTACAGGCGCGTGACGCGGGCGATCTTAAATCTTCAAAGCAATCGCTTGAAGAGTTATTGAAGATTGCGCCCAATGACGAAGGCGTACAGCGCATGCTTGCCGACGTGAATAAGGACATTGAACGTCAGGCAAAAGGCGAAGCTCCCGTGCTTGTTGGCGCAAAACCTGCCAAAGAAGAAGCTGGAGCTGAAGATGCCGAGGTTGCAAAGGATGGCGAAGCAGCGAAGGTTGAACCTGTTGATGCGGCGATGTCCGACGCACTGCGTAAGCAGCAGCTGCAAGTTATAGCGGCGTTTGATCTGATAGATGAAGCGTACGATCTAATGGACGCTGGCAATTGGGATGAAGCCTCCAAGAAATTGGCTTTTGCACAGGAAAAACTTCCCGAAGAATCTTATTCTCCGGTAGCTGACGAGGCTCGTTCTGAACTCAATAGAGCGAAAGCTGCAATGGCGAAGTCCCGCGCTAAGATTGCGATGTCTGAAAGAGACACAGCTGCCGCAAAATCTTATGCCGCTGAATATGCTGCGGCTGAAGAAAGCAAAGATGCCGGCGCAGCATTTGTCGAAGAAGTTGAAGAATTTACAGCCAATCCTTACAACAATTCGATATCTGACATAAGCCCGGATTACGCAACTCGCCAGAACAAGATAGAAAATCTCTTGGAAAAAGGTCGCAGGCAATATCTTTATGGCGACTATCAGGGAGCTCGCGCTACCTTCCGCCAGATTGAAACGCTCGATGCCGACAATATACAGGCAAAAGCGTATCAGCGCTTGATCTCTGAAAAGCTTGCTGACCGCGGCCGCCTAACTTATCTGGCAACCCGTGAAGCGATGATGGACGAAGTAAGCAAGGCGTGGCAGCGCCCGCAAGTTTACACCGGCACGACAGTTGATAGAGGCGGCGCGAGAGCCGATTCTATAATCGACAAAAAACTGGCCGAAATCATAATCCCGAATGTAAGCTTCCCCGCTCCCGGCGTGACACTCGCCCAGGCAATAAACACACTTTCTATATTGTCTGTTGAATACGATAAGTCAAACGACGCGAAGAAGGGTGTTAACATAGTTCTTTTCGGCGATAACGCTTCTGAAGCAAAGCCGGTAGTTCTCACACTCCGCGACCTCTCCCTCGGCCAAATACTCGACTGGGTCACCCAGCAAGCCGGTTTCCAATACGATATTGAAAAGGATACAATCGTAGTCCGCAAAGCAATGGACAACAGTGTCGCTTCAATGGACACTCTCGACTTTCCGCTCCCGACTTCGACTGTTATGCGTATGATAGGCTTTAAGGCTGCGGTTGGCGAATCCGGCGATTCGGGCAATCCCTTCGGCGGCAGCGGCGGCGGTGGTGCTGCGGCAGGTGCTGGAGACGGCAAGGAAGAGGCTATCAAAAACTTCCTCGTTAAAGCTGGCGTAGAGTTTGGTCCTGGCGCGACTGTTGCGTTTGACGGTTCAAAACTTTGGGTCACGAATACGCGCCGCAACCTCGACAAAGTTCGCAATATACTGTTGCGTTATAGCGAAACCAAGCAGGTTGAAATCGAAGCTAAATTTATGGAAGTCAACCAGGGCGTCTTGAAGGAACTCGGATTCAACTGGAATGTTTCCAGGAAGAATGCTGATGGCACTTACAGCACTCTGTTCTCCACAGTTGGAAGAAACACAACCGGTGTGATAAGCACATATAACAATCGTACGCTTGCCGACTCTATAACAAGCGCGAGTGCCGGATCTACTCCGATAACAATCTTGAAGCCTGCCAATGAGGTGACAGCAGACGTTCCAAATCCGTATACTGTTGAGCCTGTAGTTCCGCTCTTGCCCTCGACCATAAATATGGCGTCCGGCGCAGCTCAAGCGGCTAACACAGTTCTCGGTGTTATCAATGGTTACGATGTAAGCTTGATAGTCAACGCTCTCGAACAGCGCCAGGGTTCAGACTTGCTCTGCGCTCCGAAGGTGACGGTTATATCTGGCAGCACTGCTTCGATAACGGTTTCGCAACGTATGCGTTATCCGGAATCATGGGGCGACGTTCAATCTAACGTTGGTTCTTCTTCTACGACAGTTAATGGTGAAAACTCATCTTCTGCTGGTGTAACTATCACCCCCGGTACTCCTCAGGACTTCACCTCGGTTGACGTTGGTGTCTCTATGGAAGTCACCCCGAACGTCGAAGAAGATGATAGCATCAACCTCGTTCTCAACCCGAACGTAACGGAATTTGAAGGGTTCATGGAATACGGCGGCGTTGCAGTTGCTATATCTTCCGGAACAACCGTAACGGTTCCCTCTGGATTCATTCAGCCGGTGTTCTCGGTCAGAGAAGTTAAGACTACTGTAACGGTATTTGACGGTGCGACCGTTGTTATGGGCGGTTTGACACGTGAAGAAGTCCGCACAATCAACGACAGCGTTCCGATTCTCTCCGATATTCCGTGGATCGGCAGGCTCTTCCGCTCAAAGGGCGAATCTCGCCAGAAGAGGAATCTGTTAATATTCGTGACTGCGAACAGAATCTCCCCCGGAGGCAGCGTTGGTCGCGAACAGTTCCAGGATATGCGTCCCGGAAGCGTTTACCAGAATCCTGTCATAGTTTCCCCTGGTGGTGCGGTACATCGCATACTTGAAGACGACGCTACCGAAACTATTACACGTTAATCTGGTATAAAAGAATCTTTGAAGTGCCCGACAATTCGGGCACTTTTTTTTGCTAAAGAAATAACTTACTCACAAGTGTTTTAGCCTTATTGGATTTGTGCGTTTTCTCTCGCGTACCAGATGTAATTACACGCTTATGGGAAGTTTATTCTTTGATATTCAAACATATTAAGTAAAGATATTGGATTCGCAGCGCTTTAAAGTTATACAATAAATTGCGACATTTTAATATTTAAAGCTCATCTACTTGTGGATTCTTGTAAGAAGCGAATATCATCTATATATTTTACACAAAAAAATGTATTATTTGCACTGAAAGTATAATTTTAGCATTCGAGAAAATTTTCGCAAAGAACAAGATAATGGTTATAAAAGAAATTGTCGGTATATAGATTGCAATTTTTTACTTATCTTTTTTAGAAATATTTTTGCAGTAATAAATTTTAAGCGAAGCAAGAAATTAACGGTCATTAAAATATCATATCAAACTATATCTACACGTCTTAAAGGCCTTTTATTGCAGTTTAGATTCCTTATGCAGTAGCTTAGCAACAGCGTATTGCAATGTTGATAATCGCCCGTTTTTCTCCACATCTTATTGTATTTTTTGCTTCTTAAAATTTCTGGAATGTATGAAATGAAACTATTAAAATTCTTAGGTAGCATTTGAGTATAATATAAATCCAAAATTTAATTTCATACCCTAAATACCCAGTGGTTGTTAAAGATTTTACACCAAAAAGGCATTGGGGGAAAGAAGCCAGTGCAACTTTTATTATAAGAAAGGCATTCCCTATTTTATGAAATAAATTTTGGTATTTGTATCAAATGTTCTAAAGTCGACTTAATTTATATTTTCTGCCTGACTCGTATTATAGTTAGCCTATATAAATAATATTTCATTTTGCATTTACCTTTTTAAGAAGAAAATTATATCTAAAACCTGATCCAATATGGGAAATCCTGCAATTGGTATTTTATAGAATGTATGCGTGTATTTATGCATTTTTACCCAAAGGGGTTATCGGCGTTTGGTATTCCACTCTAAAAAACAACTGCTTAAAACAGGCTATTTTTAATTTAAAGCATCATTAAAATAAACTGCCAATATTGTAGAAAACGTTGAAATACTGGAATGCCCTACATTGTGCCATTTCCTTCTCAACATTAGCCAAGATATTTGTGCATAATTAAATCTGAAATAAGAAACTCTCCGAAAGGTGCACAGTTTTAATTCGAAAAATAAAAAGCCCTCCGAATGAAAACGGAAGGCTTTTAAATTTTGCAGCCGTAGTTTGCTCGCTACTTATACAATATTAAGCTTATTAGCAGGCTCAGAATAAATCAATTTCTTCCGCGCCAAGTTGCCAATGCAGGTTTCGGGTTATTTGCCGGCCGTCACATTTACGCATTCAATATTTAAAACCTTTGCGATTTTCTGAATTTCGTCTGCGTGGTGCCCAATACCGAGTGCAAAGTGGTGGGTTGGCCCTTCCATGCACCAGCTCCGCAAGAATGTGCGAATGTCAGGCTTAAACTTAGCATGGGTGTTTGTATTCCCCGTGGGTGGAATGGCTCCCGCAACAGACTCGCCTTCGGCCACTATAAATTTGAATTTCCCGTCGGCTTTTACCCCTATTGAGAGTATGGTAATGGGGCCTTCCTTTATCTTGAATTCAACGCCAGCGCCCGCTCCGGGTTTGCCGTGATATTTTTTTAATGACCTCAATACGGGCTTGCCGTCGGCAATATTAAGATGGTGCGGACCGTCATGCCCGACAAGAACTGTCCCCTTGTTGAAATCTATCGGGTGGAATTCGGCAAAGCTTCCGCCTATTTGAAGCCTATCCATTATCATCATTGCAATGCAATTTTTGATGTCAAACTCTCCGCACATAGGGAATCCGGCTGCGGTGAGAAGCGAGTTGCCCACTATTAGGTTTGTTACGAGCTCCCGCATTTTGGAGCCGGGTAGCGCCTCGTAATAGTATGCAAGACCGTCGAGCTTTCTGTCGGCCGCGAACTTTTCAAGGGCAACTGCCGCCCTAGCTGCAACATCGAGATCCTTGTCTGTGAGCTTTTGGGTGATTGGGTCTGAGACAGGGTCCGGGGTGTCGAAGAATGAGAGAATCCGCTTTTTCATAGCTTCAACTGCGTCTTTATCTTCGGAGAGATAATGTCTTAGGATTTCATCGGGCTCGCATACAGCTACATGGCAGCCAAATGTGGCTGCGACTGCCGTTGGGTCGGTTTGCATGTCATACATCGCCTCCAATACATGTCCCATTAGTCCTATGCGGGCATAGCGCAGGTCGTGCAAAACCTTTGCAACCGAGCACCATTTTGAAATTTCCGCGTCTGCAAGTTTATCGCCCTCGCGCATTCCTATTATAATATCGTCCACGGGGTTTCCCATTCGCACGGCAACGTCCGCAAATTCAGGGACGGCACATAAATCGTCGTTGCAAAGCTGTATAAACGTTGTCGCTTTTTCGTAAGGCATTGCGCTTTGCGGCTGCAATGCCACCAAAACTATCGGGATTGTCAGCTCTTTTGCCATTGCGGCAAATGTCGCCGAGGTTGCGTAGGTCACCATATCGACAAACAGCAGATCTAGATTCGACCGCTTGATTTCGTCGAGAGTTTTGCGCGCGCTTTCAGCGTTGTCGACAAGACCAAATGAAAATGTTTTTACGCCGTTGGACTTGACTTTATTTTCAAATGTATCGAGTTTTTTGAGCATTACGTCTTTGAGCCCTTCAAATTGCTTCCAATATGTGTCCAGCCCGACGCCTACAATGCCGACATTCGCAGTCAACGGCTTCCTTCTTTCTACCGTGCTTTTAGGTTCTGCCGACGCAACTACGCAAAAGGCGCATGCGCAAAATATAAGAATTAATCTTTTCATTGCATTTATGAATATTGTTTGTTTCTTTCCCAGAGTTAACGCACTAACTTTTTGTGGTCAATATTTTTCTTCCCACGATTCAATTTAAAATCGAAAAATTTTAAGCGGGGTTCCAAAAACGCTGGGTTCGCTTCTCAGGCTTTTCTTACAGGCAGGGTTTTGAAAGAATATTGGAGATTGCGCATAAAAAATTCTTAATTTGTGTTTGTATGCCAAGCTTGTATGCTTCCCTTGAAATTTGCATGCCCCGAATAATTTTTGCGCCCATAACAAAAAATCCCCAGAGCATAACAGCATGAGAATTGCATCGATTGCGCCTTTTTTACATGAAAGGTGTATTGATTCTCGAAACTTTTTTACTTCCACAATTAGCGCGCATATGTTAATATAAAAAAGTTCTTAGCATAAAATGTTTTGGGGGGACTTATAAATGAGAAAATTATTCACGTTCGCGTTAGTATCCATTCTGTCGGCCGCGGCTTTCGGGAAGGCGTACTATATTTCCTCATCGAGTGGCGATGACTCTAACGACGGCTCGCAGGCGGCGCCGCTAAAAACTATCGCCGCCGCCCCAAACGAAAATTCCGAGATATACTTAAAGCGCGGCGACGTATTTTACGGACCCATTACAAAATTTAAAAACTGCAAAATATCCGCGTACGGCGAAGGCCCAATGCCTGTCATAAGCGGCTTTAAAATCGTAAAAAATCCCGACGCATGGGAGCGCCAGCCAAACGATATATGGCGCATAGACCTCACAAAACCCGAAAATTTTGACGGTTATTTTGCGGAGGGGAAAGCCAATAATATAGGAGCCGTTTACGATATGGCTTCCGACAAGCTTTATGGGCATCTAGTATGCAGGTACAACCAGCTGAACGCATACGGCGACTTCTGGGTTTCGGGTGATGTCAACCGCGTAAACGTTCAAGATAAGAAGGAAAACTTCCGCTATCTTTACTTCCGCTCAAAAGGCAATCCCTCGGCGGGAGGGGCGAAGATTGCATTCTCAACATACGGCACGGGGGTCACAAACCTCGAAAACTGCGAGATGGACTCCATAGCTGTGACGGGATTTGGCGTCCACGGCGTTGCGAGGGCATGGAACTGCAAATTTAAAAATATGCGCGTAGATATAATAGGAGGGTCTGTCCAGCTTGGATACGCCCATTGGGTTCGCCTCGGAAACGGATTTGAGTTTTGGGTGTCAGACAAGCGTCCGTGCTCAAACAATCTCGTGGAGGGCTGCACGGTGTCGAGAACATACGACTGCGGCTCGACCATACAGGGAATTGCAAATGGCGATATGCTTATCGAAAACGTAAAATTTATCGGCAACACTTTTATACATTGCCGCCAGGCATTTGAGCATTTTATTCGTTCCAAGGAGGGGACGGCAAAATATTCCGACTGCGAATTTTCTTCAAACAGGTGTTTTGAAATGGGCGAAAACGAATTCTCAACTCCTGAAACTCGCGACGCCGCTCTGCTTTCATACGAGCGTAAACCCATAACAGGCCTGTCGATAAATAAAAATTTCTTCTGGGGATCGAGCGCATATTGCAACCAGTATTGTACGGCGGAGATGTCGGGGAATACTTTTTACGTATTTAAAGACCAATACCTGCTCTTTAACAGATGGCAGCCGCAGGACGCCGTATTTGCGGACGAAGAAGACGGAATCGACAAAATGCGCAAGGTGCTCGGAAACGAATCCGATAAAATATTCATAGCCGATAGGGGAGATTCGCAGCTTAGGTCCGAAATAATATCCGAACATTTTAAAGGCGCGGAGGGCGACATAAAAAGGCTCTGCAAATAGCGCGCCGCATGCCGTTGCCTGCCGCTTTGTCGGGAGTTGTTATGCTGTTGTGCGCAAAGTTTGTACCGGGTAAAATAACTTCTGCATCTTGCCGGGTAAAATAACTTCTGCATCTTGCCGGGTAAAAAACTTTCGCATCTTGCCGAGTAAAAACTTTCGCGTTCTTTTAATCGTGGGTTAGCCTCTAAATTCTAAAAATATTTTAATTGCTATGAAAAAACTCTTAATAGTTTTATTTTCAGCCATTTTGGCTCTGTGCGCCCATGCGGGCGTTGCGGGAAAGTTTTTTGCGTACCGCTCTTTCTGGCCTGAAACCGGGGCGATGAAGCAGTTTGCCGACATAGGCGTAGACCTTTACGCAGTCATGCCGTCGAACTCTTTTAACAGCCTTGGCGAGCCCTATTGTAAATTTCCCCCCTTCTGGGTATGGGACGAAACGTACCTCTGGGAAAATGTTGATGCACAGTTCGACGTCGTTTTGAAGGCCAATCCCAATGCCCGCTTCATTTGCATGGTCGATATAAACAGCCCCTTGTGGCTTGTCCGCAGGCTCGATAAGAAATACGGTTTCGGCGGCGACAGCTACCAGCATATTTCAAATGCGCTGTGTATTCCGGAGTGGAAAACCCTCACGGAAAAAATGCTCCGCGCCTACGTGCTGCACATGGAGGAAAAGTACGGAGATAGGATAGTGTCGTACATAGTGGCCGGCGGCGGCACGAGCGAATGGTACTGCAACTCTCAGGGATACGCTAATGTCCCAAAACGCAACGCATGGTATAGATGGCTGAATAAAAACGGACTTCCAAAGTGGGAGGTTCCCAGCCGCGAGCGCATGGACTCCCCCGCAATCGACGGAAATTACTTCGACCCAAAGACACAGCGCGCGGAAGCCGAGTATTCGAGATTTCTCGAAGAGCTGATTTCCGACGGAGTCGATGAATTTCTTGGCGAGGTAAAAAAAATAGTGGGCGATAAAAAACAGGTTGGCGCATTTTGCGGATTTATACCATTGCGCTTGTACGGCAAGCTAGACAATTCGAGAACGTTTGCGTCGAAGTCGGTTGACTTTGTTGGCAGCCCCGGAGGATATTTTAACCGCGACATAGGGCTTGGCGGTGGAATATCGTCGCCGCGAAAGTCGGTTGACCTTCACGGCAAGCACTGGTTTCAGGAAATAGACCATAGAACGCACACGTACAACGGCAAGCTTTCCCCATATGTTCAAATAGGGGGAATACACGCATCGGGCGCAAAAAACCAAGCCGAGACAAACGCGATTTTAAAGAGGGAGTTCTCGTTGGCGGCGATAATGGGGAATTCCCTTTGGTGTTTTGACATGTGGGGCGGGATTTTTAAGACTCCCGAGACAATGGAGCTCGTCGGCAAATCCTACGAAATATGGAAGAAATACAAGGACGCCCCGCTCGACTACCGCGCGGAGATAGTCATGGTGATTGACCCGGACAGCGCTTTTTATATGAAAAATCCCTTAAAAATCGAACGCATGATTAAAGCGCTTTACTCATGCGGGGCCCCGTTCGACTATATTCTTTTTGACGACATTGAAAATCTGGATTTCTCAAAATATAAGATGGCAGTCTTCCCGTGGGGATATTCGATTACCCCGGAAAAGCGGAAGATATTAGAAAATCGAGTGATGAATTCGGGTAGGACTGTCGTGTTTATGGACGCCGCGGGAATGTCTGACGGCAAGCGCGCAGACTCCGCAAATGTCGAGAAGCTAACAGGCTTTAAGTACAAGACTAAAGGTGTGTCTGAAAAAGACATGGGTAGCTGGAAAAGCGTATACGGCGAAAGTATTTTGGACTTTGACAAAAATTCTATAATGCGATTAGCCCGCGAAGCCGGGGTTCATATATATACAGACGAGCCTTTGCCTGTGTATTCGAACGGAAAACTTGTGGCAGTTCATGTGAAGGAGGGCGGAGTCAAGAAAATACATCTGCCAAAGAAGGCCGGGATTGTAAAAGAGTTGTATAGCGGCAAAATTGTTGCTGAAAACTCCGAATCGTTCGAATACGACTTCGCCTCTCCCGACACGGCCTTGTTTGAGATTTCGGATTAGAAAATATCCGCGCGCTTAATCTGAGATGGCTCTGCCGGCTTATGCCTGCTCGAATTTCATATTGGGCGCGCGCGCTTTTTAATAGTGGTAGCGCTTTTGCATTTTGCATAGTTGCGCTAAAATTTTTACTTCTGCGCGCTTTCTATCAGGGGCTGCTAAAATTTATTTGCGCGCAATATATTTTGTATTGCCCAGTATTTTCCCGCGTTCTTGCAAATTAAAACAAATGGGAAATTTGCCCCGCTTTTGCGAACATAGGCAGCTGAACTTAATTGAAAAAATTGTTGTTAGGCGGCCGTCTGCCGCGCGCGGAAGTAGGACGATAAAAAAAACGGCGCGCTCGAGCCTGCGCGCCGCATAGTTTAAAGGTTTTTAGGCTGCAATTAGAGGACGTTGATTCCGGATTTGCGCAGCTTGTCGAGAAAGTCGGGGTCGGCGGCGGAATCGGTTATTACAGTGTCGATAGAGTTTATGTCGCAGAAAAAACGCAGGCTCTGCACCCCGAATTTCGAGGAGTCGCACAGAAGAATTTTTTCGCGGCAGATTGACAGCGAATTTTCTTTAAACTCAGCGTGTATTTCGGCGACTTCGCTTGCGCCGCGTTCAAGATCCAGCCCGTTGCATGAAAAGAACGCCTTGTCAATAGAGAAGCGTTTCATGAGCGAAAGGGCGGATATGCCGCAGTAGCTGTGGCTAACCCTGTCGAGCTTCCCGCCGGTTGTGATTACGTCGATATTGTCCTTCGACATAAGCGGAACTACGCAGTCGTGCGCATTTGTTATGACAGTTATTTTTATGTCTGGCAGCGATTCGGCGAAAGTTAATACTGTGGAGCTCGCATCGAGGAAAATCGTGTCCGATTGAGACACCAATCCAATGGCTTTTTTTGCTATCTCCTGTTTTGCGGCGCGGTTTTCATTTAAGCGTTTTTGCAGGGGCTGCTCTGCCGAGCGCTTTTCGATTCTAAGCGCCCCGCCGTGGGTTCTGATAAGCTTGTTTTCCGCGTCGAGAGTTTCGAGGTCTCTGCGTATGGTTTCGTCGGTGACGTCAAAGTATTTGGCAAGCTCGATAGTTCTAAGGCTTGGGGAATTTTCGAGCATATTAAGAATGAGTCTTTGTCTTTGTCGCGCTAACATAGTAATAAATATTTGTCGATTTTTAATAACATTTAGTCAAGACAATTCTGGCTTGAAAACCCTGATGTTATAAGCTTTGCATGCAATATTTGATGCTTTTTGCAAATTAAAACACAAAAAAATGTACAAAAATGTATCTTTTAGCCTTTTATTGAAAAATTTATCCCAAAAGATTTAAATAAGTCTCAAAAAAATGTACAAAAATGTAATAAATGCCCGTTTTTAAGGAAAGTTTGTTGACGCAAAAAATGTTTTTTGCAATTTTTGCACCATTGTTTTTTTATTTAAGTCAACCAAAAGGAAATATATCATGAATAAGTATGTGCAAAAAGTTCTCGGCGAACTGAAAGCCAAGCAGCCCTGGGAAAAAGAATTCCTCCAAGCGGCGGAAGAAGTTCTTTCGTCTCTGACTGCTGTTATCGACGCCGATCCGGTTTACGAACAGAATAAAATTCTCGAAAGAATGGTCGTTCCCGAAAGAGTAATACTCTTCCAAGTTCCGTGGGCGGACGACAAGGGCGAGATACATGTAAACCAAGGCTACCGCGTACAATTCAACAGCGCCATAGGCCCCTACAAGGGCGGCTTGCGCTTCCACCCGTCCGTAAACCTCGGCATTCTAAAATTCCTCGGTTTTGAACAGGTATTTAAGAACTCCCTCACGACTCTGCCCATGGGCGGCGGCAAAGGCGGTTCCGACTTCGATCCCAAGGGAAAAAGCGACAACGAAGTCCGCAATTTCTGCAACTCCTTCATGCGCGAGCTCTATCGCCACATCGGTCCCAATACTGACGTTCCCGCCGGCGACATCGGTGTGGGCGGCCGCGAAATAGGCTACCTCTTTGGACAATACAAACGCTGCAAAAATTCCTATGACAGCGTTCTCACCGGCAAGGGCCTCGAATGGGGCGGAAGCTTGATTCGTCCCGAAGCGACTGGCTACGGCAACGTATACTTCGCCCAGGAAATGCTCGCAACAAAGGGCGACTCGGTCGAAGGCAAGAATGTTCTCGTATCCGGCTCCGGAAATGTTGCGCAATACACTGTCGAAAAGCTCATTCAGCTCGGCGCAAAACCGCTTTCGATGTCCGACTCCAACGGCACGGTTATCGACCCCGACGGCTTCGACGCAGAAAAGCTCGCATACGTCATGGAGCTTAAAAACGTCAAGAGAGGCCGCATGAGCGAATACGTCAAGAAATACCCGACCGCCAAGTACTACGAAGGAAAACGTCCGTGGGGATTGGTGAAGGCCGAGATTGCTCTTCCGTCCGCGACCCAGAACGAAATCGACGGCGACAACGCAAAGGCTCTTATCGAAAACGGCTGCATATGCGTTTCCGAAGGCGCGAATATGCCTTCAACTCCCGAAGCTATCGAAACATACATGCAGGCGGGCATTCTCTACGCTCCCGGCAAGGCCTCCAATGCTGGCGGTGTTGCGACGAGCGGCCTGGAAATGTCGCAGAACGCGATACGCTTGAGCTGGACCCGCGAAGAGGTCGACGAAAAGCTCCACAACATCATGAGGAGCATTCACAAGAACGCCCTCGAAGCTGCAGCCGAATACGGAACGCCCGGAAACTACATGAACGGCGCAAACATTGCCGGATTCAAGAAGGTTGCCGCGGCGATGCTCGCGCAGGGCTTCTAATAAAATTCTTCAACGGCCGCTTTGCGCGAAAACGCATGCGGCTTTGCAAGGCGCTTGCCCGCAGTCGGGGCGGCGCTTTTTTTGTGTTTAGAAAAGATTAGGGCAACCTTAAAGAAGAAATATAAGGCATAAAACTAAAATAATAAAAGCGGTGGCTTAGAAAAAGCGTATATTGTCTGTATTTGCATTGCATGCAGATTTTTTTATTTTTTTGCGTGGGGAAAAGGATTTGAAGATTTGTATAGGATCTATTTTTGATGGGGAGGCTTGCGCTTTTTATATATGAAAATTTGCACAGTTTTTTTGTATTTTAAAACGTGTTGCGCGGTCTTGGAATGAATGCGTTGTTCTTGCGCGCATAACTATCTGCGGCGGCCATGAGAATCGGCGCTTTTGCAGTGGAAAAATTTTTCTATTTGTGTTTTGCATGATAAAAAATCTATTTTCCCCGGTTGCCGGAAGTTTTGTTTTATTGCCAAACGTAAGGCTCTTAGCACATAAAAAGTTTTTTTTCTATACGGCATAAAATAGATTTTTTTTGGTGGGAGTGCGGGAAAGTCTTTTGGATATTTCTGTGCGAATGTTGGTTGTTTTAGATTCAGGCTTTAAAGAAAAATCGTAAAGAGAACTTGAATATTTTTTTATAACTTTACGCGCTTAAATTTTCTGGCTTTAACTTCGATTTGCAAAAGTGAAGGCAAAATTCCGCATAAAATATAGCGGCAGTTGCAGGGCCAAATTTTTTTATGAATATAAAGTTTATTTTTGAAATAAAGTGGGCAATGGGTGCGAGCGCGTAAAATATCAGCTGCCGCCGCAAATAATAATGTTGCGAATGCGGAAGCGATGTGAAAGACTCTCTAAATAATTTTTCGCATAATGAGCCAAGAAATAAATACAAAAGAAGACAACTCGCACGATTTGTTTGCGGTAAGAAAAGGCAAGCTCGACGCAATGCGCGCGCTTGGGTACGACCCCTTCCGCCAGAATTGGAAACAAACCCACACGTCAAAAGAAGCGGTGGAATCGTTCGACGAATCCACGCCAGAAGGCGAAAATTCGGAGCACGAAGTAAGCGTTGCCGGAAGGATTATGGTTTTCCGCCTGATGGGAAAAGCGAGTTTCGTGAAGATAAAGGATAGAGACGGAGTCATACAGCTGTACTTCGCGCGCGACGGTCTCCCCGAAGGAGTTTACAACGACTGGTTCAAAAAATTTCTCGACATAGGCGATATAATCGGCGCCAAGGGAAAACTTTTCAAGACAAAGACCGGCGAGATAACCGTGCGCGTAAACGACTTTAAAATACTCGCAAAGAGCCTGCGTCCGCTGCCGGAAAAATGGCACGGACTCACCGACAGCGAGCAGATATACCGCCAAAGATACCTCGATTTGATTGTCAACGACGATTCGAGGCGCAGATTTATGTTGCGCACGCGGATTCAGCGCCAGATACGCGAGTTTTTCTGGTCGAGGGGCTTTGTGGAGGTTGAGACGCCCGTGCTGCACAATGTCGCAGGCGGCGCCGCCGCGCGCCCATTCATTACGCATATGAACGCGCTCGACCGCGATTTCTATTTGCGCATAGCGCTGGAACTCTACCTGAAAAGAATGCTTGTCGGAGGGTTCGACAAAGTCTTTGAAATGGGCAGGGTATTCCGCAACGAAGGGCTCGACCGCAGGCATAATCCGGAGTTTACCATGCTTGAAGTCTACCAGGCGTACTCCGATCACAATGGAATGATGGAGCTTATACGCTCGCTAATATCTTCAATATGCGAGAATGTGCTTGGCACGACAGTCATAAACCGCGCCGACGGCGGAACAATAGATCTCGGCGGAGAATGGCGGAAGGCAACCTATATGGAGCTTGTCTGCGAGGCTTCCGGCGCCCCGGATTGGTTCGACCTCTCAAAAGAGCAGAAGGTCGCAATAGCAACAAAATTGGGAGTGGAAACCGACGTTTCAAAAGAACACCACGAGATAACTGACGATCTTTACGGGCGTCTTGTGGAGCCGAATCTTATCCAGCCCACCTTTGTTATGAACGTCCCCCGCGAGCTTTGCCCGCTTGCCAAAATAAACCAGCAGGACGGAAGGGTATTGGACGTCTTTGAACTCTGCATAAACGGGCAGGAAATAGCGCCCGCCTACTCAGAGCAGAACGACCCGCTAATCCAGCGCGAGATGTTTGAGGCGCAGGTCGGCGAGGAGCGCCAAAAGCTGGACGAGGACTTCCTCACAGCGCTCGAATACGGAATGCCCCCTGCCGGCGGCATGGGAATAGGCATAGACAGGCTCATAATACTCCTCACAGGCGCCGCCAACATAAGAGACACGATATTGTTCCCGTCTTTGAAGCCGGAATAAGTCGATGAAGTGGTGGCTTTATATCGCGCTAAAACAGCTATTCCCCACGGGGAAAGTAGTATCGTTTTTTGCGGCGGTGTCGCTGCTTGGAGTTGCGCTCGGTGTGCTTGGGCTTTTTGGCACGCAGAGCGTAATGAACGGTTTTCATTCCGAGATATCGCTCAAATTGCGCGATACCACTGGCGATGTAATTATACGCAACTACGGGCGGCCGATGCACTCGCTTGAAGGCTTGAAGGAGCGGCTAAAATCCATGCCGGAGGTCGAAAGCGTGGAGTTTGTGGCGCAGGGGCCGGTAATGATGGTGGTAAATAACGTACCGGTGTTTCCGATGCTTCGCAGCTACGACACAATAAGCGGCGAATGCGCTTTGCCCATACGGGAAAAAAATTTCGTCAGAATGGGCTCGATAGACAATCTCGACGACGATTCCATAATAATCGGGCAGAGGCTAGCAGCTTCCGCGGGCGCGGGGGTTGGCGACAAGGTGGACGTGTTCTCGCCCACGATGCTCGACAAAATAAAAAGGGACGAAGTTCCGATGGCTGCCTCTCTCGACGTCGTGGGGCTGCTTGCGACAGACTATTCGCAGGTGGACTCAAACGTGGCGCTCGTGTCGCTTCGCAGAATGCGCGACTTGTACAATCTTGGAGACGGTTCCCACTCTGTTGCGGTTAGGCTTAAAGAGTCGGCGAAGGATTCCGCCGAGGCGTTTGCCAAAAAGCTTGTGGACGAGGATATCGTTCCGCGGAGCTATTATGTGACAACGTGGCTTGGAGCGAACGAGGCGTTTTTGCGCGTGATAAAAATGGAAAAGGTGATGATGTCGCTTATAATATTTTTGATAATATTGGTGGCGTCGTTTTCGATATGCATATCGCTGTACACTTCGGTGTTGCGCAAGACGCGCGAGATAGGTCTCAGCGCGGCGATGGGGGCAAGGCCGCTGCAAATTGCGGCTACATATTGCTTCCAGGGGTTTGTGATAGGGCTTTTTGGCTCGGTATTGGGGCTGTTGCTAACGTTTCTTCTGTTGCATTTCCGCGCGCCGATTGCCGAGTTTATTGTGGGGCGCGAGGCGCTAATCGAATTTTACCACTTTGCGCGCCTGCCGGTGAAATACGAACTTAAAGACGCCCTTTGGGCGTGCGGATTCTCGATAGTGCTGTGCACATTGGCAGGTTTTCTGCCGGCGTTGCGCGCTGCGCGCCTTAAAGCATCGGAGGCAATGCGAAATGAATAGCGCAAACGGCAAAATACTTTCCGCGGTGGAAATACGCAAGGCGTTCAAGTCTCCCGACGGCGGGCTTACGGAGGTGTTGAAAGGGGCGTCGCTCGACGTTTGCGAGAGCGAGAGCGTCAGCATATGCGGAGAGAGCGGTGCGGGGAAGACGACTTTCCTAAACATAATAGCCGGGCTTGAATCTCCCGACAGCGGAGAAGTGCTGTGGGACGGGCGCAGGATAGATTTGCTGTCAAATTCAAAGCAGGCGGCGTTGCGCGCCAGATTTATGGGATTCGTATTCCAAAACTGCTGTTTGATTCCTGAGCTGAATGCAAGGGAAAACGTCGAATTTGCGGCGAGAATAGCTGGCGTTTACGAGAGGCGCAAGTCGAGGGCGAGGGCTGAGGAGCTGCTTGAATTTACCGGGCTTGGAGGGCGAATGAAACATCTGCCGTCGCAGCTGTCGGGAGGAGAGAAACAGAGGGTTGCAGTCGCGCGGGCTTTGATGAATAATCCGTCGGTAATACTCGCCGACGAGCCGACGGGCAATCTTGACGAAAAGACGGGAGAATCTGTGATGGAGATGCTGTTGTCGCTTTGCGGCAGTGGAAGGGCGTCGCTTATATTGATAACGCACAATCCCGATTTTGCCCGCAGGACATCAAAGTGCGTGCGCATAAGCGGCGGCGTTGCGCAGTCTGTGTAGCTTTTATTATTTAGCCGCATTTTTGCGGGGATTTGTGGCGCAAGTTTTGTCCGCGATTTTTTTAATGCGGGTTTAGCGCGCTAAAATATTCTGTATATCGTTCGTCGGTGCACAAATGGGTGGAATCGCAGCAGGCATGCGGCACATGCAGCGCTAGTTTATTCAATAATTTTAACACAAATCCTAAGCATACCATTTGTGTCTTGAAGATATTGCATTAAATAAAGCAATAATTCTGCCGGTGGGGATAAGCCGAGAACTTTTTGCTCTATACAAGGCAAAGGCTGTGCGGAAATAAAAATGTGGAATATTATTTTGCCGCGCAAATAAAACAGGCGGGGAGGGGCGACCCAAATCGCCGCAAATATCTATAAAAAATGCGCGATTGCTAAAAATGGCCGAAATAAAAAAATACGCTTCGCCAATGTTGGCTATTGCCCAAAAGCGTTTTTAATTTACAAGCACAGGCGGCTTATTACTTCTAGCGCATTGGAGTTTTAAGGGCAGTCGGGGCTGGGGATTTTTTTACGATTTTCAAAAAATACTCTCTGCACTTTTTTGTGGGATATAGTGAAGTATGCAATCCGTAATAAGGAATGCCGCAATGCCGTTTGGATTGATTTCATATGCAACAAACAAGCCCGCGCAAATTGCGAAAGAGCAAAGGGCAAAGGTGTTTTTAAGTTCCGTAAACTAAAAAACTATTTGGAGTTTTCGGAAATTTTTTTGGAAAATCTATCAATTATAAATCCGGCGGGGTTCCCAACCTGGCCGTGGTCGAGCCCTTGCAACTCGTATAACTCAACTGTGCCAGTGAGCTTCAATTTTTTTACAGCTGCGGCGAGCAGAAGATTTTCTTCCACTCTTTCCGGAAACTCTATTCTGCGGTCTCCTAAAATTATGCAGAGAGGGGGGATTGGATTGTCGAGGTTGCCGAGAATTGCGAATTCGTCTATTTTTGGTTTTAGGCTGCTTGTTTTGTCGCCGGAGTCGGCGCGGACACGAAAGTGCGTTGTGGCTTGGCCGCTTACGAGTATTATGCCGGCTATGTCGGTATTTTTTATGCCGCGTTCTTTTAGGTATCGCGGGTTGAAGGCAACCATGCCGCACAAATAGGCGCCGGCGGAGTGTCCGCTAATAAAGATTTTTTTGGGGTCGCCTCCAAATTTTTCAATATTTTTGAAAGTCCACGCTACGGCGTCCGCGGCGTCCTCAATCGCATTTTTCGCGTTGGCTTTTGGTGAGAGCCTGTAATTTGCCGCAACTATTACAAAGTCTTTTGAGATGTTTTGCGGAAAGTGCTTGTTGCCCGATGTAATGCCGCCACCGTGAAACCATACGAGCACCCGCTTTCCAGTCTGGCCCTTTTTGTATTTGACGTCGAGCTTGCACCTTTGGGCGGCGTATTCATCGGAAGACTGCGTGTAGGGAATGTCTCTTTCGATTGACTCGGCGGCGTAGCAATGCGCCGAAAAAAGCGCTACTGCCGCCAAAATTTTTATAGTTCTCATAAGCATTGTTTATTCTTGCGAAGGATTTTTTTTAGGCTGTATCTGCCTGAAAGTCAGAATACGCGATGCTAACGGTATGTCGTTGTATGCTAATTCAAGCTCGTATGTTCCGGGGGTTTTTATGACGAGATTTTGTATGTCGAAAACCATCTCTGGAGTGTCGAGAGGCGTGTTGAAAGGTATTTTCCCGGGGAGGTCGAATACGGTGTCGCCGTTTCCGGCTTTGAGGCGCACGCTAAAATTCAAGACCCCGTTGCCGTTCGTAACCGATGCGAAAATAAAAAATCGCGGCATAAGATGCGGATAGCGGACTGCCCCGACCGAGTTGAATAATCCTACGAGCGTTTTCTTTCCGCTCTGAGCGTCAGTAATTACGGTGTCGCATACCAGAAGCGACAAAACCATTGGCGTTTCAAAGGAATCCATCATAATTTTATGCTGTTTTTGCGAATGCGTTTTTTCAAGAAAATTTTAGTTGAAAAAACGGAGAATGCGGGGCAATCTCTTTCAAAAAGAAAGGCAATTTCTTCACATTTTTTTATGAGACGCACAAAGGCAAAAACAGATTCCATAAGCGACATCGCGCTCAAAAGATCCGATGTATACAAGGAATTTCTTGCCGAGCGAGAGGAGATAATGAAGCACAAGTGGCTCGAATCCGAAAAGGCCGGGCACGACATAGGGTACGACAAAGCTCTCCTCGACTGGATTATGAACCATCGCGAAAAATGGCGGACTTCCTACCGCCGGAGATTGTCTTCGTCGAACCGGCATGCTTCACATTGATTTTTATGAAGAATGACTCTTGCAAAACTGCGGGAGTTTTTTCGTTTGTACAAGAGGCTTTTTATTTGCTGTCGAGGCAAGCTCATTGATTTAAGCTTGTATAATGCGGCAGACTTGGCTTGAGCTTGGCGCGGTTTCTGATGTGTCGGGGAATCTGCCGTTTGTTCAGCTTCCGTATTAGAAAAAAACTTGTAATGGGGTGGACGCATCTATACAAATTGGAAACTTTTTAGCACAATGACGAACGTTTGGAAAATAATACCCATAATCTTTGCCGCGATTGTCTTAACGATAAGCGCCCGCGCCCAGTCCTTGCCCGATCTCCCAAAATTTCCGATTAGTCCGCTGTCAAAGGCGGACTACGATGGACTTGCGAAGTCGGACAACCAGGAGGGGTGGAAGGCGCTTGCAGAGCGTTCAAGGAAAACTGCTACTGAGTATTTTAAAAAGCAGTTGTATGACGAATCCGCGTCGTGGATATATACTGGTTATGCGGCGGAAATGTTCGCAGAGCATGGCGAGGGAATGCCTTTTGAGCTTAAAAAGGCGATACTCGAAGATTTGCCGTCGTTTTTCGATTTCTACGAGACCTCGACTCCTTCCGACAAGTTTGGCGGCGCGTGCGAGATTTTAGCTTCCGTTTATTCGCTGTATCCGACCCAGTTTAAGAAATTCAGAAGGGCGGCGTATGCGCTCGCTCTGATATACGATACCCCTCCGCCGATCGATTGGCCGGAGTGCAATGTACCGTCGAATCCGACGCAAATGAAGGTCCCGACCGAGATATTTTTTTACTTTTCCGAAAATGCCGACAAGCTCAATTTCCCGCTTGAAAAACTGACTGTCGGTGAGTTGATATGGGTTATGGGCGTTGGCGGGCCGATGGACGAGCTCAAAGGGCTTAGGAATCCGAATGTTGCGCCATACTCGATCGAGAAGCTTGCGACTTCAATAAAAACGGATACGTCAAGAGTTTTGCTCGGTGTATACCAGCCATGGCCAGAAGATATTCCCTATACGCCTGAAAATATCAAAAAGCGCGGTGGGCTGCCGATAGACAAGGTTTATTGCGCGTGGCGCACTGCGAACGCAAACGGCATACCGTGCGTATATTTTTCATATCGCAGCCCGACTAACGAAAAGGACGTGGGGACTGCGTGGCTAGCGTACATGGCGAGAGCGGGAGTGTGGAAGTACGACGTTGGCAAGGATCCCAGAGCGGCAACAGCCGCGTTTGACCGTCCAATAAGCCCGCAGACATGGAAGCCAATACAAATGTACGACCTGAATATGTTGGAGCGAAGGCATGCCGCCAACATGAACAGCATATATTCCTTGGTGTATTTGAGGATTTCCGAGATGCTGTACGAGGACGGCAAATACAATGAAAGCGCGTATTTTGCCGACAAATCCAAGAAGGCGAATGTCGAAAACTGGAAGGCATATGTTCAATATATAATGGCGCGCGCGCGCTTTGGTGCGAGCACGACGGAGCTCGACTCCCATTGGAGAAAGGCGTATGAGGCGTTCAGAAGGTATCCCGAAAAGTGCATAGAGATAATGGGAATGTTCAGGGCGAATTTGTCGCGCAGGAATCCGAAGGAGGCTTCAAGAATTTTAATAGCGGAAATGCGGAATATAGTAAAATCGGATCCGGTGCTTGCGCTGCATCTGTTCGGCGACGAGATAAAAAGCTATTTTAAGGGTTTAAAGAAGAAGTCGGATATTTTCCCGTTGTATTCCGAAATAATGCGCGCTTCGTCCGGATCGGCTGATTTGGCGTATGACAAGATAGCCGAGCCGCTCATAGAGATGTTTGTAGAGGAGCTGGACGACGAAGGTGCAAAAAAAGCATTTGCGATATTCGAGTCGTCAACAAGGTCGAATCCGATATCTGAGCAGAAGCTTGAATCGGAGAAATCAGCCTTGCTTCAAAAGTGCGCGGATATAAGAAAACAGCGGGCTGAAGAGGCCGCATGGGCCGAGCTCGACAAGGAAAACGACGGGTAGTATTCCGGCCAAACGTTAGGGATTTATAGATAAGTGAATTTTATAGACAGACTTAAACGGCGCCTAAAACGCGACGCCGAAGATTTTGTGCATATGACAGCCGATGTCATATACGACCGCCGCGACGGTTTTTGGGTCGGGATTTATGCAGCCTTTTTGAAAGGGTTGTCATTCATTTTTTCCGGGATTGTAAGGCTGAGGCATAAGATGTACGACTCTCGGATATTGCGCGATTTCCCGCTTGGATGCACGGTGGTAGTCGTTGGGAATCTCACAGTTGGCGGCACTGGGAAAACCCCGATAGTTGAAAAATTTGCGCGGTCGCTTTCGGAGCGCGGAAGGAAGGTCGCGATATTGAGCCGCGGATACAAGAGCAAGTCGGAAAGCGTATTTACGAGGTTTGCAAGATGGATTACGCACGGGGAGCCTCCGCCGCCCAAAGTTGTCTCAGACGGGCATAAAGTTTTGCTCGACTCTGAGCATGCCGGCGACGAGCCGTATATGTTGGCGCGCAATTTGCCGGGAGTTGTTGTGATAGTGGATAAAAACAGGGTTAAGGCGGGGCATTACGCCGTTTCGCATTTTGGCGCGGACACGCTAATTCTCGACGACGGTTTCCAATACTTGCCTTTGAGGGGACAAATACAGCTTTTGTTGGTGGACAAGACTAATCCGTTCGGGAATTGTTCTATGCTGCCGCGCGGCATATTGCGCGAGCCTATTTCACACCTAAAACGCGCGTCATACATTTTCATAACAAAGTCCGACGGGCGCAAAGATCCGGAGTTGGAGCATTTGATACGCAAATACAACCCGACAGTGGAAATAATTGAGTGCGCGCATGTCCCGGAGAGGCTTGTGGATTTTGCGAGCGGAGTTCCGGAATCGCTGTCCATATTGGACGGCGTAAAGATATCGTGTTTTTCGGCGATAGCGGCTCCCGAAAGTTTTGAGAAATTTCTTTCTGACCTTGGGGCGGATATAGTTTATAAAAAGCGGTTTCTCGACCACCATAGATTTGAAGATTCGGAACTTGACGAGTTTTTCAGGAAATCGGCTGAGGCCGGCGCGAAACTCGCTGTGACTACCGAGAAGGACGCCGTCAGGATACGCTCGAACTATGCGGCAGAAATACCGTTCTACTACACAAAACTCGAAATAGAAATTCTCGACGGCTGCGACGACTTTGAGTCGGCTGTAGAGCGAATATGTTTTCCCAAAAGGCACGCCGACGAAAATTTTTAATTTTTGGAAGGTATGGGAAATGATTTGCCGGACAATATCGCGTGAAATTTATGTAAATTCATTGAGGCCGCTGCTTGGTTCTTTGCATATTGTGTTTAGCATTTAGAGTGCGCGAGTTGTATAGATTTTTTTATGAAAAATTTCTAATTTTATAATAATAAAATTCATTATATTGCTTGTAGATTATAATTTGAAAATTTATAAATATAAATGTGGGCTATATGGTGATAAGTAAAGGCAGGTGCTTGTAAATAGTGGTAATTGCAAACCTTGACTTTATAAGAAAATATGCTATAAGCATTTTCATGAAAACAATCCAATTCTTTCGCCCTACCGCCTTTTATCTATTGGCGTTAACTTTTATATCTTCCGCCTACTCGGCAGATAAATATTTTGGGAATAGTTCTGCAACTTTTATAAGCGACAAGGCATGGTATTCGGACGAAGCACTAACGCAACCGACTACCCATCCAATCGGTGAAGAAGATACTGCAATTTTCTATAAAACAAAAGGGACTGCAACATATGCCCCGACGTCGTGGGTGACGCAAGTAGACACATATGTGGGCAATGTTATATCTTCCGGCAATAACGGAATAATAAATCTGGGAAATGAGCTCTTAAACCAGGGAGTACCGATAAACTTTCAGATATATAATACACTGTCTGTACAAATATGCGACGAAGCCGGCACAATGAGTTTTGGAACTTCTTTTGACGATAAAGAGGGTACGGCGGCGGTTGAGCTAACAATCGGCAATATCGATATCGGAACGCAAGTTTACGGCGGGAAAACTTACGATTCATATAGCACAACTTCATTGAGTTTCTCATACGGGGATTCGAGGCTAACAAGTTCATTAATCAACGTAATCGGAGACGTCAACTTGGGAGGTTGCGGTGTGACCGGCGCGAATGGTGCAGCACTCCTAAATCTTACGGTTGATAAAATGGCTGTGAAGGGGATTATGAATATAAAGCGAAACGGGTGGGGGTATTCCAACGTGACGTTTAACAAGGCAGGTGTGCTCGAATTGGGCGGGCTCGTGGCAGAAAATACAGATGGCGACTTTACAATAGCAAACGGCTCAGGCGGATCATTTACGTCGGAAGTAGTTTTTAAAAATGCGCTTGGCACAGACTATCAATACATTGGCGCGATAGTTGACGACGGAAATAATCGACCGGATATGTCCGCAATAAAGGCAACAATGAATGTGACAATGGACGGCGAAGGAACACAGAGAATATATCAAGCTGTACAAACCAAAACCGATATACAAGGGCGCATGGGCGGTACATACACAGTGAAAAACGGCCGGCTTTTTATGGACAATTCGCGGATAGCGGCGGATTACAGATTGGCGACGCTGTCGTTGGAAGGCGGCAAATTTGGAGCCGGGCACTACGAGTCGTCGAATACCGGGACTGCATATTTTAAGACTGCGAATTTTGAGAGCGGCGGATTTGCGTACGAAAATTTTGCGAACCATAACACAATGGAGACGGAAGTAGGCGACAAGATAATAATAACTGAAACCTTCACAAAAGCGGCCGGGAGCGGAAAAATATCGGTAGATTTTTCCGATGCAAGCGGTAATGCCCTAAACTTGGAGAATTTCATATTGGCAGATAGCGCTGATTCAGTTGAATATTGGGCGGAAATACTGACAGCCGGCGAGCTTTCGGGCTTCAATCTCGACACGCTGTTAAGCGACGGCGCGTACGACGCGAACGCCGATTTTTACGCCGAGGGCATCGAAAACGGGGTTGTGGTGTTCAAATGGGTGGAATCGCTAGACAGCGGCTATTCGCTGCAAGTTGGGTTTGCGCAAGTTCCTGAACCTGCGTCGGCGGTTGCGCTTGGAGGACTACTCGCGCTTATTTACGCTGGAATGAAATCTAAAAGGCGCAGATAGTACTGAGAAAAGTTGCAGTTTGGCATAATAAAAAACCTCCGCTTCATCAAAAGACGGGGGTTTTCTTGTAGATATTTATAATGAGATGAAAAGTTTCGCAAATTTGATTATGCCTCTTTGTGAAAATTTTTAATTTATGGAATGATTTTTAGAGAAAGGTCATCTACAAAAAGGAAATCTCCGTCTTTCATTCGGCTCGCAAATAGGCTGATCATAGCCGAATCGGCGTTCTCTGGAGCGACAGCCGCGCAGATAAATTTAAGGAATCTATCGCCCTCCGAGACATTGAAGAGAGAAGATTTGCGCCCTAAATATTTTCCGTCTTTATCGAAAAATACAATTGTAGCGTAGCATGCTGTGCCGGGAGTTATCCTTCCGCGGTAGTACCCCTCAAAAACAAATATTTCTCCAGAATATGCTTTTAGGCTCTTTGAAATTGCGGAGTTTTCGCACATGACAAACTCAGCTCCGTATTTTCCCGTGCGCGCGGCGCGCTTGGATATTTTCATCTTTGCGCCGTCGTAATCGCACTCAAACAATATCCATTTCCCATTGGAGAAGTTTTGTTCATTGGCTTCGTTTATGGCAATGTTTTCAAAACTGCCATCTCCGCCAAATGCGTCAGTGCAATCTTTTCTATTTGCGGCCAATGCGATTTGTATTTCTTCTTCTGTAAAAATACCGCTAATATCGCTTTTATTTACGCCCTTCGACAATAAATATTGTGCAGCTTGTATAGAAGGATTCAGGTTGTCTGTAAATAGAAGTTCCGTAAACATTGCAGCGGGGTAGATTCCTCCGCTTTCATATGCTTTTAGCGCGGCTTGCTTTTTATTGGACAGGTTGCGGAGTTCAGCCATTAGAGACATTATTTCTTGTGTCGCCGCGCAGGAATTTAGACGGTAAAAAATTTTCTTTTTCAGCCGATATTCTCTATCGCACAACTTGCCAAAATTGAATGCGAGCTCAAGAGATTCCACCCGCTTTATATATTTTTTATTCCCTGAAGCAGTCGCTGATATTTTTGCGAGCCTCAATGAATTTTCCATTTCTGAGATGTCGTTTTCGTCGAAAATTTCAACTGAGCTTTCAAGCTTGAATAGCCCAAGCCACCTCACGGGGTCGCCGCGCGCGGCCCGTTTTGCAAATTGTGCATTTTGTGCGGTGTCGAAAAAATCTTTAACGTATTTTCCTGCTCTACCGTAAAAATTTTTATAAAATTCTTCTCCTGCAATTTTTGCGGCGTCGGTATTTTCAGGATTTTCAAGCGCGGCGAAGATTTCTGCGCATTTTTTTGCATCGTACGCATATATAGGGTTCAATTCCGCGTAATATGCCCTTGCGCCCGCCTTGTGTGCCCGCGCAATTCCTTCGGTAACTGCAGAGCCGATTTCCCACGGAAAGGGATATGGCGAGCCGTGGGCGTAGTCGTATATGCCAAAAATTTTTGCACTTTTCCCCCATGCGTCGAGCGTCTTAAAATCGAGTTCTTTGTATTTTGCGTCGAAGTAGTTCGCGCGGTCGGTCGTAAAGTACGGAACGAGGTTTCCAGGAAGCATGAATGATGGGGGATTTTCGCACGCCAAGTAGGCAATGCAGCCAACGAGTTTTGATGGGTGCTTTTGGGCTATTAGTCGCGCAGATTTAGCCGAAAATTCAAATACAGCGTTTGAGTAATCGGGGAATCCCCTAAAATATCCGCGCTTATGAGCAAGGGTTTTCGGGCGTTCGTCAAACTCCGAAAAATCGTCTATCCCGACTGAAAACATTTTCGCTTGCGGATATTCTAAAAAATATTCGTCCGCCTTTTTAGCGGCCTGC
Organism: uncultured Opitutales bacterium; assembly: GCA_900545705.1. Lineage (GTDB taxonomy): Bacteria > Verrucomicrobiota > Verrucomicrobiia > Opitutales > Intestinicryptomonadaceae > Merdousia. The sequence continues at coordinate 61,436 of URAK01000008.1, read as the reverse complement.
GCCGCCGCGGCGGGATTTAGAATGTCGTATTGCGCAAGATGCTTTATTGAGCCGTCGGAGTCGCGCGCTAAAATCTCAGGATGTTTGCGCCTGAACTCTTCATCAAAAATATTTTTTAAGTTGTGCGAAAAATTGCCGGCTATCGAATGCGCCCCGTTTAATTTCAGCCATCTGTTAACCTCTCCTCTGCGCTTGGCGTCTTTTGTGGGGGCGTAAAATCCTACCGAAAAAAATGCGTCGCGAAATTCGAATTCTCCGTCGGGGATATTTAAGTTTTCCTTTTTTTCAAAGTGCGTTCCAAGCTCGCCGGGAGCGTAAAATCTCATGCCGCAAAACTTCCTCAGAAAGATTCCGACGGCATTCATTGCGCGGCTTTCGTCGGGGTATTCTATTTCAATGTTGCCGCAGCCCGACTTTATCCTTATTGCCGAGAGCTCTTGCGGAGGCTGGGGTTTTGCACTTTTTTTCAAAAAAATTTTTGTTTTAGGGCGCGAGTTGTCGTCAAAAAAAGAGACTTTTATATTTCCGCCGCGAGCAAGCTTGGCAGCTTCCATGGCAAGTGTATTCGCCGCCTCGGCGTCGGATCTGTGGACATTTTGGGGAAGTATTATTTCCATATCACAGGAGCCGTTATCGATTATATGTGTCTCCCCCAAAAGAGTTGCGCAGGGAGTTTTAGCCGACAGCGCAAGAGTGCATATTGCGGCAAGTGCGCGCCACGCCACTATGCAATTTGCAGCAAAGATATTCTTCTGCAAATGGAGGCTATAATTCTTGGCTCTTAGAACCTCCGCGCGAATAACCCCCGTTAAAGCGGTAAGATTGCAGAATTTTACAAGCCCGCAAAGCCTCCAGAATTTTCCGAACAAGCGAATCCTTCTAAAATCGTCGCATTTTGCAGGCTCTCTATTTGTTGCAAATGCGCTGCCGGATTCGCGGCTATTGCCCTCTAAAATGTGCCCGCAGCAATTGACTTGCGGAAGTTTGCGCACATTTAAACGGTTTCGCAATCTTTCGCCCAAAAGTGTCATTTCAGAAATGGGAAGTAGTTCGTTTTTATCATATCGATCCAGATGCGAGTTTTGCCCTCCTGCGTAAATATGCCGGATTCTTCCGCATCTATACCTGTATTTAACAAGCCGTCCAAAGTCGACTGGCTTTCAATCCCGCGCGTCATTTTATCCACGTATTCTACGGGCGTTTCGCGTATTTCGACAAATCTCTTCCCGCTTTTTCTTAAAATTGACTCGTGGATTTTTATAAGTTTAAGCGGATTGCAGACAAGTCTCTTGCGGAAAATCTTGCAACCTTGAGGGGAAGAAAGGCCCAACGGGGTAGGGTTGCCGTCGGTTATCCAGCGGACTGATTCAGAGTCTTGAGAATATACGCTCGACGAGACTATGTAAGTGTTGCCAAACGGTACAAAGGTGACGTCGAGCCGTTCTTTTGAATCCGCCGAGTCAAAAAATGTGGATTTTGCCGACACTTCGCCTCCAAAATGAACCGTGAAAGCGCCGCTTTTTTTAAATCCGAGAGCCTCTATTTTACGTTTGAGCTTAATCATTGACGGCTCGCAGCTCCATGCGGATTCGGCGGGCGTGTATTTGCCGAACGGCGGAAGCCCCGATACGCTTGCCGCGCATATTTGAAGCCAATATATAAACGTCTCAACGAGAATATATGTGAGCGCGCCCGCAATCGCGAGATCTACAAAACTTTCGTCTGTAAAAAAATATTTCTTGGCGGCAAGCGCAAGCGCCAGGGAAAAGAATGCGAATCTAATCCATCTGCGGAGCGTCCTAATCCATGGTTGCAACGGAAACGAGTCCGCAAGAAATCCCGCAGCGACGAACGCCGCAAACAATACGATAGACAATGTGAGTATCCAGGATTCCGTTTCCATATTTTAATATCGCCCCGCGGCGTTAAAACAAAAGCGCGTTCTGCTTGGAACGCGCTTTATCGGAATTGTTTTGCGCTAAATCCTAAGCGGCATTACAACGCATAGGAAGTTGTCGAGTGTTTTGAATACACCCGGGCTCATCTCGTCTTTGAATTCAAAGAAAACTTCGTCTTTCGTGAGGTTGCGCAGCGGGCTTAGCAGAAATTCGGGATTAAAACCGATTTTGACTTCCGGGCCAGTATATTCAACTTCTATTGGCTCCTTCGCTTCGCCGAGTTCCGCACTCTCGCCTGAAATTTCAAGGCAGTTGTCTGCTATTTTTAGCTTTACGGAGTTTTGTTTGTCGTTCGTCATTAAAGCGACGCGCTGCACGGTTTCGAGCATTAGCTCGCGCTCGACTTTTATGCGGTGCTCGGCTTCTTTGGGTATTACCTGCTTGTAGTTGGGATAGCTGCCTTCGACAATCTTAGACACGAGGTAAATGGACCCCGTAAGCCCACTGTTAGAAGACTCTTCACCAACTTCTATGTCGAAGGCTACCTGCCTTTCGTTAAAGCTTATTTTAACCATCTTGCCCTGCGAGAGGAGTTTCTCAAGCTCGGTGACGGTTTTCGCGGGCAAAATTATCGAGCCTTCGTCTTCATGGTCGATCTTCATATCGCGGGAAATCATTGCGAGCCTTCTTCCGTCGGTCGCCACGAGCGATAGTTTACCTTCCGAGAAATTGAAGAAAACGCTGTTTAAGATGTACCTGTTTTCGTCCGTGCTTTGTGCGTAGGATACCGAGCGCAACATAAGTGCAAGTTCCTGTGGCGGCAGCTCGTAAGAATGTTGGTCCACAAAGCTTGGGAGGGCGGGGAAGTCCTCTGCTTTAAGGCCGTTGAAGCGGTTGAAGTCTGAGCGGCCGGAGCGAATGCGCGCGGTTTGGCCGTCCGAGCTTTCCACAACAACCTCCTGTTGGGGCATCGCGTTTATAATTGCCGCGAGTTTTTTTACGGGGAGGGTTATATCGCCCGGTTCTTCGACTTCCGCCTTTATCGAGCATCTTATGCCGAGTTCAAGGTTGGTGGTCGTGAGCATTACGTTGCCGCCTTCCGCCTTAATAAGCACATTGTTCAGAACCGCCATCTGCGGTTTAGAGCTTACGACATTAGTGACCTGTCTGAGGCCTGTCGAGAAGTGTTCCTTGCTGATTTTAAACTTCATAATGGTGTCTCTGTTTTACGCCCGGCAACCGTTAATTCGGTGTCGTGCGCTAATATTCTTACGGGAATGTATTGGATAAATTAAAGACTATATAATGACGCCGCGCATGAAAATCCAGAATATTTTTCGATTATTGCGCGCCTTCAAGAAATTCAAGCCCCTCGATTTTCCCGTCGGAGAATTTTATTCTGCGGTAGTAGCAGCCTCTGCGCGGTTTTCCCGACTTGTCTTTTGTGTGGCAGGAACCTTTGCCCTTTAAGCGGACCTTGTAGACAATAGAGTTTTGTTCGCAATTTACGAGAATGTCGACAATTTCGAGAAAGTCGCCGCTCGTTTTCCCCTTAATCCACAATTCGTTTCTCGATGTGCTCCAGAATGTTGCCATACCCTCTTTGACTGCCGTTTCGAGTGCGAGCTTATTTACGTATCCGACAATTAGCACTTCGCCTGTATCGGCGCATTGTGCGATTGCAGGAATAACATCTTCTCCGCACTGGGCTATTTTTTTTAGTTTAGTGAAGTCGAGAGCCAGATTGAGACCTTCTTCTATTTCCTTACTCATATTTGAACGATATTGCCTTTTCCGCTCGGTTTTTCAACACAAATTTTTGGGCGGAAGCCGTATTTTCTTGCCGTATCGTGAGGCGAATGCGATAAATCTAAAAGTTTTACGCAAATCGGCATGTTTTGGAGAAAAAAGCAGTTGAAAGTTTCATCTTCGGCGCGGAGTGTGCGCTCGAAGGATCCTCTTTACGAGTTTAAGAAGGCTACCCGCGGTGAGGTTGGAAGGTACGACATGCCGGGGGAACTTTGGAAGGGGGTAAGAAAGCTCGTGCTGTTGGCGCTTTTGCTTGCGCTGTTTTGGTTTGCGCGCGAATGTTATTTGGCGTGGAACATATTTGGGGGATAGCGACTGCAAGGCTTTTTTTTAATTGCGCTTTAACCGTATAAGAGCCGTTAAATATTTTTTATGTTGGCAAGATACGCCTATTATGCCGCGGGCTATCAGCATAGTCGCTATTCTTCATAGAGCGGAGGCGGCTCGGCATTAAAAGTCCTTTTTTTGCTTTTTTTTGTTGTATTTCATTAGCTCCGTGAAATAAAAGATAGTTTCATTTTAACAAAAACAATATTATGGTATCCTATAAAGAACTCGGTTTGGTCAACACGCGAGAGCTTTTCAAAAAAGCCATCGCCGGCAAATACGCAATCCCTGCGTTTAACTTCAATAATATGGAGCAAATGCAGGCGATTATACAAGCTTGCGTCGAGCAGAAATCGCCCGTCATTTTGCAGGTTTCCAGCGGAGCCCGCAAATACGCCAATCAGACTCTCCTTCGCTACATGGCGCAAGGCGCTTGCGAATACGCAAAGGAACTCGGCTACAATATTCCGATTGTTCTGCACCTCGACCACGGCGACACTTTTGAGCTCTGCAAATCCTGCGTGGACTACGGCTTCTCGTCCGTGATGATCGACGGTTCGGCGCATTCGTACGAAGACAATGTTGCGCTGACGAAAAAAGTTGTTGAATATGCGCATGAGCACGATGTCACCGTTGAAGGCGAACTCGGAGTTCTCGCCGGCATCGAAGACGAAGTTTCCCACGAGACACATTCGTACACCCGCCCCGAAGAAGTTGAAGATTTTGTAAGCAAGACAGGAGTGGATTCTTTGGCTATCTCCATAGGCACTTCGCACGGAGCTTACAAATTCAAGCCCGAACAGTGCACACGCGACGCCGACGGAAGGCTCGTTCCCCCGCCGCTTCGCTTCGACATTCTCGAAGAGATCGAAAAGCGCATACCTGGGTTCCCGATTGTCTTGCACGGCTCCTCGTCGGTTCCGCAGCAGTATGTCGACATGATAAACAAGTACGGCGGAAAGCTCGAAGCCGCAGTCGGCATCCCCGAAGAACAGCTCCGCAAGGCGGCGGAATCCGCAGTCTGCAAAATCAACATCGACTCCGACGGCAGACTGGCGATGACGGCAAAAGTTCGCGAAGTGTTCGCCACCAAGCCCGCTGAATTTGACCCCCGCAAGTATCTCGGCCCCGCCCGCGACGAGCTCAAAAAGCTCTACATGCACAAGGTCGTCAATGTTCTCGGTTCCGCCGGCAAGGCGTAATTCGCGGAACAGCTTAAAGTTTATACCAAAGCCCGTTCGAGAAAAACTCGGACGGGTTTTTGTTGTGTAAATGCTTGTAGAAAGTATGTGAAAAAACGTATTTTTTTGCGCTTTTCCTTCAAATTTTATCAGAATTTTTTTTCAGTGGGTGTGTCCAGCGCATGTGGAAATATATTTCTTGCGAGTTAGTGTACGTATTTAAACTGTTAAAAAACATATTCTTAATTTATCTTGAATATATAAAAAAATGTTTTAGATATAAATCCACTGAGACATGATAACAAATAAATAATTTGTGGGTATGAAAAGTGCAATGAATCTTAAATATATTTTACGTCTATTTTATTATTACGCTTACTCGCTGTTCTTTTGCGGAATGTACGCTACAGGCGTAAATGCGCTTGCGGAGAGTACCGACTATTATTGGCGGGGTGGATCTACATGGGACGATTCGCTTATCCGTGCCGGAAATGTAGATAATTGGAAGGCGGACGCTGAGGGAAATATTCCCCATGAAACACTCCCCACGGAAACCTCCAATCTGATATTTGACGTCGCAAATATGCAAAGAAACGGAAATCCGGACTACGCGAGAGTGAATTGGTATGTTGACTCTACTTCCTATCCGAGCGTCAAGACGGTAAACAGCGTAACGGCGTACGTCCCTCTTGAAATACACATTATGTCTTCAATAAGCCTATTGGGAGATTGGCATGGAACTGTTTCTTCAGATTCCAAATATACTCCTTCATTAAGCGATATTGGCTCCAGAAAGTCGATGAGGCTCGTTGCCGACACCGCGAATTTTCTGACGGTCGGCGGAGATATGGCTTTGGAAACGGATAAGTATTTTAATTCAAGATTTCGTCTCGGGAGCACTTCAACGGCTTCCGCGTCTTACACGCTTGCAGTCAAAGGGGCTTTAAATTTTATAAAGAACGGCTCCGATACTGCCGGATACCACACTTTTGACATGGCAGCGCACGACACGACAACAGGCACATATTTTTCAATGGACTTGGGAGGATTGTCGTCAAGCGGCAAAGCTGTTTATATGACTTCCGCAAAAGATCTTTCTGTGAACATAAATTTCATGTCCAATGGCGGAGTGTTTAAGGGTGGGGATTTTAAAGGCGTTTTTGCGACTGAAAGCGGTGTGAATTCCAATCTAAGCGTAAATATGAGCGGCGACGGAAGACAGTCAATGACTATATATAAGGCCTCCAACGCGAGCCTGTATGGATTTGAAAACGATTTGGACGGAAAGACGGATATGGCTATAAATTCCGTAGAAGTCAGCAACGGAGAGCTTGTGCTCGACAGCGAGCTTTCTGTCGGAGACGTTAGGCTTTTGGGAGGGGCGCTAAAATTGTCTGCCCCGAAAGTTGGAACAATATTTATCGATGGCGGGAAATTGATTTATGGCGGCGCAATAGCCGTGGGCGAATTGTCTGTTTCCGCGCTCTCTGTGGATGTCGTATTTTCCGCCGAGGACTTAAAAAATATGGAAATTACCATCTTTGAATTTGAGAACCTGACGGACGAGTTTGACGCAAATTCGGTATTTTCGGCTTATGGGGAATCGGGAGAGGAACTTGGAGGGGAATTTTCCCTCATAGGCGAGGTTGGAGGCCCCGGAAGTTTGATATATACTGTTCCAGAAGCCGCGGAGTTTGCTTCAGTATTTGGTCTTGCCGCCTTGCTTTTCGCCGCATCAAGAAGGCGGAAATAGCATAAAAAAATCCGCTCAGATGAGCGGATTTTTTTGAGAATAAGCGGAATCGCTTTATTTGATTGTACGGCGCATTTTTTGAAGTTTTACAAGCGCGCAAAATGCGGCGCGGGTAATATCCACACTTTTGGTAATCGAGCCTTATCGGCGCGAAGAAATCAGGAATTGCAGGATATACCAGAACATGAGAGCTATTGCTGCGAACAAACCGAGCGCGGCAGCCACGTATTGGTCGTTCTGGTATTGCCTGATAATTGCGCTCGTCTGGTAAAGCACGACGAGCCCGGCAAAAATTATCATAGCCCCCGAGAACCACAACCCGAGCTGAATGCCGAATAGTATGGCGCAGACGATTATCCCGAGCGCCACGAATGAAGCAATTGTCAGAAATGAGCCGAGGAATGAAAAATCTTTTTTAGAGAAGAACGCGTACGCACTGATTCCGGCGGTGAGGGCGGCAGTGATTATGCCGGCTTGCGGAATAGTGTCGGGGGCGAACATATTAGCAAATATTAAAAGCGGCAGAAAAATAATGGACTCCGCAATTATGTATAGGGCGAATCCCGCATATTGCTTCCCGAGAGTGGCTCCGTTGACAGCCCAAGAGTTTGCAAGCCACGATACCCCCATAAATGCGAGCAACACAATCAGCCAGTTGTTTCCCGCCACCATTTTTTGGGCGAGTTCGACAGCAGGCTGCCACGTAAGCAAAAATGCTTCAAGGGCAATGAATCCGACAAATCCGAGCGCCAGATTCATATATACTTTTCTTATAAATTCCCCCCTCTCTGAAGCGAGAGCGGCAGTGCTTTGATATTGTTGGTAGTACATATTTTTTATTTTCTGTATTTAGACAATGGCAAATTGTGATAAGTTCTTCAATTTTTATTTTTACCAAATGCTACGGATATGCTTACTTGCGTATTCGGGCATTTTTTTATTCCATTTTTGGGGTTCCGGAGGCAAGAAAGATTTTTCCTATTTCCGCTTCCGTATGCCGCCTAAAAATAATCGGCAAAAGAAGCCTAGCGGTTTGCTAAATAAAATTTATCGGCCGCAATGCGGCGGCTTTTATTGATTATCGTAAGTGCGGGCGCTTTATTTAGAATTTTTTTGTGGCTAATGCCGCGCGAATAATCAAAATTCTAACAAAACTTAAAATAAGATGGAAAAAGAAAGTCCCAAAGTTCGTTTTGACGGAAGAAATTTTAACCAGCTGCGCCCGATAAAATTCGAGCCCGGAATTGCCCCGAACGCGACAGGCTCTGTGCTTGTGTCTTTCGGAAACACGAAAGTAATATGCGCGGCAACTGCGGAAAAGCGCGTGCCGTCGTGGATGAACTCCATGGCGGATCAAAAAGGGTGGCTTAGCGCGGAATACTCAATGCTTCCGTACTCGACGCTCACCCGCAAACAGCGCCCGACTTCGTCTAACAAAGTGGACGGCAGGTCAGTCGAGATTCAGAGGCTTATAGGCAGGTCTTTGAGGGCGGTTGCGGACTTGGAAAAAATTCCGGGAATTACTATATGGATAGATTGCGACGTTCTTCAAGCGGACGGAGGAACGCGCACGGCGTCGATAAGCGGGGCGTATGTTGCCGCGAAGCTTGCCGTGAAAAAGCTGATGGCGTCCGGCGACATAGCGGAGGATCCGTTCCGCGATTCGGTCGCGGCGGTGAGCGTTGGGATTTTAGGGGAAATGAAAGTGCTCGACTTGCCCTATGAGGAGGACAAAGACGCCGATGTCGACGCTAACATTGTAATGACTGGCTCCGGAAAATTCGTGGAAGTGCAGGCGAGCGGCGAGGAGGCTGTTTTCGGCGAGGACGAACTTGCTGAGCTTATATCGCTTGCGAGAGGCGGAATCGCGGAGATTACCGCCCTTCAAAACGAGGCAATTTCAAGCTCTATATAATCCTATGGAAAACGGAAAAGTAGAAATAGCCCTTTCAAAATTCAGGAAACCCTATAACTGTGCCCAGACTGTGTACGCAGCCTTTAAGGGCGGAGACGCCGAAGGATTGGAGGAGCTTTCAAAATGCGGAGGCGGCAAGGCTCCCGAGGGATTGTGCGGCGCGCTCTACTCGGCGGTGAAGTTGTGCCCTGGGGCGGCGGATAAAATCCGCGCGGAATTCGCAAAGGCGACTGGCTCGCAATTTTGCCGCGAGATAAAAACGGTGTACCGCACTCCGTGCGAAAAATGCGTTGAAGTTGCGGCAAAACTCGTTTGCGAGAACATTTCTCCTGAAAGCCGATAGTGAGCGGATATTTCGGGCGAACGCGCGGATTTATTTTTGGTCGTTTCGCAGCGTCAGTTGCCGTTTTTGCTCGGAAAAGTGAAGGACGCCTTTCCCATGCGTGTGGGAAAATACGAAATTGCCGCGCGCGGAAAATAAAATGGGGCTTACATTCGCTTGGGTAAAAATTAAAATAAGTGCGCTAAAAAATTGCGAGGAATTTATCTTAGTCAAATGTGCGTTGCGTGAGGCTTTGAAAGTGGTGGATTACATTCGCCATTTGCGCAATGAAGGGCTGTGGGGCAAGGAAAATTCAAAAAGAATCTCTAGTCTTTTAAATATAAAGAGGCGCATAGAAAGAAAACTTTTCGTCGCGCAAACAAAAGTTCATCGGGTGGCGAAGTTCAAATAAAGAAATTGCTTGCGAATAATCCGCCGGAGTTTGGATTTAATAATCTGCCTGTTGCGCGCTGGACTCAGAGCTGATTCCATCGGCGGATAAGCCAGAGAGCGCGCTTGCTGGGTCTTCGCCAGGGTCGCGAAAATATTGCGAGGCTTTTATGGCTGATATTGCCGCGCGGGTGGAATTTTCCCACTCCCAATCGATAGTTGATATTATTTGGAGCTCGCCATTGCGGATTACCAGTTTTTCGCGGTTGGAAGACTCCACAACTATAGTCCCAATATTGTCGGGAATGTGCCCGTGCGGTTTTGAATTGTATCCGCCAGCCTGCGAAAAAAATGCGCAGAGAGCGAGCGCCGCGGCCGCCGCTATTAGCGGCGCCGTTGCGGCTGCAAATAATAAAGCCCTGTTTATGGATCGCCCCGGATTTGCCGCCCTGCGCATAATTTCCGCTATCTGTTTGTCGTCAAGCATGGCGTTTTCAAGCAGCGCGAACGCGTCTTTTATATTCTTATGAATATTAGTGTCGTTCATTTCGCATTTCTCTTTTTAGGGTTTCGAGCGCGCGGGAAGCGGCTACGCCCGCGTGGGTTGGGGTAATGCCGAGAATTTCCGAGATATCGGCGTATTTTAGGTCGGAAAAATATCTGAGCATTAGAACTTCTGCCTGCAATTTTGGAAGTTTTGCTATAAGGAGCAAAAGATGTTCCTTGTCGGGATTTGAAAAGGCGGATTCGGCTGCGAGCGTTTTTATATATTCCTCGTCGAATGGAACGCAAAATTTTTGCCGCCGCAGAATGTCTATTGTCCTGTTTCTGCATGTTTTATAGAGCCATGCGGATATTTTGCTTTCGTCGATATTTTTGAGGGAGCAAAGTTTTAAAAAAGTGTCGGCTGCGGCGTCGCGCGCGATTTCCACGTCGCGGCATATAAGCCGCGAATAGGCTATGAGCTTTCGCGAATGGGCCGCGACTATCCGCGATATTTTCTCGCTTCGTTCGTCCACTTTATTTTTTCGCCCTTTGAGTGGCATTGGCCCTTGCCATTTGTAATTTTGCCTTTAAGGCTTCTGCTTTCTGGGGATTGTCAAAACCGTTTTTCGGGTCGAAGAAAGACCGTATGTCTTCATAGATTCGTAGGGCGCATATTGGATTTGTTTGTGTGTCGGCGAGAGCTTCGAGTTGCCCGAGCCAGAAGAGTGAAATATTTTCGTCCTTTGGCAACACGGGGTCTTTGCACGCGCGCAAAACACCACTTGTTGCGCGCGGGTTGAACCATTGCGCGTAAAATAAAAACGGGTGGCGCAGAGTGTTTTTTTCGACGGGGATTTTTCTTATTAGAGAGAGAATTTCGTCCAGCTTTTTGCCGTCGCCCTCTCCGAAAATTCCCTTCATATGGCAATACGCGAGAATCCCGTACGCCCTCCAGAGTACTTTATTGTCGCCTTTCGCCGCACATATTGCGCTTTCCAGATATTCTTTCGCTTTCTCCGGATTTTTCTCGACCCCGATTCCCGATATGTACAGCAGGGCAGCGTCAGTTTTAGCGTCGATGTCATTGGGGAAAAGTTTCAGCCATTTAAATGTTAAATTTGCGGCTTTTTTTTGGTCTTCTGCGGTGCCCGATAATTTTAACAGCCTTGCCGCGTTTAGATAGACTGTTGAGACTTCGTTGGCGGATCTTCCGCTCTTGTATGAGTCGATGGACATTTCGTACAATTCTAGCGATTTTTTGGGATCGCGCTTTGCGAATTTCCCGTCTTCGCAAATTTGTGCGTACAAGATTATGGGAGTTAAAAATCCCTCATTTGCCGCCGCGCTTGCGGAGCGTTTTAGCAGTTCTACTCCAAGCTCCGGGCACTTTGGCATGCCTTGCGAATCCGAGAGATATCCACTTCCGTAAATCATTTGCAATGCGAGCGGGTAGGCGTCTTGGGCAAAATTCGGAGATTTTGAAAGCAAGTCTATATATTTGAGCGACGCCTCCTCGGATTTTCCCACGCCAAGCCCCTCTTTATGCATGAGCGCCAGCCATGCGCATGCGGAGGTGTTTATGTTGCCGGAATTTTCTTTCAGTGCGCACTCAAAAAGCTCAATGGCCTTTTTGTAATCTTTCTGCGTTCCGCGCCCGTTAAAGTACAGCCCGCCGAGGTAGGCGGACCCGAGGCCCGATTTGTGTATTTTGCAAATCAATTTAAACGCCTGCTTGTCTGTTTCGGGCTTTTTTTTGCGGAGGAGCCTGAGCGCCTTGTTTACTATGGCATTTGCGTTGCCGCTTGCTATGAGTTTATTTTCAATGGCGTCGCGCAAAGATGTATATGCGTGCTTTTCAAGAAAGTTGAGAAGTTCAAAATACGAGCCGTCTTTGCGGTTGAGGGGGATTTTGCCAATATTTTTTATGATAAAGTCGGGCGGGATATTAGGCTTATAAAAATTTACATAGTTCCCGGAAGATATGGAATTGATTACTATAAAATAGGCTTGTTCAGAATTGAAAGAGTCGCCGCCGAGACTTTCAAATAATTTGCCGTAGCATTTAAGTCCCTCCGTCTTGTCCGATTTAACTCCCAGCCCGTAATAGTGCATGTCTCCGAGCGCCGCGCAATAGTTCAAATCTTCGGGCGAATTCTTATGGAGAGTCTCAAAAAGTTTGAATGCGTCTTTGTAGTTTTTATTTTTTAATTCCGACTTTGCGAGGGCGTAGGACAGCGCCTCGTTTTCGGGACTGAGCTTGTGGGCGCGGCGCAAATCCTCCAATGGATTGTTTTCAAAGTTGTGGGAGTCATAAGGGTTGGAGGAAAGGATGGTGTTCAGGTACAAGGCAAGCTTCTTCTTTGCCTCGGTATTAGCTGGGGAGCTCACGATGAGGAAATCGGGATATATGTATATGTCTTGGGTTATTTCGCCGGCGGATTTCGCGTAAGCCGAGCATAAGATAGTGTTCCCGCGCCCCTTTATTGCGCCCGAATAGGCGTAGGACAATACAGCGAATGCGAGCTTTTTTATTTTCGGCATTTTTGAGAGCCTATTTAGAAGGCTTACGGCTTCGTCAAATTCGCCGGCAGATTTTCCGGATTGGGCTTTTAAAAGTTTTGATATCGCAAGGGGGATTGAAAAGTTCGCGTTCTTGGAGTGTTTTGAGAGAGAGTCCAATATAAAGTCCGTAGGAATGCTAGCGTTTGAAACTTTGTATAGAAAGCTGTCGTCTCCTGTCTTGGCGTACATGCGCATATTGTATTCGGCGTCTGCGTCCGATGAGACTTCAATGGGAAGGTTCAAGTTTTTTGCGGACTGTTTGTATTTATCGGGGGCGTTGAGAATTATTGGAATGGGGTTTGACGACATGATTTTTACCGCATCGGGATATCCTGCGTCCGCGAGCTTCAATAGGTCGCCGCGCGCGGAGTATTTGTTTGCGGAATTTTGCATATCCAGCGGGTTGTACGAACATATTGCGCGCAAAAACCTGTTTTCGGTCGTTTGCGGCAGGGAAGCGAAATATTCGGCAAATTCTTCGCGCGCCTTTATGGGGCGCGGCTCTATTTCTGAGGCGGAATTGCGCCAGTATTTCAGGCCGTCTTCGCTTTTGAATTTGCCCAAATTGTAAAAGGATAGAATTGCGTGGCTCCAAGTGTATTTGTCTATTTTTTTTCTAATGCTTTCGGCTTTCTCAGGGGGATATGCGTCGAGCTCCCCCCTTTCCGCCATGATTGCCGCGAGTTCGCATAGTATTCCGTTTTCAAAACTTCCGCTTCTTAAAAATTTTAAAAGGTATTTTTTTGCGAGGGGGATATTTTGCTTCACGCCGCTTCCGAAATACAGGCTTAGAATAACTTCTCCCGCTTTTTCCATATTCCCGAGGTCGAGCGATTCCATTTTATATGCGAATGCCGCCCTCTCGTTGGGTTCTATGAGGTATTTTTCGCATGATATTGGTATTCCTTCGTAAATCTGCGCGAGCCTAAGCAGGGATTTAGTATCGCCCAAGCACGCGGCGTCGTGGTACATCTTCAAGGCTGAATCGGCGGAGTCAGTCTTTACGGTAAATCCGTCGAGCGGAAAATATTTTGGCAGGGACGTTTTTAATAAAAATAAATCTCCCAATATTCGCAGAGCTTGGGCCGTCCATGCGGCTTCTTCACTTTGGCGAACGGCTTCGCTGGCGTATAGGCGCGCCTTTTCGGCATTGAAATCGACGGGCATATTCGCGGCTATAAACGAGGCGTTTTTCGAGTTTCCGCTCGAATATAATTCGGCGAGCGCAAGGCTTGCGTAGGCGTTTGATTCGGCGGACAATCTCTCGAGAATCGAAAGAGCGTCTTTTGCTTTTTGCTTGTCGTATTTGCCGATTACATAGTCGGAGGCAAAAAGAGTTTCTAAACCGAGCAGCTTTTTTGCGTACACAACTTTTTCTATGTCGTCTGAAGAATTTTTTAGCTCCTCCAAACTTTTATTGTAGGCTTTTTTTATCTTTTCTTCGATTGAGGCGTTGTATTCGCGCATGCGGTCGGTTGCGGAATTTTCAAATTCCCGCGCCATATTTGCGTACATGGCGGCTTCCTCCGGAGAGTCCGCGACAAACATGCGCTTATTCCCGTACGTAAGGGCAAATGTGCTTTCAAAGGACAAGCAAAAATGGGGATTTTTTAGGCTTCGGATTTTGCCTTGCAAAAGTTCTGCCTTGTCGGGATTGGCTTCGGTTCCCAATCCATCGCGGTATGCGTGCGCGACAAGGGCGGCGGATTTTGCTTCGCCGTAAAAATTTCCGCTCGTAAATCGCGCTAGCGACTGCGCCGCGGAAAATTTTTCCCGCGCGAGGAATTTTTCAGCGAGGGGTCTTAGGATTTTCATAGCCCCTTTCCAATCGCTGCGCTTTGCGAGCGCCTCGCCGCGTTTCATCTGGTAAAACTCCATTTCTTTCGATGCGCGCGAGAGTATGCCATATAAAGCGGGAAGCTCTGCGGCTGCGTCCCTAAAATTTTTTATTTTGCCGCAATTTGTCTCTATAAAAAACGCGAGCTTTACTGCCGCCGGCTGAAAGCCGTCTTTCGCGAGGCTCAATAGGCTGTCGAAGGCGGCGTTGAATTTTTTGGCGTCTGACGCGTCTGCTGATGCTTTTAGATTGTCGAAGAGCAGGTCGCACTTCGCGGCGGAGCAGGCGTAATCCCCGCCTCCAGCGGCGAGCTTTTCAAGTAGCTTTTCGCGCTCGGCTTTGTCCTTCAAAAAATTTGACAAGTAATATCCGGCGAGCCGCAACCTTCGCTTTTCATACAATTCCCTGATTTCCGAAACGGATTTTTCCCGCATGTACGGGATGTTGTCAAGGGCGGAGCGCAGCTTTGCGTATGGGTTGCCGCTTTCGGAGAGTTTTTCGGCTTCAGGCGCGGAAATTTGGTAGGCTTCTTGCAGCTTCTTGTAGTCGGCATAGTCGATTTTAGCCGAGGCGCAAACGGAAAGGGCGAGGGCGGTTATGGAGAGCAATATTTTTACCGTCATATATTGTTATACGAATGACGGCGCAATTTTATTACAAAGCCGCTAAAAAGAAACGCTATTTTTTATTAAGAGTAATTACAATGTTTTTGCGTATGATTTTATCATTTTTCCCGTCCGACCTCTCTATGCTTGGGGAGTTTCCAATAACCATCTGCTCGCCGATGGGACGGTTATCGTGGTTGATATTTTCATAATAGTTGGAGTCATCATAGGCGTATTGTTCAATTCGGTAGAGTCTAAATATACATGATAAAAATATATATCCTAGCGGTAAAACTTGTCGCGTTCGGACTTTTTCAATCTGACGGAAAATTTATCGCCAATAAATTTGACGCCTGACGACGCAAGAGCGTCCTTTTCTTTCGGCGAAAGTCGCATAATGCCGGCGTAGTCGTTCGCTTCCATTCCTATTTCCTTTGAAGCGTAGCCGCGGCCGCAAAGCGCGCTGATTTCAAGGGGAATTTTTACTATGGTTTTTTCGTTCTCTTGGAGCTCTATTGAGCATACTTAATTTTCTGGAGCGTGCGTGTTTGCAACGCAGATAAATGCGCCCGCAAATAATATTATAAAATATAACGCATACTTCATATGGAGCTTGATACGGTCGTTATGGTTAAACGTCAATATAATTGTGGAGTATAAAGTTAATAAATTATATGTAAAATTAAAAGATATAAATTTTTAGAACTTGAAAACAGATGCGCATTTCTATATAACAATTATATGAAAAAGAGTTCTACGGTATTCATCTTTGCTGTATTTATTTTTTATTTTTCTCTTATTTGCGGGGCCATTCCCATACAGCAATGTCCGCGCCCGCAAGCGACGATGGACGAATATTTTGACGAAGCGAAGTCCGAAAACAAGCTTGTCGCTTTTGTATGCTGTGAGAAGTCAAATCCTGTAACGAATTCGGAAGCTTTCAAAAAATATGCCTCTGAAAACTTGTATTTGCTTGGCATGTATTATGACGGAGAAACGCTTTACGTTTTTAAAAACGGCAAGGAAGTCGAAAAATCGCAGAACTATGATTTCGCCAAAGAAATGTGCAGGGAAATGTTGGGCTCTGAGCCTCCATGTATTGCCGTCTTAAATGATGTGGGGGAAATAATTTTTAAATCCTCTCTAAAATCCGCATCCGCTGAAAAACTCTGCGAGGAAATGCGAAAGGCGGCAAAAGAAAACAAACCCGTATATTGCGGCGGAGAGTATTCCGTAAAAAAGGCGCTCGCCGCAAGCAGAATGATAAAGGCGCGCGAGAAGTCTTTGGAAAATTCTCCCGAGCCCGCCGCCTTCGCAGTGTTTGTCGATTTGTGGACTTGCATTGGCATAAATGATGTCCAAACCTTTGACCTTAAAGACCCCGATTCAATAGAAAAATTTTATAAAGCGCAAAACTCAAAAAATACGGTCTTTGCCGCTTGCTTTCCCGCCGGAAAAACGAAAACTTTAAAGTCCGAAAACGGCTATTGCGCGGTTGAGTTAGAGCTAAACCCGAAGTTGGCGGCGCGCGGCGAAAATGTCGTGAATTGCGAAATAGGCTTGAAGGCGTCTTTTGGCGGCGAGGAGGTGTCCTATAAGGGATTTACAGAATTTAATATATCGCAAAATAACGTGGTTGCATTCGTTCCGTTTAGAGGCGCTGTGAGGGATTTAAAAACAGGGAAAGTATCTGCCACCGAGCGCTTAAAGTGGATAGGAGTGCGCATTGAGCCAATATATTCCAAAGGCAAACCATCTTGCGGAGACGAAATCTTTTGCTTAAAGCGTGCGGCTCTGCCAAAAAATGCCCCCGAAGGTTTTGTAAAAGATAAGTATTCTACAATCATAAATTCCTGCGAAGATAGCGAAAAAGCGGAGGCGGATTGCTTTGTCGAAAAAACGCCTTTCCTTAACTTAAAACATGTCAAATGCGCTTATGTAGAACCCTCACTTTTTGATGGCAAATTGGGCTATTCGCTGAAAATAGAGTTGACCGGCGAGGGCAAGGAAATCATGGGGAAGACCACTGAAAATATGGTTAAAGGCGGCTCTGCGCGCAATATTGCGGTTGTAATCGACGGCAAGATTGTAAGTTTGCCGTTTATATTATCCAAGGTTAATACTGTTAACGTTTATTTTTCCGACGCTTTCGAAAAAGCCCGCAAATACGCCGATATGATAAACGAATGTGTTTCTGTAAGAAAACTCGACTGATTTTTGAAAGCTTCGCGCGGGCTATTCCGCGCGCCCAAAGGTATTTTCTTTTCCTACCGCATAGACAGGCGCATGCCGTGCGCCGCGCCAAGGAATTTGGCGGCTTGCGAATTTATAAAATAATAAAAATCTCATGAGCGTGCGGCGGAGCTACTATCCATTCTAAATAAGGCTGATTTTCTCCTGTTGCGTAAGAAAAAATCCCCATGCGTCCCAAAAAAACGCTTGGGGAATTTATAATTTTTGCGCCGTAAAAAAGCCTACCGCAAATGGCGCTTATGCGATTGCAAATCCTACTTGTACGATTCTTTCAAATATTCCGCGACTCCTTCGCTCGTCGGCTTCATTGCATTTTCACCTTTGTGCCAGTTCATTGGGCAGACTTCGCCGTATGTCTCAAAATGTTGGAGGGCGTCGACCATTCTGATTTCCTCTTCTGTGGAGCGGCCGAGCGGGAAATTGTTTACCACTTCGTGCTGGACTATTCCGTTCTTGTCGATGAGAAACAACCCTCGGTAGGCAACCATTTCTCCTTCGACGCACACTTTGCCGTCGGGGCAGGTTTTTGAGGCTCCCGCCAAAACCCCGTAGTCGCGGGCGATTGTCTTGTTTGTGTCTGCGACGAGCGGGTATTCCACGCCTTCGATTCCACCTTTTGAGCGCGGCGTTTGCGTCCATGCGAGATGGCAAAATTCGGTGTCTGTCGAGCAGCCGATTAACTCCACATTTCTCGCGTCAAATTCTTTTTTCGCCGCCTGAAAGGCGAGTATTTCGGTTGGACACACAAAGGTGAAGTCTTTGGGATAGAAAAAAAGTATCACATACTTTTTGCCTATGAATTGCGAGAGCGTAAAGCCGCTTTCTATCTTGCCGCCTACGACGGCGTTTGCCTTGAAGTCCGGCGCTTTTTTGCCAACGAGCACTGACATATTTTTTTCCTTTTTTTAATTTCTTGCCTATTTGCCGCAAACTGAAAAATTCTTTGCAGAATCTAATTTGCCGGCTTTGTATTCGGACACTCCGAATGCGATTGCGGTTCCGTTAATATTATGAAATACGCAGACACACACGCGCATCTGGACACGTTTGCCAACAAGGGCGAACTCGAAAAAATTGTCGAGAGGGCGCGCTTGGCGGGAGTTAAAAAAATAGTGGGGTGCTCGACAAAGTCCGACGAATGGCTCTTATACGAACGCGCCGCTGCAGATTTCCCCGGAGAGGTTTATTGGCAGGTCGGAATACATCCCGGGGAAATATCGGAAAACTGCGAAATTGCGCTCGATTCGCTCGGCGCGTTTTTTGCCTCGGAGAGGCCGCCTGTGGCGATAGGAGAAATAGGCCTCGACTACTATCGTCCGCCGGCTGACGCGGAAGAATTTGAGGCTATGAAGGCGCGCCAAGCTGAAATATTTGTCCGCCAGCTCGAGCTCTCAAACTCCTTTCCGGACGCCAAGATATGCGTTCATGCAAGAGAAAGCCTTTCGGACTGCATAAGGCTCATATCGGAGGCTGGCGTCGATTTTTCGAGGGTCGTTTTCCACTGCTACTCGGGGACGGCCGAAGAGCTTGCGAAGATAAACGAGCTTGGGGGCAGGGGCTCCTTTACGGGTATTATAACCTACAAAAATGCGGGCCAGATGCGGGAAGCCATGCTCGCGCAAGGAATCGGCAGGCTAATGCTTGAAACCGATTGCCCGTACCTTGCGCCCGTTCCGTTGCGCGGGAGCGTTAACGAACCCTCCAACATTCCGGTTATTTTGCGGGCTGCTGCCGAAATTTTCGGCGTTGATGAAAAATATATTGCCGACGCCGCGTACGAGAACTCTGTGGAATTTTTCGGTCTTTCCGACTAATTTTTTCTCTCCTTCTTTTTCTTCGCGGGTTATAGATTTTTTTGATGTATTTGCCGGCCGCAGCATAATGGCGTTTGCCATATACAGCGTCAAATGGCGTTTGTCTGCGCGCAGACCAATGGCGCGGGGGGCGC
Source organism: uncultured Opitutales bacterium (assembly GCA_900545705.1). Lineage (GTDB taxonomy): Bacteria > Verrucomicrobiota > Verrucomicrobiia > Opitutales > Intestinicryptomonadaceae > Merdousia. Next base: position 42,150 of record URAK01000008.1, on the reverse strand, counting down.
GGTTTTCATAGCGCATTGCGGGATTTTCCCCCCGAGCAATCCGCCCGAAACAGAAAAAATTTAAACAAGTCCGCCCGAGGCTTGTGCACATTGCAGTCGGCGTGGGTATCAGCCCGAAACAGAGAAAAAATTGTCTTTGGCCACGCGCGGAGACTCCCGCGGCGGAAGGAGCCTGTAGAAAAAGAAACCCGTGACGGAGAGCTCCGCAATAAAAGAAGTCCACGGCGGGAAATTCCTCAGAGAAAGAATAAAATATTTTGTTATTTTATGCCGATAGCTTTATGCGCGGCCTGCTTTGTAAAGCGATTCGAAATTCTCTGAAAAGAATTTTTCTGCGTATTCCGCGGGAACTGCCGCTTTTGATTCCGCCACTATTGTGCTCATTTCTTCGCACGCAAATTTGCGCGGGTACAGGCGTATAGGGTAGTCGGAGCCGTATATGGCGCGGCCGCCATTTGCGGAAACTGCACGGGAGACGTCGGAAGGCGTGTTTGTAAACGGGAATGCCGCTGTGTCGAAAAAAACATTGTCTGGGGGCGAAAATACGTCGATTGCCGCGTCGCCGCCAGATAGGTGGGCAAAAATGAATTTTGCAGACGGGCATTTTCGCGCGGCGGCGTATGCGGACTCAAAGTTCGTCGGGCACTTGCCGAGATATTGGCGGGGCGATTTTTCTGTAAGGTGCACGCAAATCGGGAAACCGCATTCGGCGCAAAGTTCGGCAATCTCCGTAAATTGCTCCGATAAAAAGTCGAACCCTTGGACTCCGTCGTGCAGTTCTCCGACGCCTATGAAACCGAGATCCTTTGCTCTTTTTATCTCAGCCATTGACTCCTTAGGAAAGCTCGGGTTTATGGAGGCAAATGCCGAAATCCTGTCTGGGTGGCGCGCGGCGAAATCTGCGATTTGGCGGTTTAGAATGGAGCATGTGCCGGGTTTTTCCCAATACCAGCCTTGGATTACTGCGCGCTCCACTCCGGCGGAATCCATGTCCAAAAGAAATTTCTTTTCGCTTGGAAACCCCTGCAACGATTTTTTCCCGTCGGGGCGCTTGCCAACGAGCTTCCCCCAATACTTCTCCGCGGCGCATTCCGCCCATGCTTCGGGAGCGGAAGCGATGTTTTCGGGATAAAAATGCGTATGGGCGTCTATTATTTTCAATGCTTTTGGATTTTGCGCGCGCTTGCGCGGTTCGTTTGAGGGGCGTTAGAGAATATTGAAATACACGAATGCAGAGAGGATTGCGGCGAGGATAATTCTATAATATGCAAACGGCGCAAGCCCCCTTCGGTTTAAAAATCCCACGAGCCATTTCACTGTGAGCGCCGCAGAAACAAATGCGACAATTATCCCGAACAATAGCGGCCCAGCCGAAATCGCGCGCAAAATACTTGCTCCGTCAGTGTACATCTTGAATATCGACGCCGCCGAGAGCGTTGCAAGCCCCAGTAAAAAGCTGAATCTTGCGGCGTCCGCCGGTTTGAGCCCCACTGCGTATCCGCCGATAATCGTCATCATTGAGCGGCTCGTGCCGGGCCACATTGCAATGCACTGCAAGAGGCCTATTATTAGCGCGTCTTTGACTCTCATATCCCTCATTTTTAGATATGCGCTCGACGGATACAAATGCTTAGAATTGTATCTCTTTTGAACCCAAAACATGAGCAGCCCTCCAAAAAACAGCGCCGCTATTATGGGCACCGTTCCGAAAAGCCAGTTCTCGATTAAGTCGTGCAGCAAAAGCCCGACAATGGCCGCGGGCAGAAACGCCGCTATGATGTTTATAAGAAGCTTCAGCCCTTCCGGATTCCTTCCGAGAAGCCCGAAGAACATTTTTAATAGCCATTCCCAATAGATGAATGCAACAGCGGCAATCGCGCCAAGCTGTATAACTATGGCATACGCGTCGGTTGCTGATTTGAGCGTTAGAGGTTCAAAATTGTCGTTTAAAATCGGGTTTCCGGCGGCGTCCGAGAGCGGTTCGTCGGCGTCGAGACCAAGGAATGCGTTTGCGAGAAGCAGGTGCCCGGTGGAGGACACAGGCAGGTATTCGGTAAGCCCCTCGACCAATCCCAATACGAGCGAGTCGCAATATGTTATTCCATTCTTTGCGGCCGTATTTGATTGGCTCGTCGACGTTTCAACGATTTCAATTTCTCCCTTTGGCGGGTCGGATTCGACTTCATTTATCGTTTGCGCGCAAAGGGTGAAATTTGCGAAAGATGCGATTAGTAAAAGGCGTAGGATTTTCATAATGCGGTTTTATTTGGCTGGAATGCGCCTTGATGAAAAGTGGTTAGAACGACTTTCGCGATTCGAGCGCGCTTTTTATTGTCACGGGATCCGCAAAGCCGAGCTGGCTGCCGCTGGGGAGTCCAAAGCCTATGCGCGTTAGCCGTATGCCGTGCGGAGAAGCGATACGCTCTTGTATGTAATGGCAGGTGGCTTCGGCTTCTATGTCGTTGGACAATGCGAGTATTATCTCCTTTATCTGGGAATTTTCTACGCGCTTTAAAAGCTGGGCGATATTCAGCTTGTCGGGCCCTATTTTTTTTATAGGCGACAGTTTTCCGCCAAGAACGTGGTATTTCCCCCTCCAAGCTCCCGATTTTTCTATCGCGGAAATATCGGAGGCTTTTTCGACAACACACAGGCAGTCGGAAATTCTGGAGGCGTCGGAGCAAATTTCGCAGGGCTGTCCGTTCTCGGACAATCCAAAGCACTCTGGACAGGGCGTTATGCGTTCAAGAGCCGCAGTTATGGATTCGGCTATCTCAATGGCGTCCGCGCGGTTTTCGAGCGCGAGGTGCAGCGCCATGCGCTCTGCGCTCTTTACTCCCGTGCCCGGAAGCCTTTTCAGCGCGTTTTTTAGTCTGTCGAAAGATTTGCTCATATTTTATTGTTTTCGCGCGCGGAGTGCGGCTTTAAATCTCGGCACTTTTATTGCAACGGCGGCACTTGCGCGGAGAGCCGGCGCGCGGGTAATGCGCTACTCGACGTTTTGAACTTGTTCGCGCACCCGCTCGAGTTCGTTTTTAAGGGATATGGCAAGCTTTGTAAGCTCGAGATTGTTGGCCTTGCTTGCCGTCGTGTTTATTTCCCGCCCCATCTCTTGGCAGATGAAGTCCATCTTCCGCCCGACGGGCCCGTTCTCGTTGGCTGCGGCGATAAATTGCGATATATGGCTTTTTAGGCGCGTTATTTCTTCCGCGACGTCACACTTGTCGGCGAATATGCAAAGTTCTTTTAGCAGGCGCTCGTCGTCAAGCCGAAGTTCCAAGCCCATTTCTTTCAAGCGCCCCAAAAGTTGGTCCCGATATTGCCCGACCGTGTTTTTCGACTCCTTCTCCGCTGCCATCACAAGCTCTAGTATCAAATCAAGGCGGTGGATCAGGTCCTTCTTCAAGTTTTCGCCTTCAAGCTCCCTCATTTGCTCAGCATTCCGCAGGGCTTCGTCGAGCGCGGCGGCGACGTTTTCCCATGCCGCCTCCCAGTCGGAATTTTGCGCCGTGCAGGAGGAGGTTAGCTCGCAGATTTTTAATATCGTATCTGCGGTAGGCTCGAATTTTGCGCCGTAATTGGAACAGAGAGATTTTAATTCGTCAAGCGCGGCGGCAACCGCGGTCTTGTCCGCCAAAGGCGAATTTTTTATTCCCTTAAATTCTGCCTTGACGGATACACCGACCTTGCCGCGCGTGTAGAATTCCCTGACTTTCGCCGCGACGAGCCTTTCCATGGGCTGCCATTCGCGCGGAAGCCCGACGGACAATTCCAGTCCTTTCTTGTTGACGCTCGAAACGTCGACTGTGAGCGAGAATTCGGGGCAATCCGCCGCGGCCCGCCCAAAGCCCGTCATGCTTTTCATTAGAGCCTCCTAACCGCGCCGTCCGCCGCAGATGATACGTTTTTAGCGTAGAATTGCAGCGCCTTTGAAACTTTTCTGTCGCGCACAGGCTTGTAGGCGTTTTCGCCTTTGGCGAGCATTTTTGCACGCCGCGCGGCAAGTTCCGATTCGGATATCTCGAGTTCTATTTTGCGCGCGGGAATATCTATATTTATGAAGTCGCCGTTTTCGATTAAGGCTATGTCGCCCCCGTCGGCGGCTTCTGGCGACGCATGCCCGATGGAGAGGCCGCTCGTGCCGCCTGAAAATCTGCCGTCAGTCAAAAGCGCGCAAACCTTGCCGAGCCCCATGCTTTTCAAGTGGCTCGTGGGGTAGAGCATTTCCTGCATGCCCGGGCCGCCCCGCGGTCCCTCGTACAGAATGACTACAACGTCTCCCGGCGAGACTTCAGAACCGAGAATCGCCTTGCTCGCAGCCTGCTCCGAGTGGTAGACTTTCGCTGTGCCGCGGAAGCGCAGTATCGATTCGTCGACACCCGCGGTTTTTACTATCGCCCCGTCAATGGCAATATTCCCCGTTAGCACGGCGAGCCCCCCGTCTTTGCTAAAAGCGTTTGCCGCGTTTCTTATCGCTCCTGAGACTCTGTCGGTGTCGTTATTCGGGTAGTACTCCGACTGGGTCCAAGCTTTTATGCTGTATTTGTTGCCGGGCGCGGCGCGGTACATTTTTTTAACTTCGTCCGGGCATTCAGGCGATAGAATGTCGTATTTTGCGATTGCTTCTTTCAGGGTTTTTGAGTGGACCGTGCCCGCCGACGTGTCGAGCAGCCCAGCGCGGTCGAGCTCGCCAAGAATGCCAAATATGCCGCCTGCCCGGTTTACGTCTTGTATGTGGACTTTTTGGGTTGTCGGGGCGACTTTGCATATGCACGGCGTTTTTCTCGAAAGAGCGTCTATGTCTGCCATCGAAAAATCGACTTCGCCTTCGCGGGCTATCGCGAGCAGGTGCAAAACAGTGTTTGTGCTGCCGCCCATGGCTATGTCGAGCCTCATAGCGTTTAGGAAAGAGTTGCGCTTTGCAATCGAGCGCGGCAAGACTGATTCGTCGCCATTTTCGTAGTATGCTTTCGCCATTTCCACTATGCGCTTTGCGGCTTTTTCAAAGAGCTCCTTTCGCGCCGTGTGGGTTGCGACTATCGTGCCGTTGCCGGGCAGGGCGAGCCCTATGGCTTCTGCGAGGCAGTTCATGGAATTCGCGGTGAACATTCCGGAACATGAACCGCATGTCGGGCAGGCGTTGCGTTCCATAATTTCTGAGTCGGCGTCGGATATGTTTGGATTGGCTCCGGCAATCATTGCGTCGATGAGGTCGAGCTTTCTTTCGCCAGATGACAATTTCCCTATTCCCGCCTCCATAGGGCCGCCTGACACAAATATCGTGGGGATATTCATTCTCATTGCAGCAATCATCATGCCGGGGGTTATTTTGTCGCAGTTTGAAATGCAAACGAGAGCGTCGGCGCAGTGGGCGTTGCACATGTATTCCACGCTGTCGGCAATGAGCTCGCGCGAGGGAAGGGAGTAGAGCATTCCTTCGTGCCCCATGGCGATGCCGTCGTCTATTGCGATTGTGTTGAATTCTCTCGCGATTCCGCCTGCCTCCTCTATTTTTTCGCGCACAAATCTGCCGACTTCGTCGAGGTGCACATGCCCCGGCACGAATTGTGTGAAAGAATTTGCCACGGCTATAATCGGTTTCCCGAAGTCCGACTCTTTCACTCCCGTGGCGCGCCATAGGGCGCGCGCGCCGGCCATGTTCCTACCCGTAAAACTTTTTTTTGATCTGTATTCTGGCATAATGCTGAAATTTCCCATAAATATAACCACGGCTTGGGCGCAAGGTCAAGTTTTAGAATTTCCGGAATTTCCCGCGAAATCTCCAAAAAGACTTATTTTTTTTCGGGGAAAAAACATAAAATCGCCTTCTTAAATAACCCCGCAGTAAAGGTGAATAAAAGTCTGCGCGATAAAGAATTGAAAGCGCAGTAGTCGTGAGAAAGGGGAAAAGATAGCCGTCTTTGCGAAAAAAAAGGCAAAATTTTAGATGTGCTTGTTATAAAATAGCGCGCCCAAAACAGTGCATTTTTAATAAAGCGCGGCAGCCGCGCGGAGCCGCTAAAAATAAAATTGAAATGCCGGATTTAATTTTACATTATAAACCAAAAATAATTTTCGATATGGGATTCAATCTGAAAAAGATTCTGACGGCGCTTTTATTTTCGACGAGCGAGCCGCTGTCGATAAAGGACATACAGGCCGTAATCACGCGCTACCATTCGGAAAACGACGGGCGGAACAAGCAGCAAAGCGCGGCGGAAGAGCCGGACGATGCGGCGGACGGCGGACAGTCGGTGATAGAAGACATATTTGCGCAAGTTCCCACGATATTGACCGCGACGCAAATCAGGGAGGCAATGGAGGAAATATCCGCCGAATTGGAGGAGTCGGGGCAAGTTTACAGCCTTCTGCAAAGTTCGTCGGGGTTTAAGTTTGCGATATCTAAAGATTACGCCGAATGGGTAAGGCTGTTGCGCAACGACCCGCGCCCCCAAAGGCTTTCGCGCGCGGCTCTCGAAACGCTTGCGATAATCGCCTACCGCCAACCCGTCACCCGCGCCGAGATAGAGGCGATTAGAGGGGTGAATGCGGACGGGGCGATAAGCAGGCTTTCCGAAAAGGAGCTGATATACATTTCAGGGCGCGCCGACCTGCCGGGGCGGCCAATTCAGTACGCAACCACCCAAAACTTTCTCGACTACGCCGGAATAAACTCGCTCGACGAGCTTCCCGCCTCCGATGTATTGAGTCCGGGGCAAATTGCGGAATGGATAAGGCGCGCGGGCTCGGGAGAAGAAATATCCGACACCCATGTCGGGCTTCCGTCAAATGCCGACGAGCCTGCAGAGTTGGAGGGAGCCGAAAGCGCGGGAGCTTCCGGTTCGTCCGCAGGCTCTTCAAATGGCGAAGCAGGCGGCGCGGGTGAAAAAAATAGAATTGGAAATTGAGGAAGTCTCCGAAGAGATAAAAACAGAGCCGGATACAGAGACATTCCAGTCGGAAGGTTCGGAAAGCGCGGGGTCGGAGGGTGAGTTTGAGCGCCCGTAAGCCGCCGGCGCAAATTTTACAAGAGGAAAATCCAAATGGATAAAAACGAAATTAGGGCACAAATAGATTCAATAGACGGGCAAATACTCGATTTGCTCGCGCGCAGAATATCGTGCGCAAAAGAAATTGGCGCGATGAAATCGAAGAACGGCGAAGAAGTTTACGTTCCGAGCCGCGAGAAGCTCGTTTTTAAAAATTTGCTAGAAAAAAATTGCGGAAGAATTCCCGAAGATGCATTGAAGGCAATTTATCGGGAAATAATATCCGCCTCGATATCTGTCGAAAAGAAGCTGCTCGTTGCGTACCTCGGGCCGTGCGCAACATTTACGCAGCAGGCGGCTCTTAAAAATTTCGGGTCGAGCGTCGACTACCGCCCGATACCTTCAATTCCAGACGTCTTTTCAGCCGTTGAGGCCGGCGACACTGACTACGGCGTAATACCGATTGAAAACTCGACCGAAGGGGCCGTATTGCACTCTATGGATATGCTTGCCGAAAGTTCGCTTTTCATTGTCGGGCAGGTGTATTTAAAAATAGAGCATTGCCTGCTTTCTCGCGGGAAGCTCGAGGAGATTCGCAAGGTGTGCTCCAAAGACCAGGCAATAGGCCAATGCCGCGCTTGGCTGCACAGGCACCTGCCAAAGGCTGTTCTTGAAACTGTGGACAGCACGACTACCGCCGTGCAAATGGCGGCTGAAAATCCGGAAATAGGCGCGATAGCTTCCGCCATAGCGTCGGAGTCTTACGACGTTCCCATTCTCGAGCGCGCCATTCAGGACAAGAAAGACAACCAGACGCGCTTCCTCGTCATAGGCAAAAAGGCGGCGCCGCGCTCTGAGGGCGTCAAATATAAGACCAGTATAGTCATTTCCCTGAGCGACCGTCCGGGCGCGTTGAGCGAAGTTTTGATACCGTTTGAGCGCGCGAATGTCAACCTAACGAGAATCGAGTCGCGCCCGAACCGCAAGAAGGCGTGGGACTATTATTTCTTTATAGACTTTGAGGGCCATTGGGAGGACGAAAAGACGAAATCTGCCGTGTCTGAACTGTCACAAAGACTGCCGATGATAAAGTGGCTCGGAAGCTATCCCATGTGATTTGCCCCTGCTTTATAGGCGGGGAGTTGCAGTTTACGACGAGAAAGGCAATTTGCTAAAAAGTTGTTTTTGCATTGCGCATGCATAAGTATCCAGAACGCCGACAAGAATTTCTACACTTGCATCGTAAATTTCTTTTTTTTGCGCGGAATGCGCGAGGGCGAGATTGGGTTGTCTTTGAGAATTATTGCCGAATGGAAAATAGCTTCCGTATAAATTGCTTAGCTTTTACAATGAGCGGGAGGGGTGTTTGAATTATAAGCGTACAAGCCGCATTTTTTAACTTCGATCCGCAGAAAGCGTGGGGCGGGGCGAGCTCTTTTATTTGCCGATAAATTGCTTTACAAATCTTTTTTTGCGCAGAAAAATCTTCCACACTAATCAATGGGCGGTATTCAAAACGCGCCGCATATCCTTCTCTGCGTTGCTCCTCAAAAAAAATTTTATAAAAATGCCAGAACACATAAAAATTAGGGTTGTGCCAAACGCGCCAAAGAGTGCGGCGGCGGGCGCGTACGGCGACGGCGTGAAAATAAAAATAAAGGCGCCCGCTATGGACGGCAAGGCTAACGCGGAGCTCATAAAATTTTTATCCGGATTTTTCGGAGTATCAAAGGGGGACATCGAAATAATTTGCGGAGAGACATCGCGCGACAAGCTCGTGCGGGTGAGCAATGCGAGCAACTGCATTGAGAAATTGCTCAATCCTCCGCCGAAGTGCTGAGCGGAAATAACGTGTTGCCGTTCGCGCAAACTTTGCTGATGGTTATTTTTGGCGGCAAAATTTTTTTCGGAAACAAACATCTGACTGGGCGCAAAAAGGCGTGGAAAAATAATTTATTTGTTTTGCGATTTTTTTTAACGCCAAAAAGCAGCTTAGGTTTTGTGCCCCGAAAGCTGATTCCCGACACTATTGTCGCCGCGACAGCTGAAAACGACTTTACCACCCCGCCAAATATATTTGCTTCATATCTGGCGTCTAAAATACTTTATCCTCCCCATATTTATTAGGCTGGTAAAAGATTGTTCGCGCAGCCAATTATGCAAAATGCTGCATTTATGCCGTTAAACTTTTTTTTATAGCTGTAATACTGCCTGATTTTTTAGGCGAATTCAAAGCAACTGGGGGGGGGCGTATTCAAAAATTCCGCCTCCGCAAATCATAGAAATATATTTGAGTCCGCGCGCAAGTTAAAGAAAGCAACGGTACTTGAAGAAAAACAACCGAAAAGCTCCAGCCGCCCGCCGTGTGCATTTAGTCGGCTTGCAACATTAAAATAATTTTCACAAACTTGGGTTTTGTTCGTATAACACCAGTCCAGAAAATCAATTTTAAAACGGCGAGTTTTTTATCCGCCATAAAAAATGTTTCGGCTAAAAAAACCGCACTTGCAACATATCACCGCTGTGCTACAAGTTGAAAAACGAGCAGCGCGCGGCGCTTCGGGAGGGCGGAACTTATATGAGCCCCGGTATCGAGAATCCGCCGGTAATTTTATTCATCTGCTCTTCGCTTTTTGCGCGAGCTTTTGAAGCGGCGTCCTCGACTGCCGCGACTATCGAAGCTTCGACGCTCGCGACATCCTCTTTCAAAAATTCCGGATCAAGTTTTATCGATTGCAAAACACCCTGTCCATTGACGACGGCTTTCACCGCGCCGCCCGCGGCGGAGCCTTCGACTGTAGTGTTGGCGAGTTCCGTTTGCACGGCTTCCATCGCCTTTTGCATTTTTTGCGCCTGTTTTAAAAGTTTGCCTACTCCGGCCATATTATATCCTTTTTTTGTTAAATCTTTTTTACCGTGAGAAGAGTCAGGTCGTCGCCGTACTTGTTTCCGGGCCCCATGAACGCTTCCACCGACTTTATTATTTCGTCATTTAAATCATTGGCATTTCTCGAGCGCAATGTCGAGATTGTTTGCGCCAATTTTTTTGCCGTGAATTCTCCGCCTTCGGGATTAGCGGCCTCCGTAAGCCCGTCCGTGTACAACACGAGCACGTCGCCAGAATTCATCTTAAACGAGGCGTCTTCCATAACCTCGTCAAACAGCTCCTCCGAAACCATGCCCAAAGCCATTCCGCTCGATTTGAGGGGTTGTGCAACTTCGTCGGAATCTGCGCGCGCAAGCAGCGGCGGCTCGTGTCCGGCGCGCGCAAACCTTGCCTCGCCCGATTTCGGGTCTATCACCAAATATATTATTGTAATAAACATGTCGGAGCGCATTGCATGAACCATCTCCGAATTTAACAGGCAGAGCGTTTGCGCTGGGGATTTGCCAGACATGGCGATATATCTGAGTTTTGTCTGGCAGAGCGCCATAAGTATTGCGGCGGGAATGCCCTTGCCAGATACGTCCCCTATGACAACGCCAATTTTGCCGTGGGGAAGTTTAAAAAAGTCGTAGAAGTCGCCGCCTATAAGCTGCTGCGGCAGGTATTTTACCGCGAATTCGAGGCTTTCTGTCTGCGGGAGATTTTCGGGGAGAAGGTAGCGCTGTATGCTGCTTGCAAGCCTTAGGTCAAATTCGAGCTTATTGCGCATCAGCAGCGCCGATACGGCCTCGGCATTTTGCAAGGCGAGCGCGCATTGCTCTCCGAGCGACTTTGCCAGCGAAAATTCCGTGTCCGTAAATGCCCTTCCGCTTATTGGGTTTGCTACGGCAAGCACTCCGCTCAGTTGTCCGCGGAATATTAGCGGCACCGCCATAAAACTCCTGATTTTTAGTGATTCGTCGTCATGTTTTATTATGCGCGGGTCTTTGAGCGCGTCTTTAATTAGGACGCCTCTTTCTGAAGCGGCAACTTCACCCAAAATCCCTTCGTTGGGTTCTATCGTTTCGGCCATGAGGGCGTCTTCTATGTATTTTGCCCTCAATTCGCCGTTCTTGCGCCTTCCGATTTTTTTCGTCTGCGGGGGGAATAGGCCTTCGCACGCTTTCGCAACGAGCTTTCCGTCGGCGGTTTTTTCATATACACACGCGCTCATCGCCCCGCACGACAGCGCAGTGGCGCGGACGGTTCGCTTGTATATTTTTTCGCGGTTGGCGCCCGAGCCTATGTCGTCGGCGCTGCGGTGGAGAAAGTCTATTATGACTTGCCGTTCCTCGCGAAGCCTGTCGAGTTCGTCAAGCGTCTTTGCGAGAATATCGCGCTGCTTCGCCGCGATTAGCACGCACACGAGCGCTATGAGGGCGAGTACCGTTGCGACGACGACGTAAGCCATGCTTTACTTGCTCTGGGTTTCTTTTTTTAGGAAAGTTATTACGTCCTCAAACTTTGTCTTATTGGAGGAATCCGCCGCGACGAGGTTTTCGTGCGCATTTAGAATATTCGCGTGGGTGGCGTTGTTTGCAGGGAGAAATTCCGCCGAAGGCTTCGGCATTGCGGATTTGTCTTCCTCAACATTTACGAGCTTGTAGATGCCGAGGTTGTCTATCAGCTCCATATTTCTGTCATTTAGGTTCAACAGAACCATTTCGCCGCCGGTTTTATGGATTTTTAGCGCCGCGCCCGCAACCATTCCGAGAAATGTGCTGTCCATGCCGTTGCATTGGGAGCAGTCAACCAATATCTTTCGGCAACCGCGCTCTATCGCTGTCGAGAAAAACTCTCCGACGTTTCGGCAATTGAGGTAATTCGCCTTTCCGATTACCGCCATTGTTGCGGTATCTCCCGTTATGCCTACAAGGTATTTAGTTTCTTCGCGCATATTTTTTTTCGGGCTTATTTATTGACGATTTTTTTAAGCACGAGCGGCAGTATGCCGTCCGAGGTGTAATAGTCGACCTCTATCGGCGTGTCTATTCTAAGTAGTAGGTTTGCCGAGGCTTTCGAGCCGTCCGCCCTCGATATTTCAAGTATTGCTTTCTGGGCGGGTTTGAGCCCGTTTTCGAGGCCTTTTATCGAAAAAGTTTCCGTGCCGTCAAGCCCGAGAGAAGCGGCGTCTGCGCCTTCCGTAAACTCAAAAGGCAGAACCCCCATGCCGATTAGGTTGCTGCGGTGTATTCTCTCGAAAGACTTTGCGACGACCGCGCGGACTCCCAAAAGTTTTGTGCCTTTTGCGGCCCAGTCGCGGGAGCTTCCCATGCCGTAGTCCGCGCCACCGAATACTATCAAGCCTTCTCCGCGCTTTTTATATTCTTCGCTTGCGTCGAATATTGAAACATTTTCGCCTTTGCCGTCTATTTTAGTGTATCCGCCTTCGGCTCCACCCGCCATTGCGTTGCGGATTCTTACGTTTGCGAACGTTCCGCGCGTCATAACCCTGTCGTTGCCGCGGCGCGAACCGAAAGAGTTGAAGTCCTTTGGCTGGACACCGTGCGCGAGAAGGTATTTCCCCGCGGGGCCGTCGGCGGGAATGGATCCGGCGGGCGATATGTGGTCGGTCGTGACGGAATCGCCAAGTATCGCGAGCGGGCGCAGCCCTGAAAGTGTCGGAAGCTCTCCAGATTTTTCGATGGAGTCGAAGAACGGGGGCTTTTGTATGTATGTGCTGTTTTCGTCCCAGCTGTATGTCGCAGAGGGCTTGCTCTCGATTTTCTGCCAGCGCTCGGGACCCGACATGTCCGAGTATCTCTCGATAAACATTTGGCTTTTTAGCGATTTCGCAACGGTTTCCGATACTTCCGACGACGACGGCCAAATATCCGAAAGATAGACGTCTTTCCCGTCAGGAGTTTTCGCGAGTGGCTCCCTGTCGAAGTCGATGTCGATTCTTCCGGCGAGCGCAAATGCGACGACGAGCGGCGGGCTCATCAAGTAGTTTGCCTTCAATAGCGCATGCACGCGCGCCTCGAAGTTCCTGTTGCCGGACAATACGCTCGCGCAGACGAGGTCGTTCGATTTCACCGCATCGGAGATTTCCGGATCAATCGGGCCGGAATTGCCTATGCAAGTTGCGCAGCCGTAGCCCGCGAGGTTGAAACCGAGATTGTCAAGGTGCTTTTGAAGCCCCGCCGCTTCGAGATAGTCTGTGACGACCCTCGAACCCGGAGCGAGCGATGTCTTTACATAAGCCGGCGGGCGTATGCCGAGCTCGTCGGCCTTTTTTGCGACAAGCCCCGCCGCCACGAGAACCGACGGGTTGGAGGTATTCGTGCAGCTTGTTATGGCGGCAATAAGCACGCTTCCGTCGCATATTTCGCCCTTTGTTGTTTTTACTTTTACAGACGCATTTTTGCCGAGCCCGGAAAGGAGCTTTTGGAAAGATTCCTTTACGTCGGGCAGCTCTATCTTGTCCTGCGGGCGCTTGGGGCCTGCTATGCTCGAGCGCACGTCCGCGAGGTCGAGGTGCAAAGTCTTGGTGTAGTCGCAGTCGCCTTCTGAGGGGATTCCGAAAATTCCCTGGGCTTTAAAATAGTCGCGGGCGAGGGCAACGAGCTTTTCGTCGCGGCCTGTTAGGCGCAGGTATTCGAGAGTTGCGTCGTCTACCGGGAAGTAGCCCATAGTCGCCCCGTATTCGGGCGCCATGTTTGCGACTGTCGCGCGGTCGGCGAGAGAAAGGCTCTTTGCGCCCTCTCCGAAAAATTCGACGAATTTGCCGACAACTTTTTCTTTCCTTAGCATTTGCGTCACATGTAGCGCGAGGTCGGTGGAGGTCACCCCCTCAGCGAGCTTGCCGGTCATGTTTACGCCGACTACCTCGGGAACTTTGAAATATACGGGCTGCCCGAGCATTCCGGCTTCCGCTTCAATCCCCCCTACGCCCCAGCCGACAACTCCGAGACCGTTAATCATCGTCGTGTGCGAGTCCGTGCCAACTAGCGTGTCGGGGTAGAGTATTTCTTCGCCCTCAGGCGTTTTGGCGCGGAACACAAGCCGCGCGAGATATTCCAAATTCACTTGGTGGATAATGCCGGTTGAGGGCGGAACGACCGAAAACGTCTTGAACGCGCTTTGCCCCCATTTTAGGAATTCGTACCTTTCGCGGTTTCTGTCGAATTCCATATCGAGATTCTTTTGGTAGGCGTCCGGAGTGCCGGCGAAGTCCATTTGAACAGAGTGGTCGACGACCAGATCGACGGGAACGAGTGGCTCCACGCATTCGGGATTGGCGCCGAGCTTTGCGGCGGCGTCGCGCATTGCGGCGAGGTCCACGAGAAGCGGCACTCCGGTGAAGTCCTGCAAGACTATCCTCGACACTACAAATGGAACTTCGTAGTCGCCCGGGTTCTGGGCATTCCAAGCGGCGAGGCGCTTTACGTCCTCCAAGTGCGCGAGCTTTCCGTCGCAGTTGCGCAGCACGCTTTCGAGCACAATTCTTATGCTGACCGGCAAGCGGGAGACGTCAAACCCGGATTTTTTCAGGGCGGGCAAACTGTATATAAAACCTTTAACTTCGGCGGAGGCCGATTCAAATTTTGTTAGAGTGTCGAGGGGGTTGTTCATTGTTTTGGAACTGTCTATTTAGGTGGGCTTTTTTATATGCTCCACATTAAAAAAATTTACCGGCGGATTTAATAATAAAATATCTGATATTGCAAGCCAATATAAGGGAAAATGCCAGCCTTCAAACATAAAAAGTTCTCATTAAAAAAGGCCAAAAAAATGCTTTTTATTCGTGGGGAGCCCATTGCAATATCCTTGCATAAAACTTGCGGGCGCTGCCCCGTTTGGGGAACTGTGCAGCTTTAAAAAAAGTCTAAAAAACTTCCGCGCCATGTGTGCAGACACTGAAAAACACGTTTTGCCCCGCTTGGATACGCGCGGTAAAAAGGCAAATTTTAATAGATGCAAACCTAATAGGCGCAAATCTCCCGCATTTTTGCCAAAATGCGCGAATGTTTTTGCCAAGATGCGCGAATGCTGAAACCCATAAGTGCACCACAAGCACCCCGAGTTGCAGGAGATTTTACCCAATCCCATTCTTGCACATTTGCGGGAAACTGTATTTCTTTTAACAGCACCGCAATAATTATAAAGAAAACTTATTCTTCGGCGGATTCCGACGGCTCTATCGTTACGGTGCACTCGCCGACCATTTTGTCGTCCATTTTGTCTATCACTACCCGCATGTGCTGCTCCTTAAAATATATTCGTTCGCCCTTTTCTGGAAAGCGACCGAGCGAGAATGTGATAAGGCCGCCAAAAGTGGAGACTTCGTCGGTATCGAAGTCGGTGTCGAGAAAATCCTCAACGCGGCGAATCGGCGCAAGGCCGGAGATTTTATATTTGTTTTTGCCGATTACCCGAATCGGTTCTCCCTGAGAGACTGTAAATTCGTCGCGTATTTGCCCGACGAGCTCCCCGAGGGCGGCGTCGAGCGTCAGCACTCCGATTACCCCTCCAAAATCGTCCTCGACGAGCGCAATGTGGATTTTGTACCTCAACATTTTCACGAGCGCCGACTCGAGCTTTTCGTTCTCGCGCAGGCGCAAGGTTTGGCGCGCAATTTTTTTAAGTTCGGGGGTTTTAGCCTCCGACTGGCACGCAAAGAGGTCGCGCAAATGGATTATTCCGTAGCAGTTGTCGAGGTTGCCCTTGCACAGCGGGTAGCGGTTGTGCCTCGTTTCAAGGGCGGTTTTTATATTTTCTTCGTAAGGCTCCTCGGTGTCAAAATAGACAACTTTGCTTCGCGGGAGCATTACGTCGCTGACGTCGAGGTCTTGCAGGCGGATTGCGTTGCGCACGATTTTCCCTGCGTAGGGGGAGATTGTTTCGCCGTCGGAGTCCTCGGAGCGCAGCATAACCTCCACGTCTATGTGTTCAAACGACGGCTTTCCTGGGATTTTCTTCCCGGCGAGCTTTAATCCTAACCCTGCGGCGCAGAGCTCAAAGGGCTTTATCGCCGCGTAGAACACTATGAAAACCGGGGCTATTTTTTTTAGGATTTTTTCGGGATTTGCCGCGGCGTATCGCGCGGCGGGAATGCCGAGGATTCCGTACTCGAAAAACACCGCAAAAATGCCTGCCGCGAATGCAATGGCTACTTTATGCCCGCCCTCTATCGGAAGGCCGAGGCATTCGAGGGATTCGTTTGCCGCAAAGTACGCAAAGAACGCCGCCAAAACCACAAACGCCCGCACGGATATTGCGAGGGTGGTAGCGATTTTAGCGCTCCCCGATACGCAAAAGCGGACGGCGGCGCCAAACGATGGCGCGCCGCGCTTGCCGGTTCTGTTTGCCGAAAATTTGTACGAAGCCACCGCAAACGTGAGCGCCGTAAACGCCGCCGCAAAAACCATGCAAAGCGCGCATACCGCCCACAGAAGCGCAATTATCCAGACTTCCGGCATGGCGTGTTATTTTACGAGCCTTGAAAGCTCTTCGATGCAGCGCTCGTTTTGCTCGGGCTTTCCGATTGTTATCCTGAGCCAGTCGGGAAGTCCGTAGCCGACGTTGGGGCGCACTATGACCCCGCGCTTTTGCATCTCCACAAACTTTTTCGGCGCGTCCGCAACCTTCACCATTACGAAGTTTGCCCCGTCCGAGAAATATTCGAGACCGAGTTCCTCAAAGGCTTTTTCAAACTGTTTTCTGCCGGCGTCGTTGACGTCGCGGCTCAGGCGCACGAAGTCGTCGTCGTCAAGGGCGGCAAGTGCGGCAACCTGCGCGAGAGAATTGACGTTGAAAGGTTCGCGCACCCTATTGATATAGCCCGCGATTTCCTCGGACGAGTACGAGTACCCAATGCGCAGCCCCGCGAGCCCGTATATTTTTGAGAATGTCCTGAGGCATATTACGTTGTACCCTTCGGCGATAAGCCCGCGCAAGTCCACCGGGTCGCGCTGGTATTCCGTATACGCTTCGTCGTAGCAGAATATGACGTTTTCGGGGAGCGAGCGCACGAAGTTTTCTACTTCCGACTGCTTTACGACGCACCCGGTCGGGTTGTTGGGGTTTGTCATAAACACGACTTTTGTCTTGTCGGTCACGGCGTCGCGCATGGCGTCGAGGTCGTATTTCATTCCGGGCATCGGTACGCTCTTGCATACGCCGCCCATAAAGATTGTTGCGAGTTTGTAAACTATGAACGACTGCGCCCCGAAAACTGTTTCGTCGCCTTCGCCCACGAAGCACTGCGCCACGAATTCGAGTATTTCGTTCGACCCGTTCCCAAAGGCGAACTGTGAAGGCGCAAGCCCCCATTTTTTTGAGAGCTTTTGGCGGAGTTCGTAGCAGCCGCCGTCGGGGTAATAGTTTAGTCCGCCGAGGTGGTTTTTGACGGCTTCCACCGCTTTCGGAGAAGCTCCGAGCGGATTTTCGTTGGAGGCCATCTTCAATATGCCGTCGGGATCGAGCCCAAATTCGCGCGCGACATATTCGATAGGTTTCCCGGTTTCGTAAACGGGAAGATTTACGATTTGTTTCTTTACTATTTTGTCGGCTTTCATAATCTAAACCTATTTAAAGAAGGACAGATTATTTTAATAACTTCCTTTTTTGCAAGCGAAGAACTTTAATTTTGCGTTAAAAAATATGTTGATATATTGCACAGGCGCCACCGGCTTGGCGGGCTATAATTTTGTGAAGGCAGCGTCCTCGGAGGGGCACAAGGTTGTCGCCGTATGCGGCAAGCACCGCCTTCCTGAGATGCCCAATGTAACCCCGGTGAGCTGCGATTTGCTCGATGAGCACGCCGTCCAGCGCGCGGTGCTCGAAGTTTTCCCGGACGCCATTGTAAACTGCGCGGCGATTTCAAGCCCAGCGGATGTTGACGCCAATCCGGAGCTCGCCGAAAAGATGAACGCCGTTCTCCCCGAGCGCCTCGCGCAGCTCGCAAACCATGTTGGCGCGCGCTTTATACATTTGTCCACAGATATGGTCTTTGACGGAAGCGATGCCCCGTATAAAAATACCGACATTCCAATGCCTTGCACGCTCTACGGTACGACAAAGCTCATGGCGGAAAAGAAGGTTTTGAAGGCGGCTGCCCACACGTCTGTAGTACTCAGGCTCAGCCATATAAGTGGAAACAGCCTGACTACCCGCCGCTCGCTCCATGAAAAGCTCCTGCGCATTTGGGCTGCGGGCGAAAAGGCAAAATGCAGGGTTGACGAGATAAAATGCCCGCTGTCGGCGGGAAGGCTCGGCGACCTGCTCGTGGAACTTTGCGAGCGCCCGAATCTCACAGGCATATACCACTATGCGGGGCTCGAACCAATCAGCCGCTACGATATGGCGCGCAGAATAGCAGAAAAATTCGGGCTTTCGGCGGACGAATTTGTGGAGCCCGTGCGCGGCGACCGGGAAATCGACCTCACACTTGATATGTCGTGCCTCGCGCGCTTTGTAAAGACGCGCTCCTGCATGTTCGGCGAGCTGCTCGACGAAATGGAGCTTCCCGCGGATTTGGCGGACTGGCTTAAATCCAAGACGGGTAGGGTTCCTGTAAAACGCTTCAAACTTTGATTTATGCCAAGGCTCTTTCAGCCGATATTTTTTTTGCTTTTTTTCGCGTCGGTGTCGTTTGCGGGGGCGGCGAACTTGCTTGACGGTTCGGCAGCTTCGGAGCGCAGAATGGAGCTTTTGAAGCTGAAGTTTGAGAAGTCGCTAAAAAAGGCGCGATGCCCATACGGCGTGTTGTGCATTGCCACGGCGGACGGCAAAGTTTACGCGGAGCCAGTCGGCATTCCGGAGGAGGGCGCGGAGATTAAAAAGCGCGCAGGGCAGAAGTCGCTGCCTCTTGGGGAAAGCTCGTTTGCATGCGTGACGTTTGCAGCCGTAAAAATGGAAGAGGCCGGCAAGCTTGATTTAAAGTGGAGCGTCCCGGAAAGATTCTCGGCTTTTGCCCCGCAAAGGGGAATGGAGAAATATTCCACGTTTTCCGATATGCTTTATATGAGGGCAGGCATTGACAACGCGAAAGTGCCGCCGTTTCCCGACGGCGACTGGCGCGGGCTCTTTGAAGTAATTCCGCAGACTTTTCCCGCCGCAGGCGCGGGAACAAATGGCGTGTATTCTCCGCTTTGCGCGGCCGCTGTCGGGTATGCGCTCGGGTACGAAAATTCAAGGTCTTCAAAAAATCCAAAAAAATCTTTCGCCGGATTTATGAAAAAATATTTCTTCGGAGAGCTTGGAATATCGCAGCCAAAATACAGGGCGTTCGACTCGGCTTTGTTCCCGGCTTATTCCGTGGCGCTCGCGCCGGAGGAATGCGCCTTGTGGCTTAAGGCCGAGGCTTCCGCAAAACCGGGAACTTCGGTTTTTGCGCGCCGAATGGCTCCGGCAGGCTCCCGCATGGGAATGGGCTGGTTTGACATCTCCCGCGGGGGAGTTCCGGCGCAGGTTTTCTCCACATTCTTCCAAGGGTGCGCAAACGAGATTGCCGTATTCCCGTCAAAGGGCTTGGCGGCGGCGGCTTTCGCTGTTGTGGATTCAAAATATCTCGCGCGGGCTGATTCGCGCTTGCGGCTCGAGCGCCAAAAATCGGCGAGGCTCGCGTGCGCGGAAGCCGTCGAGTTCTTGGGCAGGATTTTATATGAAGATGCACACGAAAATGAAGGCGCGCCCGAAAAACTTTCCGAAACAAAAATTACCCCAACCGACAACCCCAAGCAGAAACAGTCAAAATGAAAAATAAAATTGTTGCAATTTGCGTTTTTATAGCCTGCGCAGCAGTGTCCGCAGCGGGGGGCGAAAAAATAAGATTCGCCTTTCTCTCGCCCGATGCCCATAACCAGGCAAACTCGGCTATCTACAACGGCGCGCGCGACGCCCTCTCAGAGCTCTCGAAAAAATACGGGAAAGACATGTCAATCGAGTTCTTTTCCGCCGACAAATCAGTCGAGCGGCAAATATCAGAAATGTCGAAGGCATATTTGGACGGATTTGCCGGCGCGCTGCTCGTTCCCGTAGACGCCAAGGCTGTGGAGGAAAAAGTTGCCGAGCTTTCTCCAAAGAACTTTCCGATAGTTGGCATAGGCGCGCGCGTAAAAGGCGCAATATCATATTGCGGGACGGATTCCGCCGCAATGGAAAAACTCGTAAAGGAGGAATTAAAACGGTTGTCTGACTCGAAGAAGGTTGCAAACTACTGCTATTTTTACACGAATTCTACCGCAATATCTCCTTCTGAAAAACAGCTATTTACTCCCGTTTCAAGAGACGAGATTGAGTCTGTGCGCAAGCTTGCCGAGCCGGTCGAAACTTATTCCGTAAGCTCGTATTCCGAGTATGCGAAAGAGCATGAGATAGACATTATGCGCAGGGACAATTACGGTGAAATATTCTTAAACCCGAGACTGCTTGCAAATATGGTGCCTATAAAGGACGATCCGGACAGGGTCTTCGCTTTTTGCCTCGGGTCGCTCCCGCAGCTCGACATGTATCTATCGGGGGGACAGCTCGATTCCTGCGTTTACGACGATTGGTACGGCTGGGGTTATTTCGCAATGCGCACACTTGCGGAAAAGGTTGTCGAAAAGCGCGACCCCTCAAAGAAGGAAGAGCTTTTAAAGCCTCTGATTGCGACTCCAAAAAATGTGGACTCATTTAGAAAAGACTGGGCGAGATGGCTGCGGTAGCTTTTTTTGCAAGCCATTTATGCGCCTTTGCAGAGTGGCATAAAGCCTGAGTGCATTGTTGCTTTATTGCGCGAAAAAAAACTCCAATTTTTATTTCGCGCGGTACATGCCTGCCGCATCTATTCCCATATTTTTTTGACCAAGTTTTCCGCAGTAAAAGGCGACTTTAAGAATTTAAAACTTTCATCGATTTTCTGTGCGACACTCCTCGAATTTGCCTTCTTTTAGCCCTCTGCTTGCGGCTTTAAAAATGCGGATATTCAATCTTATTGGGTCTAAATTTCCTGATGGATTTTTTCATCTAAAATTTCTTTAGAATGCCCGCCGGATTCCTGTCGGTGCAGCAAGCCGCAATATGTAAATGCTGGGTGTATGTGAAGCGCTCCCTATGTATGCGTTTTCCAGTGAAATGAAACATTCTTTTGAGAAAACCGCGCATAAAATTTTTTGCTATTTTCCGTTTTCAGGTTTTATTGTAAAAAAAGAAACAGATGATTGAGGCTCAAAACGCTGTCTTTCCCTCCGCGCGCATAAATCGCGAAAAATCCCTTGTCTAAAATGACGGGTGCAGGCGGCGCAAATAAAAAAATTAGTCTGCCGAGCTGAAAGTTAAGGTAATTGTATGCTGCTGCTTGTCCGGCGGGGGCATCAGAGATATCGACTTGAATGTAGTGGCGACCGAGTTGTCGAAAGCCGAATTGCCGCTGCTTCTTATAATGCGGAAGGACGATATGACGCCGTTTTTAGATACAGCAAACGATATTTCCGTTTCGAGTTCCTCGTATAAATCTTGCGGAGGAACCCAGTTGCGCTTTGCCATCGAGTGGATATATTGCGCGTATGCGGCGAGCTCGTTTTTCATCGCGGTCCCAGTTGTGGCAGACGCCGATATATTTGCTATTCGGTTTATGTTGGAGAAATTTGCCTTTACGCTCCCTACCTTTACTTTTCGCTGAGTCGTGCGTTGGCGCTGGGGCTTGGGATTGCGCTTTTCGGGGTTCTTCTTCAAAAAATCCTCGTATGAAACCTTCTTTTGCGGTTTGGGCTTAGGGGTTGGGTTTGGCTTTGGAGCGGGCGTCGGTTTCGGCGCGGGCGCGGGTTCCGGTTCCGGTTCGGGAGCAGGCTCGGGCTCAGGCTGCGGTTCGGGAATTTCAAGCTTTTCGATTTCCTCGATTTTGGGCTGGGTAATCTGCGTTTCTTGCGGTACGGGTGCGGGCGTGGGCGCGGGCTCGGGCTGCGGAGAAGGCTCTACCATATCAAAAACTACGGGCTGTTGGGGCTGTTCGTCTGTCTTTAATACTGTCTTCACAAATACGGCAACTACTGCCGCAAGCGCCACTGCCGCGTGGAGCGCGATGGAGCAATATGCACCAAGTTTGGCGTTGTTGCTTTCGGCCATTTTATTTCACTTCCGTGTCGAGATGCAGCTTCGTCAGGTTGTTGCGCTTTATGGCGTCGATGACGTCGACAACTTTTTGGTATATCAGATTGCGGTCTGCCCTAAGGCTTATCGCTGGAGGATCCTGCGTCTTTGAAAGCGACGCCAATAACGAATTTAACTCCACCAAATCAACAGGCTGTTTTCCCCAGTATATTTGCCCGTCAGCCTTTATCGTTATTAGTTGGAAGTCGATGTCGGGGCGGGCGCTTGCGCTGTTCGCGTCCTGCTTGGGAAGGTTTACGGGAATTGTCTGCTCGAGCAACGGGGTGCTTATCATAAATATTATAAGCAACGAAAACGCCAAGTCCATAAGCGGCGTTACGTTTAGCTCCGTCATTGCGGCGGGCGGTGTTCGTCGTCTTATTTTCATCGGTTTTTAGTCGTCGAAGTCGCGGGGTGGGGTCGGCGATGAATCGTCGTCGTCGAGTGAGAAGTCTATTATCTGCGCTTTTTCTGTGGAGGAATCGGCATTTTTTTGTCTGTCCGCCTCGTTGCGGGCAAAGTCCTTTACGTCGGCAATTTTTTGCTGGTTTGCGACAGCCGGAGCATTTGCTGGGGATTGCACGGGCGGCGGAGGAACTTGTTCGGCGCGGGCTTGGTGTTGCTGAATGGTTGGGGCGTATTCAGAGCGCGGAGCTTGTTGTTGGGAAGGGTATGAATATTCAGTACGCGTTTCTTGCGGCTGGGCTGAGCGGGCGTATTCAGCGCGCGTTTCTTGCGGCTGGGCTGTGTACGCGTATTCGGGGCGCGGGGCTTGCGGCTGAGAAGGGTATTGATATTCAGAGCGCGGAGCCGATTCTGCGGACTGGAAGGAGTATGGATATTGTTGCGCATTACCCGAAGTGTTTTGGGGTTGTGCCGAGTATATCGTGCGTATGCGCATTTCTATAATGTCGGATAGCAGGCTTGCGAAGTTTTCGGTGTCGGTCATGAGCTCGCGCGATTGGCTTGTCAAATAGTTGTACCCGAAGACCGCAGGTATTGCCACACACAGCCCTGCCACTGTCGTTAGAAGGGCCCCCGCGACGCCAGGAGCTAGCTGCTGCAAAGTGACGGACGCTTGTGCGCTCATCGAGCCGAAGCAGTCCATTACGCCCCATGCGGTTCCAAGAAGCCCGAGAAACGGGGCGCCGCTAATTACCGTTCCGAGAAGAATCATTCTGGACTCGTACTTCATCAGCTGGCGCGACAGCGAGCGTTGAAGGGCGTTGTCTACAAATGTCATTGCGGAATTTTTATCATCGGCGGAAGCGGCGTTTTGTGCGCCAGACTGTTCGAGGGCGGAAGCGGCGTCGCGCAGGATTTCCGCGTATGGGCCTGATAGCCTGCGCATTGCCGCGGCTTCGGCCACTGAATTTGTCTGGGCGACGGCTTTTGCTGTTGCCGAATTCTGCCTTTTCATCTCCGACAAGTCCGCCTTTTTGCAGAACATTGCTCCCCAAGCCAAGAGGCTGAACCCCAATAGTATGATTACTATTACTTGTCCCGCAAAATTAGACTGGAAGAAGTAGTCCGTAAGCGACGAAGCCACTACGGGGTTTACATAGAAATCCGATAAAAATGTGCCATGCATGCCGTATTAATATTTCATGGAACTGCCAAAAATCGAGAATAATTTTCGCATAGGCGGCGTTTTGGGTAGTTTATTGCGATTTTTCTTAAAACTTGCGGAATAATTCCACATTTTTTTGCAATGCGAAAAAAATAGTTGAAAGTCTGTTTGGTTCAGTTAGTGTCGTCTTAATGTGACGGCTTAATTGTATTGATTAGGCGTATATGCCTGTTTGGGGGCGTCGGCGCGGTTCATTCGGAATCGGATTTCGGGCTCTATGCTGCATGTCGCCATCAGTATAGATGAGTCTTTGAGTATTTTCAATAAACGTAAAAAAAGGATATAGAAATGGCATCACCAAGACCTCTAAATGTAGGACTCGTAGGCGGCGGTTGCGGCGCATTCATAGCCCAACCCCATCAAAAGGCGATTTTTTCGGACGGAACTCGCCGTGTAGTTGCGGGAGCGTTGCACCCGGATCCGAAAATTGCAATGGACGAGGCTGCAAAATGGCCCTATCCTATAAAGGGATACCCGTCGTACGTGGATATGATTAACGACCAGAAAAATCTGCCAGACGACGAAAAGCTTGACTACATTTTGATAGTAACCCCAAATTTCGTCCATTTTGATCCCGCCCTTAAAGCCATAGAGGCCGGAATCCCAGTCATGTGCGAAAAGCCCCTCACGGTAAACCGCGAGCAAGCCGACATCCTCACCGAGGAAGCCACAAAGCGCGGATTGCCGTTTGCAGTGGCTCATACGTACCTTGGACATTGGACTTCATGGCTTTCGCGCTTTATAGTTACGAGCGGCCTGTTGGGCGAAATACGCTGGGCGGACGCTTCCTACATACAGGGATGGCTCGCAAAGAAAAGCGAAAAGAGCGCGAATTGGAGGACGGATCCGAAATTCTCAGGCGGTTCCCTTTGCCTTGGCGACATTGGCACACACGCATTGATGCAGCTGCGCTTTGTCACTGGTCTCGACGTCACGAAAGTTTCTGCGCATATGGAGTCGATAGTCAACAATCTCGACGACCATTCCACAGTGTATTGCGAGCTTTCAAACGGCGCAAAAGCCATGGTAAGGGCTTCGCAGATAAGCATAGGGCATAAGAACGACCTCGCTCTTGAAGTCGTAGGTTCCGAGGGTACGCTCGTATGGCGCCAGGAAGAATCGGAGAAAGTAAAGATAATGCTTCCCGGACAGCCCGACAGAATATATTGGCGCGGCAATGTAATGCCCAATGACGGCTTCTTCAAGGATATCCCCGAAGCTCTTCTCAAAGAGCCGAAAATTCCGGCCGGCCACTGCGAGGGCTTCCACGATGCCTACGCGAGGCTCCACCGCGAATTTGAAAAAGACATTCGCGCATGGAAGGAAGGCAAACCCTTCTCGTACGACCACACCCGCTACGCGACTGTTCTCGACGGGCGCATGGGATTGGCCTTTATCGACGCTTGCTTGGAGAGCAATAAGAACTCCGCTGCGTGGGTCGAAATCAAGTAGCTTTGCCTGCGTGCAAAATTAGCCGCGGCGGTTTGAGAATAGCGCGCCGCGCTTTTTTGTAGAAATTGTTTTTTATAATAAAACGGGAAACGTAAGTTTTCCCGTTTTTTTTATGCTGCGTTCCGAAGATAGTGTTCTTGCCGTATAGCTGAGGTTGCAAATGAAAAATATCTTTCGGTAGGAAAATCTATTTTTGTGCGCGGAATAATTAAGCGCAGAGCCCGCCGTATAATTAAATAAGCGTGTCTGTCTTTTTATAAAAAAGGCAACTAGGTTTGTTTTATAAGCTTGTATGCCTGTTCAGACCATATTTCCCAGATAAAATTTTGTCTGTTTGGCCAGTGCTTATCAAAAAAATTTATGTCGGGGTGTTCTGCTCAAAAAAATTTTTTGTTTATGCCCAAAAAAAAGGACGGTTAAAAAACCGTCCGTATAATAATTCAAGATGTGCAACTCGACTTTTGGATAAACGCGAGTTAAAAACGTCCGTCGCGAAATAATCCAAGTTTGCCGTTTAGTCCCTTCTTCTGCGCAAGGCCAAAATCAGCGCGGCGGCGCCGATAATTGCGGCTAAGGCAGCAGGTTCCGGAATTTGCGTGAACGTCACGGACAGGCTGTTCCCGTCCCAGACGAAGTCGGCCAATGCCCCGTACAGATTTTTTGCGACAAAGTCTGTGTTCGCGTTGTCAACGTCAAAGCCCTCGAGTGAGCCTGCGGTTATCAAATCAAAAGTATCCCCAATATAGTCGGCGCCGTTTAGGCCGTCAAAATCAATCTCTATCAGCCCGTCGCCGTTTTTGGTGAAGGAATTTTCTATCGTGATTTTATATCCGTTTTCAATAGCTGCCATATCGAACAACAACCCGCCGGAATTCCACTCCGCGGAATTTATCGCGGTGCTGTTGTTCCCAACCCCAAAATATCCGCCGTTTAGGGATACTTTGCCCGTTGTGGCGGTTGCCGAAGATAGTATAAATTTTCCGCCGTTTAGAGTGATGT
Source organism: uncultured Opitutales bacterium (assembly GCA_900545705.1). GTDB lineage: Bacteria > Verrucomicrobiota > Verrucomicrobiia > Opitutales > Intestinicryptomonadaceae > Merdousia. The sequence goes on along the minus strand of URAK01000008.1, from coordinate 16,079 downwards.
CGTTAAGCGAACCGCCTGTTATTGACATCGTTTGCTTGCCGGTGGCGGAGGCGTCCATTACTATATTGAATTTCTTAGAGTTTGCCGCCCCGCTGTCGGCGTCGGTTATAGAGCCGTTCCACGAGTAATCGGATTTATTTGTAAATGTTATGGAAGTGTCGTTGTCTATGTATATCTGATGTACTGAGGTGCTTTCTCCCGAAAGTCCGCCTATGGTTGTTTTGCCATTTGAAATTCTCCACCTACCAGCGTCGCCTACGTTTGCAGCTTTCATTACAAAAGCTCCCTTTACTGTAAAGTCTCCAAGCTGGGTCCATAAAGCGTGTGTTTGAGGATGGTATTCGTTGGAGGTAAACACCAAATTGCCCTTTACGTAGATATTGCCCAAATAGTCGGCCAGATTATTTGATACAAAATTTATAAAATTTGCATTTGTGCCGCTATTGCCGGCATATAAGTCGTTATTTATGGTCAGGGTAGAGCCGGTTTTTATCCTAATATATGAGCCCCACCATGCCGGAGAGGTCATATTATATGTGAGGCTGTCAAAAGTTGTATTGCCTTCAATATTTACAAAAAAGTGGCCTTTCCCACCGTCAGATGCCGATGGCGCGTTTTGTTTTACGTTTACAACAACATCTCCCGCAGTAAAGCCTGCATTGATCGTCGAAGTCACTTCCGTGGTGGTGGAAAAGTTCAGGTTGAGGTCGTTGCCGGCAACTTCCGACACTGTGGGGGTCCATTTTGAAGTGTCGTTCCAATCAAATTTTTCTGAAATCTCGCCATTTTCTCCCGTAATTAGCGAAAGGCTTTCTGCTCCCAGAGTGCCAATCATGGAAAAAGCCGCTAAAGCGTATATAGATAACTTTTTCATATCCATAATGTTAATTTTAAATCTAAATTTAAAAGCTAAAACAAGTGTATTCAATGTCAAACAATTTATTGCGATATTAGCACAAAATATATCGGATTAACACCTTTGGGTTTAATTTCTACAACCCATTGAAAAAGATTTTGTTCCTCGAAATTATAAAAAAGGGGCAGAACGCAAAATTCATTTTTATTTTAGCGGCATATAGTTTAATATAATTTCGATTTTTGCATATAAATTTACTTGCGGTAAATCCGCCGTAATGCACTCTCATATTACTATGAATACCGAAGCAACTCCGCGCGCCTGGAAGGAAATTTCCGAAACCCCAGTCGCGGACTGTAAAGTTTTTAAAATAGTAAAAAAGACCATGCGCCACCCTGACGGCCGCACGGGCGATTTTTACGTCAATCGCTCAAACGACTGGGTCCAGACTGCGGCGCTCGTCGATTCAGGCTGCCCGTCTGACCCCTTTGTGGTCCTTGTAAACCAGTACAGATTTGCAAGCGGCAAAATGTCTTGGGAATTTCCCGGCGGAATAATCGAGACTTCGGAATCCCCGGAAAAGGCGGCTGTGCGCGAACTTTTGGAGGAGACGGGCTATGCCGGCGAAAATCCCGTACTCTTGGCGTCTTATTCTCCAAATCCGGCTCTGCATGAAAACCTCTCGCACTTTGTAGTTATTGATTCGGCAAGGAAAATCTCGGAGCCGCACTGGGACTCAAACGAGGAAATTCAGACAAAACTCGCGCGGGTGTCCGAGCTTTGGCCAATGGTTAAATCCGGAAAGATTTACCATTCAATCGCGATAAACTGCGTTTTTTTCCTCGAAAAATTTTTGGCTGATAGGGCGGCGCAAAAATGTCTTTAAACGAAGATAGCAGGATTCTCAGCGATTTTCGTGGAATGCCCTACCGCGAAAAGATTTCGCGCGCGCGCTCAACGGGCGGCGCCCCAATGCGCTCGGATAAAATAGTTGAAAAGCTGATGGCGAGAATATCCGCCAAGGTTAAGTCAAAATCCTCATTTGAAACAATAGTAGAGAATTGGCAAAAATGCGTTCCGCCGAAATTCGCGGGCAAGTCTTCGCCGGCAAATATGCGCGCTGGAATTTTATACGCATGCGCGCAAAATCCGCAAGTCCGCCAAGAACTCCAATTCTCGGCACGCTCAATATTAAAGAAAATAAACGCCCTCGACGGTTGCTCCGCCGTAAAAACTTTAAAATTTATATGAAAATTGCTTTAGCGCAAACCGCCGTAATTCGCGGAGAATTTGAAAAAAATCTCGACAGGGCGGCGGCAACAGCAAAGGAGGCCGCCGCACAATCCGTGGAGCTTGTCGTATTCCCGGAAATGTTCGTCTCGGGTTTCGACTACAAAAAAAATGCGGAATTCCTCGAAAAGCATCCGTGCGAAATTGAGGAGCGGCTGTCGGATATCGCCGCCGCAAATTCCGTGGCAGTAGCAGGCTCGTTCCCGCATATTGAGCCTGGCTGGCGCGCGCCGAGCAACAGGCTTGCGCTTTACGCTCCCGACGGACGTGAGCTTGCTCATTACGACAAAATCCACCTTTTCGGAGTATTTCACGAAGACAGGTTTGTGACACCGGGAAAATCCGCCGTCGTAAATAATTCCCCTTTGGGCAAAGTAGGCTTTGCTGTATGCTACGACATCCGATTTCCAGAACTTTTTATGCGCCTTGCCGACATGGGGGCAAAACTTATAATAATATGTGCGGCGTTTCCGCATCCGCGCTCGGAGCACTGGCGGATTCTATGCCGCGCCCGCGCAATAGAAAACCAGTGCTATGTGGCGGCGGTCAACCAATGCGGGCCTGAGGTTTTCCGCGGGGGAAGCGTAAAGTACTGCGGTATGTCGGCGGTTTTCGACCCATGGGGCGAAATTGTGGCTGAGTGCCCTCCGGACGAGGAAAGCCTGGCATTAGCCGACATAGATTTGGGTATGGTGGACGAAATCCGCGCGAGAATTCCCGTATTTTCCGACAGGCGGCCAATCGGCTGATGCGCAGCACTCGCCATTTACAGCCCCCGCGCTCTTGGCAGGTTCGATCGAGACTTTTATTCTAACGGTTTGGCGGGCGCGCCGATAGACCGCCGAACAAGGCCGCCAAATAGAATATAAAAAATATGTTGACAAAGTTGAGGGCGGCGTATTTCATAAGCGTCTTTTAATTAAATTCAGCAAAGAGAAGAGAGAGTTGACATGAAAGTCGTATCGTCCATCAAGTCTTTGAAAACGCGCCATCCCGACTGCAAAGTAGTGCGCAGGAAAGGCCGCGTTTACATCATCAACAAAACCAATCCCCGCTACAAGGCGAAGCAGGGCTAATCAACTTTTGGAGTTTACAGCAGAAATGAAAGACAAAATCCATCCCGATTTCCACCCCGTGTGCTTTGTTGACGTTTCGAGCGGCGCGCGCTTTGTGACACGCTCAACCATGAAAAGCAAGCAGATTGAAAAGATAGATGGCGTGGACTGCTATATGATTACCCGCGACGTCACGAGCGATTCCCACCCCGCCTATACCGGCGAAAAGCGCTTTGTCGACACTGCCGGCCGCGTCGAAAAGTTCCAGAAGAAGTTTTCGCGCGTTCGCTCGCGCTAATCGCGCATAAATATCTTTTATAAAGCTCCGCGCAGGAGCTTTTTTTTTTGCCGGCCTTCGGCTGGAGCGCGGGCTGGAAAAGCCGCGCCGCAATAAGTTCTAAATCATTCCGCGCAAAAGCTCAATTTTGGCGCTGCCGCAGGGCGCTTACGTTTTTTTAGATGCGTTTGCAGCCGCGGCGACTTGAATGTAGCGCGCCGCGCGATTTTGTATAAATTTTCTTTTTAATGCTCCGCAAAATAAAATAGCCAATCGACATGGACTCCCCGCTAAAAATTGCGATATACAATCTCGGGTGCAGGGTAAACGCGTATGAGTCGTTCGCGCTGGCTGACATTGCGCGCGCCCGCGGGTTGGAAGTTGTACCTTGGGGGGAAAAGGCGGATTTTGCGGTGGTTAACTCATGCGCATTGACAGTGCTTGCGCAGGCAAAGACACGCCAGGTAATAAGGATTTTTGCCCGGGCAAATCCGGATTCTCTGATTGCGGTGACAGGCTGCTACGCCCAAATTGCGCCGGGAGAAGTCGGAAAAATAAGTAATGTAAAAATAGTGACAGGCAATCCGTCGAAAAGCGGGGTAATCGATATGCTACTGTCGGCGGCAGGCGCGGGGAATGCCGAAAAAACCGAGCCCGCAACTGGAGAATTTTCTGTATCCGAGTGCGGATTTATCGACGACAGGGTAAATCTGAAAATACAGGACGGCTGCGACAACTGTTGCAGCTATTGCGTAATCCCGCGGGCGAGGGGGAGGCCGAGAAGCAGGGGTTTTGGAGAAATATTAGAGGACGCAAAAAACCTTGCCGCCCGCGGAGCCCGAGAAATAACCCTCACCGGCATAAACATAACAAAATTCTCGACTCCCGAAGGGGGGCTTGTCGAACTTGTCGATGCGCTTGATGAAATAGGCGGACTGTCGCGCATACGCATAGGGAGCATAGAGCCGCAGGATATGCCTGTCGACGCCCTTTTGGAGCGCGCGGCGGACAATTCGCACAAATTGCAGCCGCATTTTCACGTATGCGCCCAGAGCCTGTGCGACAGGGTTTTGAAAGCCATGCGCCGCAAAAATACGGCGGCGGAATTTCTGGAGTTTGTGCGCAAGGCCAAGGACAAGTGCGCGGATATCTCCATTGGGGCGGACATTATTTGCGGGCACCCGTTTGAGAGGGATTGCGACTATCTTGAGACGAAGGAAGCGATGCTTTCAAGCGGGCTTTCGTACGCTCATGTATTCACATTTTCCCCGCGCCCTAAGACGCTCGCAGCCACAATGGGCGCGGATACGCCGCCGCCGCGCGTGCGCCGCATGCGCTCAGACGACTTGCGCGCCGCTGCCGCGCAAATGCACGAGAGGTTTATGGCGTCGCAGCTTGGCAAGGTTCGTCCAATCCTCTTTGAAAAGCCGATTGAAGGCGGAAGGTACCTTGCGTACACAGACAACTATATTCGGCTTGAAGTTTGCGGCGCTTCAAGCGGATTGAAAAATACGATGGCTTTTGCGCGGCTCGAAAGTATTATAGACTCGTCAAGGGTCTTGGCGTCGGCAGTGCGGTGTGGAAAATAATATAGCTTTCCCGTAGGTGGGAGAGTGTGCGGGTTCTCGTATTGTAATTATTTAATATCTACAAAACATGAATCGCAGGGCAAGCGGCGGTATTTGTTTAAAAATCGCATTAAGTATTTTCGTTGGCGCAAATTGTAGATGAAATTGCCGCCGCGAATTGGAATCGGAATTTTTTTTCTTTCGGCTAATAGCATGAGCGAGCCACTGCTCTTGCTACAAGTATAATTAGCTGAAATTTTTATTGCCGCGGTTTTTTATTCAAAAAAAGCGCAAGTATTGTCGCCATGAAGATGATGTTGGGGAAGTTTTAACGAATTTCATTGCGGCGCACCCTTAAATTTTCTAAATTGCGCGCGGAATCTTTAACGTGGAAAAATTTTTTTCTAAATATAGAGAGCGATTAAAAAAACTGCCATAGGATAAAAAATTTTTTATTGTGCATATTTGTTTTTTTTGGGCGAGCGGCGTAAGGGATAAAAAACGTTATGCGGGAAAAAATGGGATTTTTATGCAGCCGTAAAAATGGGGGTAGAATTTCTGTTGCCATTTGCCGGTTTTTAATGTTCTAATAGATGCGAAAATGAAAATCACTTCAATTATAAGAAGCGTTGGGTTCGCGGTATTGTGTGTTGCGTATTGCGCAGTCCGCGCCGATTTGGTCTGGACACCCGACAAAGGCTGGCAGGTGCAGGGCGGTGTTCTGGCCAATGTTCTCGGTGAAAACATCAATGTCCAAAACGCGCTCGAAGCGATGAACGAAGGCAAAAAGGCCCTCGACGAAGGCGATTATTGGGCCGCTTTGGGATACTATCAAATCGTCGTGAACGACTACCCAAATTCCATTTTCGCGCCAGAGGCGTATTACCAGATGTCACAGGCGTTTGTAAAACGCGGACAGTTTATGGACGCGTTTGACGCCTTGCAGGAAATTGTGAAAAAATATCCTGACTATCCGCGCTTTAACCAAATAATAGGGGCGGAATACGACGTTGCCGCAACAATCCAAAGCGGCGCAACTCCGTATCTTTGGGGTTGGTTCCCGTGGTTTACAAATTATAACGACGCAATAAAAATCTACGAATCCGTCGTAAAGGACGCCCCGTATAGCGACTATTCTCCCATAGCGCTGATGAACATATCCATTATTGCCGAGCAGGAGGACAAGCCGGACGTTGCGTTCGATGCGCTCGACAGGCTGATAAACAATTATCCCAAGAGCATGTTTGCCTCCGACGCCTACCTGCAAATGGCGAAGGTTTACAGGTCGCTTGTGCAAGGCCCCGAATACGACCAGACTCCGACGCGCAACGCCATAAGTTTTTTCAACGACTATCTAATACTATTCCCGAACGAATCCCAAGTGGCGCGCGCCGAGGAGGGCCTTGAAGCAATGGAGGATACGTACGCGCGCAGCCGCCTTGTAATGGGGGATTTCTATTACTACTACCGCAACAACGGAGTCGCGGCGTCGATATTTTACAACGAGACCATAACGCTTGCGCCCAACAGCCCGGCCGCGAAAGAGGCCGAGGCGCAGCTAAAAAAAATTCGCGAAGGCATTCCGGCGCCGATGACCCCGTATGACTGGATATGGGGCAGGTACAAGCCGATGAGCCTGTCGGAACTCGAGGACGACACCCATATCGAAAAACTAAACAGCGAGGCGTTTGAGGAGATGTCTGTCGACCAATTCCTCGAAACTCCCGGTGCGGCGGTGGTCGAGCAGGTAATGCCCGACGGCTCCGTGCAATCATACGAGGAGCTCGCGCCGATGTACGGCGACGGCCTCGGAGACTACCTTTTCGACGACGGCTTCTACCAATGGACGCAGTCGCAAATCGACAACGCAACCGACGACGTTCTATGAGAAATATTTTTGCAATATTGGCAGTTTGCATGCTGACGTTTATAGTCGGCTGCTCGAATTACCGCCTTGCGGGAACGGCGGTAAACCTTCCGTTTTCTTCGGTGTATGTAAGCCCTGTGCGAAATGTATCGTACGCGCCGCAGGCCGCCCCGCTGCTTACAAACGCAATCTCGAAAGCCCTGATGCAAGTGCCTGACTTGCGCGTGGCGTACCAGAGCGAGGCCCAAGCAACCCTTTCGACGACAATCGTAAACTACGAAAAAATCCCGATAGCAACAAAGGCGAGCGATACAGCCCTTGCCGCGTCGTACAGAATTACCGCCACAGCCGTATGCACTTTGACGCGCTCGAACGGGCAGGTAATATTTAAGGACCGCCCCGTAAAGGCATTCATAACCGTCTACACGGGCCCCAACAACAACCTCATATCAAACGAATACGAGAGCATGCCCGTATTGATGAGGGAACTCGGCGACAAGGTAAAGGACGCCGTAATAGGAATATGGTAAACAGTCTTGAAATAGCGCCGTCGATTCTCGGCGGCGACCATGCGGCCCTCGGCGAATCTGTCGGCGCGATACGCGCGGCCGGGCTTAAATGGGTCCATGTGGACGTGATGGACGGGCATTTTGTCCCGAATCTTTCTTTCGGGCCGGGCGTCGTTAAGGCATTGAAGGCAAAGTTTCCGGATATGTTTTACGACGTGCATTTAATGCTCGACAATCCGAACTTGTATGTCGACGCTTTTGCCAAGGCGGGGGCAGACCTAATATCTGTGCATGTCGAGCCCGACTACCCGATTATGGGAACTCTTGACGAGATCCATTTTGCGGGAAAGAAAATCGGGATTACAATAAACCCAAAAACGCCTGTCGGGGAGGTTGCGCAGTATTTGCCGCGCGTAGATCTCGTGCTTGTTATGAGCGTGCAGCCCGGCTTTGGGGGGCAGTCGTTTAATCCGGTTGCCCTCGATAAAATTTCGGCGCTTGCGGAAATGAGAAGAGAAATGAAGCTCTCTTACCGAATAGAGGTTGACGGCGGAATTACGGCTGGAAATGTGGCGTCATGCATAGGGCGCGGCGCGGATACGATAGTCGCGGGGACGGAGTTCTTCAAAAACGGCGAGGCTCTGTTGAAGGCGGCGGCCGCTTGTAGGTAAGTGCGGCTTTCTGTTAGGGGGAGTTGAAAAATGGCTCGCGGTTTTTTCATAACTTTTGAAGGCTCGGAGGGGTGCGGCAAAAGCACCCATATGAGGTCTCTTGCAAAATATTTCGAGGGGCTTGGGCGCGAATGCGTGCTTACGAGGGAGCCGGGCGGCACGGAGCTCTCTGAAAAAATTAGGGCGCTTTTATTGGACAAAAGCTTGGGACAGATGTCGGCGCGGACAGAAATATTGCTGTTTGAAGCGGCGCGGGCAGAGCATGTCGACAAGCTTATAAAACCGTCGCTCGAACAGGGAAAAATAGTGATAAGCGACAGGTTCTACGATTCTACAAGCGCGTACCAAGGCGCCGCCCGCTCGATAGGCGCGGATACGGTAAAATATTTAAACAGTTTTGCCACAGATTCGCTCGTGCCCGACATTACGATAGTACTCGACATAGACGCGCGCGAGGGGCTTGAACGCGCCGGTAGGCGCGACAACGGAGACACCGACAGAATGGGCTCTGAAAAGCTCGAATTCTACCAGAAAGTCCGCGAGGGATTTCTCGAACTAGCAAGGGGCGAGCCCGAAAGGTTTGCAGTTGTGGATTCGTCCGGCTCGAAGGAGGAGACCTTTTCTAAAATTCTCGCGGCGGTGGAGGAAAAACTGCGGTGAGTTCCATTTCAAAGGCAGAGAGCATACTCGAAAAAGCCTTCCGCAACGGAAGGCTGCACCATGCGATTTTACTGTACGGAAATTCCGCCACGGCTCTTGAAGATGTGGCGAAAAAAACCGCAAGCCTGCTTTTCGGGCGCCCGTGCGCGCGGCATCCGGACTTGTTCGAGCTGCGCCCTGAAGGGAAGATGCGCCTCATAAAAATAGGAAGCGCGTCGGACAGGGCGGGGGGAGACTGGCCGCCAAACACTATGCGCAAACTATTGCGCGACATACGCCAGTCTCCGAGCGCAGGGGCAGTTAAAGTCGCAATCGTCCACGAGGCGGACAGAATGAACGCTGAGTCGGCCAATGCCTTTCTTAAAACGCTGGAAGAGCCGCCGCCTGACACAACGATTTTCATGCTCACAACCCGCCCAAACGATTTGCTCGACACTATCAGAAGCCGTTGTATAGCCCTGCGGGTGGACTCCGAGCCGGAGCCCCTCGACGACGAGCAGTGGATCGAATGGCTGGAAGATTTTAAAAAGTGGCAAAAGACTCTAATGGGCGGGAAAATCCGCAAGGGAGACGGCGTGTCCGGGGCGGTCATGGGCTGCTACGGGCTGATAGCGCGCTTTGGGGCGATTCTTGGAAGGCTTGTCGACGAGATTGCCGATATGGACGAATCCGAGAGCGACGAACTCGACGACGAAATGATAGAGGCAGTGCGCGCAAGCCAAAGAAGAGCTTTGAGAAAGCGGCTTTTGGCCGATATAGAAGACGCGTGCGTGGATTGCGCGCTCGGCGGCAACGGAGTCCCTGCGGTAAAAATATCGAGGGCTGTTGCGGCGCTTGAAAAATCGGCCGCATATATGGAGCTCAATATGCCGGACGCTCCGGCGATAGAGTACTTTATGCTGTCCTCCCTCAGGATATGGACGCGATGAAACCTGTAATTTCCCTTTCAACAAGCTATCTGCAACGCTCATTCGGCGCTGACGGCTACGCAATGCTCGAAGCCGCGGCTGCGCTCGGGTACGAATACGTCGAGATTAGCCATTCGACGCCAATTGCGGCAGTGGGCGGCATATTAAAGGCGGTGGAGGACGGAGTTGTCAAAGTGTCGTCAACCCATAATTTTTGTCCGCTTCCTCCGTTTGTCACAGGAGCTGCGCCGGATCTCTATTCGCCGTCAACCGCTTCAGACAAGGAGTCTTCACAGTGGTTGAGACATACGAAGAACTCGCTCGAATTTGGCGGAAAAATAGGCGCAAAGGCGCTCGTTTGCCATGTGGGAAGGTTGTCGTACTTCTTTTTTAGGCCTTGGGCGAAAGTGGAAAATTTTTTGAAAGACAAGAAATATGGAGAATTGCAGGAGAACGCGGCGTACAAGAAAACATTGGAAAAATTTTTGAAGCGCGCGCGGGGAATAAGCGTAAAGGATTACGCAAATTTGACCGCAAATTTTTCAGTCGCCGCGGAAACCGCCCGAGAGAACGGGGTTTTGCTTTGCATTGAAAACCGCGAGCACATTGGAGCGCTTCCATTGGAATGCAACTTTCGCGAACTGATGGAGGGCTTTTCAGAAATCACTGAAGTTAGGGCGTGGCACGATGTCGGGCACTCTATGATAAAGCAGCTAAGCGGCGTATGCGCGCAAGAGGCGTTCGCGGAGGAGATTCTTCCGTACCAGGCGGGCTGGCATTTGCACGACTGTACGGCAGAAGGGAAAGACCATGTGGCGATAGGCGCGGGAATAATTGATTTCAAAAGCCTGTCTAAATTTTTCAATCCGGAAAAACACATATTTACTCTTGAGCTAAACCATGCTGTCGATCGTGAAGCGGCGGCGGACTCGCTCAAACGCATACAGGATTTAATGCCGTGAATAAAAGAAGCGTTGATATATTGGATATGTCGGGAATGTTAGAGTATGACCCGAGGCGGCTAAGAAAGTTTGTCCGCGCGCTCGATTCCGATCTTCCCGCGCATTTGCGCGCGCCAGATGGGGCTTTGTCGGTGGCGTTTTTTGACGACGCGCGCATAGCCAAGATACATGCCGACTTTATGAACATTCCCACTGCTACGGATGTCATAACATTCGAGGGAGAAGGCGACGGAGAATTTGCGGGGGAAATCTGCGCGAGCGCCGAAACTGCTTTGACGCGCGCGGGGGATTTTGGAAATACACCTTCGCGCGAGTTGTGCCTGTATGTGGCGCACGGGTACCTGCATCTTGCCGGAGTGGACGACGTAAGCGATGAGGACGCCCTAAAAATGCGCGCCGCCGAGGCTGAGGCAATGAAAATTCTCGACGCACATTTCCGCAAGCCGATTTTTAAATTTATCTCGCAACCTAAAAAATAAAATATGTTTAAAAAATTTGGGAACTATCTGCTGACTGGCACTGTTATAGCCCTGCCGCTGACGGTGACGCTCTTTGTGATAATATTTTTGGTGCGCAACATTGGAACTCCCGTTTCGCAGCTGCTTTTTGCGCCGCTATTCAACCACTTCGACAAGACATTCCCGACGTCCGGGTTTGGCGTTTTGATGCTCGACCTAATATCGACTCTTGTTGTTTTGTGCTTTATTACGGCGCTTGGAGTGCTTTCCAAATTCTTTTTTGCGAGAATACTTATCGGTATATCCGAGGCTGCGATAAATAAGATTCCTGGAGTTGGGCTTGTTTACAGAACTGTAAAGCAGATTGTTGATACGTTCTCGAAGCAAAACAAGGCGGTTTTTCAGAGCGTAGTAATGCTCGAATTTCCCCGCACCGGACTGTATGCGGTGGGCTTTGTAACGAGCGAGGCGCAGGGGGAAATTCAGGCGCGCACTGGCGAGGTTGTTGTAAACGTATTTGTCCCGACGACTCCCAATCCTACGAGCGGTTTTTTGATAATGGTGCCGAAAGATTCGCTTACATATCTGGATATGACAGTCGGAGACGCAATGAAACTGATTATTTCAGGAGGGGCAGTAGTTCCTAAATGGGGAGATTTCACCCCGCAGATAACCGACGAAAAAAAGGGGGAATAGGAATTGGGCGGCGAAGTATCCGCTGAGGACATTACAGTGCTCCGCCGCGACCTGCGGGGCGAGAGTTCGCTTTATATCGAGGCTTTTTCCGGAAAGCTTGGGCTGCTTTCCGTGATAAAAAAAATATCGTCAAAAAAGACGTCGGTGCTTCCAGACATATTCGATGACATTGACGCTGTTTTGAATTCCGCTTCAGGCGGAGGAGGGTTAAAATTTCTCGGGGATTTTGAAATATTGCGGCGCCGTACCCGTATAGCCGCAAACTACGAAGCTTTTGAAGATGCGGCTGCCCTTGCCGAAGTTGCGCTTAAAAACGGGCGTCATGTGGAGGACACTTCAAAATTTTCTATCCGCTTGCGAAAATCCCTCGATGCGATAGACGCCGGCAATCCTTCGGCTATTGTAAGGCTAAAATTTCTGTATTTATTTGCCAGAGACGAAGGATACCCTGTGAAAGAGGATTTTTTTGCGGGGTTGTCAGGCGTCGAAAAAAGGCTTTTTGCAGCCCTTGTAAGGACGCCGTCGGCGGAGCTTTTCGAGTTGAAGGCGCATTCGCGCGGTATGCTGGAAAAATTTCTCGAATGGCTTGAACGCTTTACGGATATTATCGCCTAAGCGGTGCAAGTAAAAAATCGGCGCAACTTTCCCCGGGAAAAATCCGGCGGGGAAAATACGTTTTTATTCAAAAAATTTTACTGTAAAATTCTTCTAAAGCACAAAATTTTATAAAATAACAGTTTGGCTTGGTTTAGAGTGTAAAACTATTTTGCTGCCTAAATTTTTCTGCGGAAGTGGCGTGGGAGAGAATAAAAATTTTATCCGGGCGCCTAGCCATTAGGGGCGAAATAGTTTCAGGCTTAGAGGGTTTAGAATCGGCGTTTCTGCACGCGCGGCAAGTTATGTATTGAATCACGCAGTGGGCTATGAATGCGCTTGCGTTGCCGCAAAATTCGCGTTCTGCAAACTTTGCGATAGCTTCGTCGAGCTCTTGCGAGACTGATATTGTGCGTCGAATAAAAGTGCTGCTTGCGGAGGTTTTCATTTTCCGCAATAATGAATTATAATTTAATATAATCAATAAAAAAATAATATTAATAATGTCGTAATTATTGCTTATTTATTATGCTATTTCCCCTATTTTTTCTCTGCATGCGGAATCTTTTATCTGGCGGACAGACTTGAAAAAATAAGGGAAGGAGCTTGCGCTGCCGCGTCTAAAAATGTTGACAAGCATGCGCGAGTCTGCAAAAAATAAGGGATTAATATATTACATTAACAGAATCTACGAGAATTTTAGATGCTTAATTTTTCCGCGCAATGCATGGATATGGCCCAATCAATCTTGGGCAAAAACATAGAGGCGATAAATCCCGACGGCTCGATCGTCCCTGTCGAAAACGAAACTTCATTTGATTGCGAACCCGGCCATGCAGCAATGGCGCTCGGCGAATTCCATAGAGCGACCGGGCTTACAGAAATCGACGGCAGGAATATAGTCGATCTAACTGCGGCGTGCATAACGGCGCAAACCAACGACAAAGAATATACCGAGGACGGCCTTGCATACTCGTCGCTCGGGCTGCTCGCTTTCGGCCCGTCAAAGGATAGAAACCTCGTCTGGGAAAAGCTTTCCGAAGAAACCCGCAAAAATCTCGACAAGCGCCTGCTTGCGCGCAGCGACTACGAAGACCACTTGCAGATATTCAACATTGCAAAGGCTGTCGCGAGATTCAGCATGGGCCTCAGCAAAAAGGACGAAACCGGCAAGCTAATAGACAGATTCCTCGAACGCATTGAGCAGACTTCCCGCGGAAAATATTTTGACGACAAACCTTCCTTCGGCTTGGACGGAGTATTCGACATATTCGGAGTCGTTTCTTTTGTGTTTATCCGCCAGTCGCTGCAATTGCATGCGAATATGCACTTGCGCGACAGAAAAATTCCGAGCCTCCGCACTTTCGCCGAAAAATATCTGAGAATAATGCCCGATATCGTGCGCTCCGACGGTCTCGGCTGGGCGTACGGCCGCAACATAGGCGCGTACGGGCAAATGCACTGCATATCCATGATTTTGCAGGCTATGCGCGACAACTGGATTTCGGACGACAAAATGCCCGAATACATGGATATATTGCGCAGGCTCTTCCAGTTCTTCTTTATGACATATCTCGACCAGGAGCACGGATACCTCGTAATCCGCGACGCCGAGCGCAGCGCGGAAGCAACCTGCACCACGAGAATGGCGAATTTTGACGCCGCGCGCTACTTGTGCCAATGGGCGAGACTTGCGAAAACGGTCGGCAAGCCTCTGCAGCCCAAGAGTGCGACGCCATCTACATACGGCAAATACATAATGCTCGATAATTCCCCAAGAAAAGAGCAGGGGTTGTTTATTTATATGAATGCCGATACGGGGCTTCACATACACCTTCCCGTATCTGCGCCCGGGGCGCGCAACATTTCGTCTTCGCTCGCGTTCCCGCATATGCCGGGGATATTCGATTGGCCGGCTGACAGGTACCTTCCGATTCTAATCCCCGAGCTCACTTTTGGCGACAAAGTGACAACTCCGTCTTATTACGGCAAAAAATGCACTTCGGGGCTCGGGCTTAGAAACTCATACTTCTTTAGATACGAACAGCCCGATTTAATCACTGCAGACGGGGAAATTGTGAAGGGAATAGGCTCGTGCAAAGTGTCGTGGTCTTTTTCCGGGAACAAGATTGTGGGTGACTTTGTATATTCGGTATTTAACCAGATAACTCTCGACAAGTTGCGCTTGGTAGTCGCGATAGGTTCGCCGCATTCAGAATACCACGTTCCGATGTCGTTTGCGATTGGCCAAAATGGGCTTGGCGTAAGCATCGAGAAAGACGATTTCCAGGGCAACTGGCTCGACACTGAAGTTGTGTCTAGCGATCCCCAATACCGTTCATACTGGGGAAAGATACACTACCTGCAGGTCTATTCGCGCGAACATCCGCTTGTGATGCGCCCTGGGGTGCAATACAGGATAACTCTGTCGCTTGACCCGGACGTAGCATTTGCCGAGTAGGGCGGGGTTTTAGTCTATAATAAGCCTGTTTGACAGTAAAATGCAAGCAGGTAGACGAATAGATTACTTCTGTTGGCAGTTTTATTGCTGTTAAACGAAATTTAAGTTTAAAGCCGCACCGAATGTGCGGTTTTTTTTGTCTGGAGAATTTATTCGGGAATATAGTTAAACCTTATATTCGCGCCCGTAAATCCGGCTGATATCTGTAAAACATTTATTCTGGAATAGGTTCAACCCGCTGACGTCAAAATAAATTGGTGAACGGAAGGTTCACGTGGCGCAACGTGTGGCGCGCCATAAGTATAATATAGAATAACTTTATCGCTTGCTTAGAATGTAGCATTTGCCGAGTAGAATAGTCTTATTGGCAACTTTTTTGCTGCCTCAAAGAAGCCCGTTTTGACAGCAAATGACTGGCAGATAGGTCGGAGAGATTATTTCTGGGCTTTTTTTATTGTTGAACGGAATGTTTTTTTAAGCCGCGCTTAATATACGGTTTTTTTAGGTTACAAGGCTTGTGGCAACAGTCTAAAATTTTAAATTTAGGTTTTTACATTTTGCAAACGATTGACTTAAACGATTGACTTAAACGTTTGAGATAATTTTTACTTTACCGTAATTTGTTAAAGATTTTGCAATATGTTAAGATGTGAAAAAAATACCGAAGATAATAATTGTATGGTAGCCAATTTGATATGAATTTAAACGATTAGGATATAAAGGCCGAATTGTATAATATATAAAACAATGATTTACGATTAAAATTATTTTTAGTGTAAAAAACATTGACCTAAAATAAGAATCTATCTAGCATAAACTTATCTATTTCTTTAATTCAAGGAATACATTTAACCCAAAATTAGGCAAATTATGAAATTAAAATGTAAATATTTTACATCTTCTTATATTATTGCAACTCTTGCTATATTCTTATCCGCTCCCTTGTACGCAACCGACTATTGGTTTAAAAGCGTATCTAGCGTATATTCAGATAAAAGCTCATGGTATTTAGACCAGGACCGCACGCAAGCCGCTTCGTCGGCGCCAACAACATTCGACGATTCTGCGTATTTTTATAAAATGTCGTATAGCGAAAATTGGAACAATACAGCCTGGGTCACGCAAGTCGATGTTTATATAGGCAATGTTATTTCCGCAGGCGGCGGGGGTATGCAATTCGGAAAAGAGTTAATGGGTCAACACCAAAGGTTGTGGAATAGGTTGATTTTTTAGATTTGTCTTTCATA
>URAK01000007.1 GCA_900545705.1 uncultured Opitutales bacterium | reverse complement strand
ATGAAAGACAAATCTAAAAAATCAACCTATTCCACAACCTTTGGTGTTGACCCCAATTAACTGGGACAAAGAAGCCCGCTAAGCGTTTGCTTAAGCGGGCTTGAAAGTGGTGCTCAAGGAGGGACTCGAACCCTCATGCCGTGAAGCATACGAACCTGAATCGTACGTGTCTACCAATTTCACCACTTGAGCTTTTTTAAAGTTTTAAATCTTGTTTTTGTGCTCCGCGATGTCAAGCAATTCCGTATTCTTTTTACCTTGTCCGCACGCAAAATTTAATTTATCTGTTTGTTATGTATATTAAATTGCCACTTTTCTTTGTAGCGTTTTTAATTTCTACATTTTCCGCATTCGCAGCCGAATTTGCAAAATCAAAACCTCTTGCGGATAAATCTATCGTATGCGTACTCAGAGCTCAATATCCCGTAGACCACCACAATACCGCCAATATTTTCCAAAGGGGAGAAATTAACCAAAATTCTTGGCATAAACTCGCAAAAAGCGGCTCTCGGCTTCTTAAAATCGACTTCGACGCAAAAGGGAATCCGTCGCAAACTATACTGCTCGAACTCCCCAAAGGCATAATACGCGACCTCGAAGCCTCGTACGACGCCTCGCATATTCTCTTTTCCATGCGCAAATCCTTTGAAGACTCCTACCACATCTATGAGATGGACTTGCAGTCACGCAAAATAAGGCAGCTAACCCGCCTTGCGGAAGTCTCGGACATCGACCCAATTTATCTTCCCGACGGAGATATCGCATTCGCGTCCACGCGCGCCGCAAAATATTGCGGATGCAACAGGCATATAATGTGCAATCTCTATAAAATGTCGCCGGACGGCGCCAACATAACCCAAATAGGCAATTCGATAGAGTTTGAGGGAACCCCGTCCATCACCCGCGACGGGAAAATCCTCTACACGCGGTGGGAATACGTTGACCGCAATTTTTCCGGAGCCCAAGGCCTCTGGACTTGCAATCCAGACGGTACCCGCCATGCCCTATACTGGGGTCAAGAGACTAAAAACCCAGCGCTCAACGGCATTCAGATTCCAAATTCAAACAAAGTTGCCGCAATACTGTCATCATGCCACGACATCGCATGGGGAGCGCTGGCTATTATCGACAAAAATATCGGCGTGGAGGGCGAAAAATCAGTAGTTAAAATTTTTCCGGAGAGCGCGAGAAAGCTTATCGACAAGCCCGGCGATAAATACGCAGACTCAATGAAGGCGGTGAAAATCAAATACGAGGACCCCGAACCAATTTCTGAGAAATTCATATTGTCATCAAGGCAGGCGTCAGAGAAATCGCAAACAATGAACCTGTATCTTACAGACATTGAAAGCGGCACGGACGTTCTCGTAGGGAAATCCACGGAAGGAATGGGTCTGTTCGACGCAAAGCTTCTCGCAAGGCGCACACCCCCTATGACCGCCGCCCCGCAACGCTCATACGACACTTCGGAAAAGGCTCTCGCGTATGTAAGCGACGTTTACGAGGGAACGCACTTAAAGGGTGTAAAAAGGGGAGATATAAAATATCTGCGCATAGTCGAGAATCCTCCAAAACTCTATTGGAGCGGCGGATACTGGGAAAACGAAGGCTCGCAAGCTCCGGCAATGAATTACGACGATTACGACGATAAAATAATACTCGGAACAGTCCCGGTCGAGAGCGACGGCTCGGCATACTTTGAAGTTCCGGCAGAGAA
The DNA here is from genome assembly GCA_900545705.1 of uncultured Opitutales bacterium. Lineage (GTDB taxonomy): Bacteria > Verrucomicrobiota > Verrucomicrobiia > Opitutales > Intestinicryptomonadaceae > Merdousia. The sequence goes on along the minus strand of URAK01000007.1, from coordinate 140,043 downwards.
ATTCATATATTTGCAGGCGCTCGACGCCAACGGCGACATGCTCCAAACTATGAGAAGCGGTATGTCTATCCTGCCCGGTGAAATTGCGTCTTGCGCAGGCTGCCACGAATCCCGCGCCGCCCCTCCGCCGGCGTCATTGAGGCATTCGCTTGCGCTGAAGAGAAAGCCGAGCAAAATAAAGCCGACACCGGCAGGCGCAACTGGCTCGGAATTTTCATACATAAAAAACATACAGCCTATACTCGATAAACATTGCGTAAAATGCCACGACTTTGGCGGGAAAGGCTCGGAGAAAATTGTACTTTGCGGCGACAGGGGGCTTGTATTCAACCAGTCGTATTTGCAGCTGCACTCGAAGAAGGCAATATCCGCAATCGGCGCGGGGCCCGACGCCGTTGTGGAGGCGAACACATGGGGCGCGAAACACAGCAAAATAGTCCGCATGATAAGAAACGGCCATAGCGGCGTAAAAATGCCAGAAAGCGAATTTGCCGTTCTCCGCGCATGGATAGACCTCAACGCGCCGTACTATTCCACAGAAGACAGCGCATACCCTCAAAATCCCTCTGGGCGTTCTCCGCTCGCGTTCGCAGAAATACAGAGAATTTTCGAGCTTGCAGCGCCCGAAGCAGAAAAGATCGGATACTCAAAGAAGGAAATTTTGGAGCAAAAGGCGCCGTTTGGCGTATGGAAAAATAACGTGATAAAAAACAGAATAGCCGCCCGCCTTTACCGCTTTGAAATAGTATCTTTTGACCGCCCGGAAATGTCGCCCATTTTCAAAGCTATTCCGAAGGGGACTCCCGCCTACGGCGAAGCGCTCGAAATTATACGTCAAGGCGCACGGCGGCTTGACAGCAAACCGCGCGCAGACATGGAATCCTTTGCATCTTCAGAAGACGCGAAAACTAAAAACAAGCGGGCAGCCGCCCTTCGACGCCTTGAAGAATCCGCAAGAAAAGCCATTGAAAACGGCGAAAAATTTTTTGATCCAAAGACCTTGAACGACATATCAGAATACCTTTCCGAAAATTAATCCTTCGCCCTGCCCGATCCATTTTTAATCAGCCGCACCGCATAAAAAATTTTTAAAGTTTTTTTGCTCTTAGGCGTTGAATACTATGGGCTTGCCGAGCGCGCGTTTGAGGTCTATATCAAAATTTATAGGGCTTTTTATCTGCCATATCTGTATGATTTTTATTGACTTAATGAATTTTTGTGCGATATTCTATTTATAGAAAGATAATGAATCCGGAACCGACAATGTGGTCTACAATCTTTGCGATAATAATAAGCCTTTTCGTCATGGGCAGCTTCATATTCTTTTTGTGTCTATTAAATGCCCTAATTAAGTTTGGTCACAAGGCAGGTAAAAAGTTTATTATGTTTCCGTACATCTAAGATATAACCCCGCATCACATCTGTACCTCCCTCAATTCGCGGTTAAGCCGGTTGAGGGATTTTTCGTCTATGAGGGCGGCCTTTGCGTCGAATATTGCAAGTTTGTCGAGCATGCGTTTGCGGTCTATATCAAAAATTATATAGTTTTCCTCTGCCATATCTGTCCGATTTTTATTGAATTTAGAAAAAAAATTTGTAATTATTCGTTTAGATGAAGGTTATTAAAGAGATAGAGATTTATTTGCTTCTCACGGTTCTTGTAGTTTCGGGAGTGCTTTCTCTGTTTCTCCTTCCTTCTGAAATAAGCGGGACTATTGTCGCCTCCATAATTGCTTTCGGCGTATTTGTCGGGTTCTGTTTCATCCTTCTTTTGATAAATAGATTCATAAAACATTCCACTGTCAAAGGCGGGTACTCTTTTGAAGATTTTTTGAACGGACGGGATTAGAAATAACCCCTTTTACATCTGTACCTCCCTCAATTCGCGGTTAAGCGGTTGAGGGATTTTTTGTCTATGGGGGCAGCTTGCGCGTCGAAGATTGCGAGCTTGTCGAACACGTTTGCAATGCAATCAGCATGCCTGAAAAAGATAAATACAACCATAGAACGTTGCTAAAAACACCTTCCAAGCTGTATAGATGTGTAGACGTTATTTTGTACGCTATTGGAAACTACGTCTCCCGCCTTAAGATCGACAAAAACTATCACTCCAAGCGTCAGCTTCATTGGGATTCCTCCACTGCTAAATAAAGTGTGTCTGCGCACATTTTTTTTTAGAATTTTCATTCTTCCGCCGTGCTTATTCGGGCGCCTAAAAGGGGAGCGAAAATGCTTGCGCTAAGTCTTCTCAAGACTTCTTCCGACGGCGCATTTACCATCACTTGTCTCCGAAAGCTTTTTCTGCAAAGTTTAAATCTGCTTTACTGAAGTACCTTTTGACGCTTTAACTGTAAATCCTAAAAGCATATTTTCCTCTTTATTTTCAAAATGTTTTAGCCGATAGCGCTTGTGTCAGTGGTTGAAGTGCGGCGCGGTTGCGATACTTTGCAATTGAGTGTCGCATGGAGTCGCAAACGGGCGGCACTCCTTTTTTAGCGTTTTAATATCAGTCTTCCTTTTCCGCACTTTTCTAAATTCTTGCACTTTACCGATAAACTATGTGCAAACTACTGTGCTATTCGATACGGCGACTGCCATTCCATTTACTTTTCCGCCGAGAGGTTCAAATATCCTTTACTTCATTTTAAGGCAAACTTCGCAAGATTCTAAAAGTTCAAATAGAAGACCCTGCCGGCAACAAATTTTTTGCGCAGTATTCTTATTATTAGCCGACTTATTCCAACCTTATCTCTTGGGTCTCATTAGCCGCAGTTTTTAAGCCCGAAAAATTTTTGCATGCAGGGGAACTGTGCACGCAAAAAAAAAAAGCGCCCCTTTATATGGGGCGCCAAATTTCACCTTGCCTATTCGTTAGGCACGCCGCACAGTTTTCACCCGCTAGGCATGCGCCGCCCGCCGGGTAAAAACGGCAGAGAGATAAAAGCCTATTCTTCGCCGAGCGGCTTTGGCTTGTCTTTCGACAATTCGTACGGATCAAGCAAGTCAGGCCTCAACTCCTCGTCTTGCTTTTGCACGTCAGCTACCCAGCCTCCGCCGAGCGCCGATATAAGGTTTACGTACGCCTTAAACCTGTCGCCTCTAAGCGATATTTGCGCGCGCTCGTTGGATAGCGCAAGTCTCTGGGCGTCGCTTACGGAGAAGTAGTCTATATAGCCGTGGTCGTACTGCGTCTGCGTAAGATCTTGAACCTTCAAAGACGCCTTTACGACATCGGTGCGCTTGTCGTATTCGCGCTTCAAATAATTTATCTGGGCAAGCGCGTTTTCGACCTCTCCTATTGCGCTTAAAACAATGCTCTTGTAGTTTTCGACTGCCTCTTTGTGGGCGGCGAGCGCAACCTGCTTTTGCGCGTATATTCTGCCCGCCTGGAAAATTGGTATATATATTTGCGGGCTTATACCCCACGCAAAGCTCGAAGAATTTATGAGCTTGTCAATCTTTTCGGCGGAAAGGCTCGTATCTGCCGAAAACGATATCGTCGGGAAGTACGCCGCATGCGCCGCGCCGATTCGCGCGTTGGCGGCATAAACTTTACGCTCGGCCTGGGCGACGTCCGGCCTGCGCTCCAAAAGTTCGGAGGGTATTGCGGCAGGCAACTGCGGAAGCGTTTCCGGGAGCGGAGACGGCTTAAAGTTGAGCTGCGACGGAACTGTCCCCACCAGTATTGCGATATCGTTGCGCGCCGTGGCCATCTGCCTTTCGACAGATGCGAGCTGCGCGGAGGCGTCGTACTCTTCCTGCAAAGCCCTTTGCATATCGACATCGTTTGCTTCGCCGTACTTCAAGCGGCGGGCGACGTACTGGGTCTGGTCTTTGCGGACCTTTACGGTGCGTTCAAGCAGCTCTATTTCAGACGAATACTGCCTTATGGTAAAATAGAGCGTGGCAACTTGCGCCTGCATCAAAAGCATCAAGTTTTCGTATTCGTCGAGCGACGCCTGCGCTTCGGCGACGTCGGATTCTATTATGCTGCGGATTCTTCCGAAGAGGTCGAGGTCCCAAGTGATTCCAAAACCTGCCGCCCAGTTGTCGTAAGTGCCAGAATAGCTCCTGGCATTTCTTGAAGTGCCAGTGCGCGAGTATGAAGCATCTCCGTTAAGTTGCGGATACAAGTCGCTCTGGTCCATTAGGGCTGTTTCGCGGGCTTGTTCCACGCGCCAGAAGGCAGCCTTCAGATCAGGGCTGTTTTCGCGGCACTGTTTTAAGAGGGAGTCGAGCGTCTTGTCGTTGAACACTTTCCACCAGTCGCCCTTGGGCAGAGAATCTGCGGGAAGCGCCGTCTTCCATAGGCCTTCGTCGCGGGAGAAGTGTTCTTTCATCAGCTCCTCTTCCGCAATTTTAAAGCTCGGCTCAACGTAGTCGGGGCCCACCATGCACCCCGCCAGAGCAAGCGCGGATACCGCGAAGGCGGCATTTGCGATTTTTCCTTGTTTCATATGTATACTATTGCTGCACTTTGTAATTTTTCCGAATCAGATAGAAGAAGACCGGCGTAAAGAGTAGACCGAGAAGCGTGACGCCTATCATTCCGAAGAATACCGACGTTCCCAGTGCTTGGCGCAATTCCGACGCCGAACCCGTTGCAAACGCCAGCGGAGCCACGCCCAAGATGAACGCGAAAGATGTCATCAATATCGGACGCAAACGGTTCTTCGCCGCGTTGCTTACGCTCGACACGATTTCCTCGCCCTTTTCCTGTCTTTGTTTTGCGAATTCTACTATAAGTATTGCATTCTTACAGGCAAGCCCAATCAGCACGATAAATCCGATTTGCGTCATAATATTGTTGTCCATACCCCTCAACAATACGCCGGAAATCGCGAACAGAAGCACCAGGGGCACTACGAGTATGACGGAAAGCGGCAGCCTCCAGCTTTCGTACAGCGCCGCGAGCACGAGGTACACAAAGAGCACGCACATCGCAAAAATTATCGTCGCTGTATTCCCGACGCGCTTTTCCTGGAAAGCCAAGTCGGTCCATTCTATACCCATGCCGGAAGGCAAAACCTCGGCCGCGATTTTTTCAATCGCCTCCATTGCCTGCCCCGTACTGTATCCTGGCGCGAGGTTTCCGGTGACTTCGGCCGCCGGATACAGATTGTATCTCGCGACGCTCTCCGGGCCAATCGTGCGGCGGATATTTGCGACAGATCCGAGCGGTACATTCACCCCGCGCACATTCGGAACTTTTAGGTTGTATATGTCTGAAACATCGCCGCGCTGAGTGTCCTCAGCCTGGGCGACAACCCTGTAAACGCGGTTTAGAATATTGAAGTCATTGACGTAGACAGAGCCGAGGTTATACTGCATTGTCTCGAAAATCGAGCTTATCGGAACGCTCAGTTTCTGCGCCCTTTCGCGGTCGATATCCACATATAGCTGCGGAGACGATATGCGGTACGTAGTGAACGCGAGAATGCTCTCGGGAGACTCCGTCGCCTTTGCCGCTATCAATTTTGTGTATTTTTCGACAGCCTTTATGCCGTGGGTAGTTCTGTCTTGAACCATCAGCTTGTAGTCGCCGCCCATGCCGATACCGTTTACGGCGGGAGGTGTCATGACAAAGCAAGAGGCCTCGGGGACTTCTTTTTGGAGCATTCCGTAAATCCCGCCTATGATGCTGTCGAGAGTTATGCCCTTCTCTTCGCGCTCGGCCTTGGATTTAAGCTTCAAAAAGTTTGCGCCGGCGTTTGAGGTTTTCGCCATAGTCGCGCCGTTTAGGCCGACGATGGACATTACGTCCTCAATTCCGTCCATTTTTGACAAAAGCTTTTGGATTTTCAGCTGCACTGCGTTAGTGTGCGCAAATGTCAAACCGTCGGGTAGCTGGAGCGTCACGAAAATATAGCCCGTATCCTGTTTTGGAATAAAGCCTTTTGGAGTGATTTCAAACAGGTACACCGTAAGCGCCAGAAGCCCGGCGTACAAAATTAAGACAATGGGCCACACCTTCACCGCGATTTTCACAAAGCCGCGGTATTTTTCCGACACCCACGCGAAAGTTGCGTTGAACCCCTTAAAGAACCATCCGAAAAGGAAATTCCATATTTTTGTAAAGAAGTCGGGGTTTTCGTGGTGGCGGAGCATAATCGCGCAAAGCGCCGGCGAAAGAGTGAGCGAAACTATGCCGGAGAAAATGGTTGAAACTGCAATTGTAAGCGCGAACTGGCGGTAGAACTGCCCGGATATGCCCTCGATAAACGCAGTCGGAATAAACACGCTCGAAAGCACGAGCACGATTGCAATCAACGCGCCCTGCACCTGCGTCATCGCCTTTTTGGTTGCCTCCTTTGCGTCCAAGCCGTCGCGCATGTTTCGCTCTACGTTTTCGACGACGACAATCGCGTCGTCAACGACAATGCCTATCGCCAGCACCAAGCCGAATAGCGACAAGTTGTTGATGGAAAATCCGAAAAACGACATCATCGCAAACGTACCTATGAGCGACACTGGTATTGCAAACAGCGGTATTACAGCCGCCCTCCAATTTTGCAAGAACACCATCATAACTATGACAACCAGTATGATTGCCTCGTATATTGTATGGTAAACCGCATTGACGGAGTCCCTAATATATGTCGTGTTGTCGAGGCCTATGTGGTAGTCGACACCCGGAGGGAAATTCTTGCGCATTTCTTCGAGAGTTGCGTGTATGCGGTTTGCTGTGTCGAGCGCGTTGGAGCCCGGCAGCTGGTACATTGCAATCGCGACCGAAGATTTGCCGTTTAGGTAGGATTCGTCCGAATATGTGTATGCCCCAAGCTCGACGCGGGCGACGTCTTTTAGCTGCACTATTTTGCCGTCGTCGGTGTATTTTATTATGATGTTTTCAAATTCCTCGGGGCTTTTCAGGCGGCCCTGGGTATTTATCATAAGCTCGTAGGCTGCGTTGGGGTTTGTAAAGGGGGGCTGGTTCAACTTTCCGGCAGCCACCTGCTTGTTTTGCTCGCGCAGAGAGGCTACAACCTGAGAAGCTGTCATATTGAAGTGTGAAAGCCTGTCGGGATTCAGCCAAACTCTCATGCTGTACTCGCGCGCGCCGAAGATGTTGACGTCGCTAACGCCGAATACGCGCGCGAGCCTGTCTTTCATCTGGGTAATTGCGTAGTTGGTCAGATACAGCTTGTCGCGGCTGCCGTCCGGCGAGTACAAGTTGGCAACCACGAGCATATCGGGCGAGCGCTTTTTGACGGTGACGCCTATGCTGCGGACTTCCTCGGGGAGTCGCGGCTCCGCGATTGCTATTCTGTTCTGTACGAGAACCTGCGCAGTGTCGATATTTGTTCCGACTTCAAATGTCACTGTGATTGTCGCGGAGCCGTCGGCGTTGCACTGGCTGGACATGTACATCATATTTTCGACGCCGTTGATTTCCTGTTCGAGCGGCGCGATGGCTGTGTCCATAAGTATTTCCGGAGACGCCCCCGGATAGTTTACGGTCACGGTAATGGACGGCGGGACGACGTCCGGATACTGGGTTACGGGCAAACGCACGTAGCCGACTATGCCCACGAGGGTGATTACAATTGAAATCACCGCCGCAAAAATGGGCCTGTCTATAAAAAAGTGCGAGAATTTCATCTTATTCGAAAGGTTTTGCGTTATTTAGATTGCGCCAAGGGCAGCGGAGTGACTTTCGCACCTGGTGCGGCGCGTTGCAGCCCGACGAATATTACGTCGTCATTTTCGGTGACGCCCTCCTCTATCGCGCGGTATTTCCCGAAAAGCCTTCCGATTTTTACCGGGCGGTATTCGACAATTCCGTCTTTATTTACAACCAAAACATAGCGGTTTATGAGGTCGGTGCCTATGATTTCTTCGGGGAGGACTAAAAATTCCTGAGCCTTTCCGCCGCGCACTTTGATTTTGCCGAACATGCCTGCCGCGAGGTAGTGGTCGGGATTTTTAATGTCGGCGCGCATTGTGAGGCTCGCAGTCTGGGAGCCAATGCGGTTGTCGAAATAAGTGAGTTCACCTTTGAAGGGCTTGTGTTCTTCGCCCCAGAGTGTCATCTCTACGGGCGGGCCTTTGCGGTTTATTACGTCTATTTCTTTAAACAATCCGCTGTTCTGGTAGCGGAGCATGTCGCGCTCGCTAATTTCAAAATATGCCTGCACGATGCTGCTGTTGACTATTGTCGTAAGCACTGTGGTATTGGCAGTGATAAGGTTGCCAGGGTCGACCATGCGCTGGGAGACTTTTCCCGATATCGGAGCGCGTATATGGGTGTATTCGAGGTTTAGTTCAGCCTCTTTCAGGAGAGCCTGCGCGTTCAAAAGGCTCGCTTCGGTGCTGAGAACGTCGGATTCGCGCGTATCGTATATTTCTTTGGAAATGGCATTTGATTTCAGCAAATCTTTCGCTCTTTCGAGATTGGTCTTAGCCAACAGAAGGCGCGCCTCAACTTCCTTGACGGAGGCTTTTGCTGCCGCGAGCGACGCTTCGTACGGGCGGGGGTCAATTACAAACAGAAGGTCGCCCGCCTTTACAATCTGCCCCTCTTTAAAGAATATTTTTTCGAGGTAGCCGCTCACGCGCGAGCGCAATTCAACAAATTCGAGAGGCTCGACTCTCGCGGTATATTCGTCCCAAATCTCAAAGGTCTTTTTAATGGGCTTGGAAACCTGCACTTCCGGAGCGGAATGGGCCATCTGCGGGGCTTTTTTGCCGCAGCCTGAAACCGCGATAAAAGCGGCGCCCGCAAGCGCGAAGGCCGATAATTTTGCCAATACATTCCATGTCTTGATATTTTTCATATATTTTAGCTATAAAATTGGGTTGCGTTTTATTAGTTCGTCGAATATTTCGCCTATTATTTCTATTACCTCGCCGGTTTTGTCCGGACCGAGGTGTTCCCAGCCCGCGACTTTTTGGAATCCCGCGCGGGAACAGTTAAATATGTGGACTTGCCCTACGAGCATGTGAGCCGCGATTCTTGCCTTGTCTCCATTTATCGCCCCGCAAGATGCAATCGACATCAAGTGGGCGAGCATTTCAAGCTCCGCGCGGAATACGTCTATAAATATCTCGAAAACCTGCGTTTGGTACAGTTCCTCGCGCGTTATTATGAGAATTATGGAGCGCAAAATGTAGTCCGGAACTTTTTTAGAGGAGAGTTTTGTGCGCAAAAAATCGAGCGTAAGCTCCCGCGCCTCAAACGGATCCTCCGATTTCAGAACATCGGCAAACCTGTTGAAGTACGGCTCGTTCATATATTTTATGAAGTCACGTATTTGGCGGGCGAGCTCCATATATAGTTCATTTTTTCCGCCGAAATAGTAGCTTATCGCCGCATGGTTGACATTCGCCTTGGCGGCGATTTCCCGCGTTCTGGCGCCGGCAAGAGAGCGCAGCCCGAATTCTTCGAGGGCGGCTTTGAATATGCGCGCTTTTGGGTCGTCGCACCTGCCTTCGGAAAGTTCGAGTATGTAATTCTTTTCGGACATCTGAAAAAATATTTTTTTAACCAAATGGTTTAATCATTTGGTTTGTCAAGAATTTTCAGTTATTTTTTTATTTTTTATGCTTGCAGTTTTTTACGCCAAAGCAAACGCGCAATCAATATATGCGACATAAATCGTTTATTCTAAGCATATAAAAAAAATGATTCTAAAAAAAACGGATAATTACTCAAATGCGGAAAGCGCATTCACAAACCTAAAATAAAAATTTTGAAGGCGGGATAGAATAAAATACTGCGAACAAATTTGCCTTCCTTAATGCAATAAATGCCTGCGCGGGCAACCCCAAATTTTTGTTCCATATATCGTACACAGAGTAATGTAGATAAAATTAAACAGTAGCTCAGGTTTATGGAAGGGGCTTTTTCTTGACTTTTCTGTCCTCCGACATTTTTTTATACCTACACACAAATGCATATGAAATTAAGACTTCTACAATTGGCGGCGATTCTTATCTCCACTCCTTTTTTAACACTCGCAAAAGACCCGTTCGCAGGCTTTTACGAAGGAAAAATAACCGGGGCGAAATCCTATCCACTGCAAGGCTCTCCGGAAGTCTACGGAAGAGTCGTTAAAAATGCGGACGGAACGTATAAATTCGACCTTCTCTCAGGCATTTTTGTGCGCTCGGAATCGCATTGTAGCGCCACAAATCTCTCCGCGAAAGACGGGAAAATTGAGCTTAAAAATACGAGCGGCGCAAATCTGACGGGCGAAATAACCCCGCAAACCGTCACAGCTAAGGGCACTATCGGCGGAAACCAAAAGGTCGAGCTGTCGCTGAAGCGCATGAATGTAAAATCCCCGACGCTTGGACTCGAAGCCCCCGAAGGGGCAGTCGTGCTTTTTGACGGCAAAGATATGTCAAAATGGGTTCAGGCATACAACGGCTCCGAATGCGCATGGGAACTCAAAGACGGCGAAATGACTTCAAAACCGCTAATGGTCGACGGCAAAAGGCGCGACGGCACAATACGTTCGAAAGGCAAGTTCGGGGCGTTCAGAATGCACCTTGAATTTAAAATCCCCCCGACCGGCCCCGGAAATTCGGGCGTATACGTTGGCCCATACGAAATTCAGGTATTCAACTCATTCGGGCGAGAAGGCTCTTGGTACGATTGCGGCTCGATTTACCGCCAGCACCCGCCGAAAGTAAACGCCTCCATCGAGCCCGAAGCGTGGCAGACCTACGACATCGAGTTCCACCCCGCAAAATTTGACGGAGACCGCCTCATAAGCCACCCGACCTTTACAGTATACCACAACGGCGTGAGAATCCACAACGACGACCCCGTATATTACGATACCCGCCTACACCCGGCCCAAGGCGCGAAATACCGCCACAAGCTCGCAAATTGGCCGATAGAGCTGCAAGACCACAGCAACCCAGTTTCGTACAGAAATATATGGATTCAAAATCTGTAAAAATAAAATCTTTTGCGGCGGCAACTTTTGCCGCCGCGCTCATTTCTGCGCATGGCGCCGATATAGTTGCACACCGCGGCGAAAATTCACAGGCGCCCGAAAACTCGATTCCCGCGTTTAAAGCCGCGTTTGCAAACGGCGCCGATTTTATAGAGGGCGACTTTTACCTTCTCGAAAACGGAGAGATGATATGCCTGCACGGACAGGGAGAACTCGAAAAGCTTGCAGGCATAAAAAAGCCGCTAATGAAGCTTAATAAAGACGATCTGCGCTCGATAGACTTGGCGTCAGCTAAATTTAAGCATCTATCGCCGGTTAGAATACCGACTCTCTCGGAAGTTTTCGCGGCAATTCCCAAAGGGAAATCGATATTTCTTGAAATAAAAAACTATCCGAAGGGTTTTTTTGAAAAGCTTGAAGCGGAAAGGAAGGCTGCGGGCATCGGCGAAGAACAAATATCGCTGATAGCATTCGACTTCAACGCCCTCAAAGACGCAAAGGCTCGAAACCCGCGCTACAAATGCTACTTTTTGTACAATACAAAAAAGGTCGGAGATAAAATTACACCATCTGCCGACGAAATCGCAGACCGCGTAAAATCGGCAAACCTCGACGGAGTCGATGTTGCATGCTGGGGCGTCGATAAAGGCTATATCAGCGCGCTTAAATCCCGCGGGCTGTACGTCGCTGTCTGGACCGTAAACAACCCGAAGGATATGGAAAAATTTGTGGAATGGGGGGCAGATTCAATAACGACCGACAAGAGCGGCGATTTTATAAAAATCCTATCCTCCAAACGCGCCAAACCTTAATTTGAACTGCATTTTTAAGCGGCGCGAAACCAGTTTTAAGGATTTCTTTTTTTCAGAGAAAATAGGATTTTTAAAGTCCGCGGCAGATTTCACGCTATTTAACTTTTTGCCCGAAAATTTTTATAAAAATTTGCAGACGGCCCATCGCCCAACTTGCGGGAAATTTTTAAATTATTTAGAATATCGAGCAAAAAAGTTGCGTACAACGCTAATAAACGGGAAGCTTAATCACATAATATATTACACAATAGACACTAAGAAAATTAAGCTAAAAGCTATCCACCGCCCTCCTTAAAAAAAAATTTGACAACCCCCCAAATTGAGTCTAACCCACGTAGGGGAAAATCCACCGATTATGAACAATAGCATTGACGAAACATTCTTTCTTAACGCCGACGCGTTTTTTGCCCAAAACGCGGCATTCGGTTTAACTTACGACGACGTGTCGCTCGCGACGCAATACTCCGATATACTACCGCGCCAGACGCGCCTGGACACTTCAATTTCAGACAAAGTATCGCTCGCGCTTCCCATAATTTCCTCTGACATGGATACTGTCACTGAGTCGCAAATGGCGATAGGAATGGCGCTCAATGGCGGCCTTGGGCTGATACATTGCAATATGTCGCAGAAGGAACAGCAAGTAGAGGTCGCGCGCGTAAAAAATTACATACACGGGCTGATACAGGAGCCGATAAAAGTATCGCCTGAAATGCATATCGGCGATGTCCTAAAACTTGTAGCGGATAAAAATTTCAGGTTCAGGACCTTCCCCGTGGTTGACGCCTCAAACAAGCTCGTGGGGCTTCTTCCCGGAAGCATCGTAAAGGACCGCTACGCAGCCCTTCCCGTTTCGCGCGCGATGACCCCCCGCAAAGACGTCTTTACCGTCGCCCAAAAGGATCTTGGCTCCGATCCCATAGCGGTCGCCGACGCATTTTTTGACGAGCACTTCGGCGTGCATAAGCTACTTGTAGTGGACTCCGACGACAAGCTCCGCGGGCTCTTCACTTTAAGCGATATCGAGCGCATCTCCGACGAGCGCTCCTCAACCCAGAAAAACGCCCGCGACTCAAAGTTCCGCCTCTTGTGCGGGGCCTCTATTGCGCTAATGCGCAAGCCCGACGGCTCGCTCGACCTTGAAAGCATAATATCGCACGTCGGCAAGCTTGTGGACGAGGGGCTCGACGTTGCCGCCGTTTCCACAGCCCACGGCTTTACGCTCGGCGTTGGAACAGCCGTAAAGGAAATCCGCAAGGCATTCCCGGAAATTACGATAATCGGAGGTAATGTTACGAACGCAGCCGGGGTAGAATACCTCGCAGAATGCGGCGCGGACGCAATAAAAATCGGACAGGGACCGGGCTCGATTTGCACAACGCGCATGGTGGCGGGCGTCGGCATTCCGCAGCTTACGGCGCTCTACGTTTGCTCAAAGCAGGCGAGAAAGCTCGGCGTGCGCACGATTGCCGACGGCGGCATAACCAAGAGCGGAGACATGGTGAAAGCGCTCACCCTCGCCGACGCCATGATATGCGGCGGGCTATTGGCAGGCTGTCCCGAGGCGCCCGGACAGGTCATGGAAATAAACGGCAAGATGTACAAGCAGTACCGCGGCATGGGAAGCCTTTCCGCGATGAAGGCAGGCAGCGCCGCGAGATACGGGCACGACTTCAAGGTAAAAAGCGACAAAATTACCGCCGAGGGCGTCGAGGCCCTCAAAGAGGTCTCTATGTCGCTCGACAGTGTTTTGATGCAGTTTGTAGGCGGAATACAAAGCGGCATGGGGTACCTCGGCGCGGCGGATCTGCCGGCATTGAGGGCAAACGCAAGGTACATACGCGTGACAGGCGCAGGCCAGCGCGAATCCGCTCCGCACGACGTTATTGAAATCAAGCAGCCCAAAAAATAAAAGGAGTCTGCAAAAAAGCCCGAAGTTTTAAGCTTCGGGCTTTTTTTTGGACTGCGGAAAGTCAGCATTGACTTTGCGCTTTTATTAAAAATCTATTACAGCCGAGAGATTGCCACATAAGCAACACGCAGAAATGGCTGTTTTTATGCGGGCGCTGCGCAAAGTAGAGCAGGCTAAATAAATTTATTCCGATAAAATATTGAGGTGGCTAAAATTTCTAGTATAGGCGCCATGCGGTAAATTTCAAATAAAGCAAGCCGCAAAAAAACGGAGGCGATCACGAGCCTCCGTTATAAGAAAAAAATTTCAGTTTAAAAATCAGAGCGGCTGAACCCAGATGTTTCTGTAGGCAACCTTGTTGGAATGGTCTTGCAGGTTGAGCTTTATTCCGTTTCTGGGATGCTTAAAGTTTGCAAAATTGCGCGGGCCGATGCTTGTGCAAGAATACGCCGGTGTATCCTTTTGAACTAGCACTCCGTTGAGATAAACCGTGAATTTCGGGTATTCAACAAGATTGTCTCCGTCAAATTTTGCGGGGTGGTATTCGATGTCGTAGGTCTGCCATGCTTCGGGTTCGAGAGAGGCGTTTACATACGGAGGGTGCATGCGGTATATTGAGCCGCATTCGTCCCAATATCCCTCAGCTCCGAAGGAGTCGAGAACTTGCACTTCATAGGGTCCGAATATTACGCCGGAGTTTCCCCTGCCCTGTGTGCGAGCCACCCCGTATTCTGCCGGAGTTTTAAATTCGAGGTGAAGGCGGATAGCGTCAAACGACTGTTTCGTGCGGAGAGTTCCGTTCAAGTGCTTTCCGTTTTTATCTTTTCCGCCGCCCGTGACAATCATTGCGCCGTCCTTTATCTGCCAGTGCGCGGGGCCTTCGCCGGCCGTGCGCTCAAATGCGGACAAGTCTTTACCGTCAAAGAGGACTATCGCGCCCATCGGCGGCTTTTTGCCGAGAGTCGGGGGAACAATATTCATTCTTTTCAGAGAAATTTTTGCTGGCTTGCCGTTGTATGTCACATCGGCATCGATTTTCTGGGGGGTTATCTTGCCGTTGAGTTTTAGATTTCCCGCATCTTTTAAGATTATCTCGTTATTTTCCGCGGAGAGAGAATCGACAATCGTGTGCGGTTCGGCGCGCGCCATAATCTGCGAAAGCAGTTTCAGCCTATACCCGTTGGGGCCTTTGTAAACTTCCGCAAACAAATCCGGGAAGTTGCCGAGCGGATAGCCTTTGGCGCCGGTAATCTCGCCCTGATAAAACCCTACAAAAGGATCTTTTTGGGCAAATCCGGTTAGAGTTAAAAGTGAAGCAAGCAAGCAAAATAAAAACTTTTTCATAAGCGAAAAAGCTTATGTTAATTCGCGCTTTCGTCAATATTTTCTTTGACGGTTTGCTAAAAACGTACCGTAGTCTTAAGCCTGCAATCCGTAAAACTAGCGCACACAATTAATATTTTGAGTTAATAAAAAAACGAATATTTGTGTTTGATAAACTTTTTCGCGCTTTACCAAGCCTATAGGAAAGTGGAAATTTTAGGCAAAAGGCAGAAGCCTATTTTTTTTGGGATAATTTGCGGGCGTTTAAAATATGCGGAAAAGCCCATGCAAAAATTGGCCGCGCAATTTTCCCTAAAACAATGCAGCTTGCAAATACGCCCCCCCAAAAAAGCATTACATACTTTTAAAAATTTCCGCCGCGCGCAATAAGTATTATAAGAAAAAATCCGTCGGGAAGAACGCGCTTGCGGGCGTCCTCCAATATCAGCGCCTCCGCTTCGTCCGCGCTTCTTACTCCCTCAAACTCTTTGCGTATTCTGCTTCTCACAGACACAGCTCCCGCCTCGGCCTCTTTGCGCCCGACCACAAACATATGCGGAACCCTCTCGGTTTCTGCCTTGCGGATTTTGGCGCCGAGTTTTTCGTTGGAAGCGTCTATGCCGACGCGCACTCCGTCGTCGCGCAGTTTTGCGTACAGCTTGTCCGCGTAATCCATAACGTCCGCGCCGAGCGGAATTATCCTGACCTGCTCAGGAGCCAGCCACGTCGGGAAATTGCCCGCAAAATGCTCTATCAATACGCCCGTAAAGCGTTCGAGAGAGCCGAACGGCGCACGGTGTATCATTATCGGGCGGTGTGGCTTGTTGTCCTGTCCTATGTACGACAAGTCAAAGCGCTCCGGAAGGTTGTAATCAACCTGCACAGTGCCAAGCTGCCATTCGCGGCCGATGACGTCTTTTACAACAAAATCGATTTTCGGCCCGTAGAAAGCCGCCTCTCCTATCTCCTCGGTAAACGGAACACCGAGCCCGCGCGCGGCCTTGCGGATTGCGGCCTCGCTCTTTTCCCAATTCTCCTCGTCGCCGACGTATTTGTCACTCGCGGGATCGCGCAGGGATATTCTCACGCGGTATTCGTTCATGCCTATCGTCTTGAATACTGCCTTTACCAAATCCAGGCAGCCCTGTATTTCGGAGTCGAGCTGTTCGGGCGTGCAGAAGATGTGGGCGTCGTCCTGGGTGAAGCCGCGCACGCGCGTCATGCCGTTGAGTTCGCCGGACTGCTCCCATCTGTAAACATTGCCGAATTCTGCGAGCCTCACAGGGAGATCGCGGTAGGAATGCGGATCACTCTTGAATATCTCTACATGGAACGGGCAGTTCATGGGTTTGAGTAAAAATCCCTCAACGTCGCCCGACTCGATTTTCTTTTCAAATTCCGCAACGTCGAGATGTTCCGCCGCCATTTTCGCCAAATCTTCCCTCTCTACAATCGGCACGAACTGGGAGTCTTTGTAATACGGGAAGTGGCCGCTCGTGCGGAATAGCCCGAGCTTTCCGATGTGGGGAGTGAAAACCTGCTGGTAACCCTGCTTGCGAAGGAGTTCGAGAATAAAGTCCTGCAAGCTCTGGCGGAGTATCGCGCCCTTCGGCTTCCACAAAATAAGCCCCTGCCCGACCCTGTCGACTATCGTGAACAGCCCGAGCTCCTTGCCGAGCTTGCGGTGGTCGCGCAATTTCGCCTCCTCCATTTGCTTGAGGTAGTTTTCAAGCTCCTCTTTGGAGGCAAAAGCCGTTCCATAGATGCGCTGGAGCTGCTTGTTTTTTTCGTCTCCGCGGTGGTATGCCCCCGCGACTGAAAGCAGTTTAAACGCCTTTATGCGGCCGGTGCAGTCGACGTGCGGGCCTGCGCAAAGGTCGCAAAATTCGCCGTTACGGTACATCGTAATCTTTTCGCCCTCGGGAATGTCCGCGAGCCTTCCGAGTTTAAATTCCTCCTGCCCCGAATCTCTTATGGCTTTTTCGGCGGCGGCGCGGTCTAGCTCTATTCTCTCAAATTTTTGGTTCTCGGAGATGATTTTTTTCATCTCGGCCTCGATTTTTGCGAGGTCTTCGCTTGTGAACTTGTGCTCCAAATCAAAATCGTAATAGAAGCCGTTTTCGGTCGCCGGACCGATATCGAGCTTTGCGTCGGGGAAAAGGCGCAATACGGCCGTCGCCAAAACGTGCGAGGCGCTGTGTCTTATTTTCAGTAGGTCTTCATTCATGATTGTTTTCCTTTCGGCGGATATTTTATTTTTGTAAGAAAAATCCGCCCTAAAAGTCAGATAATACTGGATTTCGTCCGGTAAATGTAAAGTTTTTTTAAATCAAAATGGGCCAGCAAGGGAAAATTCCCCCTATCCAACAGCTTCAATTACTGTTTCCGCAACCATTGAAAGGCCGACTGCCGCAAATACAAAGACGCGCGCATATTTCATAAATACCCAAAATTTCCGCGATTTCAGAAGCTCTGCGAACTTCGCTGCGAGAACCGCAACCAATGACAATAGCGGAAGTGCCGTAAACATAAAAAGCGCCCCCAACACGGCGGTCTGAATCCACACCGGCAGCCCCCTGGGGGTTATAAACTGCGGAATAAACGAAAGAAAAAATATTATC
Source organism: uncultured Opitutales bacterium (assembly GCA_900545705.1). Taxonomy (GTDB): domain Bacteria; phylum Verrucomicrobiota; class Verrucomicrobiia; order Opitutales; family Intestinicryptomonadaceae; genus Merdousia. The sequence goes on along the minus strand of URAK01000007.1, from coordinate 122,468 downwards.
ACTTTCGGATTGGACACATTCATTATAAATCCGCGCACAAAAATGCGCCTCCCCGCGAGCCCGCTCCCGCCGCTCTTGAAGTCGGCGTCAATCGTCTCGCGCGATATTTTTTCAAGCCACGCCCCGCGCGCGAGCCAAAGCAAATACGCCGCCCCCGCGAGCCTCACCGCCGAGAACGCTACGGGACTCGCCGCAATGGCAATCGCCACCCCGCTTACGCACAAGCATGTGTGCACTATGACCCCAGAGCACAAACCGCACGCGAGCGTAATGCCGGTGCGCGTTCCTTTTGCGAGGCTTTCGGTTATCACAAAAAGTATGTCAGGCCCCGGCATAAATACAAGGGCCGCGCAGGCTACGATATATGCAACTATTATTGAAATGTCCATATTCTCACGCGAATATGTCGGGTCTTATGGCGCGGATTCTTCCGGCGGATTCGCATAGTCCGCCAACCGCAGCGCGTTCTAGCCATATATTTTCGTACCTCGACACTATTATCTTTAAATCCCTCTGCTGGGAATCCGTCTCGGTAGAAAAGTCGCCGCGTGCTTTGCGCATTGCCCATTTTATCATTTCAACCCCCAACGAAAGCTCGGTTTTGCAAAGCTCGCCGTCGCGGCACGCGGGCGACGAACTTTCGGATAGCGCCAAGGCAAAGTCCGCCGTTCCCTCTATCGCGGAGAAATCGTAGCCGCATTCAGCCGAAAGTTTTTTCGCATCTTCGGGCGACGCAAAAAATATTTTGTGGTAAAAGCAAAAAAGCTTCATCACGGGATCTGCCCGCCCAAGCATGCAAAGCGCCCTCGAGAAATTGCCTGTGCCGTCGATAAACACAAATTTGTCGAGCGCCTCGCATACAGTCTCCGCCGACGGACACATTCCCCAAGATGCCGCGCCCCCGAGCACCAATGCGGGGTACATCGCGCACCACGGCTGGTGGTTTCCGCCGTCGCCCCACTGCGTGAGAATCATTCCCTCGGCGCCGTGCCTCTTTGCGCAGTCGCACGCAGTTTTTATGTTTTCATAAGCGCAGTCCCAACGCGAGCCAAAAGAATTCCATGTGCTCGTTCCGGGAGCGACGAGATATTTTCTTCCCAATCGCTCCATGTATGAGCACTGCTGCTCGTACGGGTGGTCGAGGTAATACCCCCATAGAATTGGCGTCATGTCGGCGGGAAGCCGTTCGGAATATTTCGGGCTTTGCATGAGCACGTCCGCCCAAAAGCAGACCTTTTTGCCGTACTTTTCAGCCCTCTCCCTAAGCCCGAGAATATGGCGTATGTAAATACCGTATTTTCCGCCTTCGGCTTCGCACTGCGCTTTGCTGCGCCCCATGCCAAGCTCCCACGGTTCGTCTCCGCCAATATTAAAGTTTTCGCTCTCAAAATTGGGCAAAAACTGGGCGTAAAGAGAGTCCATAAAGTCGAGCGCATTCCCGTCCGGATAGAGTGTCGTGGGATATTTGCGGACAGTGCCAAGCGGGTCTACAAACGGCGCCTTGCTCTCAGCAAGATGCGCGTATTTTGGATACCTAAGCCATCTTTCCATGTGTCCGAGCCCGTTCATGTTCGGGACGAGCTCTATCCCCGCGCTTGCGCATATTTCGCCGAGCTTTCGCACAGCCGCCGCCGTCAGCGGGGACGCGTCTGCCCACACGAGCTCGTGCCCCTCGAACGCGAAAGTGTGCTCCGTATAAAGCTCGAGCCTGTTATATTTGAATAGCGCGAGCATGTCCACGAGCTTTGCTAGCTCGCCAAGCTTTGGCACTTTGCACCTGCTGATGTCCAGCATAAACCCGCGCACTTCCAAGTCCGGAGCATCGGATATCTCCACAAACCTAAACCCTCTTTTGTCGGACTGCATTCCGATTTGCCTGAGAGTTTGAAGCGCAAGCCTCGCTCCTTTTTCGGAACCTGCCCTCACCCTTATTCCGCTTTCCGAGACTGATATTTCATAGTTCTGCGCGGGCATTCCGCCGGGGTATTCTAGAGATAGGAAGTCTCCGACAGGCAATCCCACGGAGTCTATTTTAAACTCAGCCTTATCCCACGGCAGAAAGCCGCCGCCCCATTTGACAGACTTTGGGGCAGGCAGCAAAATAGGAGCGCTTTCAGAGAAGTCCGGCATCGGCGTTAGAACGTGTGCACAAACAGCCCCGAGCGCAGTTTCGGCTCAAACCAAGTGCTTTTTGGGGGCATTATTTCGCCCGCGTCGGCAATGTCCATGAGCTGCGCAACCGTCGTTGGATACATCGAAAACGCCACGGCGAATTTTCCGGAATCCACGAGTTTTTCAAGCTCGCCGGTTCCCCTTATGCCGCCGACAAAATCTATCCTTTCGTCCGTGCGCGGATCGCCTATTTTTAGAATCGGCGACAGCACCCTGTCCTGCAAAAGCGACACATCGAGCCCTTCGACCGCGCCGAGGGACGACGTATTCTCAAATTTCAGCGTATACCATTTTTTGCCGAGGTACATATCCACAAAATTTGGGGCCGCCGGGGATTTCTCGCCGCTCTGGGTTACTGTGCACACCTTGGATAGTTTTTCGAGGAACTCAGATTCGTCCATTCCCGCCAAATCGCGCACTACGCGGTTGTAGGGCAGAATTTTCAGCTGGCCTGCGGGAAATACCACGGACAAAAACCAGTTGTAGTCTTCGTCTCCGGTATGGTTGGGGTTTTCGGCCTTTAAATCGCGCGCGCAACGCGCATTGCTCGCGCTGCGGTGGTGCCCGTCGGCGACGTATGCGCACGGAATTTTATCGAAAATCTCCTTTATTTTTGCGAGCTTTTCAGGGTCGGATATTTTCCAGCCCGTATGGCGAATGCCGTCGTCTGCGACAAAGTCGAATATAGCGTCGGCGTCGTCCTTTTCGGCGATTATCTTGTCGAGGGCAGTGCCGTCCTTAACAGTCAAAAATACGGGGCCGGTATTAGCGCGCAGGGTTTTGGTCAGGCGGTAGCGGTCGTTCTCCTTTGCGGCGCGGGTTTTTTCGTGCTTTTTTATCACGTCGGAATCGTAGTCCTCGGCGGAGAAGGTTGCGACGAGCCCCGTCTGGGAATGCCCGCCCATCTCCTGCCTGTAAAGATACATGCAGTTTTCCGGTTCGCGGACGAGGTCGCCGTTTGCTATCAGGCGCTCAAAGTTTTCTTTTGCATGGGCGTATACGGCGTCGGAGTACGGATCCGTACCCTCGGGCAGCTCTATTTCAGAGCGAACAACTCTCATAAAGCTGAGCGGCCGTCCCTCGGCCTGCTCGCATGCCTGTTGATAGTTCACCACATCGTAGGGAAGGCTTGCTATGGCTTCCGCTTTGCCTTTGGCCGGGGTGAGTCCCTTGAAACTTCTTATTTTCATACGGAGGATATTAAATTCACATTTGCGGAGCTTTTTCAAGTTTTGCTTTAAAAATCTTGAAAAGATAATCTAAAACCGCGATACTGCATGATTATGAATGGAGAAAAAATTTTTGGAATGCCGGCATGCCGCCGCGGAGGTTGCATATTTTCGCTCGTAAAACTTGCCGTGCTTGTGCTAATCATAGTTGCGGTAATAGGCTATTTTGGCATAAGCTATATTGCCGACTACGCGCTAAAAACAATAACTAACGGAACCGGAATAGACGCCGGCGTAAGCTCCGTATCCATTAGCGTCACGGAGCAAAAGTTCGACGTAAAGAACTTCTATATCACCAATCCCCCGGAATACCCGAAAGGAAACGCTATAGAATTTAAGAACGCGTTTGTCGACGCCGACATTGGCATAGGCGACGTCCTCTCTAAAAAGCTCATAAAAGTGGAGGAAGTAAAAATAGAGGGGCTTAAAATATCATACGATATGAAAACTCAAAGCGGGCTTGCCAAATTTGTATCGTCGCCCGACAACAACCTAAACGACATCGTAAAGCTACTTGTCGGGACACAGGAAAAGCAAGAGCAGGAAAAACAGCAAGCCGCGGAGGAAACACCCTCTGAGCCCTATAAAATTATCCTCGGCAAGCTCGTGTTTTTGGACGGAGACGTCAAGGTCAGCGTGAACGGCAAAATAATAAACATAAAGCTGCCGAGCTTCACAGTTGAAAACCTCGACAACAACGGCGAGGGATTGACCCCTACCCAGCTTACGGTTGAAATAATGGGCAAACTCGCAAAGCAAGTGACAGTCGAAGTCGCATCCGAGCTTGCAAAGGAAGGGTTGCAAATAGGCAAAGACGTAGGCAACGACGCCGCCGACGCCACGGAAGGCGCCGCAAAAGACCTGAAAAAATCAGTCGAAAGCGCACTCAAAGATCTCTTTAACTAAGAGCATATCCGCGATTTGACGGACCACTTTATGTTAAGGCAAAAAAAACTGCCACCTTTGGCGGTTTTTTTTGATGACAATTAAGGGAATCTTCAAAATAATTTGAAATATGAGCACGAGTATAGCCCGCTTGAGTAAAGCCCGCAAGTCCGCCGTGCGCACGCCCAAATACGCGGAGCTATACAACTGGATAACCGGCCTTATAGAGTCTGGGAAGCTGTCGGCCGGCGACAGGATCCCTTCAGAAAACGAACTCATAGCAAAGTTCGGTGTAAGCAATACGACAGCACGCCGCACGCTTTTAGAGCTCAAAAATAGCGGCTGGGTCAGGAAAGTCAGGGGCAGCGGAACTTTCGTCTCCGAAACGCCCCCCGGCAAGAGGCTCGTCAGGGAGCTCGGCTCTTTCGAGGCAATTCTTGGGAACTTCTCTGAAAATCTTGAGCGCGACGGATACCGCCCGAAAATAAAGGTCATCGAGAAAAAAATCGTCCGCGGCGGAGTGCATGCAAACATAGGCCATAAAACCTACTCAATAGATTCCGACGCCCTAAAAATAAGGTGCCTGCGCTATGCCGACGACACCCTGCTAAAAGACGAGACAAAATATTTTTCTTTGTCCGCATTCCCGGAAGCAGTGGAAATAAAGCCCGCGGAAATATCCGCGCGCCTGTACTCCCAAAAATCAAAAAATAAAATCGCCGAAGTAGTCCGCGATATTTCCGCCATCGTCTCCGATTCCGCCGATGGCGGGGAACTTTTCGGGCCGGGAGCGACCGCGTTAATTACGCTTGAAGGAGCGGCTCTCTGCAAAAGTGGGGAAGTCGCGGAAATCGAATTCTCAAATTATAGGGCCGACAAATACAGATTCTTTGTTGGCGCGCAAAATATTTAATGAATACAATGACTAATAAAATACGCTCAATTATCCTGCTGTCTGCAACCGCAGTCTTGCAATATGCAGCCTCAGCAGACGGTGATTTTTATAAATATACGAACCACTATCCTGACCGTCCGGAATATTCTCCGACGCCGGAGCTTTTTAAGACTCCCCCGCCGTCCGCCCGCCCGCAAACTTGGTGGCATTGGGTTAACGGCAACGTCACGCGAGAGGGAATCGACGCCGATTTGAAGGAAATGGCTGACAAGGGGTATGGAGCTGCGATAATATTCTCGCTCGGCGGGGGTAAGGAGGGGCAAATAAAGTTTAATTCCCCCGAATGGTTCGAAATATTTTCGTACGCAGTTTCAAAAGCGAAGGAGTATGGAATTGAGTTAGGCATACACAACTGCGACGGCTGGTCGGAATGCGGCGGGCCATGGGTTGGAGTCGAAGATTCGATGAAGGCGATGACCTGGGTTTTAAAGCGCTCCGACGGCGGGGAAATCGAGATTGAACAACCGCAGTCTAAATACAACTTTTACCGCGACATTGCCGTTATTGCCTATCCTGCGCGCCGCCCCGCCAAGCCTGAGGCCGCCAGCAAGCTCGCAAAGATAACGCCTGCAAACGACAATTCTTCCGTTGGCCCGGAAAGCGAAATCCCCGCAATGTTTGACGCCAACCGCGATACCATATTTAAGATATCCGCAAAAAAACGCGGCTTGGGGTATGGCGCCGTACTGGAATTTTCCGAGCCTTTCCGCGCAGGGAGCATTTACGTCGAGGCAAAAATGGCGTACAGATTTCCGCCCGACATTATAATAGAAACCTCGAACGACGGAAAAAATTTTGAGAAGGCGGGAGAGTTGAAATTTGGAATGTCGCCCGTTGGCAGCGCGAAATTTAAGGAGCGCAGCGCAAAATACTGGAGGCTTTCGAGAGACGATAAAGGCTCCAACGCCGAACCAAATATGGGAATCATAGAGATGGAGCTAATTCCCGACGGGTCGGTGCCCGCGAACGCCAGCCAAATTCCGCAACATGCGGTGAAGGCGGCGCTTATAGAGCATTCAAGGACAGACATACCGCCTACGGGAAAATTTGATGTCAAGAAGGAGTCGATAGTTAAACTCTCGGAAGTGAAAGTAATGGCGACACCGAAACCCGACGCAAATGGCTCGATAAAAATATCGTTGCCCGCAGGGAAATGGGAAGTTGCGCGGCTTGGATATACGACTACCGGCATGAGAGTCCACCCGTGCACAAAATACGGAGCCGGGCTTGAAATCGACAAGATGAGCAGCCGCGCCGCCGACATGCACTTTGATTCCTACATCAAAAAAATGGTTGAAGCCTCAGGCTCCGAAAAGGGCAAGACTTTTAGGTACGTCGAGACCGACTCTTGGGAATGCAAACAGCAGACGTGGACAGAGGGCTTTGAAAAAATGTTTGAGGACATAACCGGATACGACATTTTAAAGTGGTCGCCTGTTTTCTTTGGCGCGTGCGTTGAAGGCGCGGAGAGCTCCGACAACTTTTTGTCGGATTTCAGAAGGGCCGTATCCGGAGCCATAATGAAAAACTTTTTCGGCAGGCTCGGCGAGCGCATACGCTCCGAATCCATGTCGTACGAGCTCGAGCCCGTGACAAATACGGCAATATGCGACCCGCTAAACAATTTCAGGCTCGCCGACATTCCCCAGCATGAGCAATGGAATCCGATGCGCGACCCCAATGCCGTCGCGCGCGACGGCGCCGGATATGTCGGCTTTAACGGAGTGGGCGACGAAGCCGTCTCTGCAGGGAGATTTTACGGCAAGAGGCTCGTGACGTGCGAATCTCTCACCGCGTACGTGGGGAACTGGTCCGATACCCCGCTTTCGATAAAAGGAACTCTCGAAAGGATACTGCGCGGCGGATACAACACGGTTGTATTCCACTCGTACACCCACCAGCCTGACGAAAGCGTGCCCGGTTGGCAGATAATCCCCTGGGGCACGCCGATAAACCGCAAGATAACATGGTGGCCGCTTGCAAAACCGTTTTTTAAATACATTTCGCGCGTGCAATATATGAACCAAAGCGGGCGAAGCGGAGCCAAAATATTAAATCTATATTCCGACACTATTCCGGCATTTAAAAGGAGCTTATACCTTCCCGAAAATGTGGAGTACGACATTATAAACGGCGACGGCGCACGCGAATTTTTAAAGGTGGAAAACGGAAAGCTACTGAGCCCCGGCTCCATGCGCTACGATATGCTCGTGCTGACGCCAGGAAGATTCATGAAGCTCGAAACCCTCCGCGCCGTAAAGCGGCTCGTCGAAGAGGGCGCCGCCGTCTGCGGAAGCTCGATAGGCAAGTATGAAACTCTCACCGGCGGCGACTCCGCCAAAGCCGAGTGGGAAAAGCTAAACACAGAGCTTTTTGCGGGCGGAGAAAAGAAGATTGTGAAAATTGGCAAGGGCAAAATCTACGCGAACTATTCCGCGTTTGAAGCCTGCAATGAGGAAGGCATAGAGCCTCCCGCGCTTTTCTACGACGCAGCGGGCCCCGTTAAAAAGATTCTGTCGACAAAAAGGCTCCATGCCGACGGCAGCGTCTGGTACTGGATTTTAAATACTTCCGGAGAAGACAAAACCTTCGAGTGCTCTTTCGACACCGCAGGGAAATCGGTGCGGATATGGAATCCGTACGACGGGACGGAATCTCTCGCGGCGGCGGCCGTTCAAGACGGTTCGCGTACACTCGTGCCTCTCAGCCTTCCGAAGCATTCTACTGTATTCGTCGTTTTTAAAGATGATCCGGACGCGCCAAAGCCGTTTGCGGAAATCAAGATAAACGGTGAAAAAGTCTTTCCGATTGCCTCCAAGAACACCGAGACAAGCAACTTTTCAATATTGCTGGAAGCCACACCCTCGCGCGACAGGCCGATAACGGCGCAAAAGCCCGATGGATACCTGCGGACCGACAACGAAAACTTCGCCGTCGCCCCGCGCGGCGAGCACCATGCAAGGGGCGCGGAATATGTCGGGACAGGCGTGAGCGTGGGCAAGAACTCGATAGCAGTCTTCGAGCACGGCGACCATCTAATAAATTCTGTGCTTGTATACAACGGCAATGTTCCCGACAAATCGAGAATATGCGTAGTATATAAAGACGGAACTCCAACGCTATATCTCAATGGACGCAAAGTGGCCGAAGGCAAAAAGTCAAAGAGAATTCCCGTAATGCCGAACAGCGCATCTGATAAATTCGGCGGAACGATAAGTTTTTATAAAACTTGCAATAAGCCTCTGGACACGGAATCCGCGGAAAAATATTTTATTGAAGGCGAAAGCCAAAAACGCGCGCCAAACATAATGATGTCGCGCGACGGAAGAGCCTCCGCGGAATTCTTCGGCGCGGGCGAAATAGAGGCTATTGGAGCCGACGGCAAAAAGAGCGTTTTCTCCGCGGACGGAAGCTGGAAATCAATAGAAGTAAAGCCGCCGTACAAAGTGAAATTCCAGAGCGGGCGCGGCGCGCCGGAACAGGCAATTTTCAAAAAACTTGAATCGTGGACAAAGTCCGGCAACAAGGGGATTGCGAACTTTTCAGGCATAGCCGAATACTCGGCCGAATTTGAAATCCCCGAAAAAGCGCCAGGCGAAAAACTCGCGCTAAAATTCGACGACATCAAAGACGTTGCGAGAGTTCTTGTAAACGGAGTTGAAGTCGGCACATTGTGGAAGCCTCCATACGAGCTCGACATAACCTCCGCCGCAAAAGAGGGAAAAAATACACTGGCAGTTCAGGTTGCCAACACATGGGTCAACAGATGCCTCTACGACTCTTCTCTGAAAAAGCAGGAGCGCATAACATCTTCAAACGCGATGCAAACCCACTATCCCGATATTTCAAGCGGCAAGAAAAGCACATGGCCCTACCCCGCGCCCGAATCGGGAATCATTGGGAAGATTAGAATTGAATCGTCAAAAGTAGCCGAGGCGCGGTAATCCGCGCCAAGGCAAAGTGTGCCGAAGCTATCGCTTCTCTTATACGGCCCGTTTCCCCATCTGCGGAAAACGGGCCTAACTAATTGCGTACGCTTTATTGCAAAATCGTATATTTACAGCCCCCTGACCTTCTCAATACGAAGAAAATAATCGGGGATAGATCCATAAGTTGCATAGGTTCGGCACTTAGAAATTTAATCTATTTACGAAAAAAACTTGCTGTGTCTCTACAATTTACTAAACATAAAAAATATGATGAAATTTGGCATATCTCAGAATGGCAAAAAATTCAGAAGCATTGCGGCAATTGTATTTTCTATATTACCAAACTTCGCAACGGCTCAAGACCTATATTTTAAGGACGTAAATTCGCAATCCGGAAAACTCGATTTAAGCGCAAGCTCAAATTGGTTTACCGACGCATCAAAAACCGAGCAGTTTGCCGGAAACCTTGGCGCGAGCAACAACGGCATAGTCGCCTGCGACGGGACATCAGGGACAGCGTATATCGGCTCCGATTTGACATTGGGGAATCTCGAATGGAAAATATCAGGCATCGATACAAGCGCCGACTTATCCTCTATCGCCGACTCCGCAACAATGAATATTTCCGGCAATCTCAACATGAGCCTGATCGTGTCTACGGGAAGCGCAGAATTGTTCACCTACATGCGAATGGGAAAGGATTCCGCGATAAACGTCGGAGGAAATGTAGTAATAGACTACACAAAAAACGGGAATTGGCTGTCATTTAATATGGCCTCCGAAAGCGGCGCATCGTTTACGGTGGGCGGAGACTTTACAATAAATTCGCTAAACAGTGGATATCTAAATTTTTCCACCGGCATGACTGACTTCTCTGTAAAAGGCGTAATGCGCATTGACGGCGCGAGATGGTCGCTCGCGGGAGAGAGGGAATCAGGCACATATACAAGGACAATCGGCGGGATAAGCGGCATTGACAGCAGGCTTAACATAACAAAGAGCGGGCTTACCGTAAACCTTGTGCTCGCCAATGAGTCAAAGCAGGACGCCCTCGTAATGTATGGGCAGAGCTACGGAGGGAACTCTAAGCTCAATATAATAATGGACGCCGCCTCAGACAACGGCGCACAGATAATCAGATTCAATAAAATCACCCCAACATACAGCCAGAACCACACCGACATAGGGGATTCCAACATAAACGATATAACGGTTTCAAACGGAAGGCTCGACGTCGGCATGTATAGCGAAATGAAAGGCGGCAAGTTGTCGATTTCCGGAGAGAAAGCGGTATTTAGCGCAATTTCTAATGAAGCGGGCGGATCAGATGTAGGCAATGTTTTATTCGCAGAGGGAGAATGGAGCAGCGGAAAGATTGTCATCGACATAGAAAATGAGTCGTCCTACGACAAAATAGCCTTTGACGGGACTCTTTCAAAAACGGGAGAAAATATTTCAATAGAATTTCTATTTGACGCAAATTCGATGTCCGAACTAATACAGTCGTCCGAGACCGACAGTTTTATCCTCAGCGACGTTATTACCTACGCGGAAGGAAGCTCCATAGAAGGAACTGTGCTGAACGGGATTTATGATGGGATTAAATGGGAGGCCGTGTTCGGAGATACTTCCATGAATGTCTCTTTTACGAACATTCCCGAACCATCGTTAATATCGGCAATATTCGCTTTGGCGACAATTCCGATGCTCTTTGCAAAGCGAAGAAGGCTGTTTTGATATTTTTCGAAAACTCCGGGCTACTCCAGCCGGAGTTTTTTTATTGTCCATCTATGCCGGACGGGTGTGCGCAAAATAAAAATATGCATTATTGACAAGCAAAATATATAAAAGATAATAGATTTATGAAAAAGTTTTCCGTTTTATTCTCAATTATTCTAAGTGTTAACGCATTTTGCGACGAAAGTAAAATTCCTCAAAAAATGCGCGATCTGTGGGAAAATCCAATTACAGACGCGCGCATTGAAAACGGCATTCGAGCAAACCGCATGGGCGAGTTCTATCTGGACTTTGACAAGCCTGTCGAAAACCTGAACATAAAACTTGCAAGGCACGAATTTCTTTTCGGCGTGTACGCATCGCGCTCAGTATCAGAAGGCCAGCCTGTAAAATATACGGACGAACAAATAAGCAAATACGCCGATCTTTACACGCGTATATTTAACTACGGCACTGTTGCAGTCGTATGGCGCAGAGTCGAGCCGCAGGAAGGCAAGTTCCGCTGGGACTACTCAAACGACAAAAATTTAGACCTTTCCTACACGAGCAACCCGACTGTAATGCAGTCCGATACCGCCCTCGCCTTCTGCGAAAAAAATTCGATAATCCCCAAAGGCCATACTTTTTCTTGGCCGATAAGCGTATCCCACTTCATGCCGGCGTGGACTCTCGACCTTAAAAATCCCGACCTTATAGAAGCCGCCTCTAACCGCAACATTCGCGACATAGCCGACCGCTACCGCGACAGGATTAAGATATGGGACGTCGTAAACGAAGCCGCGGATTACAGGGATAAAGGCTCAATCCTATATGACGATTATGTCTACAAGGCTTTTAAAGAAGCCGAACGCTGTCTTCCCTCGGACGACAAATTCCTGATAAACGAAACAACCTCCGCTTGGTATCAATATATAAGAGACGAGCAAACCGGCCGCTTTTTCCTCCTCGTAAAAAATCTTATAGACCGCGGCGCGAAAGTCGACGGAATCGGGCTGCAATTCCACTTCTTCTCCGACAAGGCATTTGGGGACGTTTTGGACGGCAAAACTTTCACTCCGCGCGATATGACAAAGGCGCTCGACGGCTACGCAAAACTTGGCAGGCCGCTGCATATCACGGAAATCACAATCCCCACAAGCCGCGGCGAGGAAGCGCAGGCATATTTTGCGAAGCAGGCTTACAGGCTGTTTTTCAGCCATCCGTCGGTTGAAGCCATCACATGGTGGAATATGCGCGACGGACAGGCGGCCTCCAACGAAGCCCACCTGAACGGCGGGTTAATACGCGACGACCTCACACCAAAAGCTTCGTACCGCGCCCTCGAACAGCTGATAGCCAAAGACTGGCAGACAAATGTCACTTTTGACAAACCCGTAAAAAATGCGCATTTTGAAGGTTTTTATGGAATGTACGACGTCTCGTACAAATACAACGGGAAAGAGTACAAGCAAAAAGTCTGGTTCGGCAAAAAATCCGACAAATCCCAGTCTATAACCGCCGTTCCTACGGATTGGCGCAACCGTTTTAGATAGTATTCAATAGATTTTGGAGACGCAAGGGTTGGCACGCTAAGCATAGATTTGCACATGTGCATTGAATAATATTCCCAACGCTTTTGGCGGGCAAAATATTTTGCCCGCTTTTTTTTACCCGCGCGCCATTTTCCATTTTATAATTTTGTCTGATAAATCCATTTTTGGCGCGTTGGTTTTGATGCCGCAAGATTCTGCCTCGGTGCATTTGCGTATATATAAAAAAATATCGAGACTGCTGCTATACGCCGCCGCGCAGGGAAAACCTCTCCAACTTAGGGGCAATCTTCCCAACAAACATAAAAATCATAAGAATTGTGTTAAAAAAAATGGGGGCTGCAAAGCGCCCCCAAAATTTTCCATAAAAAACGTAAAAATAAACGATTGAATAAATCAGATGTAGATCTCGCGCTGCGTGCCAGGGCCATTGTCCGGGCCTATCATTCCGCGGTCCTCCATTTCGTCGATAATCCTTGCGGCGCGGCCGTACCCTATTCCAAGCTTGCGCTGCAATAGGGAGGTGCTCGCCTTTTTATTTGCCTTAACAACCGCGACCGCCTTTGAGAACATAGCATCTCCGGAATCGTCGCCTCCGCCGGAATCCTCCTCCTCTTCGCCTGCGCTGTCTATCTCCTGCTGGACTTCTTCGGCGTACTCGGGCTCCCCGTTTACTTTCAGCGCGTCGACAACCCTCGCTATTTCCTCGTCCGACATAAACGCGCCCTGCGCCCTGACCATATCCGCCGAACCGTTGTTTATGTAGAGCATGTCTCCATATCCTATCAGAGTCTCCGCTCCCTTATGGTCGAGAATCGTGCGGCTGTCTATTTGCGAAGTCACTTTAAAGGCAATTCGCGTTGGGAGGTTGTTTTTTATAAGGCCTGTTATGACGTCGCGCGAAGGCCTCTGGGTTGCGACAATCAGATGTATGCCCGCAGCGCGCGCGAGCTGTGTAAGCCGCGCTATCGAGCCTTCTACCTCCTTGCCCGCAACCATCATTAGATCTGCAAGCTCGTCGATTATGCACACGATGTACGGCAGCTTTTTCTTGGGTATTTCCACGCCGGAATCGCCGCCGCTCTCGGATGCCTCTTCCTCGGAATCCACGAGAGCCGTGCGCTCCTCGGGGGTCATTGCGGCGTCGGAAGCCTCTGCTATTTGCTCGGACTGCGCGTCTTTTAAAATCTTCGCATTGAATCCCGCTATGTTGCGAACTCCTGATTCCTTAAAAATTCTGTATCTGCGCATCATCTCCGACGTCAGCCATTTGAGCGCCGCCGGCACTTTCTTAGGATCGGTGACGACAGGAATTAGCATGTGCGGAAGCGAATTGTATATCTGCATTTCGACAACCTTCGGGTCGACCATTATGAACCTGAGGTCGTCGGGCGTCATTTTATACAGAAGTGAAAGTATTATTGAGTTTATGCAGACGCTCTTTCCGCTGCCAGTGGAGCCCGCTATCAGCGCGTGCGGCATTTTTGCGAGGTCGAGCACAATGGGCACTCCCGTTATGTCCTTGCCGAGCGCGACAGGTATCTCGGCGCGGCTCTCGTTCCATTCGCGCGATTCAATGATGTCCCTTACGCGCACGATGCCCCGGATCTTGTTCGGAATTTCTATGCCTACCGTGCCGTGACCGGGTATCGGCGCGATTATTCTGACCTTTTCGGCACGGATACCCAGAGCAATGTCGTCTTCGAGGCTCGCAATTCTGTTTAGACGAACCCCCGTGTCTGGGCGCACTTCGTAGCGGGTTATGACTGGCCCGGACGACGCCTTTACGGGGTTTACGGCAATGCCGAAGTCCGCAATTTTAGCCACTATCTCGGCCATTCGCTCCTCGTAGTTTTCGCGCTCTACATTCTGTTCTTCCTTAGGCTTATCGAGCAAATCCACCGACGGGAAAACGTATCCGTCGCGGGTTTTTGTGGGAAGCTTTGCCACATACTTTTCAGCCTTGAACTCCTCAACTTTCAGAGACTCGTGCTTCGACGTTTTTTTAGGCTCCAACGGCTTTACATTGCTCAGGTCGATATCGCCTTGGCGCGGCTCGTCTGCGGCAACGGGCTCATCAGGCTCGGGCGTTTGGGCTTCAGGTTCTTCAAACGAGGGCTCCTCAACACCGCCGTCGGAATCCGGCTGGCGGCTCGGTATAAAATCCATATCCTCTTCGTCGGAGTCAAAGCGCGACGTAAAATCGCTGATTGGAAAGTTTACCGTCTTTCTGTCTCCCTGAATTTTAGATGTCTCGGATCTCGCTATTTCCAGGCCCGTTCCCTCCAAAACCGCGTCGGCTACGCCGGCAGCAACAGCGGCGTCAGCTCTTGTAGCTTTCGGAATATCCGGGCGCGAGAATGCGTTTCTGTCCGTCTGGGGGGGGGCTGCAATCTCTACGGGCTCAACCCTCTGTGCGGGAACCGGCGCGCGCGAAACTTCCGCAACGTTCCTGCGCGCAGCCATGCTTTGCGATAAAATCTTTTCCTCAGATTCTCCCGCAGACTCTCTGCGCCTACCAAATAGAACAGACGGTAAAAACGCTATCGCCTTGAAAATTATCTTTGCCACACGAAGAAAAACCGACGGCGATTTTTTAGCCGCCCCCGCGAGCTCCTTTGCCGCCTCGACAGGGCTGTCCACAAACACAACTATTACGCAAAATAAAAATAGAATTCCGACGAGCGCCAAACTCCCGAATATGTCGAGAAACGGCTTCAACGCATTGTCAAAAACTACCGTCCCGAATTTTCCACCCCATCCCAAGGGCCAAAAGGCGCTCTGCTCTCCGGAAGTTTCCACACCGCCCTGAAGTATCGCGCATAATATGGAAAAAAGCAGTATTCCGCCTACCGCGCAGACGAATTCAAGCTTTGAAATTCCCCTCGCCCTCCTTTGCCACAATAGAACTCCAAGCCAAAAAATATACACCGGTATTGTGTACGCCGCAGCACCGAGGGATATTATGGCAAGCAGCGTGAATGTCGCCCCAAATGCCCCGCAAAGATTTTCGCCGTATATTTCGGTTGTGGGCAAAAACGACTCCAAGTAGGATCTAAAAAAAATGTTTTGGCTCGGGGCATATGAAAACGCCGAAACCATAAGTATAAATGCAACAAAAATAAATACGCTGCCTATTATTGGGCGGCGGCGTCCCACCACCTCACCCAATTTTTCTCCGCGCTTTTTAGGTTCTTTTGCCATTTCTTATAAAAATTTTCTCCGTATGTTTTGGCGCCCGTACAATGTAGCAAATGAAATGCGGGCGCCGGTTGTTAATGTTAAAATTTTCCCGATGGGGGCAAATGTCAAAATTTTTTGTCGAGCAATTTTTGCGCGTGAGCTACCGCCGACTCCGAATTTCTGTCGCCGAGCATTCTTGCAAGCTCGCTTACCCTGCGCTTTTTATCGCCGTCGATTCTCGCAATGGAAACGCTTGTTGAAGTTTTTGTCTGGGATTTTTCCACGAGGAAATGTCCGTTTGCGCACGCCGCAACTTGCGGCAGGTGTGTCACGCAGAAAACCTGGTGGCTTTTCGACAATTCCGCAAGCCTCTTCCCGACCTCCGCGCCAATTTCCCCGCCGACATTGGCGTCTACTTCGTCGAACACGAGCAGCGGGGTTGCATCGGCGTCGGCAAGCGTCGTTTTTAGCGCGAGCATCACCCGCGCAAGCTCTCCGCTCGAAGCTATTTTTGCGAGCGGCAAAAGCGGCTGCCCTGGATTTGCCATAAACATAAATTCGCAGGAGCTCCCGCAATCGGGCGAAGGTTCAGGCTCGGCGGATATAGATATGCCGAATCTGGCATTTTTAAATCCAAGCCCCAAAAGTGTCTTGGACGCGCGCTCGGCGAGTTTCTTTGCGGCTTTTTCGCGGGCTTTCAATATCTTGTCCGCAATCGGCGCGAGAGACTCGAGAAGTTCGTCGGCGCGCCTGCGCAATTTTTCCATAGTTGCCCTGACGTCGGACTGGTTTTCAATTTTTGCCGCCATTTCGCGCCTGGCAGACAGTACGGACTCAACCGAGTTGCCGAATTTTCTGCAAAGCCCAAGCCAGTCGGTCATCTTTCGGCGGACCGTCTCAATCTGAGACTCGTCCATATTCGAGGAGCGCGCGAGATTCGCGTACTCGGAGGAAATGTCCGCAAGCTCGAGCCCCACTCCCCTTAGCCGTTCAGACAGCGATTCCGCCGCCACCGAAAAACGCGATATTTCCGACGCAAATTTTGACGCCGCCGCAAGTTTTTCGAGTATTCCGCCGTCGCCGTCTATCGCCTCCGCAACGGCCGAGGATTTTTCTACTATGTCGCTAGCGGCCTCCGCGAGTTTCGATTTTTCCTCAAGCTCCGCAATGCTTTCCTCGGTCGGGTTCACTGCGTCTATCGCAGCTATGCGCGAGCGCAAAAATTCGATTTCGTCCTCCCCGAGACTCTTTGTTTGCGAGAGCGACTCTATATTTAAAAGCGTCTGTCTGCGCTCCGAATAAATGCGCATGTATTCTTCGAGAAGCTGCGAGTCTCCCGCAAAAGTGTCGAGCATTTCGAGCTGGTTTTTGCGCGAGAATAATTTTTGCGGCTCCCCCGGCCCGTGGAAGTCTATCCAGTATCCGCCGAGCTTTGAAAGGAACGAGAGCGGCGCGGGGGACGAGTTCACAAACGCCCTCGACGGCTTCGAGATTCCAACTACCCGCGATATCAAAAGCGTTCCGTCCTCGCACGGCGGCAGCCCTGCCGATTCCAAAAGTCTGTCGATTTTAGAGGTGTCTTTAAAACGCAAAACCGCTTCTACCCTGCAAGTGTCAGAATGTCCGCCCACGGCCTCCTTGCCGCATCTTGCGCCTGAAAGCATAGCGAGCGCACCAAGCAGCACGCTTTTTCCCGCGCCCGTCTCGCCGGTGACTGCCGTAAAGCCCTCGGTAAAGTCGATTTCGGCGCGCTCCAAGAGCGCGAGATTTTCTATCCTCAAATACTCGATCATTCTTCGCTTATTTTTGCCATATCCTGGCAAATTTTCCAAGCCGGTTTTTCACGTTTTTAAGATATTTTCGCAAAACTCTCCATTTTGCCGACTCAAAGAAGGAAGTTTTGAGAAAAAAATTTCCGTCCAAAAAGAAAAGATTTTAAGAAAAGTTCGCGGCGGGAATTTTTAATGTGGGGGAAATCCCATGCCGGCGTGGGTGAATCGCCGCGATATTTTTACATAAGTTCCAACGAGTAAATAACTTTTTTGCAAGCCCGCCCGCGTGTAAAAGTTTTAACATTCCTATTGCCTTTTTATCGCAAAAGTATTTTTCTCTAATTTGAGAGATGAGACAAAAAAGCCTTTCCAATTCGCGCGACCGCATAAGCATGAAAGATATAGCCAACGCCCTTGGGATATCAAAAGTATGCGTTAGCCTTGCCCTAAGGGGCGCAAAAAACATATCGGAAGAGACAAAAAAACGCGTTTTTGAAACTGCCTATAAAATGGGATATAAAAAAGACGCACTTCTTTCCAATGTGATGTCGAACATACGCTCGCGCAAAAAGAAGGACGATTTCTGCGGGACAATCGCGCTTATCAACGCAAACAAAGATAAAGACGCCACTGTAAAATACCCAATTTTTGAAAAATATATAAGCGGCATAAGGGCGGAATCAAAAGAGATAGGGTACTCCCTCTACGAGGTTTGGCTGCACGACAAAACATTAACCCCGCACAAACTAAGCGGCATAATGAAGGCGCGCGGCATTCGCGGCGGAATTATCCTCGGGCACGTATCGTCGGACAGCCTCCCGATCGGATTTTCAGAAATATGGAGAGATTTTAAATTTGTCTCCGCAGGCATAAAAACAAACAACCCGATGGTTGACTTTGTTTCCGCCGATAAATTTCTTATAGCCCGCCGCGCGGCGGAAAAAGCCATTGAAAAGGGCTGCAAACGGCTTGGGCTCGTCCTCGAAAAATCGGTGGACGACATCGTTGACGGGCGTTTTAGCGGGGGATTTTTAAGGGCCCAACTCGCCCTACCCGAGAAAGAAAGAATTCCTCCGTTTCTTGAAGTTGCCGAGGCTAAGGAAAACCCAAAAATCTTTTATGCCTGGATGAAAAAATACAAGCCCGATTCGATTCTTTCGATTTCAAACCAGACGCGCGAATGGCTTGAAAGCGACAGTGTGACTCTTCCGGAAGACATAGGCATTATCTGCATTGACACTCCAAATTCCGGACATGAATGGGTAGGTTTGGATCAAAACTACGAACTCGTAGGCAAAATGGCTGTGAGGCGGCTCTCCGATTTGCTAAACCGTTCGGCTTCGTCGGGAAGTTTCGGGGTCACAACAGCTACTGTCATCGCGCCGAAGTGGACGGACGTAATATCAATACGCCATAAGACTTACAGCAACAAGCCATCGCATTGATTTTTATATCAGCCACTGCGCTTTGCATCATATTTAAGTTATGCCAGCCCGCCGCTTCGCTTTTATTGGCAGATGCCGCCAACTCTTTAAAACACGCAAAAATTCATAAGAATATTACTGGTTTCGCAATATTTTTATGCAACTAAAGTTGGCTAAATAAAAATGCAAATAAGGCGCAAATATTGCGCCAAAATATTTTTATCCACACCGTAGGAACAATAAAACCGCAAGCACAATAGAAAATCTATCCTCTCTTGCGGTTTAGAAATAAGCCATAAATAATGCAGGCAATCTGCGGCAAACAGAATTAAAAAATACGTCGGCGCTGCAAAATATGCCGGCATTTCGGGCGGCGGCCTGCGCCGCCCAGCCAATTTAAAAAAATCCCTCTACTTATCCGTAGGCACAATCCTGAAGTTTTCGACGTGGTACGACGGGTCGGCGCGGAATGTTAGCTTTACGTTGTATTGCTTTTCGAGATTCAGCAAGTACACATAGTCCTCGTTTTGAAGGCGCTGCAAATTTTCTGGGTGCAACATTATCAACATTCCGATTTCCTTCTCGGGACCGACTGTATCGCGCAGATTCCGGCAAGTCGCTACAATCTTGCGCTGAATCTCGCCGCTCATTGTGCGCGCGCTCTTTACTATGCCCTTGCCTCCGCAGTACGGGCAAGCGACATATATGCCGCTTGAATTGCTCTGGGCGTGGCGCTGGCGAGTCATCTGCATGATGCCGAGCTGCGAGATGGGCAGCACTTGGCTCTTCGCCTTGTCCTTTTCCATCTCCTCTTTAAGCCGCTTGTAGACAGTCTGCCTATCCTTACGGCTCTTCATGTCGATTGTATCTATAATGATTAGTCCGCCGAGATTTCTCAGCCTCACTTGTCGCGCCGCCTCTGTGACGGCCTCCAAGTTTGCCTGCAAAATAAAATCTTTTCCGTCGGCGTCCTTGCCCTTGTGGGAACCCGTATTTACGTCTATCGCAACGAGGGCCTCGGTCTCGTCTATGACGATTTCGCCGCCAGAGGGGAGCGGAACGCGGCGCTGGAAAGTCTGGGCTATTTGGCGCTCTATATTGTAGCGCTCGAATATCGGTATGTTTTCTTTAAAAAGCTGGATTTTGCTCCTGGCGCGACGCGATATTTCGGAGACGGAACCTAATATGCGCTCGTATTCGTGGCGGCTGTCTATCAAGATTCTGTCGGTCTGCTCGGTAAGGAAGTCGCGCACAGTGCGCTCGATGAGATCGGGTTCCTTGTATATCAGCGCGGGAGCCGGGGTCGACTCTATGCGCTGCTGTATTTGCTTCCAAATGTTCAGCAAAATGTGCAAGTCGCGCACAAAGTATGTCCAGCGCTTGCCCTGCCCGGCCGTGCGGACTATCACGCCCATTCCTTCCGGAATTTTCATCGACCTCAAAATTTTCTTTATTCTATCGCGCTCTTTTCTGTCCTCTATTTTGCGGGAAATTCCGCATTGCCCGGCGTAGGGCATCAAGACGAGATAACGGCCTGGGATTGCTATATTCGTAGTTATCCTCGGGCCTTTTGTGCCAATTTGAGTCTTTGTTATTTGTACGATTATCTCGGTTCCGATTGGAAATTTCTCGGGAATATCCTTGGCGGAAAATTTTTGGGCGTTTTTCTTTTGCTCCTTGCTGCGGTTTTCGCGCACTATCTCGTAGGTCGTGTTGTCGGTGGTGGAGGGGAATATGTCCCAATAATGCAAAAAAGCGTTCTTGGGCTGGCCGATATCCACAAACGCCGCCTTTAATCCAGGTTCGAGATTTTGTATTTTGCCCTTAAAAATTGCGCCGACCATGCTTTCGTCGCCGGGGCGCTCTATTTCAAACTTTTGCATGACGCCGTCGGCGAGCAGCGCAACGCGCTTCTCAAACGGCTCCACATTTATGACAATTTCGCGGTACGGTTCGTCGTCGCGCTTTAGCAGCTTTATTATTTTTTCGAGAAGCGGGCGCTTTTTCGCGCGCATCTTGGCTTCGAGATTCAGCTGCTCTTCGGGTATTGGTTCAACAATTTCCTCCGGAGGTTTCTTTGTCAAATCGTCAATTTTATAATCGGTATTTTCTTGTTTCATTGTTTCGCTTTAATATTTTCGGCGAAACTTTCGGAAATTACGAGTACGCCCTTCTGTGCCTGTAAACGCTTTGGACAAGACCGAGAAGTATGCAACACGTCAGTACGAAAGTTCCGCCATAACTCATCATTGGCAGCGGCAGACCGGTTATCGGCATTACGCCGATAGTCATGCCGACATTTATGAAAGCATGCGTCATTAAAATTGCCGCAATTCCTATGCATAGGAATTGCCCGAATTTGTCCCTCGAAACCTGCGCCGACAGCAAGCAGCCGAATATGACAATTACGGACATCAAAAGAATTGCGGCCGCGGCTCCGACGAAGCCGGACTCTTCGGCTACAACCGAAAAGATAAAGTCGTTATACGCCACGCTTGAAGGCAGATAGCCAAGCTTTGCCTGTGTGCCTTGAGCGTGCCCCTTGCCGAGGATTCCGCCTGACCCCACTGAGATCAAGCTCTGGCGCTGGTTCCAACTCACGCCAAGCCCCCGCGGATCGACTACATCGGGCGCCACAAATGCCAATATTCTGTTGCGCTGGTAGTCTTTCATCGGCAGACAAAACGGTGCGCTCGACCCATACGCGTTGCGCGAAGAAGCCTCGCTCGCCGTCATCTTATTGTCTTTCAAGAAATTGCTATATCCCCATATATCGGCGGCAACAAGCCCCACCGTTGCCGCACACAGCAGCATCAGTATTGCGAAAAACCGCTTTGGCAATGTGGATATGTACAGCATCGCAAACAGCATTGGTATAAAGACAAGAGTAGAACCTAAGTCAGGCTGCAAAAAAATCAACAAAATTGGAATAAAAAATACAATGCCAAGCTTTATCCAAAACTTGTAGTTGTCCTTAAATTTTCCGATTTTTGTCTTGGCGAATAGAGCCGCCGCCATGATGCATGTTCCTATCTTGGCTATCTCGGAAGGTTGTATGGAGATTAGCCCAAAGTCTATCCACCGCGTCGCGTTGTACCTGCTTTCGACAAACGGCACGGGAATGCCAAGGCACTCTTTCAGCGCGAGCGGTATTAGCAATATTATCGACAATCCGTACACGGCGGGGGCAAAATTGTAAAATATCCGGTAATCTATGCGCGAAAGCACAAAATAGATCGGCAGCCCCGCAAACACGAAAAATATTATCTGCTTGAACCAAAACTGCCTCGATAACGGAATTTCATCTATATTATAGCTTTGCGTAGAATATATAAATGCGACTCCCATGGCGAAGAGCAAAAACATTCCCACGTAAATCGCGGGATTGCTTCTCGCCTTTTTTATATGGGGAACTTCCCCGTATATTTCTTTTTGGGAGTCCGTCATGCTGGTTTTACAGACAAATATTTTAATATTGAATCCGGCGTTGAACCTTTTCTGCGCGCGTACGCTTCAAGCTGGTCGTAGCCTATTTCGGCTGAAAAGTATTTTGCGCGCGGATTGGGAATCCATACTGCGCAAACGCTCGAAACAGGCGTCATCATAAAGTTCTCCGTAAAATCGACACCTATCGAATTTACAGAATCGAGAAGTTTCTTAAACTTAGCCTTTTCCGAGTGGTCCGGATATGCGGGGTAGCCGACAGCCGGACGCACCGCCGAAAGCTTTACATGCCCGGACGTTTTACATGCCGGGCAGCCGCAATCAGCAGAATGCCTTTTAAACGCAGCCTCCGCCAACGGCGCAAGAATACGGTTTCCAGCGTATTCCGACAGGGCTTCGGCAGCCATGTCGCAAATTGTGCGGGCTGTCATATAAGAATACTCGTCTCCCGATTCTTTCAGCTTAGAGCAAAATTCTTCGGCTTCGCGCCCAACGGTTGCGATATACATGCCGATGAACGAGCCGGACGGAGCTACATAATCCGCCAAACACAGGCATTTGCCGTCGGAATCGGGCCTTTGCGAACGCATAAAGCACAGCTTTTCAACAAATCCCGAAGCGTCGTACAATTCGACGTCGTCTCCTGCCGGCCTCGCTCCGTAAACCGCATATCGGATTTTAGGCCTCGCAATCCCCGCCAATTTTTCGAGCATTTTGAAAGTGTCTTTAAAAAACCCGTCCAAACCGTTCGACTTTCCCAAATCCTCGGGGATTTTCGCCCCGCCAACTTTCCATGCCCTCAAATACATATACCATGGCATTTCCAGCTTGGAAAAATCCGCCCCGGCGGTCTTTACCTCGAATTTTGGCATATTTTCCAATTCGGGAAATTCGCACTCAAATTTTTTAGTCACTGCCTCCGTATATGGGATAAGCTTGGCCTTCTTTGACTCCGCTGACTTTTCCTCGAACTCCGCGCGAATCTTTCCGTACCTTGCGGAAACCTCCGCCTCAAAGAGCTTTTTAGTCGCCGCAGATGAAAGAGACGCACACACGCCTGCCGACAGCCCGGCGTCCTCAACCCTAACAACAGTCCCTGAGTACAGCGGCGCGAGTTTTACCGCAGCGTGCAAATCACTCGTTGTCGCCCCGCCAACCATGACAGGAACTTTTAAGCCCTCGCGTTCGAGCATCTGGACAACTCTCGCCATCTCGTCCAAAGACGGCGTTATCAACCCGCTCAGCCCGACGATGTCGGCGTCTCGCGCGGCCTCCACAATCCGCTCGGGCTCAACCATCACGCCCAGATCCTCAACCCTAAATCCGTTGCACGACAGCACGACAGACACTATGTTCTTGCCAATGTCGTGGACGTCGCCCTTTACGGTTGCGACCACCACTTTCGGCCCCGACGCCGCCGCGCCTTTTGGCATGTATGGTTCGAGCACGGCGACAGCGCGCTTCATGACGCGCGCGCTCTTTACAACCTGCGGAAGGAACATCTTTCCTTCGCCGAAAAGTTCCCCAACTTTGCGCATGGCTGACATCAGCGGCTTTTCAATGACTTCAAGCGGATTGCCAAGCTCCCCGTAGAAGTGCATCGCTACCTCCTCCGCTTTGTCCTCCTCGCCCTTAATGAAAATCCGCATGAGCCTTTCGTTCCACGGCAACGAATCCCAGTCCGACTGTTCGCGGTGCTTCGTTGTATCGCCCTTGTACTCGCCCGCGATTTCAAGCAGCCTTTCCGGCGCCTCCGGGTCCGTATTGAGTACGACGTCTTCCACAGCTTTTCGCAATTTCGGGTCAATTTCATCGTAAGGGGCGAGCATTCCCGCGTTTACAATTCCCATGTCCAGCCCCGCATTGCGCGCGTGGTATAAAAACACGCTGTGCATGGCTTCTCTTACCGGATTGTTCCCCCTGAACGCGAAACTTATATTGCTAACCCCTGCGCTCGTGCGCGCATACGGGCATTTAGCTTTTATTCTGCGCACAGCCTCTATAAAGTCCGCCCCGTATGAGTCGTGCTCCGCCATTCCGGTTGCGACAGTCAAAACATTTGCGTCAAAAATTATGTCCTCGGGGTTAAACCCAGCCTTTTCAACCAAAATCCCATACGCCCTGACGCATATCTCGACGCGCCTGTCGAGCGTCGTTGCCTGCCCCTGCTCGTCAAATGCCATGACGACTGCGGCAGCCCCGAATTTCTTTATTTCGCCTGCGCACTTCAAAAATTCGCCCTCGCCGTTTTTTAGGCTTATCGAATTTACAATCGGCTTGCCCTGCACGCATTTGAGTCCTGCTACAATCGTATTCCAGTCGGACGAATCTATCATTATCGGAACCCGCGATATCTCAGGCTCCGACCCTACGAGGTTCAAAAAGCGCTTCATGCAGGCGGGGGAATCTAGCATTCCCTCATCGAAATTTACGTCGATTATGTTTGCCCCGTTTTCGACCTGTCCCCGCGCGACAGACAGCGCGTCGGAAAAGCGCCCTTCCTTTATCATTTTTCGGAATGCGGCCGAGCCCATTACATTGGTGCGCTCTCCGACAAATGCAAACGGGGCGTTTTTCTCGGGGAGCACAAACGGTTCAAGCCCCGAAAGCGCGAGCGCATGCGATCTTTCGCGCGGCTTTCTCGGCGCGAACCCGGAACATGCGCGCACTATCGCCTCTATGTGCTTTGGGGTCGTGCCGCAGCAGCCGCCAAATATGTTTACGAGCCCCTCGCGGGCGTATTCGGAAAGCTTTGAGGCAGTCATTTCCGGAGTCTCGTCGTATCCGGACTCAGAAAAGGGATTGGGCATTCCGGCGTTTGGATAGCAATGGGTGTAGCACTCCGCAATTCTGTCGAATACCTCCACATACGGGCGCATTTTATCCGCCCCGAGCGCGCAATTTAATCCCACAAAAAGAGGCTCGGCATGGCGTATCGAAGCATAAAACGCCTCTATCGTCTGCCCGCTCAAAATTCTGCCTGAAGCGTCAGAAACAGTCATGCTTATGCCAATAGGCGGGCGCTCCCCCCACTTTTGGCACAGGCTGAGATACGCATACAGCGCAGCCTTGACATTGAGCGTGTCGAACGCCGTCTCAACGAGAAATACGTCAACCCCCGCAGAATACAAAGACTCCATTTGCGGAGTGTACGCCGCAACAAGCTCGTCGAAATCGACGGCGCGCGCCGCAGGATCCTCCACGTCAGCCGATATGCTCGCCGACTTGTTCATAGGTCCTATCGAACCCGCAACAAAAAGCTCCTTTCCGCCAAGCCGCGCGGACGCCTCCGACGCCTCCGCTTTCGCAATCTCAACGGCGCGCGCGTTCATGCGGCGCACCAAATCCTCCCCGTTGCCGTATTCGGACTGCACCAGAAGATTCGCCCCAAAAGTTCCGGTCGTCACTATGTCGGAACCTGCATTGTAATAGGCGCGATTGATTTTCGCGATTATGTCAGGGCGGGTAAGATTTAGTATGTCGTTGTTTCCAAGCTGGGAGATCTCGTTTGATTCGAGCTCCGGCAATCCGCGGCGGAAGTCCGCCTCGGAAAGTTTTTCGCGCTGGACTAGCGTACCCATAGCGCCGTCGAGAAATACGGCGCGCGTTTGAAGAAGTTTTTTTAATTTTCGTCCGCTTTCGGACAACGGAATATTAGACATTTCAAGAAATTATTTTTCCATTTCTGATTTCATGTGCGCAATAAGCCTTTCGTTAAATGCCTTTGCGCCGTCGTGGCCCATGCGGCGCAGAGCCTGCACCATGGCTGCCACCTCCACGAGCCTCGCCATGTCGCGGCCGGGCCGGACAGGTATTATAAAATGCGGTATCTGAACTCCGAGCACGTCGAAATAATTTTTATCGAGCCCCGTTCTGTCTTCCACAATCCCGGGCTGCCACTCGACAAACGTCACTATCATGTCAATCGACTTTTCAAGCCGCACGCAGCGTATTCCGAACAGCTCGGCAACATTTATAATTCCGATTCCCCTGCACTCCATATACCCGCGGTTTAGCTCGTTTCCCTTCCCCAAGATGGTGTCGTCGCCGATTTTTTGGCAATAGACGAGGTCGTCCGCAACAAGGGGGTGCCCGTGGTCTATAAGCGCGAGCGCACATTCGCTCTTGCCGATGCCGCTGTCGCCGCGAATGAGAGTCCCGATGCCTTTTATGTCAAGCAGCGTTCCGTGCAGAGACATTCTGGGGGCAAACATTCTGTCGAGCCTGACGAGAACCTCCGCGGAAAATTCCTTTGATTTCATCCTTGTTCGCATCAGGGGAATGTGATGCTTTTGCACGGCGTCAATCATAGGCTTTGTCGGCGCGAGATTCCTGGAAATTACTATGCATGGAATTTCATGCGCAATCATTTCCTCCATAACCTCGAACTGCCTTTGGTCGGGAAGGTCGCGCATATACGCCATTTCGCCCGCCCCGAAAAGCTGTATGCGGCTCGACGCAAAATTTTTATAGTAGCCAGTTATTGCGAGCGCCGGACGGTTTATCGTGGGTTCGAGTATCATTCTGTCGAAGCCGTCCTCGCCGCATATTAGCTGCAAATCTATCGTGTCTTTAAAATAGTCGAAGAATTTTCTTACGGATATCTCTTCGGGAACTTTGATTTTATTGCTTCGCAGGGACATTATTGCTTTCCTTTCGCGCGGATAGATAGGCGGGCTACATCGAGAAATTTTCGCCGAGATAGAATTTTCTGCTTTGTTCGTCGTTGACGAGGAATTCGCTCGTGCCCTCGCATAAAACTGTTCCATCGTGTATCAGGTATGCGCGGTCAACTATGCTTAGGGTTTCGCGCACATTGTGGTCGGTTATCAGCACGCCTATGTTTTTAGCTTTCAATCCCCTGATTATATCCTGCACTTCCGCGACGCTTATGGGGTCGACGCCGCTGAAAGGCTCGTCCATCAGGAGGAATTTCGGGCGCGCAGTCAGCGCGCGCGTTATTTCAAGCCGCCTGCGCTCGCCCCCGGACAGAGTGAACGCCGGCTGGTCCGCGAGGTGCGACAAATTCAATTCTTCGAGCATCGACTGCACAAAATCTTTGAGCTCTCCTTTCGGTATCGGGAGATTTTCCGCGACCGCCAATATATTTTGCCTTACAGTCAGCTTTCTGAAAACGGAGGGTTCTTGCGGCAAGTACCCAATTCCCATTCTGGCGCGCTTGTACATTGGAACTTCCGTTATGTCTGCGCCGTCGAGAAACACTTCGCCTTCAGTTGCCGGGACAAGCCCGACAATCATATAGAAACTGGTAGTCTTGCCCGCGCCGTTGGGGCCGAGAAGCCCGACTATTTCTCCCGCGCGCAAGTCTATGTTTACGCCTTTTACAACGCGGCGCTTGCCGTATTGCTTTACGAGATTGCGGGTTTTGATGTACGAGTTGCCGTCTTGAAATTCCATATAAAAAAACAATATCAATTATGGGCGTCCTGCAACAAAAAAGAAATTCCTAACCTCGCGAAACAGCGAAGCGGAACGCGCAAATTTTTAATTATATTTTTTCGCTCACCGACCTTCTTGCGACAAGCCCTTTCGCAATGTGTAATATATTCCGCAAATCCACAGGAAGTATGCGGCAATAGGCATTATCAAGAATGCGAGTACCGTTGAAAAGAAAAATGCGGCAGATTCCCTCCATCTCTTTTGCATAAAAAGGCCAAAACCAGGAATCATGAACGATGCCAAAACGTCCACGACAATTCCCGCATTTTTTTCAAATTTTCCCATATATTTGCATTCCGCGCAATTCATGCCCTTCGGCAATCAACCCGCGCGCTCAAATCCCTCTACGGCGCGCTAAATTTAAAAATAGTTCGACGCATTAAACGGGCGCGCTACGCCTTTAATTTCTATGGAAACATCATTCCAATCCCGGCAATGCGAAAATTTTAAAGCCAGCATTTTTTTTTGCTTTAACACGGCATTTAGCCACCCGTTCAAAACGGCCAACGCAAAAATTAAAGCCCATTTGGACGCCGCATCAAAAAATCCCCGCATTCAAACGCCCCGCATGATTGCAATCAAGCCGCCGGAAACAAGCTGTCTAAGCAAGCCTAAAAAATTCTTTCGCGCAAAAGATAGCCGCGCAAAAGAATTTTTTACTAACCCTGAATCATAGCAACCCAAAGGTTAAAAGGGGATTGCCAAAAACAAATCGCCGCCGCATTTGCGGCGGAGATTTGTGGGAGATTACTTTGCGGCAGGCGCGTTGGCGTTGACAGCCTTTATCACGTCTTGCGTAATGTCGGCTTCGGGCTTTGAAAAATAGCAGACAGTCTTTTCAATTATGTAGTCCGCATTTTTCTCCTTTGCGACAGTCTTAATTATCTCCGATATTTCCTGCATGTGGATTTTACGGATGCCGGCCGCGTTTTCCTGAAGCTTTTGGGCTGTTGTGCGGCGCATATTTTCCATATTCTGCTCTATCTGGCGGATTTGGACAATTATCGGCTGCGCCTCGGTTTCGAGAATCTTGCGCTTGGCGTCTTCTGCGAGCGCCGGATTCTGCGCCTTCGTCTGGATTTCCTGAATTTTCTTCATCAGATCCTGGCGCTGCTTGTTCATCTTTTCAAGCTCTGCGTTGGTGGCGTCGACAGAAGTCTTTATCTGGGCCGCGGCTTCCTTGGCCTTGTAATAGTTGGAATACACCTCCGCCATGTTCACAACATATATGTTGGTCGCGGCATGGAGCATTGTCGCGGCGAAAACGCCGGCTAATATAAGCGATATCTTTTTCATAATTTCTTTCTTGTTTAGTCTTAATTTTAAAAAAAATGTTCAGACAAATTTTATTTTTTTAAAATACGGTGCCGAACGAGAAGTTAAACTGCATGCCGTCGTCGTTGTACTCGTCCGATTTCAATGGGAAGCCTAGGTCTATTCTCATTGGGGCGCCCATTAGCAACACGCGGAAGCCAAAGCCAAAGTCGGAGCAATAGTCGGAGGGATTCCAATCCCACGAGTCGCTGTTTACAAAACCGATGTCGTAGAATACGGCAAAACGCACGGGATTGAACAACTCTATCGAATATTCAGCCGACACAAACGCAAAAGTGTTTCCGCCCAAAGGCTCTTCGGTGGTCGGGTCGAGCTTGCCGACTTTCCTGTATTTGAAGCCGCGCATATTGTACCCGCCGCCTAGGAAGAACCTTTCGAAGTACGGAACGTCCTTTCCGCCGTAGCCCTGCACTGTACCCGTTCTGCCGACTATCGAGAACACCTGCTTGCCAAAATCAAACGTCGGAATCCACCAGCCTGCGCGCGCCTCTATGCGGTATAAATTGGTTTGACCCATGAGGGGGCCGCCGGCCAAATCCTGTATCAATTCAAGTCTCGTTCCGCGCGTCGGGGTCATATAGCTGTCGCGCGTATCCCTCAGGAAAGACAGGCTTATTTGCGACAGCGAACGGCTGCCTATATCCTGTTCTGGTATTACATTTCCGCGGATTTTATTGTCGACATTGTAAATATCGACGAGCTCGAGCTTGTACGCCAAGCGCGCCTCTATATCCCCGTATATGCGCTTGCGAAGGTAGTTTGTCACGCCAAGGCGCATTTCGGAATAATAATCGGAATAGTAGTCGGAGTCTGTGCGGTACAAGTCTATTCCGTAGGCGAGCTCGCGGTTGAATACCCACGGCTCTTCAAAACTTATTATAATCTGGTTTGATTCCAAACCTATAGTGCCGCGGACCCTGAATTTCTGCCCAGCGCCCTGAAAATAATTATTGTAGTTGGAGTAGTCAAAATTGCTCTGTGTCACTTCGACAGTCGCCACGAGGCTTTCAACCGTGCTGAATCCCGCTCCAAAAGTAAGGTTTCCCGTCCTTCCCTCTTTTACCGCTATTCTCAGATTTTTGCGCTGCGGAATATTCGTCTCCTCGGGAGACAGCGTCACTTCGTCGAAAAAGCGCGTTTCCTTTAAGCGGTTTTCGGAAATTTTCATTCGGTGCAAATCAAATATTGCCCCGGGTTCCATCGCAATTTCGCGGATAATTACTTCACTTTTCGTCTTGTCGTTGCCCTGAATGTTTATAGATTCAAGGTGAAACATCTTGCTCTCGATAATGTCTATTATCAGGTCGATGTTGTCTGTATTTACATTCGGGCGGCGCAATACCCTTACTATCGTATCTACATAGCCGAACTCTCCGTAATATTCGCGTATTTGCTCTATCAGTTTGTCAACCTTCGATGGTGAAAACACATTGCCCTCGGTCAAATCAAAGTAGTCCACAAACTTCATCAACTCGCTGTCGGAAAAACCCTTCAGAGTGTTTCCTTTAAACGACACTTTCCCGACTTTGTATTGATGGTTGGGAACTATGTTTATAACAATATCCATATCCCCGGGAGTGTCTTCGTCCGGAAATTCAAATTTTATTTTTGAATCATCGATTTCGACGTCGAGATAGCCGTGGTCGCGATAAAATTTGCGGAGTTTTTCTATATCCGCCTGAAAGTCCTCCTCCTTGAACCTCCCGTTATCAGTTATGTGAGATATTATCGGAATCCAAGTATCGGTCTTCATCTCCGAAAGCAAATCGACCGAGTCGAAATCCTTGCCCTTGTCTCCGAACATAAAACGGCCTATTTTGCTCCAAAAGCCGTACTGCTTCTCGACGCGCGGGTCGCCTGTAAAGCGTATATTTTGAATTTCAATGTCGCCGCCCTCGTCTATTTCAAATACAACCGCCCCGACACCTGTGTCGTCATTTCGCTCTATCGAATAATTTACCTTTGCAAGCGAGTATCCCTTCTTTTGGTAATAGGCTTTAATTTTATCGGCGTCGCGCTTTACCGCGACTTCGCTTAGCGGCGCCCCTGCATACGTGTCGATTTCCTTCTGCAGCCTCGCCCCAGAAAACGTTTTGTTGCCGCTAAACGCTATTTGCGAAACCCTGTACTTGGGGATAATCGTAAAATCAATGTCGAGATTCCCGTTTGAGTCCACGCTTCTTTTGGCGTCGACAAAGTCGTAAAATCCGGTGGAGTAAATCGAGCGTATGGACTGGTCGAGAGCGCGCTGGTCGAACTTCATTCCCTTTCTAAGGCGTATATGCGCGTACACTGCCTCTTTTGAGACGTTCTGCTTGCCCTCTATATTTACGTTGACATTGTTTATAGTGCGCTGCTCGTCGGGAATCTGTTTCGCTGTCCCGAAGCCGGGCATTACAGGAACTTGCTGGGCGTACACCCCGCCGCAAAGCGAAAATACAATCCCCGCCGCGATCCCCGCCGCGATTCTCCGCAGCTCAAACGCTCGCGGACAAAAAATTCTATGCTTGTTAAATATCGACATCGTCTCTGAGGGAATAATTTTCGTAGCGGGTATAGTTTCTGTTGAAAAGCAAAGTCACAACGCCGGTCGGGCCGTTGCGCTGTTTGGCGAGTTCCGCGCGTATCAGCCACTGCGAATTTGAAGTTGCATCGTCATCAGTGGCAGATTTTCGCTGTCTGCTCAAGAGTAAAATGGCGTCGGCGTCTTGCTCTATTGAACCCGATTCGCGCAAGTCGCTCGCGCGGGGCGGCCGGGTCTCTTTCTCGGACTCGCGGTTTAACTGCGCGAGAACTATAACCGGCGCCCTGAGCTCCTTGGACATAGCCTTCATTCCGCGCGATATTTCGGCAACTTCCTGCTCTCGCGGAAGGTTCGGGTCGCTGCCGCGCAAGAGCTGAAGATAGTCCACAATCACAAGCCCAAGATTCCCGCCGAGCTGCTGGTTTAGCCGCCGCGCCTTGGCGCGCATCTCGAGTATTGAAATGCCGGCAGTGTCGTCAATCCAGAGCGGGGCGCTTTTCAATTCTTTGGCAGTTGCGGATATGTCGGCAAGCGCCTCCTTCTTTATCATGCCCCTTCCGAGCGCATGCTGGTCGATTCGCGCACGGGAGGCTATGATTCGCTGGTGCAGCTGCTCCGCGAGCATCTCGAGCGAAAATATCAAAGTAGGTACAGGCTCTTTGCCAAACAGGGCCTTTTCGGCGATGTTTAAAGCAATAGAAGTCTTGCCAGTCCCTGGGCGGCCGGCTATTACAATCATCTCATTCGGGTGCAGCCCGCCCATAAGCTCGTCGAGGCGCGTAAATCCGGTCGGAACGCCAATCATTTCACCCTTATTTTTTATTAGGGCCCTTATCCGCTCGACAGCCGCGTCAACTTGGTCGGGAGCGTCGGCTTTTTTTACAGTGTCGCCAACTCTGTCTTGGGAAATTCCGAGAATTTTTTCCTCAACAGACTCTATAAAATAGTCGATGCTGCCTGTATTTTGATACGCGCCCTCTATTGCATTATAGCACGCGTGTATGAGCGTGCGCAAAAAATACTTCTCGCGTATTATGGAAAGCCACTCCTGAAAATGCGCGGGAGTCTCTATTCGACCGGCTATGCGGCTTATTTCAACAACCCCTCCTGCATCTTCGAGCAAATTTCGCGAATTTAGATATTCGGCAAGCACTATTTCGTCTATCTCGCGCTTTTGGTTGTAGAGCGCGAGCATTGCCGAATAGATAATCTTGTGCGAAGGCTTAAAAAAGTAATCCTCGCGGATTTTAGAGGAAATGCACGTAGTTATTACGTCGGAGGAAGTATCGCGCATGATGCTCGCAAGCACACCCTCCTCCGCGTCCACATTATGCGGAAGATCGCGCTCAAAAATAGATGCCGCGCCTTCAGACTTAAAAGCCGCGGAGCCACTTTTTCGTCGCCCCGCGGTTTTTTTTTGTGGAAAACTTTCCTCCATCGGAATTTGACTCCGAAAGGATTATTTCTTGCTTTCTTCGGCGGCAGCCGGTTCTTCTATCGGATTTTCCGAGACTACCTCAAAGCTGAAATCGACCTTTACGTCGTGATGGAGCTTTATCTGGGCAGTATGCTTGCCAAGCTCCTTGACGGGAGCTGCAAGGTGTATCGCCTTCTTGGGCAACTCTACGCCGCCTTCGGCAATCTTGGCGAGCAAATCGGCCGCTGTGACGGATCCGAACAGCTTTCCGCCCTCGCCGGTCTTTACGGCGAACGCAATCGACATATCGGCCAGCACCTTGGCAAGCGCCTGCGCGTTTTCAAGCTCTTTGGCTTCGCGCAGCTCGCGCGCTTTTATGAGGGCTTCAATTTGCTTTTTATTGGCTTTGTTTACGGGAATCGCAACCTTCTTGGGGAAAAGGAAATTGCGGGCGTACCCCGCTTTTACGGTGACTTGTTCGCCTTCTCCACCCAGGTTTTCGACGGGCTTTAATATTAATACTTTGGTTGTAGCCATATTTGTTTACTTTTTTTAATTGAAATTAATCGCAATAGACCGGCGCATATCAAAATGGAACATCGTCGTCCTCAAGATCCTCGTTGCGGGGAGCGGGCGCATGCTGACGCTGCTGGCGCGGGGCCGGTGAAGACGAAGAATAGTCTCCGCCGTCATACCCGCCACTCTGCTGGTCGCGGGAAGACCCGACAAACTCAAATCTTTCGAGAACTACAAGCAGCTTTGTGCGCTTTTGCCCTGTCTGCTTGTCTTCCCATGAATCCTGCCTGAGCCTTCCCTCTATCAGTATCGGACGCCCCTTCGAGAAAAACTTGGCGATATTTTCCGCCGTTCTGCCGAAGGAATCCACTTCAACAAAACAAGTCTCGTCGCGAGTGGAACCGTCTTGGGAATTGTACGAGCGGTTCACGGCGATAGAAAAACGGCAAACGCTCGTCCCGCTCTGAGTCTGTCTCAACTCGGGGTCGCGCGTGAAATTGCCCATCAAAATTACTTTGTTGAACGAGGACATCGTTTTACGGAGTTTAGAGTTACTTCGAGAGCACGAGTATGCGGTTTACCGTCTTGTCGAGGCGGAATTTTTCCTTTATAAGCGCGTTCGACGACGATTCACCTTCATAGTTTACGTCCACATAAATTCCCGCGGGAAAGTTGCGGTCGGTCGTGCGGGCAAAACTCTTCTGTCCGAGATTTTCCACAGACTCTATCTTGCAGCCGCAAGATTCGACTACGGACTTTATCTTCTCTATGAGCGTTTCGACAGGCTCTGTATAACCTCTCGTGTCGAGGATAAACGTTGCTTTATACTTCTTGGTATTCATATGTTGTGTTTGTTTAAATTGTCTTTGTTTTTTATGTTTGTCAAAATTATATGGTATCTCGAAAATCTAATGCGGACCTTTAAAAGCCGCAGCCTCGAGAGTTCCGGCAGAACTTTTAATCTGCCAAGGTTATGTCCGTTTTAGAGCATTTTGCAAACCGCCATAGGAAAGCAAACTGTGCCGAGCCTATCCAGAAATCCGATTTTGCTGGAATTTGGTATGTGAACACCAAATATCCTCGAGGCTTCAAGAATTCTGAAACCCGATTTTTTTGAGATTTTGCATGGAATTTTTCAGCAGGTTTCTATCTGGAGCTTATTTCGCCGTCTACCGCAAGAGTAAAACATGTTGCATTTCCGCCGACTTCCAAGTTTCACGCATGCCGATTGAAGCATCTGTTTAAAAACCTAATATTTTTAAACCGCAAACCAAAGCACAATCCCTAAAATCCGTCCGCATTAAACGGAAACTTGACTTGCAATCAGGCGCACCTTGTAAAGCGATAAGAATTTTCGTGCGCGACGACTTTTCCCAATCCGAAGTGCCCCAAGCATATTTGAGACCTTCAAACCTTTCAGAAAGCTGCCCAATACCATGCGATATTTTTTCATCGACCGAAAAGATCTTATATCTTCAAAGCACTGAATTCGCATTTAGCTTAAAAATGCCTTTTGCAATTTCGAAGCACCTTTCTTGGACAGCAAAAATGCAATATCTTATGAAAACTGCATCGTTGCCGACAGGCTCAACTAAAATCTTGGATTAATAATATGAATACAACCTCATATCTCCAATTAAATAGCAGCCTGTACTTAACCAAGCGGATTTCGCAATACAGCCGAATTTTCGTCTATCTCTGCCCTACAAGCCAAACCATTGTCAAGAAATTCTCCATCTCCACAAATGGGAACGCAATCAATGAATGAAATTTCAATCCATTGAACGCAGTTTCTCATAGAGAAAAACTTTACTGGATTTGCATGCCGTGCCATTGAGTATATTCTTTAGCCGATAAAATGAAACCGCAAATGGTTTTGCCAACTTCCCGACAAGAAAAAATTTCCTTCGCAAGAATCAAACCGCAAATTATTGGTGACTTTCGGCTCGCGCGCATTGCGGTGAAGAACTCGCTTTAAGGGCAAGCCTGAGAGTCTTTGAGAGGTATCCAGTCGCGGATTGTCCTCCAGCCAATTCCAGATTTTTCAAGTCGGAAAATCAACCGTTGCTTTTGCCTTAACCGCAAGCTGTTTTCCCAAGAAACCAGACTGCGCTCCAAATGATTTTAGAAACGCCGCAGGCGCCCCAAAGCGCCATCTGCCTGCCACAACTTACGTCTGAAAGCACGGAGGCCGGAAAATACTACTATTTCCGATTTATCACGTTTTGGGCCGCCTCAATTCCCTTTGAAACGAGCAACTCAAAGCATAATTTTACCGGAAGATTTCCGATTGCCGCAAGATCATGTTCAGAGAGCTTTCCGAGCACATGGTCTGCCAAATCCATTCGCTTATCTGCCTTTGCCCCTACCCCTATGCGAATTCTCGCAAAGGAATTTCCGCAGCGATCCATGATATCCGCTACGCCGTTGTGGCCGCCGGAAGATCCTCCAACTGTGAGCTTCATTCTCCCGACTTCAAGAGTGATGTCGTCGTAGATTACAGCTACGGAGGATATGTCGGCTTTCAGGTATTTTAGAATTTTTGCGAGAGATTTCCCGCTTTCGTTCATATACCCTTCGGCAAACGCGAATGTTAAATCGCAAGACCCAATCGAGCCTTTCGCCAAATAAGCATTTGCATATTTGTTGAAGCGCATAAACGGCACTCCGCAAGACTTCGCGAGGCCTTCGAGAACGATGGCCCCGGCATTGTGCCTTGTGAGCGCGTAGCGGGCTTCGGAGTTTCCGAGGCCGACTGCGATATTGACGGACATATTTGCCTTTTAAAGAACATTGGCGCAAAAGCGCCGAAAATTTTACTTCTTTGCAGAAGCAGCGCCCTTCGCGGGAGCAGCATCCTTAGCGGGAGCAGCCGCGTCTTTCGCTGCGTCAGCGGCCGGAGCTTCACCCTCGGCGGGCGCAGGCGCAGGTTCTTCAACCTCTTCTTCCACGAGGTTGCAAGTGCAAAGAACGTCTTCGAGGTCAGACTCGAATTCAACTCCTTCCGGAGCCTTGACGTCTTTGAGGTGGATTGCCTCGCCGACTTTCAAGTTGGTGACGTCTATTTCAATCAATTCCGGCAGGTCGCGGGGACGGCATTTTACGCGGACTTCGTGTTCGTGTATTTCTATGACGCCGTTCTCGTTTTTAACGCCGTAAGATTCGCCAAAGAAATGTAGCGGAAGAGTCGCATGCATGGGTTTGCCCCTTACGACTTCAATAAAGTCGACATGCTCAACTGCCGAAGTCAAGGGATTGCGCGCCACGTCTTTAAGCATTGCATAGCGCGATTCCGTTCCGTCGGAGAACGCCAATTCTATAAGGACAGCCTTACCTGCAACCTGTTTCAAGGCTGCAACGAGGCTCTTTTCATCTATCAGGAGGTTCTTTTCGCCGCTTTCGCCGTAAATAACTGCGGGAATTTGGCCGCTCTTGCGATAGCGTTTCGCCGAGTTGCCGCCTATTTGTGTCCTGATGGTAGAGTTTAAGTTTATCTGCTTCATTTTGCTATGGTTATGTAAAATGCCTATATGATGATACCCCGCCAAACCTAACGATTCGACAAGATATCATTGAATTAAAAGGCTATTACTTTATTTGTGTTCAAATTAAAATCAATAAAATTTTTCAATCCCAATAAAATATTCACTTTGCGCCCCTAAAATTCAGGATATTGCAGACATTCAAAGCCGATAATTAGCTTCGCTCTCCGGAGCCCTGCGGAAGAATTTTTTTATTTTGCGGCGCATTTCGCATTTAAAATTTCAAACCGCATTATTGGAAATTTTGCAGTGGGCATAAAAAAAAGGGCGAAGCCAAAAGCTTCGCCCAATCGAAAATCGAGCTTAAATCCTCATTTTGGAGGGAAGAAACTCCTTGTTGTAGGCGTACAGAGACTTTACGTACTTGTCGGCCTCGGGGCAATTTGCAAAGCTGAGTGTCGAGGGTACGTAGTTCAGTTCCCTTCCAGGGAAAAGTATGCCTATCATGCCAAGCAGCGCCATTTCCGTAAACGGAGCGGCGTAGTTGAAGTTGCCCATGGACTGCTTGCCAGCAAGGCACGCCATTGCCCATTCCACATGCGGATTTCCGGGATTGGTCGAACGCGCGATGGTCTTCTTGGGGAGAGCGCCGCTCTTGGCGAGCTCCTTCATTCTCGGGCGCGGATAGATGTAGGTTTCGCTTCCGTACTCGTTTGTATATACGGTTTCCTTCGTGCCGACTATGAAAGTGCAGTTCGCGCGATTCCACGGATTCTTCGGATCCGGCTTTATAAATTCGGGATCGACGCGCTTTATTTCTTTCGGCCTGCGCCCGCCATCGTACCAATGCAGACGTATGCGGTTGTTGACGCCGCGCTTGTTGAGGAACGTCATTACGCTCGAAGCCTGAGTCGGCCAGCTGTAATCGTCGAACGGAGTCGAGTTTGCGACTATGCTCATCGGATAGCCGAGGTCGAACGCCGAATAGGGAACGTCGAGGAAGTGGCAGGCCATGTCGCCGGCAGCACCCGTTCCGTAGTTGCGCAGACCGCGCCAATTAAACGGAAGTATTTCTTTCGAGTAGGGCTGATAGGGCGCGACGCCGAGCCAAAGTTTGTAGTCGAGAGTCGAGGGAACAGGCTGTCCTTTCGGCATTTTTAGTTGTCCCTGAGGCCAAATCGGGCGGTTTGTCCAGATATAAATGTCTTCAATCTGTCCAATAATGCCAGCGTCGTACCATTCCTTGATTACGCGCCAGCCCTCGTTTGTGTGTCCCTGGTTGCCCATTTGGGTAATTACGCCAGCTTTGTCGGCGAGCCTTTTGAGTTCGTTGGCCTCCCAAATTGTGCGGGTGAGGGGCTTTTCGCAATAGACGTGCTTGCCCTTGGCTATCGCCCATGCAGCTATCGGATAGTGCATGTGGTCGGGGGTTGCAACAGTCACAGCGTCTATCTGCTTATCCATTTTATCGAGCATTACGCGGAAGTCGCGGAAGCGTGGAACGGTAGGAAATTCTTTGTATGTTTTTGCCGCCATGGTATCGTCAACATCGCAAAATGCGGCGAATTCCACATGAGGGGAATTTCTGAAAGCGGAAATTACCGCGCTGCCTCTGCCGCCGACACCTACCACCGCAACTCTAAGCTTGGAATTCGGGCCAGGCGTTTTTCCAATGCTCCAAGACGGAAGAACCATAAGACCGCCGGCTGCTGCGGCGCCCTTTAAGAAGTTTCTGCGATTTAACATATTTTTTCCTTTTATATATTGTATTGTTTTTGTAAAAATCAAAGCCGGCTTACCTCCCAGGCAAAGATATAAAAAAAAAGATGCTCCACCCCGAAGCGTAATTTGTATGCGCCGTCCCCTTTGGTTTGATATAAATGTTTGAGTTAAAATCCGAAATAGTCAATAAAAATTTAAACAACACAAATAGGCAATAACATGGAAAATAAAGTAGCTGTAATAGAGACAACATGCGCCGGAGCGGAATCCGCAAAGCTGATAGCCGAAACTCTGGTATTTGAAAGGTTTGCGGCATGCGCGCAAATCGGATCTCAGATAACGTCAATATATAGGTGGAAAGGGAAAGTGGAAAACTCCGAAGAATTCCCAATATATATAAAGACGTCTCCCGAAAAACTTGAAGCGGCAATCGCGAGGCTCTCGGAAATACACCCATATGAGTGCCCGCAAATATTATTTAGGGAGGAAAATTCGTCAAAAAGCTACGCTCAATGGTGCGCCCAATCGGCAGTCCGCCAGGATTAAGTGCCGTTTTTAGGGGCTTTCAAGTTGAAAACGGAAATAAAAGAATTGAAATCCACGCGGAAAAAATTTCTAATAGACCAAAATGATATATTTGGTTATAATAGTGATTTTGACCCTTGGAGTGTCGGCATTTTGCTCGACGCTCGAAGCGATGGTGCTGAGCACGACCCCCGTTGAAATAGAGGCGCTTAAAAGAAAATACGGCAAAAGGGGAGAGCTGCTCGAAAAGTTTGTTGAAAATATAGACGAAACAACCTCCGCAATACTTACAGCAAACACAATAGCAAACACATTCGGGGCGACGCTCGCCGGAGCGCAGTTTGCGATGATAATGGGGACGGGACCAGCCACAAGATATGTCTTTCCGGCGGCAATGACTGTATCCATTCTATTTTTTTCTGAGATACTGCCTAAAAATTTCGGAATATTTTACAGGCCTGCGATACAGCCGTGGCTTGTGTATCCCCTGCACTGGCTTAGAATAATAATGAAGCCAGCCTCAAAGTTTTCAGCTTGGATGATTGGGAAAATAACGCGTAAGAAACGCCATATGCGCGACCTCAGCGACGACGAAATAATAATGCTCGCCGAGAAGGGGCAAAAAGACGGGCTGATATCCCCGCAGGAACGCGACCTCATAGCGAACTCGCTGTCGCTCGACGACGTCACAATATCCGAAATAATGACGCCGCGAACCGTAGTTATGGCTCTCGACAAGGATATGACTGTCGAAAAGGTTTTCAAAGAGAACCCGAACCTGAACTTCTCGAGAATACCCGTGTATTCTGACACTATCGACAATATAGTCGGGATAGTGCGCCGGCGCGATATACTAACCGCTGTTGCCGGCGACCGCAACAACGCAAAAATATCCGATTTCATGCAGCCGCCGATATTTGTCCCCGAGAACGGGTCCGCGCTGTCTGTGATGAGGCAGCTGATAAAGAAGCAC
This sequence comes from uncultured Opitutales bacterium, assembly GCA_900545705.1. Taxonomy (GTDB): domain Bacteria; phylum Verrucomicrobiota; class Verrucomicrobiia; order Opitutales; family Intestinicryptomonadaceae; genus Merdousia. Next base: position 82,255 of record URAK01000007.1, on the reverse strand, counting down.
CAACAAATGGGAATAGTTGTGGACGAATTTGCGTCACTTACAGGGGTTGTGACGCTTGAAGACATATTTGAACACCTGCTCGGCTCAGAGATTTTTGAAGCCGACGACATAGCCGTTGACATGCGCGAGCTTGCCCGCAACCGCAAGTCGAGGAAATAGCAAACAAGCAAAACTCGAAATAATATGAAAACTGCAATACTTACGCTTGCGTGCGCCGCCATCTTGGCGTTTGCAGCCTGCAACACCGCAGAAAATGTGCGGGACGACGCTAAGAGAACCCCAATAGGCTCTGTAATAACCGGCGAGACCAGAAGCGCCGATTCGTACTTGAAACGGGTTAGCGATGAAAACAAATCTCTCGACAGAGACACATGGCGCCCGATTTCCAACGAGAATCTATAACCGGCGCGCCGGGCGACAGCTAGCATGCCGATTCAGAAGATACCGTTTTACACGCTGTCTTCGCGCGAACTCGCGGAGATATTGACCGGCGACGGATTTGAGAAATTCAGGGCGAGGCAGATATTCGACAGTGTTTACGCTAAAAAAATTTTCAAGCCGGACGAATTTCCGTCGATACCGTCGAAGCTTGCTGAATATCTTTCTGAGAAGTTCGACTTTGAGCCTGCCGCAATGGTGGGCGACAGGAAGTCCGACGACAGCACGAAAAAATATCTGTTTAAGCTTTCCGACGGCAATTTTGTGGAGTGCGTGTTGCTTGAAGCCCCGTCCGACGACGATGGCAAGATACGCAAGACGCTGTGCGTGAGTACGCAAGTCGGATGCGCATGCGGGTGCAGGTTTTGCGCCTCGGCAATGCGCGGATTTGTGCGCAATCTCAGCGCATGCGAGATAGTCGCACAGGCGCTGCCGTTCGTAAAGAGGAGTGTGGAAAACGGCAAAAAAGAGGCCAAGTTCGAGTTTGAGAATATAGTCGTGATGGGAATGGGGGAGCCGCTTGTAAACTTTGACAATTTGATGGCGGCTCTTGCCATATTTAACGCCTCCGACAAATTCGGGTTTGGAGCGCGGCGGATAACGGTTTCGACCTGCGGGATAGCCGACAGGATAGAGAAACTCGCAGAAATCGGCTTTCCGTACAGGCTGGCGATAAGCCTGCACGGGGCGACCGACGAAGTGAGGTCGCGGATAATGCCGATAAACAAAAAATATCCGCTATCGGCCCTGATACGCGCGGCAAAGAAATTCTCGTCTGTGTGCGGGCGCATGATAACGCTCGAATACATAATGATAGAAAAGGTAAACGACACGTTTTTGCAGGCCAGAGAACTTGCGAAAATCGCCCGCGAGCTGCACGCGCACGTAAACCTCATACCGTACAACCGCGTCGAGGGGCTCGAATGGAAGAGGAGCCCGGCAGGGAGGCGCGCGGCGTTTGCGAAAGTTCTCGACGAAGCTGGGGTATCGTACACACTGCGGCGCGAAAAAGGGGCCGGGATAGAGGCCGCATGCGGGCAGCTTGCGCTTAAAAGGAAGATGGAAGATGCCGGAGCGGCTGGGGGCGGCACGAATAAAAATGCGGAGTGAAACATTTTTTAATTGCGAAAAAATCTATTGCGGACAAAGTTTGATACGGTGAATAATTATAAACACAATTCCAATCCGTTCGACAAAGTATCCATGCAAATGGGCGGGCTTTTTCGGGCGTTTGAAGGTTTTTTGGCGTCGCAGGTAAAGACCTTCGAGAAGGAAGTAAGGGCGGCGGCAAAAGAGTCGATATCGCCAAAGGGTAAATTTATACGGCCGACGCTCGTATTTGCGGCCGCAAACGCCGGCAGCGAGTGGGACGAATCGCTTATAAGGAGAGCCGCGATAGTCGAGCTTACACACTTGTCAACGCTGATACACGACGATGTAATAGACGGCGCGAATATGAGGCGCAACGCCGAGACTGCCAACAGCAAATACGGTGCAAAAACGGCGATACTGCTCGGCGACGCGATATTTGCGCACACTATGGGACTCGCCGTCGAGGAGAACGATTTGGATACGTCGAGGAGAGTTGCAGCATGCGTCAAGACGATATGCGAAGGCGAAATACGCCAGACGCTTGCGGACAAGACCGTCAGGGTTACGCGTCAAAAGTACTACGACATAGCGTACGGGAAAACTGCGGCGCTATTTTCACTAGCGTGCGTGCTTGGGGCGAAGAGCGTAAAAGGGGTTCCCGGGTGGACAGACGCAGCCGAAGAAGCCGGCAAGCAGCTAGGTATAGCCTATCAGATATACGACGATTTGTGCGACTGGTTTATGAGCGAAAAAGACGCCGGAAAGACGCTTGGGACAGATTTGTTGTCAGGCAAGCAGACGTTTCCGCTAATAGCGCTGATAGAGACGATGGGCGACGCCGAGGCGGAGGAATTTACATCGAATTTGAGCATTCGCAAGCCGGACGAGATAATAGAGCGCATGAGAGCCTGCGGTATAGAAGACATCTGCGCGGCTGAGATAGGCAGGCGAATAAAGGGTGCCGAAAAGGCGGTAAAGGGTTATCCTGAGTTATCCGGCAAATTGTTGGATTTTTGCGCCGCGATGAGGGAGCTTGCGCTGGGATAGCTTGAGAGATGTCGGCGGCAGGTAAAATGATATACGCGGCGGGGATATCGCACGAGACCGTTGAGTCGGCGGAATTGGGGAAGTACGGGCTTGCCGGGGACAAGTGCAGCGAAGCTGAGAGCGGCGTATTGGCAGCCGGCATAGCGGACGAAATGCTGTTGTTGAGCACATGCAACAGAGTGGAAATGTATTTGGTGTCTGTGGACGCGGAGGCTGCCGGGAAGGCGGCGAAGGCTGTATACGGCGCAAACGGCGGAGAATTTGTATCGCTGGGAAAGGTAGCGGAAGGTGAAGATGCGATAGAGCATATTTTTTCCGTTGCGTCCGGATTAAAGTCGCAGATGACAGGTGAAACGGAGATACTGGGGCAAGTAAAGGCTGCATATGAGAGGGCCCGCGGGGCCGGACATTGCGGGCCGGTCTTGAATACAGTATTTCAGAAGGCGATACACTGCGCAAAGTGGGTAAGGACAAACACGGAGATAGGGCGCGGAAAGATAAGCGTTGGGAGCGTATGCGCCGAGCTTGCATTGAGAATATTTGAGGACATAGGGAAAGCCAAGATATTGTTGATAGGGTCGGGAGAAGTAGGAAAGCTTGTTTCCGACGCCCTATACGTTAGGGGAGGATTGGATATCTCGGTATGCAGCCGCACGAGGGCGAACGCGGACGCGCTGGCGGCGAAAATAGGCTGCGCATCTGCGGACATGGAAGATGCGCTTGGCGGGCTTTGTAGATACGACATAGTTCTGTGCGCGAGCTTGTCGAAGGAGCCGATAATAAAGCGCGGCATGGTTGAGTCGGCGGTTTCTAAAAGGGGAGGCAGGCCGATATTTTTGATAGACCTTGCAGTTCCGCGGAATATAGAGGAAAGTTGCGCTGAGATTGAAGACGCCTACATGTACAATTTGAAGGATTTGTCTGACATAGCCAACGAAAATATAGAGGCGAGGCGCGCGCAAATAGAGAGGGCTGGCGATGCGGTGAAGTCGCGCGCCGTGGCGCTATGGGACAGACTTAGAAACAAGGCATAGATATTTTATTGAGTAGGCGGATTTATTTTGGCAGGAGAGCTAAAGAGCTATAATCTGCATACGTAAAATAATCCCATCTAAAAATAATTTCGCTATTGTAGTTTATGCGGCAGAGTTAAGGCGACTTTAAAACAGCAGCACTCTTCCGCTGTGAAGGATTATTCTATTGATAAGTTTGACCCCCGCAGTGCAGGTTTCCATTAAGGGGGCCCGCAGTGCGGGCTTCCCATTGAGGGGCTCCGCCCCTTCGGCGGTTTGCTTCGCAAACTCCCGCCTACCCCCGCAGTGCGGGCTTCCGTTGAGGGGCTTCGCCCCTTCGGCGGTTTGCTCCGCAAACTCCCGCCTACCCCGTAGTACGGGTTCCCATTGAGGGGCTCCGCCCCTTCGGCGGTTTGCTTCGCAAAATTCCGCCTACCCCGCAGGGCGGAACTGAAAAAGCCTTTTTATTATGGGAGCGTGCTAACGGCTCATACAATGCCCGCCAACGGATACTTTAAAAAAATATTCCTCAAACCTTGTGTAAAAAGTTTGCGTGTGAAATCTAAATTTTATTTGTGCTTCCAAAGTCTTTTGTGGAGCAAAAATTTTTATATTGCAAAAAACTTTTAATATTAAAAAATAATGATAAATCTAGAAAAAATATGAGCTACGACGATTATTTAAAACAGAATCCGGAATTTGCACGTCGCCTTGCAAAAGGCGATTTTAAAGAATCAATACCTGTTAAATCATATTCGGGGCTAACGATATTGAAGTTTGCGCTGCTTGCTATCTTTGCCGGGCTATTTGCATTGATAATAAATAGCATAATATTTTTTGGGACAGCGGAATTAAACTTTGCGACTTTTCTAATTGCAGAATCTATCGCTTTGATATCATCGGTATTTGCGGTAGGGTATATAATTGCACTCGGGGTATATATGGGCGTTAATTCTAAATAATGAAATGATATGAGTAAGTACTATACTCTACTTACCGCAGTTCACAATGCTTTTCACCTAAAAATAACCTATACCTACAATATTAAAAAAGCATTTAATTTTTAATAAAAGTTATATAAAGTTTACAACAAATTGTTCTTTCTAAAAATCGTTTGTCAACGTTTGTGACGTTAGCATATGTTTTGACTTTACAACAAATTGTTCTTTCTAAAAATGTTCAACTACCTCAACGCTTTCGACGTCGTAGTTTTGACTTTACAACAAATTGTTCTTTCTAAAAATGTATGCGCAAGTTTCCGACAGAATCGGAAGGTTTTGACTTTACAACAAATTGTTCTTTCTAAAAATTTCCGAACAGAAAATAATGGTTTACAAAGGGTTTTGACTTTACAACAAATTGTTCTTTCTAAAAATAAATCCATAAGGGGCAGACAAACGAACAATGTTTTGACTTTACAACAAATTGTTCTTTCTAAAAATCGCGACCAGAACCTTAAAGACGGATACCCTGTTTTGACTTTACAACAAATTGTTCTTTCTAAAAATCTCCTAAACAGAAAACCCTTTTAGCATTCGGTTTTGACTTTACAACAAATTGTTCTTTCTAAAAATTACAACGGGATTCTTATTGCGCGTCATCTCGGTTTTGACTTTACAACAAATTGTTCTTTCTAAAAATAGCATTTTAGGCTATTGGTTGCGTCTATCGGTTTTGACTTTACAACAAATTGTTCTTTCTAAAAATGTTTTACTATCATATTCAAAAGTTTTGAATGTTTTGACTTTACAACAAATTGTTCTTTCTAAAAATTTCTCTTGTCAAAGAAATTGGAGATTTGAAGTTTTGACTTTACAACAAATTGTTCTTTCTAAAAATACTATCGACAAAGATAGTGCAAGTGCGATGGTTTTGACTTTACAACAAATTGTTCTTTCTAAAAATTTGCGATCGCGTATATCGTCGATATATTGCAGTTTTGACTTTACAACAAATTGTTCTTTCTAAAAATAACTCTGCGAAGTTGTGAGTGGGCGAGTAAGTTTTGACTTTACAACAAATTGTTCTTTCTAAAAATAAATCGTCCTCAGCTTGCTTTTTTTCTTCAGTTTTGACTTTACAACAAATTGTTCTTTCTAAAAATAAAAAGGAAAGGTAAAAAAATGATAGACGAGTTTTGACTTTACAACAAATTGTTCTTTCTAAAAATGACGATTCTAAACGAGGCGACTGGGCTTAAGTTTTGACTTTACAACAAATTGTTCTTTCTAAAAATCGACAGCTTTTGCGCCTTGTTTATTAGCCCGTTTTGACTTTACAACAAATTGTTCTTTCTAAAAATAAATAAATGTAACCGATATCGCTAACATGCGTTTTGACTTTACAACAAATTGTTCTTTCTAAAAATTTTAGTATCGTCGTTTTGCCAGTTTGCGTACGTTTTGACTTTACAACAAATTGTTCTTTCTAAAAATGTCAAGCGCGACAGCGGCGTATCAATACCCGTTTTGACTTTACAACAAATTGTTCTTTCTAAAAATAAATCCATAAGGGGCAGACAAACGAACAATGTTTTGACTTTACAACAAATTGTTCTTTCTAAAAATAGTATTGACGTAGGTCTATTTTATACTTTTATTTAAGTAAATTTTTTGTTGTAAAGTCTTAACTGATTTTGCCGAATTTCAAGCTCTGCATTGCACCTTGGCATTCGGCATATTTTTTTTAAAACAATAAAAAATTGCCCTTTTCGTCCACGGCTGAAGCCGCGCCGTTGCCTTTCAACTCTTCAAAAAACTCTATCTGCTCCGGTATCTTTTCGAGCTCTTTTGGGCGGCGGCATATCAGTTTACTTGTCTCCCACTGCTTGTCCGTAAAAAATAACAGCCTTATATCGCCTGTCGTCGGCGCGTACTTCTTTACCCTTTCGCAGTATTTCGCCATTCGCTCAATCGAAACGCATGGCCGCGAGTACACCGAATATTGTATCATTATAAAGCCGTCGTCCAGCAGCGCCTTTCTAAACCGCGCCGCCTCCTTCCGCTCTTCTTCAAGAAGCACCGGCAAGTCAAACATCGCCATCAACCAACCCATTCTATACGGACTTTTCTTTTGTATTGGCATTTACGTCTCCAGCGCGGGCGTCCATAGCAGCTCCGCCTTCTTGTATCTATATGCATTTGCCAAGCTCTCGCACATAACGTCGGCGGCGTCCATCAGCTTCACACTGCCGTTTCTCACTCCGACTCTCTTATCCCTCAAATATTTCCCCAAAAATATCGACCACCCGCGCACTCCCATTTCAGAAAATTTGCACGCGTATTTATACAGCGCATAATCGACAAACGCCCTGAACGGCTCTATTGCGTCGTAAACGAGCGGCGTATTTTTATAGTATGTCTTGTGGTTGACTCCCAACAGGCTGTTTAAGCCTGAAACTATAAGGCTCCTATGGATTATCCCGCCCATTATACCGTATCCGTAATCCAATAGCGCATTTATCGGAGACGCTCCGCTCCCCGGCTCCCTATTTCCCCCGCCCTCCCCCAGGCGGGGAAAATAGTTTTTCCAGTATTCCCTTGCGCAAAGGGACTCGTTTAAACCGCGGCGGCAGCCCTGCGCCATTTCATGCAGCCGCGAATCTTTGACGTCCATTCCGCCAAGGCACGCAGCGCAATTTTCAACCTTAGCGCACAGCAACCTGCGCCATATTGCGGCGTTCAGGTTTTTATTGCCGGCGGACTGGTTGAGAACTACGCGGGCGTCGTATGTCCTGCAATTCGGAACGCTTATCCCTACGGGCTTGTAGTTTTTGCAATGCAGTATTATTGCGTCGTTTGCCAATATGCTTGAAAAAACCTCGCCGCTTATGGACACCCCGCCCGCAACTATCACTACCGCGCGCAGGTCTTCTATCGCTATCTTTCCGAGCACGGCGCCGTCCTTCTTGCAGACGAGCAACCCGCGCTCTTTCGACAGCTTGCAGCCGTACTCCGATATGTGCAGGATATGGTAGCTCATAGCTCGCTCAACTCAACGCGCCTCATGCCGGCTCTCATAAGGTAATTTATATTTATAGGGTTTCTCTTTTCCCCGTCCGCATTTGTCAATACGCACCTACCAGTTGTTAATATTGTATTAACCATATATCTTCCGGCGGGGAGAATGAAGTCGCCCCTGTCGTTGTAAACGTCGCCGACATCCACCGTGCAGTGGGAATTAAACATTCCGCATATCCTCTTTTTCTTGGGATTTGCATTCAACGCCGCCATCACGCCGGCCTTCGAGGCATGGACATATACGGGCTCGACATAATACTTGCCGTCAACTGACTCCCATACCACCTGCCCCTTGTGTCCGTCGCCCTTTCTGTACGCGCCGCAGCCGTCTTTGGACAAATCCTTGTATTCATCGGCCTCTCCGTAGTAAACAAGAACTCTCAATACGCGGGCTCCCAATCCGCTTTTCGACGGCAGCCTGACTTCTTCGCACCACTTGCGCCATGCGGATTCGTCAGGATTTGTCGCGGCAAATTCCCCTATCATCTTGCGGATTTGCGGGTTTATTATCCCCTTCTCTTTTTTATCGACGAGCTTTATGAGAGTCGGAATATCGAATACAGGCTTCAATCCCGACTTGTACGCCAAGTCCACGAGATTGTTGCGCTTTACCATGCACGCCTTTCCGCCGATTATCCGTTTTGAGTATATGCCGTCTTCGAGGCGCGGCTTTTTCGGCGCAACATCCACGGGCATTATCTTGTCGAGATAGCTTTTGAAAAATTCCCTTGCAGCCTTTTCGCTCCTCAGTTTTTCCGGAAGTATCTCGCCGAGTTTTGCGCGCCTTGAATCTACGCCTGTGGGCGCAAAGCATAGGCACATTGCGTCGAGCGCGTGGTGCTTCTTGTTTTTTCGATTCTTCTTTTCGAGATCTTCGCTGAATTTTAAAAATTCCTCGAAAGATAAATTTTCACTTTCCGCCGCCGCATTGTGCAGAATCCTGTCGAGCCCGTAAAACTTGCGTATCCTCGAAGTGAGGGCGCCGGGAACGGTAAAGACGCGCTTCGTCCCGCTGAGGCCGCCGAATTGAAAGCCGAAGTGCATGCAGACTATCTTCTGGGCAAGCTTTGCTATATGCGCGGTTTCCGCCAGAGCCGTATATTTTTCCACAAGCTCTTCGGCGTCCTTTTCAAGCAGCAGGCGGCAGCGTTTTTTGCCGAGAGCCTTGGCACATGCGTTGACCCTGTCCGTGTACGACGCCCATTCTTTAGCGTCGGAGGAGAGCCACTCGTACGGGGTTTTGTCACCTTTTAGCTTGTTTGTCTTTTCGCGGGTGATTACGTAGTTGTACTGCGCGTCCGGACCGCCCCTGCTGCGCGGCACTATATGTTCTATCTCGAGCGTTGCAAGCTCGCTCAGCGGCAAGGCGTCTCCGGTGTAGAGGCAGATTCCGTTCTGCTTTCTGTACAGTTCCATTTTAAGGAGCAGATTGCCGCCTTTGAATCCGTGCTCGTCGAGGTCTTTGGCAATCATCATTTTTTCCTCGGCGCGCTTTTTCATTGCAATGCGCATCTCCTTCTTTTCCTTTTCGCCCATGAAATCGTCCCTGACAAATTCGAGCACGACTTTATCCGGAACTCCGTACTTAGATTCTAAAAATTTTATCCTCTCGAAAAAGAAAGTTAACCTGTGGCGCACGATGGGATTGTTCTGGGAGCCTATGAGCTTGTTTATTTGCGCGTCTGGGTTGGGGAAAGCCGCGTTTGCAAACTGGTACGTTTGTACGTCGGGTATGAAAATGCCGCCCCACGGGCAGTCGCCCATAAGCTTTATAAAATCCAGATCGGACGCGACTACGCCCTTGTTTTTATCGGTGTTGGAAATTTCAGGAATTTTCCTGCCGTAAAATTCACGCGGCGGCATTCCGGAAAATATAAGCTCCTTCAAAATATCCATTGCCGGCCTTGAAAACGACGCCCGCCCGCTTTCCTTTGGAGGCTCAATTTCGGCGTAGTCGTCGCCAAGGGCGGTTGCCGATATTGATTTCAAAAATTTTTTCATGGCGGTTTTTGTCATTTTATACTTCGCGCCGGAGGCAATTTCAAAAGCCTTTTTAAACTCTTCAAACGTAAGCTGCTCTATGTTGGAGTTCCTAAAAAAGCGCAGATTTAACAGCTTCAAGGCGAGAGTGACTTCGTAATAAAGCAGGTCTTTTTCGTTTCTGGCTTCGTTAAGCGGCCTTATCTTGCATACGTTCATGCGCGGAATGAGCCTGCATTTGTCGATTATCCTGTTGTCGAAGCGCGGAACTTTCTGCCCGAGAGCAGTCCAGTCGCTTTCGGCGCCGCGTTTAAGCCCGAATTTTTTTCTCATATTCCCGTAGTAGGAGGCGTACGGTGTTTCGGATACTCCGTACAATATGAATTTCGCCCTTCCTTTCAGTTTCGGGAAAAATTTTGCAGCCGCCTCGACAAGGCATTCAAATTCCCTTTCAACGTATTTGCGCGCGACAACGTAACTTTTTGCCTTTTGCGCGCGGCAGTCTATGCGCACCTCGACCCTCCTCGGATTTTCCGGAGACCACAATCCCATTTTGTACGCTTTAAAAAAGCACGGGAAATCGTACTTTTCGCCGTCGGCGAAGCTTTCAAAGAGTTCGGATTTTTCCCTTTCGTACTGGGAGAGCTTTTGGGCGTAGTCGTCCTCATCTTTTTTTGAGGATTTTTCCTCGGCTTCGCCCCATGGGATATTTTCGTCGTACCCGCGTTTTTGAATGGCGGAATTTAGCGCCTTGAATACCTGCCAGCCTTCGAGTTTTTCGCCAAGCAGAAGTTTACACCGCAGCGCGATGCTGTTGTAGCAGACCTCTTCGCCGTTAGGCGGAAATTCGCGCTCGAGGCGCTCGTCGCCCTTTGAGATTAGCCGCCACTGCCCGTCCACAATGCCGACTTCCCTCCGCTTTAAGATTTCAACGCCCGTTCCATCGAGGCATTCTTCAAGCCATTTTTCGCGCGCTTTATGTGCTTTTCTCGTGCGCATTTGCCTGCGTGCAAGAGCTGCGGTTTTAATCTCCCCGAATTCCGGATCCAACAGCACGGAGGCGATATGCTTGAAGTCGCCGCCTACGCGCACGGCCTCGCCAAGAGAGCCTTTTCCGATGTCAAATCCCCAGACGTGATTATTTTTTTCTTTTTCCATATTTTTATTAAATTCTTTGTTATTATTGAAATATTTGCAATGGGAACGAAAATCAACGATATAATATCAAATCATATCGTTTTTATAGATTTGAAGCTAATTTTTTAATATTTTAATTTTTATATTTTCGTATTTTTTTAAAGCACCAAGATATGCAGGGCCCCGCAATAATCAGCTATACGTAATTCCCGCAACCTAAATGGTAGGCAAAAAACCTCGCTCCATTTTATATTAGTTTAAGTGATTCCGCTAATATAAAAATAATATATTGCGCGCGCCCTGCCGCGGGCAAACTTTGGAATATTATTTGCTGAAAATAAAAATCGTAAACTTCTTTTGCGCGCCGGGGAAATTTATCAAAACTTTTACAAAAAACTGGCTTTTGGATTTGCGCAAATTAAAATCGTTTCAAACACATTTTAGTTCGCATAAAAAATCGCTTAAAAAAAATAAAGCCGCGAACCTTTATGGACTCGCGGCTTTCAAAATGGTCGAGGTGAGAGGATTCGAACCTCCGGCCTCTACGTCCCGAACGTAGCGCTCTACCAGGCTAAGCTACACCTCGCATTTTTATCCAATCTAATTTGCGGATTTTACGCGCAAATACAAGCTTATTTTTCCTATATTTTTTTTGCAGCCTCCACGGCTTCATTCCCCGCTCTTTCCCTGTATTTATAAATGCACAAAGGAAGGGTCAGTACTTGGCTCGCAACAAACAGAAAGAACCAAAACCACCCTCCGTCTATAAATCCGTAGGCGTGCAGGCCAACTCCCATCAAGTTGACTCCAAACCAAGCCCACGCGGCAACTATATTGCCCACAACAGCCAGTCCCAAAAATATCCTGTCGCTGCAGAGCCTCATGCACTTTGCGTGTATCGCAACAGCTGTCCACAATACAGTCATCAGCGCCCCGTTCTCCTTGGGGTCCCACCCCCAGAACCTCCCCCAGCTCATGTCGGCCCATATTCCGCCGAGCATCGTCCCGCCAAACGTAAACATAAGCGCAAAGCATAATACCGCGTACACGGTCTTTGCGGTATCACCGGTAAGCGCGCCAAAATTCCCGCGCGAAAATATATTTGATACAAGCCTCGCCTGCGCTATAAATCCCGCCAAAAATATTCCGCAATACCCAACCATTATCGTAACCACATGCGCCGTAAGCCAAAAATTGGAATTCAATACGGCCCTCATCATTCCCATCGTATCCCCGCTATACGGCAAATTTATCGCCACCAATAGCGACATCAGCCCGCATATGCTCGCCGCCACCCCAACCGACAGATACTTTTTCTTAAAAAAAATATATACGCCTATCCCGGCTGCAACTGCCCCTGTAAATACTAGCGACGAATACAGATTTGTCACCGGCGGGCGCATCTGTATGTACATTCTTAAAATTATCCCCAATATTTGAAGCCCCGCCGCGGACGCCATAAATACGCTCCCAGCCAGTTTCAGAGCCTCTCCGCGCGTAGAAAATATCCGAGAAAGCCCGAACGCCGCCAACGCAAACATGTATAATATAAATCCACCAAAAAACGGCGACATCGCATTGGCAAAATTCTCCACCTTCAACCTCAGCCACGACACCCCGCCGGATTTCGACAATATCCCGTTTATTTCAACGAGCGCCGCATGCGCCGCTTCTCTGTCTCCCCTAGCTATCGCATCGCAAGCGCGCGCGTACAATTTTGCCAAGTTGACCGACATATCGGAAGCCTTCCTGTCGAGCATTATCTCAGCGGGCGTCGCGTATCCGCTCCCGGTGTTTATGGAATTTATAGAAGCGTCGGGATACGCGTTCTCAAAGCCTGCAACATCGCGGTAGTACGATAGCATTGTCGCCGCCCGCGACAGTTTAGACTCCTCAGGCGCGCGATTTTTCTCCTTCGCAGATTTCAGCTCCTCAGAAGCCTCTTCAACCGCCGATCTCCAGTCTTCAATTCCCTTTACCGCAGATTTCTGTCCCGGTACTTTAACCACAAACGAATTTACGGCTGTCGCATATGCTACTCCCTTTTCAAGAGCCTCCGCGCACGCCGCAGCAAGCTCCGCATTTCCGTCGGAAGCCGCCGCCTTCTCGACTTGCCCGTAATGTTTCGCAAGGTCGTCGTATGAATAGTATCTGCCATCCACGCCGAGTATTTTTTGCAGATCCCTGTTGTCCGTGCGCATTATTTTTTCGGAAGCCTGCCCGCCCGCTTCCGCGGATAGCCGCCAAAGCCATTTAGATGAGGATATTTTCCCTTCGGACGTATTGGCGGACGCCTTGCCGCCAAGAGATTTTAGCACGTCGGCCGACGCGCTCGACACCGGCATAACGCGCCCAGCTTTCAATACTGGAAGCTCTCCAAAACTCGGTCCAATCAGCGAGTCGTACAGGGGATCCCCCATAAAAACCTGCCACACCGCAAGCGGCGAAAACGCCACCATCACCGAAATTAGCACGCTTATGGAAAACGCGTATCTATTCATCGTCAATTTTTCTCCCGCGCAAAAAGCCTTGGTATAAACATTATCGCCATTCCGGCAAAGGTCGCCCCAACAGCAAGCCACGGCAGGAGCCTTGCCGGATTGCGCACTGCCGCAAGCACGCTCGTCTTACCGCCGTCGCCGTACGACATCTGGTAAAACGTCCAGCCGCCGAACGAACCGGGCGAATTCATCGACACGACCTGTTCAACTCCGCTATCGCCGCGCTTGAATTCCACTTGGCTTGAAAAGCTTTTCGGCGTCGAGCTCGAATCCCATTTTTCCATGGAAAATTTTACGAGCTTCACTTTAAACGGCAGTTTCATAACGCTTCCCGCAGACCCGTTTTTAGCACCTACAAGTATTGTGTCAGACTCCGTCCCCTCACGCAGGACCATGGAGCCTTCCACCCTCATATAGTATTGGAGAACACCAGATATTATAAGCAGGACGAGCGACACGTGCGCTATCGACGCTCCGAAGCCATAAAGTCCTCCCCTAACATATCTCCATCCGCTCGCGAGTATATTCACCGCGGCGAGCAAACCGACCGACGCCCCTCCCAAAAGCGGAATTTTTATAAAGCCGAGCGTCGCCACGCAGAAAAAGCTCTCAAAATATTTTGCCTGCGCCGCCGCAACCCCTATTTCTTTTTGGGCGAGGGTCGCAATAAAAACAAGCAAAGTCGCGTACGCCATTATTCCGACAGCAAGCCGCCTCGAAGACGCCACCGCGTACATTAATTTTAATAGCGCCGCTTTCATCGAATCAAACATTGAACCTAAACAGGGCTACATCGCCGTCCTTGAATTGGTAGTCGCGCCCTTCAAGCCTATACGTTCCTGCCTCGCGCGCCTTATGCACGGAGCCTGCCGCCATCAGATCGTCGTACGAAACCACTTCGGCCTTTATGAACCCCCTCTCAAAGTCGGTGTGTATTACGCTGGCGCATTGGGGGGCTGTCATTCCCTTTACGAAAGTCCAAGCCCTTACTTCTTTTTCGCCCGCTGTAAAATAGCTCGCCAAGCCGAGCAAATCATACGTCTTTTTTATCAACTCTGACACTCCGCTGTCCGTAGCCCCAAGCTCCGCAAGGTATTCTTTCGCCTCGTCGGGCTCGAGCGACGACAGCTCCTCTTCGAGCCGCGCGCAAATCACGCAAGAGTCGGCATCGTGGGAATTTTTTGCGAATTCCCTTACCTTTGCAACGTACGCGTTTGATGCCCCGGCGTCGCCTATGTCGGACTCCGCCACATTGCATGCGTATATCACGGGCTTAGAGGTCAGCAGAAAATACGATTTTATGCGGGCTGCGTCCTCCTCCGAGACATCGGGCAGCGTTATTGCGGGTTTTCCCTCGTTTAGGTGCGCAATCAGGCGCTTGAGCAGCTCCACGTTTTTTATCGCCTCTTTGTCCATTCCCTTCGCTTTCCTTGCATTGTTGTCGAGCTGTTTCTCGCAGCTTTGCAGGTCGCTTAGAACGAGTTCCGTAGTGATAATCTCTATGTCTCGAACAGGGTCGACAGAGCCCATGCTGTGCAAAATATCGTCGTCGTCGAAGCAGCGCACGACATGCACAATCGCGTCGACTTCCCTGATATTCGCCAAAAATTTGTTTCCAAGCCCCTCTCCTTTGCTCGCCCCCGCGACGAGGCCAGCGATGTCGACAAACTCTACTGCCGCCGGGATTATCACGTTTGTTTTGGATATCTCTGCGAGCGGCTTGAGCCTTTCGTCAGGCACTTCCACAACCCCTATATTCGGTTCTATCGTGCAGAACGGATAATTCGCTGCCTCCGCCTTTCTGCTTCTTGTGAGGGCGTTAAACAGAGTGCTTTTGCCCACGTTGGGCAGACCTACTATTCCGGCTTTTAACATTTCTTTTCCAATACATTCGCGCCGTTAAAAAAGCGTGTCGACCCCCCGGGCGGCGCACCGCGGAAGGCCGGCTGAAATACTTGCGCCTAATCGCGCGGGCCGTATTCCAAGGTTTTGCCCGCGTATTTTACGCTTACATGGTTTTTGCGGTCGGGGCGCGCCGACTTTTCAGTGTGGCCTATGACGCGCGCCTGTATAGAGTACGACTCGGCTATCTCAATAACCTTCTTTGCGTCGGACTTCGAACAGTACACTTCCATTCTGTGCCCCATGTTGTAAACTTCAAACATCTCACTGTCGGAAGTCCCGCTCGCTTTTTGTATCGCCTTGAAAATCGGCGGTACGTCCATCAGGTTGTCTTTTACAAAGTGGACTGACTTCCCGAAGCGGACGCACTTTGTCTGTCCGCCGCCGGAGCAATGGACAAGCCCCTTTATCAAGCCGGGGTGCTTCTTCATTATTTTCATAATCACGGGCGCATATGTGCGCGTGGGCGAAAGCAGCGCCTGCGCTATCGTCATGGACGAGCCTTCAAGCTTGTCCTCGAGCTTGTACGGGCCGCAATACACGAGTTTTTCATCAACGCCCGAATCGAAGGTCTCCGGATATTTTTCGCGGTAGTACGGGCATAAAATATCGTGGCGGGCGCTCGTTAGGCCGTTTGAGCCAATGCCGCTGTTTTCGGAATCCTCATAAGTCGCCTTGCCCGCCGACGAGAGGCCGACTATCGCAAGCCCCGGTTTTATTTTATCTCCCGCTATTACCTTGTCGCGCCGCATGACCGCCACCGCGCAGGAGTCGACCACAACAGCCCCGGTTAAGTCCCCGACGTCCGCCGTTTCCCCTCCGCCTGAGTATATTTTGACTCCAAGCCCCCTCAGTTTTTCCATAAACGCTTCGGAGCCGTTTATGAGCTCGGCGAGCGCGTCGCCGCCAAAATTTCTCGCATTTCGGTTTACGGTGTTTGACAAAAGTATGCGCTCGCACGCCCCAATGCAGAGGAGGTCGTCTATATTCATCACTATCGAATCTTGCGATATCCCCCTAAAAACAGAGGCGTCGCCAGTTTCCTTGTAGTAAAGATAGGCTATTATAGACTTCGTTCCGCTGCCGTCGGAGTGGATTACATTGCAGCGGGTTTTCGAGCCAGTCAGGTAGTCTTCGGTAATTTTGCAAAACGCCCCTTTGAAAAGCCCCGGATCGAGCCTGTCCACTGCCGCGTGGACTTCCTCTTTGCCGGCCGAGACTCCCCTCGCGGCGTACCTTCCTTTTGTTTTGTCGGATTTCATTTCCTTAAATATTTTTTAAAATTATGCGCCCACAAATTTAGAGAAAAATTCTTTTAAGTCTGCGTAGTCGCGCGCCACGGGCAGGTCCGGATTTTCGGCCGCGAATTTTTCGGTTGGCCTAAACAGCACGGCGTTGTCGGCCGCGCGCAGCATGGAGAGGTCGTTGTAAGAATCGCCCGTGGATATTACCTTAAAGTTTAGGGAGCGGAACGCCTCGACGGACTTGCGCTTTTGGTCGGCCATTCTGAGTCGGTATCCAGACACCGCGCCGTCGGGGGATATCTCAAGCTCGTGGCAAAAGAGAGTCGGATAGCCAAGCTTTGCCATCAGCGGAGACGCAAACTGCTCGAAAGTATCCGACAGTATCACAGTGCGCGTTTTGGATTTTAGCCAGCCGATAAATTCACCCGCGCCGTCGAGAGGCTCGAGGGTTGAAATTACCCGCTTGATATCCGCGAGTTTTACTCCCTTTTCGGCGAGTATTCCAAGGCGGTAGCGCATTAGCTTGTCGTAGTCGGGCTCGTCGCGCGTTGTGCGGCGAAGCTCCGGTATTCCCGCTGCGTCGGCGAACGCTATCCATATTTCAGGAACGAGTACGCCTTCGAGATCGAGCGTTGCGAGATTCATTTTTTTTTGCCTTTTCGTATTTCAGTTTACATTCGCGGGGCGTATACAAAGTCCGCTTCTTTCGCGTTGAACGACGACGTATGCAGCGGCTTTTGGCTGTTGGTTTCGGTGTCCACAACGAAAAGCTTGCGCGTGTCGCCAGCAGACTTTGTGCATATAAGGTGGCGTCCGTCGTTGAGCCATACTGCACCCGAAGTGTTTTCGCCGGAACTCACCCATTTTGAAGATCGCGTGGAAAAATCGTACACTGCGACTTGGAAGCCTTTGCCGACCGCCGCCGTGAATGCTATCTTATTAGCATCGTACGGATTCCATGCAGGCTCTGAGCAATAGCCGCTCATGCGGGTGTTGACGCGCTGCATTTTTCCGCCGGAGGACGATATTGTATAAATTTGCGGCCCTCCCATGGAATCGCTTGCAAAGACGATTTTTGAACCGTCTGGCGAAAAGCAAGGGGAGCTTTCCGTTGCTTTCGTGTTCGTTATTTTTTTAAAGCCGCCACCGGAAGAGTTTGCCGTCCAAACTTCGGCATTTCCGCTTGATGTCAGAACCACCGCGACTTTTGAGCCGTCGCGCGAAAACGAGCCGCCCGTATTGCTTCCCTTGTACGAGGCAAATACTTTGCGGGTGTTTGCGGCGAGGTCGACCGAGTACAAGTCCATAAAGCCCGTCCTAAAATATCCGGTGTATATTATGCGTTTGCCGTCGGGCGAAAAATGGGGCATGAGGGAGTCGGACTTGTCGCGCGTTATTGAGCGCACATTTTGGAAAACCATGTCCGAGACGCATATTTCCGACGTTTTCCAGTTGTCCGGCGAATATGAAAACGCGATAGTCCCCGCAAAGAAGCCAGGCGAGCGCAATGTGCGCATAACCGCCGCGTCGCACGCCTTCATTAAGGCCTCCAAGGTTGTGGGTGCGGAACAAACTTGCTCGTGCGATGTGCCTTTTGTTATAGTGAGCTTTACTGCATTGGCGCCGTGAGGCGCGAAATCGAACACGAACTGGGCCCTTGATGCAGGCGTTATTTTGTAGCTGCCGTGCAAGTTGAATGCGCGTTTGGCAAGAGCCGCCATATTTGCGTCGGGAGAGGTTATCGCGACGGAATAGACGGGCACGTTTAGTCGGGACGTTTGCGTTTTAATAGTCCCCGCGTCGATATGCGACTGTCCGAAAGCCGCGGCGGCTGCCGCCAGCGGCGAAAGTATGGCGATAAAGGTTCTTCTTAACATATTGTTTCGAGTATCTTTAAAAGCGCACGCTTTTCAACATCTTTTTAGCGTTCCGCGATTTTTTATCGTCCGCGCGCAAAAAATAAAAATTTACGAATATACAAACAATATAAAAACCGGGGGAAAACATTGCAAAATCGTTTTTAAGCAAAATCTTGACTTTTTGGGCATTGTCAAAGCGCGATGGGCTTTCCGGACCGGGCATAGAGTAAAGCGGCGCGATGTGTTTTTGCGCGCTCAGCCGTTTTTAAAGGCATTACAGGCGGTTTTCGAGCAATATTTTTGAGCGGAGAGCAGACATTTCTGCGCGCACAAAAAACAGGGTCGCAACAAACGCGCTGAAATCGCTTATCGGGAAGCTCGCCCACAAGCCGCCAAGCCCGAACACCCTCGGCAAAAGAAACATCGCCGGCACGAGAAACAATATCTGGCGCAATATCGTCACAAAAATAGACACAGACGGGCGCTTTATGGATTGGAAATATCCGGAAGTCACTATATTCACCCCGATAAACGGCATGCCGGCCACCATCAGCCTCAACGCGGCCTCGCCCGTAGATAGCAGATGCGAATCCTCCCCGAGAAATATTTCAAAAATTATGTCCGGAAAGAGCTCCGCGACAGCAAACCCTGTCACGCAAATTGCAGTCGCAGCCCCAAGCGCCCTTGAAAACGCCCTGCGCACCCTCTTAAAGTTTTTAGCCCCCCAGTTGTATCCGATAATCGGCTGTATTCCCATGCTTAGCCCCACTATCGGAAGGAAGAGGAACGTTATGACTGTCGTGCACACCCCAATGACCGCTAGCGCCGACTCCGAACCATAGAAGCGCGCTTGCATTACAAATATCGACACCGAAAACGCCGCGCACGCCTGCAATATGAACGACGGCGAACCCGCAGCCCCCATCTGCTTCAAGAGCTTTTTAAACGGCCTCATATTCGAGAGCCTTATTCTGAGGAAATTTTTTCCGCTGACATAGTATCCCAAAACCCACGATGACGCGCACGCCTGCGCAAGCACCGTCGCAATCGCGGCCCCCCGCACTCCCCAGCCCCATTTTACGAGAAACAGCCAGTCGAGAAATATATTGGTAAGCCCGCCAATTATTATGGTAGTCATGGCGATTACCGGCCTTCCCTCAGCCCTGACCAGATTGTTCATTCCGAACGATATTTTATCGAAAATAAGTCCCCCGATTATTATGGAATAATACGCGCATGCGTCGGGTAAAATTTTCGGGGTGGCTCCGAAAAACGACAATATTTGGGGCATGAAGGTAAGCGTTATCGCCGCTACAACCACATAGAAAGCTATAAAAAGGAAAAACGCCTGCCCTAGAAATTTTTCAGCCGCCTCGCGCTTCCCCGCCCCGAGGCAAATGGAAATCATTGTAGCGCTGCCGTGCCCGATTGTCATCGCAACCGCCAGCAGGAAGAGAGTCGGCGAAAAGCATACGGTGATTGCCGCCAGCGCGTCCTCGCCGCACATTCTGCCCACAAATATTCTGTCGGCAACGTTGTACGAGGCGTTGACGACTGTCGAGAGCATCGTCGGCATCGAATATCGGATAATGAGCTTCGATATCCGCTCCGTGCCGAGAGCGTTTACATGTCCGGCATCAATAGGCATTTCTAACTACGCCAAGACCTTAAAAAATATTCTCTTTCCGGCCTGGACGACCGTGCATTCTGCCGGCCTGGCAAGCGAGGCGTACGGGTCGGACACTTTTTGGGAATCTATCTTTACGGCGCCCTGCTCTATTAGCCTGCGGATTTCCTTCTTGCTTGGGAAGAAATTCGTGCGCGCCATAATGTCGGCGAGCTTGCATTCTTCGCCTTCGGCGACATCGGCCCACTTAAATTCAGGCATTTTCTCGGGGATTTCATTTTTTGAAAATACTTTTTCAAAATTGTCGAGCTCCTCCGCGGCGCGCTCCTCTCCCGCGAATTTTGCGACCAGCAGCCGCGCGAGATTTTTCTTGCATTTCATTGGGTGTTGGGCGCGCAATTCCTCTATTTTCGACGGGGAGTACAAGAGCAAATAGCGGTAGTACTTCCACATTGTCTCGTCGCTTATGGACATTATTTTGCCGAACATCTGGCGCGGGTCGTCGTTGAAGGCGATGTAGTTATTGTAGCTTTTCGACATCTTCTTTTCGCCGTCGAGCCCCACGAGCAGCGGCATTGTGATGACCGCCTGCCCTACGGTACCCCTCTGGCTCTGGAGATCGCGGCCTACGAGGTTGTTGAA
This sequence comes from uncultured Opitutales bacterium, assembly GCA_900545705.1. Lineage (GTDB taxonomy): Bacteria > Verrucomicrobiota > Verrucomicrobiia > Opitutales > Intestinicryptomonadaceae > Merdousia. The sequence continues at coordinate 61,754 of URAK01000007.1, read as the reverse complement.
GAGCTGGTCGGTTCCGCCGAGTTCGACGTCGGACTCCACCATGACGGAGTCGTACCCCTGCACGAGCGGATAGAGAAATTCCACTATGGAAATCGGAGTTTTTGTGGCGTACCTCTTGGCGAAGTCGTCGCGCTCGAGCATTCTGGCGACAGTCATTTTGCGGGCGAGCTCGAGCGTGTCGCCAAACGACATCTTTGAGAACCATTCGCTGTTGCGGTGGACTTCCGTTTTAGATTCGTCCAAGACTTTAAACGCCTGTTCGAGGTAGGTTTTGCTGTTTGCCTCGACCTCTTCGGGCGTCAGGACGGGGCGCAGGGCCGAGCGGCCGCTCGGGTCGCCAATGCATGCGGTGTAGTCGCCTATTATAAGGACCGCCTGATGCCCCAAGTCCTGGAACTGCCGCATCTTATTAAATACAACCATGTGGCCGAATGTGAGGTCGGGGCGGGTAGGATCAACGCCCAATTTGACTCTCAATTTTTTGCCTTCGGCAAGTTTCTTTTTCAAATCGTCGGCACCGATAAATGTTTCGGCGTTTTGCGCAAATATTTCGAGCTGATTTTCCATATAAAAAAATTTCCGTCCATTTTATCCTTCGCAAAAATAAAATGGCAACACTTTTATTGCCGTCGGCTAATGCAAATAAAATCAAAAAAATCTGGATTTACGCCAAAAAATTGCGATAATAGAAGACAAGTTGGGAGGTTATGATAAAAAACTTCCGACTTTCTTGGAGGCGCGCATACCGCCAACGCGTGAAATATCGCGCGGTTTGCCGCAGCCTACGAAAGGGGAAAACTGCTCTCATTAAAAAAACGCGCGCATTGCGGAACGCCGCCGAATTTGGCGGGTCGGAAGTAAGCGCGCAAAATAATTGCCGCAATCGCGCGGCAAAACATCAAGTTATGACAAGACACAACGTAATCAGCATCATAATGGGCGGAGGCCGCGGCACGCGCCTCTACCCGCTCACAAAATATCGCTGCAAGCCGGCAGTTCCGCTTGCCGGCAAATACAGGCTCGTCGACATTCCAATAAGCAACTGTATAAATTCGGGCTACGACCACATATACCTGCTCTCGCAGTTCAACACGGCGTCTTTGCATAAGCATATCCAGCAAACTTACAAATTCGACTCTTTCGGGCAGGGATTTGTCGACATTCTCGCGGCCGAACAGACCGACGCTGGGGGAGACTGGTACCAAGGTACCGCCGACGCAGTCCGCAAAAATATGCACCACTTTGAGCGCCACCACGGAGAAAATTGCTATTATCTGATTCTGTCCGGCGACCAGCTCTACCAGATGGACTTCACAAAAATGGTAAACGCCCATATAAGGGACGGCGCCGATATCACAATAGCAGCCAAACCAATGCCGCGCTCCGAAGCTTCGAGCCTCGGCGTCATGAAGGTCGACCAAAACTTAAACATAGTGGAATTTGCCGAAAAGCCGAAAGATCCGGCTGTGATAGACTCATTCCTCGTCGACAAGAGTGTAATATCCGATATACCCAATCCCGATCCCGCGGGATATTGCATGGCCTCAATGGGCATATACGTATTCTCGCAAAAAGTCCTCGAAGAAGCCATGAGCGGGACTGAAATGGACTTCGGCAAGGAAATAATACCGGGAATGCTCGGCAAAAAGAAGCTTTGCGCCTACGTGTTCAACGGCTACTGGGAAGATATCGGCACAATACGCTCGTTTTTCGACGCCAATTTGGCCCTGACAGACGACGTTCCGCCGTTTGACTTCTACAAGAAAGGGCGGACGGTATATACCCACAGCAGATTTCTGCCCGGCGCGAGAATTTTTAACAGCCATATAGAGCGATGCGACATCTCCGACGGCTGCTTGATTCGCAATTCGACGCTCGAGCGCAGTATAATAGGGGTTCGCTCCATTATAAAGGAGGGAACATATATGAGAAATGTCATAATGATGGGCGCCGACAACTACGATTTCAATAGCGCCGAAAAATATCCGCGGCTCGGCATAGGCAGGAACTGCCATATTGAAAACGCCATTATCGACAAAAACGCCTCAATAGGCGATAACTGCAATCTGTCTCCGGAAGGCAAACCCGACAAATGGGAAGCCGAGGGCTTGTACGTCCGCGACGGTATACTCATAGTCACAAAGAACGCAGTAATTCCATCAAACACTTCGACCTACAACATGTAGTTGCAGTCTAAAAAAATGCGCCCTTGCCGATTGCGGTTCAAGGGCGTTTTTTTATGGGCGCGCGAAACAAAGCCCGCCAAGTTTACGGCCTGCGGACTTGGCAGCAACATGCGCGCAGGGGCGGCAGAAACGGTTTCGCGCCGCGAGCTTGGGAGCGTTCCTCGCAGTGGGCCACACTATTCTTAGGCATGCAATACAGGCATTCTCCTTCATGCAGACATGCGTTGTTTGGAGATTGATATTCGCTGCGAATCAAACCGTTTTAATCCAAGCGTATTTTTCTTAGCATTTATCTATCTTTAAAAATAGCGAATTTAAATAGGAAAAACTACGCCGAAAAATTAAAAATTTTTCAAAAAAATGAAGTTATTTTCGAGCGTTTGGCATAAAAAAAACTTGCATAACTTTAAATATAGTTAGAGACTATACCTAAAATAATTTATCCTTCAAAAATAAAAAAATATGAAAAAAATTATAGCTCTTACAGCTCTTGCATTTTCGATGTTTATGCTCGCCGCCTGCGATTCAATGGACGGGCCTTCGCCCCTTGACACGCGCGCTGGAAGTGCCGGCAACGAACTCAACCCCGGCGGGCTTCCCTCTGATGCAGCCATGATGGCGGATTCCGGGCTGCAAGAACGCGGCATAAATTCAATGGACGCTTTTGATCCTGAAAACATCAATCCGGAAGACATAGTAGTGACAATATACTTTGGCTTCGACCAGTATGCTGTGGCGTCCGCAGAGCGCCCGAACGTTAAGAGAGCCGCAGATTTCTTCGCTTCAAACCCGGACTTTAAAGTGGTGCTCGTAGGCCACACCGACTGGTACGGCACGGAAGAATATAACATGCTGCTTTCCGACAAGCGCGCAAAGGCGGTTGCAGACTATATGTCGGCCCTCGGCATTGGCGCTGAGCGTGTAGAGATAATTCCCAGAGGCGAAGCGGGCGCTGCAATGGACGTTGCCAAAACCTCTCCCGAGGCGAAGCACGACCGCCGCGTGGATATTGTAAAATTCAAATAAAAATAATTTAAAGAATTGGGCGAAGCCGGTACGGTTTCGCCTTTTTTTTTCTTAAAAAAATTGTCTTTTTTTAAGGTATGCAGGAGCGAAACTCCCTACCCTGCCTTTTTTAATAAAAAATCTCCATTTCTGGGCAAAAAATGCGCGAATGGATTTTTTTTGAAAAATTTTTTCATAGAAAATTCGCATATTTATTAAGTTTGGCCCAACGCATCGTGCAGCTTTTCAGAAAGACCCTCACAAATACCGCCTATGAGCATAGCCATCGAGAGTGGGGGAAATAAGAATTTTATCGCCACAATAAAAAAAGCCTTTCGCAAAAAATATATCGCAGTAAATTAAGCCCGTACAAAAATAATCTCGCATTTTTTTAGCATACTTAATTTGCTGCGTCTTTTAGCCGCAATTTTTTGCGTATAAGCAAGAGCCACCGCACATTTTCCGCCACCTTAAAAAATTGCCTGCGCAAAAATCTATTTTAGAAAAGGAAAGAGTTTTTGCAAACCGAGCGCAAAGTGGATCGACTAATTTTCCAAGAGTCGGCGCAAAAATCTTAGTGCCGCATATACCAAACGGACTAAAAAATATCTCTATATTTGAAGATATTTTCACTGCCCATTCGAGTTTTAGCATATATAAATACAACTCTCGAAAAAGTCTACTTATAAGCAAACCGACGAATATTTGCGCCATATTCCCGAAGTCGCTATCTTTATGGCCGCGCTGCGGAACGCTATTAGTATTGTCTAAATTGCGCCTGCGCCAATTAGCATGCCAAAATATTTTTCCGTATCTTAACAGCCTGCAATGCCCGGCCAAATTTATCTTCTTGTATAAAAGATCCAATACGCTTATCTTATTTTTTATGAATATGAAATATGCGGGAGTTATTTTGTTTGCGGCCAATTTTGCCGCCTGCGCCATGGCGGAAAATTCTTTGCAGGAAATGTTTGATTCGGCGGCCGCCTCGCCGGAAAAAACGCTGAAACTGGAAGCAAAACGGTATTTTCTGGATTCTCCTATAAAGCTTGACTCCCGCCACAGCGGGCTGAAAGTCGCTGGGAAAAGCGGAGCTGCGATATCGTCGCTAAAAAAAATAAAAAACTGGGAGGCGGACGGAAAATTCTGGAAAGCAAAAATCCCCGGCGAAGATTTTGTATCGTCGATTTTTGTAAATGGGCGCAGGGCATCTATCGCAACCACCCCAAACGAAGGCGCAAGATTTTTCGTTTTCCGCGGGACTAGCCCGAGGCGCGGCGACAACCTCAAAACTTTCATAGTCCGCTCCGAAGACATTGCAGAACTCAAAAGCCTTTCAAACGAGGAGCTGAAAAACGCATATTTTCAAATCTATCGCGCGTGGATAGACAACCGCGGAACGATATCCGACATCCGCCCAATGCGCGACGGCAAGACGTGCGCCGTGACGTTTACTACGCCGCTTTCGCCGCACATATACGGTGGCTCCTATTCAATGCCGCGCTTTAAATTGGCAAATTTTAAGGGCGCGCTCGATGCCCCCGGCGAATTCTTCTTCGACAAAAACGCGCAAACTTTGTGGTACTGCCCGCGCGAAGGCGAAGACATCAAAACCGCCGAAATTTTTTACCCGGTTTCCGACGTGTTGCTCGAAATATGCGGCGACGCCAACGTGGGAGTTGCTGAAAATATAAGCTTTGAAAACGTCGCGTTTGAAGGGTCGTCAAACCGCCCAGACCCCAAAAGCGGGGGCTGGGAAAATTCGAGCCAGGCGGCGGTCGGAATGCCGTCTGCAATAACTGTTAGCAAGGCAAAAAACGTAAAGTTCGACGGATGCGCGTTTAAGCAGCTTGACGGCTACGCGCTTGAATTCTACCAAAACTCATCTTTCTGCGGAGTCGAAAACTGCATATTTTCGGATCTCGGGGCGGGCGCTGTAAAAATCGGGTCGAAATACAAGCCGGCGGACGCGCTTGTCTCAAACATTACGGTTAGAAACAACATAATCTACAAATACGGCAGGATAGACCGTTCTGCAGTCGGGGTGCTCGTGTTCGACTCGGGCGGCAACGCAATTTCCCACAACGAGATTTTCGACGGCTACTACACCGGCATATCTGTAGGCTGGACATGGGGATTCACACCTTCGCACACGCAAAACAATACGATAGACTTTAATAAAATACACAATTTGTCGTTCGCGCAAATGTGCGACCTTGGCGGCATATACACGCTCGGCATATCGCACGGCTCGAAGATTTCAAACAACCTCATATACGACATCGATTGCCATCAATACGGCGGCTGGGGCATATACAACGACGAGGGAAGCACCGGGTTTATCGTAAGCGGCAATTTTGTGCGCAACGCCCAAGAGGGCGGATATTATATGCACTACGGCAAAGACTGCGAAATCCGCAACAATGTTTTCTGCGAATCGAGGGACTTCCAGATGGGGCTTGGCAGAAATATGCCAAACTCCTTTGTATTTGAGCGCAATGTCGTGGCATACGAGTCTCCCGCAAAGCTCTTCCGCGAAAATCGTCCGCCTACGATAAGCGCCGCAAAATTTGACAACAACATATATTGGAACGCGTCGGGAGAAGTTATGTTCGGCAAATACAGCTTCTCCGAGTGGCGCGAAAGCGGCAGAGACAGCCATTCATTTGTAGAGAAAGTTGATTTAAAAGCCATCTTTAACGGCGGCGGGATTGAAAAGATAGGATTCAAGCCAATAAGCGCAAGATTCGCGGGGCCGGAAGGCAAAATGGGCGAAACCGCAAAAAAGATATTGGAGAACTATAAGTATCCGCAAATAGTAAGACACCCTGTAATTGCCGACTGGAATAACGGGGCATTTGATGATTTTAGCGTGGGCGAAATCGGAAAGCCGCCAGTTTATATGAATGTTGACAGCAATGGCGGCACTGTAAAAGTTGTGGGCGACGAAAACTCGCCCTCCGGCAGGGCGCTTGAAATCGAAGGCAAGGCGGGAGTATCGCAATATTGCCGTTTTATAGGCGGGAAAGAACTCGAATTTTCAATTATGTTTAAGCTGTCGGAAGGCTCTGAATTTTCGTGCGGAACTCAAAATGCGATATTTTTCTCGGTAAAAGGCGGCAAAGTCAACGCGAACGTATCCGAAAAACTGCCGGCAGGAAAATGGCTAACAGCGAAGGGGAAAATGAACTTTCCGCTAAATGGGGGAGAGACTTGGACGCTTTCCATATCTGACGGAAATAGAAATTACAAATGCGATATGCAACTGCCCAAAAATGCGGGTGGAAAACCAACGAGGTTTGCGCTAAAATCTTTGGGAGGGCAGACGCGCTTTGCGGACTTAAAAATGGACGTTATTGAATAAAAATTATTAGGGGGGTAATTCCCTAAAAAAATATGTTAAGACTCGAATCTAAGGTATGAATATAGTCAATTTTAATTGTTGACTTGTTTTACATATGTGATAATTAAATTATTAAGTTAAATAAATAATCTGATTACTACAATCATGAACTCCAAAATACCCTTAATATTATTGGGTGCTGCTGCAATCAGCGCATCCTCGTTTGCTGAAACATTGACGTACGACGGTTCTGCAGCAGGCTCTTTCTACGATGGCTCATATTGGGGCGGCACTGTCCCCTCGGAAACTTCAGACATACTCTTTGACGACACTGCTAAAGACACAATGTACAATCTTGACGCAACAAAAGGCGTGACAGTAAATAGTATTACAGATAATTCCATAACAGATAGAACGCTGGATAATCCATGGGGGAAAAATATTAAAATAAATATAGGGGAATCCACTTTCACTATACTTAAAGATCTCACTTTGGCTTCAAACCATAATTACGCTCCATTTGCATTTGCGACGGATTCCGACGGTGTTGGCGAAGTTGTGGTAAAAGGCAATATTATATCGAAAATCGCCTCCGACGGGAGTGAAGGAGAATCGCTTTTCGGCGACGGGAAAATTTTAAAAAGCCTCACTGTTGGCGGCAACATTGAAATGCAGGGGTCAAGGTTTCGCTTTCACACATTAAACGTAAAAGTAGATGGTGTCTTTAATTATACCGGCGGCACGTTAAACCTCTGCTATGGTACCGCAATTGGACAAGCTCTATCATTCTCTTTCGGAGGTTTAGAGGGAACGAATAGGGAAATAAAAATTGGAGGCAATCCCGATAGCAAGCATATGCTCGAAAACTCAACCATCACAATGACATTTACAAATTCCGGAACCTCAAAATTCAACGGCAAGTTCTCCTACGAAAGCGCAAATTCGGTCGGGGTCAACACATATAATTTGGTGATGAACGGCACTTCAACAGGCGTGCAGTACTACGAGGATACCGGCACTACATTTTCTTTCGATAATGTTACTGTAAAATCCGGAAAGCTCAACTTTTACAGCGAAATCGGAAAATCGACAATATCCCTTGAAGGAGGCACGCTATCCCCCGCCACAGTCACCGGCGAAATCGCAATTTTGAAGGCGGAAGCAATAAATTGGGATAACGGTAAAATTTCATTCGACCTTGTGGAAGACAACTCCGCAAGCGACAAGATTGTCCTTGGCTACGCCCTCTCTAAAACTTCCTTTTCGGTCTCCGGCGGCACGCGCGAAATCGAGCTTATCGCCGACCCGTACGACATCGCCGCATGGATAGACGCAAGCGGAGAAGACAAGCTAACCTATACGCTCATTGAATACGGCAGCACAGACTTTAAAAAAGGAGACATCGTATTCTCGCAAATCGACGGCATAAATATCGATTACGATTTTGGCGACACTGCCCTCACTGTAACTCTAAGCAAAGTCCCGGAGCCCGCGACAATTGCCGCAATCCTCGGCGCTTTGGCCCTCGCAATGGTTGCCTTTCGCAGGCGCAGAAAATAGCTGATATAAAACTTCGCGCACCGCGGCGAATTTTTGCGCGATGCGGCAAGTTCGACGGATTGATCTACATAATGCGGCCTACTTTCCGGCAATAAAATACGCCTCTAATAATCGAGTGGCGTATTTTTTTTTGATACAGGTTGGCATACGAAAATATCTCCCAAATACATGCCGCGCTGCCCTTCCTAAAAAAATGCGCGCATTACTAAAACTACTTGCTGATAGGTTTCGCATTTTCTACAAAAGACAAACAAATCTTTCTCTGGATTTTATGCGCACCTATAAATATCATAGCCACTTCAAAATCTCTTAAACCAAATGAAAAAATTTTTCAAAATCTCGGCATTTTTATTGGCACTAACACTTACAATGAGATTACCGTGCGCCAAAGCAAGCGACAACCCGTCTACGCGCGCGGCGTGGATGAGCGGAAAGTACGGTTTGATGGTCCATTGGCTCTTTCCAAAATACGGCGGAGAAAATTCAGAAAATATAAATAAATTGACAAATGCTTTCGACTTGGACGCCTTTATGCGCGACTTCGACGCAACCGGCGCCCAATGGCTTATTTTTACAATCGGCCAAAACTCGGGCGCATACGCAAGCCCCAACGCCGCTCTGCAAAAATACTGCGGCGCCGGACACTCGTCGGAGCGCGATCTTGTTTTGGAAATCGCAAAAGCCATAAAAAAGCGCGGCAAGAAATTCATTGCCTACCTGCCCTGCGAAGTGCGCGCAAATAAATCTCTCCACGACGGATTGCAATGGAATGACGATAGGCTAGACCCAAAAACTGAATTTCAAAAGCGATATACGGAAATCATACGCGAATGGTCATTGCGGCTCGGGGAAAATTGCGACGGGTGGTGGTTTGACGGCTGTTACGACCATATTTATCCCAACGGTCTGAATTGGAACTTGTGGAAGTCGGCATATCTCGCAGGCAATCCGAAAGCAATCGCAACTTTTAATCCAGGTGTGGTAAAAAACAAAAGCTTTAAAGTTGGAAAAGAAACACGCCCAGACACAATGCACCCCATAATGCCCGACCACGATTACCTCGCAGGCGAAGTAGTCGTTCTAATCGGGGGAAAAATACGGATAGATCTAAACGACAATTCAAAGACTTTTATGCCTTCTACGGCGGTAGTCCCCGGAACGAAATGTCTATACCACGCGCTTTTGCCGATAGACTCGTATTGGGGCGCCGGCTCAAAATGGCCTAAATGGGCTAACGTTCCGTTTAAAGAATTGGAGTCTCCCGTCCTGGGCGGAATACAAAACCCCGTATACAACGCCGACGAACTTGCCGCCTTCTACCGCGCATTTTTAGGAGTCGGAGGAGCGGTGACTTTCAACCTCGGCATTACGGCGAAAGGCAGGCTTTCTAAAGCGTCGGTCGAACTATTGCGCTCAATTAAATAGATCTTCCATTTGCACTGCGCCCGCAAATTTTCGCGCGCGACACTTGTACAGATGCGCGGCATGGAGCACAGCCGGCGCACTGTTTAAATCAGCATGTCCGCAAGGCTTAAAACTTTTTTGCGCAAATTCTGGCGATGCAAATTCAGAAGGCTTCGCAACAAATAAAAATATAGCGGATTAAAAGCCGATTATCGGAAAATTCCGCGCGCATTTTCTTCACCATAGCATATCGGCCCTCCCTGCCTGATAGCGCAGATATCCAAGTTTCGGCGATTTCCCAAAAAAAATGTTCGGAGTCAGTTATAATTTGCAAAATTAAAATAAATTCTTTTAACATTTTTATTTTATGGAAAACTCCGCACAAATTTCTCCAAAGACCGCCGAACCTATAATAAAGGTCCGCGGGCTGCGCCATGTGTACCAGGAAGGAGACGGCACAAAAGAGGTATTACACGGAATCGACCTAGATATATTTAGCGGAGAGATAGTCATAATAATGGGCCCGTCAGGCTCCGGGAAATCGACGCTCCTAAAACTCATTGGCGCACAGCTGACGCTTCAAGAAGGAGACATTGTAATAGACGGAAATTCGCTGCGCGGAGCCGATAAAAATCGCCTAATGCAGCTGCGGCGCAATCTCGGCTTTATATTTCAAAGCCACCATCTGCTTAATTCGCTAAAAGTAATACAAAACGTCCAGCTGCCGCTTGCATTCGACCCAAACGCCACAGCAAAATCCTCGCGCGAAGACGCCTTAAAAACTCTGTCCACTGTGGGAATCGCAGATCAGGCAGACAAGTTTCCGACCCACCTTTCCGGCGGGCAGCGCCAAAGAGTCGCAATAGCCCGCGCACTAATCAGAAAGCCGAGCATAGTTCTCGCAGACGAGCCAACCGCATCTCTCGACCAAAAAAGCGGGAGGGAAATCGTAGACATCATAAAAAAAATGGCGAAAGAAATTGGTGTTACAGTAGTGCTCGTGACGCACGACAACCGCATTCTTGATATCGCCGACCGCATCGTATCGCTCGTTGACGGGGTTCTCGTATCCGACGGCAAATAATGGACACCATGCGCGCGCCGCGCCATGGTTGCGCTTTTTACTTACAAAAAAGCGGCCTACCCCGCCGAACTTCCCATTTATAGCCAAAAGGCTTTGGCAATCAGCGTGCCTGCGCCTTTAAAATTATCTATGTTTTTAAAAATCTTGGGCGGCTGATAACTTTTTTAAGCCGCTTCACATTTGCATTTACCGCAAAATATTCAAAGTGCGCCGCCGGGGGCATACCGCAAAATAAAAAACCCCGCCGCCTAATCTGGCAAACGGGGAATTTTTAGATTCTTTGTTTTTTAATTAAAAAGCCTTTAATTTTGCAAGCAATGCGTCTTTTGTTGCCGTTCCGGAAACACCGACCATTTTGGATTTTTTGAAAAATATGATTGTGGGAATCTGGTTGACTCCGTACTTCTGCGCGATGTCGGGAGACTCGTCGACATTGAGTTTGCAAATTAAGGCAGAATCGCCGACAGTGTCCGCGAGTTCGTCGATAGTCGGCCCCAGCATGCGGCACGGACCGCACCACGGCGCCCAGAAATCGACGAGCACGGGCTTGTCGCTCGATATCGTAGAATCGAAATTTGAAGAATTAAGGTGTATTACTTTGTCTGACATATTTTATCCGTTATTATAGCCTTTTCAAATCTTAGCGGATTTTTATACCGCATAAATTTGTTTATCGGCCGAATTTATTGTTTTGTAAGTTCAAGTATCAAAAAAGACAGGCGCTAACTGCGCCTGTTCAAAAATTCTTTATAATTTCACCCAGAAAAAAACCTATACGTCAAGAACAATCATCACTGCGAACGCAACTGCAACTGCCGCCGCAATAAAATCCACAGCGACCGAAAGCGCGCTCGGGGAATCGCTCTTAATCTCGACCGGCTGCAACGGCTTCACCGAAACAGGCTTTGGGCGCGACATATTTGCCTTCGGCAAAGACACGGAAGGCTTGGCAGGCTGTTTCGGAGCCGCCGTGGGCAAAACGATTTTCGGCGCGGAAGCAGCGGCCGCGGGCTTTGCAGCGGGAGCCTCCGGCAAAACTGTTTTTGCAGCGGGGGCCTCGGGGAGTACGGGCTTTACCGCAGGGGCTTCGGGGAGCACGGGTTTCGCCGCAGAGGCTTCGGGGAGCACGGGTTTCACTTCCGGATTTGAAGTTGGCTGTGTGTTGTTTGTTTCTTCTGACATTTTATTTGAGGGGATAAATAGTTGCACCTTACGGTATATCGCATAAGCAAAAACCGTTGTCTTATTACAATATTCCGATTTATTTTTTCATTTCAAGCTTTTTTGTGTTGATAAAAATCGGTTCGGCGAAAAAATTTGCAACCTATGATTGTCGACATGGAGGTGAAGGCTTCGGCCGAAGAAATTTTTAAGAGGTTCGGATACCTGTGGAAATTTTTGGACGTGGATAAAAAACGCGCAGAAATAACCGAACTCGAAACAAAAATGGCAGCCCCAAATTTTTGGGACGACCACTCTGCGGCGCAATCTGTAATATCTGAACTCACAAGGCTTAAAAATCTCGTCAACCCGCTCACAAGCCTAAATAAGCGCACGGAAGACCTACGCGCACTGTTTGAGCTGGCAGAGGAGTCGGAAGAAGACCCCGCCCTCGCCCAAGAGCTTTCCTCCGAAACATCGGCTTTGAAAAAATTACTTGATACGGCGGAAATCGAATCTTTCCTAAGCGGCCCGCACGACTCTTGCAACGCGATAGTCACAATCCATGCGGGCGCCGGAGGCACTGAAAGCTGCGATTGGGCTGAAATGCTGCTTAGAATGTATCTGCGCTGGGCAGAAAGGCGCGGATATAAAACTGAAATTGAAGATGTCCAGCCCGGCGAAGAGGCTGGCGTATCCAGAGTGACATTCCGCGTAATTGGCCCAAACGCATACGGATACTGCAAGGCCGAAAGAGGCGTTCACAGGCTTGTAAGAATCAGCCCCTTCGACGCAAATAAGCGCCGCCACACTTCTTTCGCATCGGTGGACGTAATCGCGGAAATAGAAGACGACATCGATATGGATATAAAAGACGAAGACCTCAAAATCGACACCTACCGTTCGAGCGGCAAAGGCGGGCAGCATGTTAATAAAACGGAGTCGGCGGTTAGAATCACGCACCTGCCGACAGGAATAGTCGTGGCGTGCCAAAACGAGAGGTCTCAATTTAAGAACAAGGCGAGCGCAATGAAAATCCTAAAAAGCCGTATATACGAAAAATTGCTCGACCAAAAGCGAACCGAGATGGACAGATTTTACGGCGAAAAAGGCGAGATATCGTGGGGCAACCAGATACGCAGCTACGTCTTCCAGCCATACCAGCTTGTAAAGGACCTGCGAACCGGCGCCGAGACCGGCAATTTGCAGGCAGTTATGGACGGCGACCTCGATATGTTTGTAAATGCGTGGCTGCGCGCCGGAATGCCGACTGCAAGAAACAAAAACTACGCCCTCGACAACGAAGACTAGCAATGCTCGACTGGCAAATAAAACCCCTTTCAAAAAAATCCTCCATATCCGGGCGCGACATCTTGCCCGGAGATACGATTGTCTGCGCCGTGTTCGTCGACCCCCTCGGGAACCTCGACCGCGCCGACTGCCATGCAGACGAATTTGACCCATCAAAAATAAACGGTAAAATAATCGGAAGATGGGAGCGCGTTGTGAGCGCGCACCCGGAGGAAGACGAGAGGGCGGCAAGGCGCATGGCGCTGTCGTCCTCGGAAGACTTTTTCGTGTCGCTTTTCGACGAATCCTCGGGTGTGACGACCGACGAAGCGGACGTCGTCAAGCAAATGCTCGCGCTCCTGCTCGAGCGCAAGAGAATCTTGCGCCCGGTTGGAAGACCCAAATTCGGGATTCAAAAATACGTGCAGGTCTCGACTAAACGCGAATTTGACGTGCCCCAAAAAAATCTCGACACCGACATGATAATAAAAATACAAAATCAACTCGGAAACATCATTATATAAAATTATATGAAAAACACCCTAAAAATTCTCCTAATGGCGTTTGTCGCAATAACGCTCGTAGCGTGCTCGAGCAACGACGAAAAGAAAAACACGCGCCTTCTAACATTCCACATAGCAAACGACCGCGGAATCTCTCCCGGGCTCACCCGCAAAGTCGTGACAATGCCGTTTAGCGGGTTCACTGTGCTGATGAACGAAGATCAATTCATGTACACCGGCGACTTGGCAAAAATAGACCTCGCCCAGATAACCCTTATAGACGGCCCAATAACAGGCTTTTTGTTCACTTGCAACGACCGCGGCAAAAGAAGGCTGCTTCAAGCGACCGCCGCCAATATGGGCGGGTACATAGTCGTCCTCTACGGAGGGGAGCCCATCGCCCTCAGAAAAATCGACACGACAATCTCCGACGGTTCGCTCTTTGCCCACATAGAGATTCCCAAGGACAGGGACGTAGGCAAATTTTACAATGAGCTAGCAAAGTCGATAGAGACGGTTGAGGAAATAAAGAAAGAGGAAGGCTCCACGCTAACCTGGTAGCTGGAATGAGACGTTTGTGCGCATATGTTCTCCTTGCCCTTTTCGCAGGCGCGTGCCGGGGAGCGGATCTCGTGTGGCCGACCGACTCTAAAGCTTTTGGGGAAGGCGAAGACTACACGAGCTTTATTCAGCCGACAGCTAGCGGACGCCCCGAAAGCGGGCTCTTCGGAGACACCCGCAACAATGGATACCGCTTCCACGAAGGCATCGACATAAAGCCGGTAAGCCGCGACAAACGCGGCGAGGCGCTCGACGGGATATATGCGGCGTTTCCGGGGAAAGTTGCCATGATAAACCGTATTGCCGGAAACAGCTCGTACGGCAGATACGTTGTCATGGAGCACCCCGGGTTGGACGTAAATGTCTATACTCTATACGCGCACCTATCGGAGATAGACCCGTCGCTCAAAGTCGGGGCGTCGTTGCCCGCAAAGGGCAGAATAGGCCGCATGGGGCGCAGCAGCTCTTCAATACCCATTGCGAAGGCGCAGTCGCATCTGCATTTTGAAATCGGCCTTATGTACGGGAGCAATTTCAAGGCGTGGTACGCCGCACAAAAGTACAAAGAAAAAAATTTCTTCGGCAATTATAACGGAATGAACCTGCAAGGGTTCGACCCGCTTGAATTTTACAGGGCGGCTAGGAGCGGGAAAATCGGCGAAGGTCTTTCCGGATATATAAAAAGCCTGCCGACGGCGCTAGTAGTGAGAGTCTATACGAGAAACATTCCCGACTTCGTGCGCAATTACCCGACGCTCGCGGACGTCAACGGCGAGGATTGCGGGTGGGATATCCATTTTACATGGTACGGACTTCCGAAAAAATTTGAGCGCATAAAAAATCCGCGCGTCGGAGCTAAGGGAGGGGAAGTTGAAATAGTATCCTATAATCCCGAAGAAATATCCAGAAAGTGCCGCCGCCTTATAATCGTGCGCGACGGGCAAGCTCCGCGGCTTACGAAAGATCTGAAAAATATACTCAATAAAATCTTTATGTAATTCCGGCTGCTGCACACAAAAACAGCTATTCGGCGCGCGGTGTTCACAAATAAAAGCCCAATTTGGCATGCGGTTTTACGTTTCATTTTAAGTCTCGGAAATACGGGTATCGCTTCGCGCGAAGTCAAATTTCCTTAAAATTCCAAAATATTTTTAATGGCAGATTTCCCGCGATTTTTTGCCGTTAAAATCCAATCGGCGTCCGCCGCAATGAGCGCAAATAAAAAATAATGCGGACGGCAAACCCCACCCGCACCCCAATGCTAAGGCAATTTTTTAGGCGCAAACAGCGCAACTGCATAATTTCCGACTAAAAAGCCCTAAAAAAATCTCTCGCTTAAAAATGCCACGAGCTTTTTAGCAAGCTCATATTTTCCGTCGGGCTCAAAGTCGACGACTTCTCCCGATCGCATCAGCACCTCTATCTTGTTCATGTCCGATGCAAATCCGTACGCCCCCGAAGCGACATTGTTCGCAACTATGCAATCGAGATTTTTTTCCGCGAGTTTTATTTTTGCATATTTCATTATATCGTGAGTCTGCGCGGCAAAGCCGACCAACACGCGCGCACCCTTATCTTTTGACAGGGTCTTTAAAATATCCGGATTGCGCTCGAGGCGCGGATTTAAATCTATATCGTCCTTTCCTGCCTTGCGTTCAAGCCTCTCGGCAGGCCGAACGTCGCTAACGGCGGCCGACATTATTAGAATGTCGCAATCCGCAAATAGCTTTTTGCACTCTTCAAGCATATCGAGCGCGCTCACAACCCTCCTAATTTCAACGCCCTCTATGTCTCCAAGATGGGAAGGCCCCAAGACAAGCGACGTTTCCCAGCCCGCTTCAGCCGCCGCACGCGCGATATTCCACCCCATTTTCCCCGACGAAGGGTTGCTTATAAAACGCACCGGATCGAAGTACTCGCGGGTAGGCCCCGCTGTGACGAGACATTTTATTTTTTTCATTTTTTTAAATATCCAGAAATTTGCGCTAAACCGCAAATAAAATCGGATTTTTGCTTGTTAAAATTTTCTGAAAAAACAATTATTGAGAAATATTTTTTTAAGATGGACCACCCTGAAATTGAAAAATCCCGCACTGCGTTTCTATCGCTCTGCGCCGCGGTACTGCTGACAACCTTCAAAGCGGTTGTCGGATTTGCCACGGGCAGTTTGGGTATATTGTCTGAAGCGCTGCATTCGGCACTCGACTTTGTTGCTGCGGCAATCACATGGGTGTGCGTAAAGATGTCTGGCAAGCCCGCCGACCAAGACCATAATTTCGGGCACGGAAAGATAGAAAACCTGTCGGCTCTCGCGGAGGCCGCCCTGCTCTTTATAACATGTGGCTGGATTATATGGGAGGCTGTCGAGCGGCTCCTTGGGGGGCATACTGACGTAAGCGTTGGGTTTTGGAGTTTTGCGGTGGTGATTACGTCCATCGTAGTGGACGTCACGCGCTCGCGCGCGCTGATGAAAGCTGCAAAAAAATATAAGAGCCAAGCACTCGAAGCCGACGCCCTGCACTTCTCAACCGACATATTAAGCTCTGCGGTGGTGCTCTTTGGCCTAATATGCACTTGGCTTGGTTGGCCGTCCGCCGACTCCTTCGCGGCACTCGGGGTTGCGGCAATAGTTATATGCGTGTCGTGGAACTTGGCGCGCAGAGCGGTAGACGAGCTTTTGGACAAGGCCCCCGACGAGGCGAGGCGCCAAATTCAGGAAATTTTGGGGGAAATTGACGGCGTCGTAAAATCCCATGACCTACGAGTGCGCTCCGCAGGCGACAAGTATGAGATAGACGTAAATATCCATGTCGATAGAAACCTTTCCATCGTTCAAGCGCACGATATCTCAGAACACATAGAAAAAATGATACGCTCCAAGCTCGGCGACTCCACAATCAACATTCATGTTGAGCCGGATTAGTCTCAATTTCGCCTCCTAACTTGCTTTAATTAAAGCTCATTACAAAGACGCGCTTGATTAAACATTTCCGCAGACTTGCGGTTAATTAAACATTTTTCACGAGTTTCTCTTGATTCAATATTACCGCAAAGTTGCGGTTAATTAAACATTCTCCCGAAGTCGGCTTCAATCCGATCTCATCGCAGAACTAAACAAGCCCGATTTCCTCCTAATAGATGCGATTAAACAAAATTTTTCGCAGAACTGAACAAGCCCGATTTTCCCAAAGAGCTCCGATTAAACAAAGTTCTCCGCAAAATTGCGCGTGCCCTATTTCTCCGCCGCGCGGATTAAATTTTCCCTCTGTCTGAACTCGCGCTATACCGAGCTTGAATCGCCTCCGCCGCGCGGATTTTTTTTATTTCCCCGCCTGTCGGAATTAATCCTCCGCGCGCTGTGGATTTTTTCAGCGCAAAAACATTTAAGCAACCATAGTTCAAAATGCGTGGAAATCGAGGCCGCGCGGTTTTTTTGCAAAGTAAAATGCGATTGGCAAATTTTGCCGCGCAAGCTTTTTAAAACTTGCCTTCTATTGCGCCGCACGCACCAAGCGGACGCAAACTATTTGCCGAACTTACTCGCAATATCGGAAAAATATTTCGATTCTTTCAGCTCTTTTAAGAGTTCGTCCACGTCTACACTGCCTTTAGTCACATTTACGTCGATTACCGCCATAATGCGCGCAAAAAATTCGCGGGCAGAATTGTAAACCCTGAACTTTGATTGGGTCGGAGTAGGCGCTGCAAAGCCCATAGCCTCCATGCCAAGGGAATCGGCTATGTATAAAGCGCGCTTGCAATGGGAATCCTGCGATATTATAATCGGGTTTTTAACGCCGAATACGTCCCGGCACCTGATTACTGAATCGTAAGTGCGCAACCCCATGGGGTCGGCAAGTATCGCATTTTCGGGAACTCCGGCAAGAACGAGGTCGCGCTTCATGCGGGCGGGCTCGTTGTAGTATCTGTCGCGGTTGTCGCCGCTGGCGATAATCCCCAATATTTTGCCCGCCTTGTATAGGCGCACGGCGGATTCTATCCGCGCGGAATAAAATGGATTTGCAGCCCCTCCCACAAGCTTGTTCGAAGTCCCAAGAAGCAGCGCGATATGCCTTTCAGTCCCTATTTTTGAAACATCTTCGGTCGTGTGGTACGAATCCACGCGCAAATAGCAATATATGCCGAACGCCGCGAAGCATAGAATCCCCGCAACAGCTAAGTAAAATGTGCGCCTTATAAACCTCAGCATGGGAAAAATATGCCGCGCCAATACATCATCGCGCAAAAATTTACCTATTGCGCTTGCGGCGCTTGTGGGCAGGCTCGTCGAGAACGGGCTCCGTGCGGTACGCAAAGCCTTCAAGTTTGCGGCGCTCGATTTTCTCGCCTATAAACGACTCTATTCGTTTCAAAAATTCTGTCTCGTCGCTTGAAAATAGGGTGACAGCCTTTCCTTCGCGGTTTGCCCTCCCAGTGCGGCCGATGCGGTGGACATAATCCTCCGAATGTTCGGGAACGTTGAAGTTTATAACGTAGCCAACATTTGAAATGTCGAGCCCGCGAGAGGCGATGTCAGTCGCAACAAGTATTTTCGATACGCCGTCTTTGAAGTCTTTAAGAGCTTTGTCGCGCTCGCGCTGGGTGCGATCAGAGTGGAGTATGGACACAGGGTAGTCGTGCGCCGCAAGCCATTCGCCGATTCTGTCCGCATCAATTCTCGTGCGCGTAAAGACTATGATGCTTTCGCAGTCTATCCTTTTGAGAATTTCAAGGAGCAGATCGTACTTTTGAATTCCGTCAACCGGATAAATAAAATGCTCTATCGTATCGGCGGGAGAATGCACAACCCCTACCCCGACTTTCTTAGGGTCTTTTAGTGCCCACTTTGACAGACGCAAAACGGCGTCGGGCATTGTTGCCGAAAAGAAAAGAGTCTGGCGGTCTTTGGGGCAGTATCTGATTATATTTGATACGTCTTCGATAAACCCCATATCGAACATTCTGTCCACTTCGTCGAGTACCAGCCAGTGAACACTTTTAAGAGATATGTTGCGCTGTCTGATATGGTCGAGGAGCCTTCCCGGAGTAGCTACGACAATATCGACCCCCGCTTTCAATAAGGCGGTCTGCCTATCCATAGAAGTTCCGCCCTGGACGAGCAGCGTGCGCAACGACGTGTACTTTGAAAAGTTTTCAAACGCCTCAGCGCTCTGGGCCGCGAGTTCGCGGGTGGGGCTCAATACTAGAACTCTCGGGCTGCCCTGTTCATGGGCTTTTGCGAGTTTTATAACCGGCAATGCGAATGCGGCGGTCTTGCCCGTACCCGTCTGCGCCGTTGCGATTAAATCGGAACCGTTTAGTATCTCCGGAATCGCCGCGCTCTGAATCGGAGTCGGCTGGGAATATCCCATATCCTTAACTGCCGACAGCGTCTGCGCGCCGAGATCGAAAGCCGCAAATTCCGGTATAGCAGCCATAAGCTCGCCGATTTCATACGGCGTCGGCGGCAATTTTTCCGGAATTTTTGCCGGTGGGACATCGCTTGCAATTTCGCGGACTTTCGCGTTTTTGGCTCGCCGCCGGGATTTCTCCTGCGGTTTTGCCGAGCCCGCAGTCTTCGGACGCCCGCCGTTTTGGGGGGCATTCAAACGGCGTCTTGAGCCGGTTTTGCGTTCGCCCTTATTTGCTTTGGCGGTTTTATCGGAAGCCTCCGCATTTTTCCTGGATAGGGAAAATATTCTCCCGATAGACAATATCTTCTTTAACAATTTCATTGAACATATACGATTCAAGCAGAGGCGGAAACAGCCTTCAAGCTAAATTTTATCGCGAATAATCCTTCTGTAAGAATGTAGTAGGTTGAAGAAATTATTGACACGCGCGGAAGCCGTTTATACTATTTTTTTCATATATGAGAAAAATAACAGCTTTATTTATATTAGCGAGCCTTTCCGCAATACCCGCATTCGCCCAGGAAATGCCCGCCGACCTCAAATCCAAGCTTGAAGCGAAGGCGGCAGAAATGGAGCCTTCCAGCAAGTCAGCTGCAAAGACATGGCTTGTAAAGCAGATGAACGCGTGGGAATCGATCCAAAACCTCGCTTTTGCAGCCGACGCCGACGACATAGCGATGATAAAAAAATTGGCGGAAAAGAAATTCCCGCTCGACTATGTTTCGCAAGAAACCTTCATAAACGAGCAGGCAGTCGCCGCGGCGGGTCTGCCCGACCTAAAATCGCAAATCGGCAAACAAACATACGACGCCATTAAAGCCAAGTTCGACAAAGACGGCAAGACCGACCTCGCCGAATTTATAAACATAATAAATGCTCAAATTACCGCCAAGACGCAGCTTGAAACTTTAAAGCCCCTTCCCTCTATAGACGCCTCCACCTTCGCTATAACGAAGGAAGTATTGGCTAAAAAATACCCGAGCGACTATATTTCACAGCTAAACGAGCTTAAGAAGCTATCAAGCGCAGTGGACGCCGCAAGCGACGCCGGAGCCACAGCCGCGACTGCCGCCGCGGGTGCCGAAGGCTCAATAGCCCAGCAAGGAGACGGAACTTCTACGGGTGCCGCCCAGGGTAATTCCGCAGCGGGCGATAAAAAAATACTCACCATTGCCGAATTGAACTTGATTGCCCGTGAACAATTCAACAAGCACACTCTCACAATCGAAGGCGAAACCAAGGTCACCGGCATTCCGGTCAAAATGTATGACAAACAAGTTATAATAATACCGTTTTCCGTGTTTTCGGCAGGCCCGAGCGTCTCAATAATGAACAATCTCGGAGAGCAGGTTGATTTTGACAATACAAACATATATGCATCTAGGGATTATCCTCTTGTGATAGTAGTTCCCAAGGGCGAATTGCCCTCCACTTCGGTAAACGCGAACCTCCCGCAAGATAAAAATTATAGGGAAATTATAGGAAAGCCCATATTCTTTATGGGATACACGACAACAAATGTCCAAATATTCCCCGTTAAGCTGAATGCAGTTTCAGAGCAGACTCTTGTGCTTTCATCGAGAGTTCCAAACAACTTCCTCGAAGGGACAATCCTCATGAATCCGGAGGAGGACATTACGCTCGGAATGATGTTGTCGTTTAAGAAAAAATACCCGAATGTAAAATGGAATCAGCGCAACAGCGTGAATTTCCTGCGGCGCACTATCGAAAATAAAAACCCATTTCTTACATGTATACGCCTCGACAAGCTGGAACGCTGGGACAAAGTTGACTTCGAAAAATTAGCCCAGCAGAGAAAGAAACTCGATTCCCTAAACAAACTGCTTTGGGACTTCATTCTACTCAACACCTCAAACAGAATTGTCGATACTGCAAAACTCGCAATTCTCGGCCCGACTGTTTCCAAGTATAAGGACGAACTTAAAGTCAGGATGGAAAAATCGCGTTTTGACAGGATGTTTAGGCAGTATTTGCAAGACTTGATGCTTATGATTAAGTCCGAAATGCGCGATGTAAACCCGAACGACTTCTATACCCTCTTCCGTTACGACCTAAATCAGACTCTCGATGCGCTAAAAGACGTTATGGCCTATTACGATAACGCCATACGCACAAATTCGTTAACACAGCTCATACCAGACGATGTGAAAAGAGCGCAAAATAAATAAACCCTTTGCGCAGCGCGCTAACTGTTCTTTAAGGCGCGGTAAAAATCCGAAGCAAATGCTTCGGATTTTTTTTGCGAAAATCAAAGAGCCATATGGTCAAATCCGCCGCCGCAGAAAATTTTGCGGTTTTCTTCCGCCAATATTATCTGCCCGTTTTCCTCCTGGGCCAAAGGAGTGGAGATTCTTCCTATACGGCTTATGGGCGTTTTAAATTTTTCGCTCCACCGGCGCTCAAAATCTTCGCAATCGCCATTGTAGGAAAATAGCAATTCGTAGTCCTCGCCGCCGCATAGAGCCTCCTTCAATGAAGCTCTGCGGCCTCCGTAAAAGCGCCGCGGAACGGCCGACTCATATATTTCGGCACACGCCCCGGCAGGAATTATGTTTTTAACGTCCGACGCAAAACCGTCGCTAATATCCGTGCACGCCCCGACATTTCTGTCTTGCGATAAAAATATTCCCTCTGCAAGCCTCGGCTCAAAAATTAAATGGTAGCCGCTTTCGAATGAAAGGCCGAGCTCACCGCTTACATAGATGGCGTCGCCGATTCTCGCGCCGCTTCTTAGCATTGGTTTTTCCGGAGCGGCACCTATAAGCGCCATGTGCATTGAAAAGAATTTTCCGTCCGCGCGCGCGACATCTCCGCCGACTATTTTTATACCAAATTTTTGAGCAGCCTCCGCCGCCCCGCGGCAAAATTCTTCGAGCCAATCCACCGACAATCCGGAAGACAAAATGCCGCTCGTAAGAGCATATAGGGGAATGCCGCCCATGGACGCAATATCGCTTACATTCCTATTTACTAGTTTTCTCCCTACAAGAGAGGGCTCCGACGATTCGTCGAAGTGCCGCCCAAATATTACGGCGTCGGAAGTTGCGAGCATTTTGCGCCCGCAGAATTTTTCGGAAGGCACCACTGCGCAGTCGTCCCCTGCGCCGAATGGTGGCGGCGGAACCGCCCCGCCAAAAGCCGCGCATATTCTCGATATCAGCCCCTTTTCTCCGAGACCTGAAATTTTGTCGCTTCCCCCAAACGGATTCATTTCGCAAACCATACTATCCCAACATTCAGCGCGTTAAAAGCCGCATGCACAAGAATGGGCGAGAGAATCGACCCTCCCTTTTCGTACGCCATACATAGGAACACCCCCATAAGCGCGAGCGGAACAAACACATACGCGTCTGCGTGAATCAACGCAAAGAGCACCCCCGATAAAACTGCGGCGGCAATCGCTCCGAACCGCGATGCTGAAAAAGCCCACTTAAAAATCCGATACAACACGCCCCTAAAAAACATCTCCTCAGCAAGCGGCGCAAGGACCAACACCGAAAATACAGCCACCGCCGTTTCCCATCCGCCGCCTAGCGACAAAAATATATCAACAACCTCCTGTTTTGGAGGATATTCTCCCTCAAAAATAAAATAGGTCTGGACAATTAATGAGTTAAGCGACAGCACTGCAAGAACCGAGAGCACAGAAAACAGCACAAACGAAACAGCCGCTTTCCTCGAGACTACAAAAAAAAGTTTAAACTTTGAGTCGGCAAATTTTTTGAAGAGCAATACGGCGGCAACCACGCAAACTTGCATTATAATAGTCGGCGCAAAAACCGCCATAGCCGACTCCTCTCCAAACGCATTGTAAAATACCCTCGCGGACGAGAATCCTATAAACATAGCCGATACTGCCAGAAATGCCAAAAGGACGGCGTCGTGGAACTTTTGGAGGCGAATCGGCTCAAGCCCGCCAAATACGGGACCGGAAATTCTAAAAGCCGTAATAACGACAGCAAGCGCAAATATTCCGGAAAGCGCCGCAACGGCGGCTCCGCCAAACAGAACCGCGCCTTCGCCCTGCGCTGCGGCCATCATTGCATTTATAAATTCTCCCATCGAAACACACGCCGAGCCGGCGCACTACAATTCTTAAACTTTATGCAAAAACTTCCTAAAAGTCCCCAAAGGCCTAAATCGCGCCCCCAGAAAAATTTTTATAATGCCCCGCCCCGATTCACAATCGGCAAAGGGACGACACTAGCCCATACTAAGAAATATTCCGCAAACTGCCACCCCTGCCGACGCAAAGTCCATCAGCCTTCAAAAACCTTTTTGCCGCCGACGAACGTTCCGACTACTTTCCCGCGAAGTTTTTTCCCGAGCCACGGCGAATTCGCCGAGCGCGACTTTGGCGAATCGTAGGTCCATTCGGCATTTTCGTCAATCAGCGCAAAGTCGGCGGGAGAACCCTCCTTTAAAGTTCCGGCGTCTATGCCCAAAATTTCCGCGGGGCGCGTCGACATAAGCCGAACAAGCTTTGCCATATCCATAATCCCCGAGCGGACAAGAACTTCGTGGCAAATTGAAAACGCCGTCTCAAAGCCGGTTATTCCGAACGGAGCCGCGTCAAAAGCCATGTCCTTTTCAGTATCGGTATGCGGGGCATGGTCAGTCGCAATCACCTCTATTGTGCCGTCGCACAAGCCCTCAATCAAAGCTTCAACATCTGCCTTCGTGCGGAGCGGCGGGCACATCTTGTAATTCGTGTCATACCCCGACAGACACTCGTCCGTAAGCGATATGTGGTGCGGAGTTGCCTCTGCGGACACGCTCGTCCCGCGCCTTTTTGCGTCCCTTATAATGTCTACGGAAAGCGCGCTCGATATATGCTGCAAATGTATGTGGCATTTTGCGTAGTGCGCCAAAATGACGTCGCGCGAAACAATTATGTCTTCGGCGGCCGCCGGCCAGCCTCCGAGCCCGAGTTTTACAGACCACTCCCCCTCGTTCATCTGCCCAGTCTTAGTGAGAGTGTATTCTTGGCAGTGGTCCATGACAAACAGTCCAAACATTTTTGCATAGACCATTGCATTGCGCATAAGTTCCGCGCTCTGCACGCACGAGCCATCGTCTGTAATCGCCTTGACGCCCAAGCGCGCGAGAGAGCCTATAGGCGCGAGCTTCTCTCCGCGCCTGTCTTCAGTAATGCACCCGCTTTGGTATACGCGGATTTTTGCCGATTCCGAAATAATATCGTTTATAAGACGGATTGTCGACGGGGAATCCGCCGCTGGAGACGTATTGGGCATAGCCATCGCGGAAGTAAATCCCCCCGCCGCTGCGGCCGAAGTTGCCGTTGCTATCGACTCCTTCGAGGTCTGCCCCGGCTCGCGCATGTGCGCATGCATATCAACAAACCCAGGAACGAGCACCAGCCCCTTTGCGTCGATTACCTCTGCCGCGCCAGAAACGGCATCGCAAAAAACGCCGTCTTTAACGCATATTTCGCCGACTTCGTCTATCCCGCGCGAAGGGTCGACAACGCGCGCGTTCTTAACTATAAATTCCTTCATTTAGCCCTCCTTGCGGACATCGCGCCCATGCAGAGTTTCATTACCGCCATTCTTACGGCAACTCCATTAGTCACTTGGTTTAGGATAACAGACCTCTCGGAATCCGCCAGGTACGAATCCAGCTCAACCCCCCTATTTATTGGGCCAGGGTGCATTATTATAGCGCCCGGTTTTAACATGTCGGCGCGCATTTTGTTTAGCCCAAAAATATTCGCGTACTCTGAAATCGACGGGAAGTGCGCCGAACTCTGCCTTTCATGCTGTATGCGCAAAAGCATCACGACGTCCGCGTCTGAGACCGCCTTATTCAGGTCGTAAGATATTTCGACCCCCATTTTTTCAAACTCGCGCGGAACCAGCGTGGCGGGCCCCGCGAGAGTCACTTTTGCGCCAAGTTTATTTAGAAGATAAATGTTAGAGCGCGCTACGCGGCTGAAAAGAATATCACCAAGAATTGTAACCTTGCGCCCCTTGAAATCCGGGCCCAGCTTTTCGCGCATCGTAAAGGCATCGAGAAGCGCCTGAGTTGGATGCGCATGCGCCCCGTCGCCCGCGTTTATCACGGGAATATCAACCCTGTCCGCGAGGTATTTTGCCGCCCCCGACGAGCTGTGGCGCACTATTATCATATCGGCCATCAGTGCCTCTATATTCCTCGCCGTGTCTTTGAGAGTCTCGCCCTTTACCGAAGACGATATGCTCGACGAAAAGCTTATCACGTCGGCCCCGAGCTTGTGCGCCGCCATTTCAAACGCGGTTCGCGTTCTGGTGCTCGGCTCGAAGAAGAGATTTACGACCGTCTTCCCTTTTAGGTACGGAAGCTTCGTCCTGTCTTTTTTTACCTCCGCCTTGAATATGTCGGCGAGGGCGAATATTTCATCTATTTCACGCAAAGAAAGATCTTCTGTGCATGTCAAATCTTTGCGCGACCAAGAAACGTTGCATAAAAATTCTTTAGCTGTCATGCCCATTTGAAACTCCAAGCTAACAAATCGACGGCGGTAGTCAATAAAAACAAAGATACAAAAAAACGCACGGCAAAGCTCGTGCGTGGATATTCGCCATGCGGCAAAAGATATGCGGCAATGTTATTCCGCGGGCTTTGTCTTGGGCAAACCGGTCACGCGGGTAACCGTTTTTATTGCGCCGCGCTTGCGCAAAAGGTCGATGCGCTCAAAGCGTTTCAGTACGCTGCGCTTTTTGGACGACGCGGAGCCTCCGCTTTTGAAACTGCTGTGCTGGGACATAAATATTCTCCTTCTTATAAAATCAATATAAAAAGCGTTATTAAAAGACGCCTTTTTCAAATTGCAACATTTTTTTTGCCCTTAACAAATCTCTTTTATGCCCAGAAAATCGACTGCCGAAACATTTATCTCGCCTGTTCAGATTGCCCAATCCTTTAAAGTATGATTTTCAGCGCGTATGCTTAAAAAAAGCAGCGATGTTTGCCGGAATACAGACATTAATTGGGCTCATATTGCGCTATCGCGTCCGCATTTTATACATTTGTTTTTTAACCGTGCCCTCCTGGGGCGCGGATTGGCGTATGTTGGCTATCGAATACCGCATTTTTATCTATTTGTTTTTTGGCGGACATGCTTTTCAGCGCGGATTGCCGCCTTGTGGAGAGCTCATACTGCCGCGCCGTTTTAAAGAAAAAAAGCCCAAACTGCAAAAATCGCCAATCAAAAAAATATTTTGGCTACTTACTAAATTTGGCAAAAAAAACGCAGACTTATACAAATCCGCGTTTTTTGTTAAGAGAGGGAATTATCGGCTGTAAGCCGGATTTTGTAGTTTCCGAAGAAACCGGCATTCATTTATCTGGCCCCTTGCGGAACCTCCCCTTGCGGGGATGCGACATACCCAACGCGTTAGAGCGAGCAACTCCGCGTCCTATGTTGTCTTGCACCGGATTGGGTTTTCACTGCCCGCCCGGATTGCTCCGCGCGGCGGTGGGCTCTTACCCCGCCTTTTCACCCTTACCGCTTTCGCGGCGGTTTGTTTTCTGCTGCACTTTCCATGCGCGAACCTTTCGGCGCGCGCCCCGTTTTTTCAAACGGAATCCCGCTCTGTGGTGTCCGGACTTTCCTCCAGCGGACGAACCGCCGGCGAATGCCCGCCGAAAATTCCCAAAGAACTAAATTATTTATCGGAATTTTTTAACCTTCCGACATCTTTTATTTAAAAAAATTAAAATACTCCATCTCCGCATTGCAAGCCCAATCTCCAAGAAGCATTTCCTTTCAGCACCTTGATTCATGAAGTTTTGCGGACGGCTTGACAAAAACCCGCAATTATCAATCCGCAACATTCACGATAAAAAAGCTTCCGAAAAATTGATAATTGTTTACGCCCTGCATCTCTCCTATACGATTAAAAAAAACGCCATTTTCACTTTTCGTCGCCTTTCTCGAGACTCCGCCGCAGATTTCCCCTGCGGGATTTCAAAAAAATTGCGTATGCGCAGTAAAACTTTTACACAATGCGCATCTATATCCGCCCCCTTTTGAAAAATTCTCCAAATATCGCCACATTTACTTACTCAATTTTCCCATGCTTCCCTTGCGCTACCCACTGCAACATTCCTTTTTTATTGCGGCAAAACCCGCAAAGTCAGAGAGCCGGCCGCCAGAAATCAAACGGCGGCGCGCCGGCTTCAAACAGCCAGCCGCCGCACGCAATGCGCAAAGTTTTCAGCGCAAAATTAGAAGCGGATTATAGCAGCGCAAACTTGGTTTTAAAAAATCTGGGAATTTGAAGTTGTCGTATTCTCGACCTCAAAAATATGCACCCTCATTACGGAAATATCGGACTCGCTCGCATCGGAAGTCAAATATACCGGCGGAAGCTTTAAGTTTACAAGTCCCCCCTCATCGCCGCCTATGTACCTCGACGTTCTCCATTCGCCATTTTCGTATTCGCCCTCGCGGACTAATCCATAGGCTATGGAATTGCCGCTTTTTGCCAAGAACTTTACATAGACCCCGCTTGCCGCAATTAGGAAATCCTCCTTAGACAGCCTTATTATCAGCCCGTACCCCTTATACGGGAAAGCGTAAGACACCTTCGCAACTATGTCGCCAAAATCCAGTACGTCCGACTTTTGGGCAGTCTGCATAAACCCGCGCATATTTTTCCCGGCCTCCGCCGCAAATATCGCGCCCGAAATATTTTTAAGGACTTTGTAGGCGCTCGAAAGCGGGTGAGATTTTGTATATGTGCGGTGGTTTATGGCAAACGGCGAAAACCCTATCGCGCCAAATTCGCCTATCGTATAAAACGCCTTTGCCTGCGCGCTCATATTGTCCCCCAGCCACAATGCGCAAGCCTCGGGAACAAAAATAGGATTCCCGTTTCTGTGGAATTGTTTAAGCTTAGCGGGATAATCCGCAACGTAGATGTCGGGAGATATAAAATCTATATTTTTAGCCGCCGTTTGCCAAACGTCCAGCATTCTGCTGTTCGGGCCGCCGCTCGGATACTGCCCCGGCTTGGGGCCTTCCGGGAAAATAACCCACGCGTTTACATACATTGGAATGTTGTGCGCGGCCTTTCCGGCCGCCGCGAGGGAATCGACAAAACGCGCGTAATGCCACGCCATAAACATCTCGTCCGCGAGCATATTTTCCTGCCCGAAAACTTCCGCCCAGCTGCCGGACTCCCTCTTGCCGTTTTTAACCCAAGCTCCCGATATTTCTTCCGACACCGCTGCGCTTTTAACGCGGTCTATCAGTTCTCCAGGGACTTTTTCCGAAAATAGTTTTTCGGCTGTTTCCGAACGGTCGCGGGAATCGTCCAAAAGCCCTATCTCGTTTTCAACTTGCGCCATTATCACGACCTCCCCCGAAGGGTCGGCTTCGGCGACAAATTCCATGAGTTTCACAAACGCCTTTTTATCCGCTTCCAAAACAGATTTCGAGAATGGCGAAAGACACGGCCTGTTCTGCCCGTCTTTATTCTTAACGCGCGGGAAGCGTTTTATATCGCGCATGGCCCAATGCGGAACGTATCCGGAAAATCCGTTTTTCCAGCTTCCGAACCATAGCAGCACCAATTTCATTTTGCGCTCGCGCGCCTGCGAGATTATCTTTCCTATCTCCGAAAAGTCGAAAACTCCTTCGCTCTTTTCTATCTGTTCCCAAGCGACAGCCAGAAGCACAGTGTTTAAATTTAAGTCGGCAAGTTCGTCCCAGTGCTTTTGCATGTCCGACGCAGTCGAGCCGCTCGAATTCAAAAGCTCGCCGCCAAGTATTACGAAAGGCTTTCCTTCAACCACGAGCCTCGCCGTTTTGTGGGAATCGCGCTCTATTTTCGGAAGCCCGTGCGACGCGCACGCCGCAACTGAAAGCGCAAGCGCACACGATATGGAAATCTTAATAAAATCTAAAAACATTCACCAATTTTCCCATATTGGAAAAAATTGGGCAAGCAGATTTATTGCTGTCCGCTTTCGCAAAAAAAGCCCGCCGCAATGCTGCGCGCGGGCGTTTTTTTATATCGCTTATTCTATTCTCCAATTCGCGGGAATAATATCTCGGGAGCCGCCAAAGTCGAATTTTCGAGCCTATTCGACCATTCGATATTTCCCTCGTATCTCTCAGCCTTAGGCTGTCCCAAGAGCGAAAGTATTTTTTCCGAAACAGTCGGCATAACCGGCGCGAGCAATACCGACGCAATCCGCAGGGCTTCCGCCATATTTGAAAGTGTAGTCTCAAGCTTTTCCCTGTCCGACGGTTCCGCGCTCTTTGCGAGCTTCCACGGGGCGCGCTGCTCTGCGTACTTGTTTATCGCGCGAACGAACGCAAAAATCTTTTCGAGAGCCAAGTGAAACTGCATTCCGTCGCAAAGGCGCAAAGCCTCTGAGGCAGTCTCGGCGGCGAGGGATTTCAGCGATTTTTCAAAATCCTCCTCGACCTTTGCCGGCGCAACAACCCCGCCGCAATAGCGCTTCTGCATGTTTAGCAGGCGGCTTACGAGGTTTCCGAGGTCGTTTCCAAGGTCCGAAGTGTACCTTGTGACAAACAAATCTATCGAGAAGTCGGAATCCTGCCCAACATTCATTTCTCTCATCAAAAAGTAGCGGAACGCGTCAGCCCCGAATTTTTCGACAAGGTCGAGCGGGTTCACGATGTTTCCGAGGCTCTTTGACATCTTCTCGCCCGATGACATCCACCAACCGTGGACCAGAAGCGATTTCGGCATTTCCACTCCAATAGCTTTTAGCATAATCGGCCAATAAACGGAATGCGGCGGGACGAGTATGTCCTTGCCTATAACGTGGAAGTCAGCAGGCCAGTATTTTGAAAATTCTTCCGTGCCGTAGCCGACTGCGGAGATGTAGT
The DNA here is from genome assembly GCA_900545705.1 of uncultured Opitutales bacterium. GTDB lineage: Bacteria > Verrucomicrobiota > Verrucomicrobiia > Opitutales > Intestinicryptomonadaceae > Merdousia. Next base: position 31,355 of record URAK01000007.1, on the reverse strand, counting down.
TTACGAGGGCGTCGAACCAAACGTACGTCACGTAATCGGGGTCGAACGGAAGCTCTATTCCCCATTCGAGGCGTTCCTTTGGGCGCGATATGCACAAATCGTTAAGCGGCTCTTTCAGGAACTCCATTACCTGCTTTGCACGGAATCTCGGATAAATAAAATCTTCGTGCGTCTTTATGAATTCGACAAGCCACGGCTGGTATGCGCTAAGCTTAAAGAAATAGTTGCTTTCGGTAATCTCGACCACCTCTCCGAATATCTCGGGCCACTTTCCGTCGACCTTGTCTTTTTCCTGCAAAAACTGCTCTTGGCGCGCGGAATAAAAGCCCTTGTACTCAGCCTTGTATATCTCTCCGCGGTCGTAGAGGTCTTGGAGTATTTTTTTTACGACTTTTTTATGGCGCTCCTGGGAAGTTCTTATGTAGTCGTCGTTGGAGACGTTTAGTATTGAGCATAGGCTCTGGAATTTCTCCGCCTGCCTGTCGCACAAAACGGAGGGCTCGACGCCTTCGCGGCGCGCGCTTTGCTGGACTTTTTGCCCGTGTTCGTCAAGCCCCGTTAAAAAGTACGTCTTTACGCCGCACATGCGCTTGTGGCGAACTATTACGTCGCTCAATATTTTTTCATAGGCGTGGCCGAGGTGCGGCGAACCGTTTGCATAATCGATTGCAGTTGTGAGATAGAAAACCTTTTCCATAAAAAATCTGTTTTCGCAAGACTACCCCAAACGCGCGTTTTGAAAAGCTTTTTTTCAATATGATTAAAATTGACTGTTTGAGGTACGGCCAATACTATAATAAAATGTTATTTAGATTATTTATGGCAATAGCGTTGGCCGCGATGGCGGGGTGCACCCCTGTTGAAAACGTCTCGGAGCCGTTTACGGCTGCAACTTTTAACATAAAGCTCGCCCCCACTCCGACATCGGGCGAATGGAATATAAGGCGCGACAGCGTGGCGGCCGTCGCGAAAAGCCGCGGCTTTGACATTTTCGGCACGCAAGAGGGCTACTTTCACCAGCTCGACGATATAAGCGCGCGAACCGGCTTTAAATATATCGGCAAGGGCCGCGAAGACGGCATTAAAGGCGGCGAAACCTCCGCGATTTTCTACAATCCCAAACGCTTTGAGCTTCTCGATTCGGGAGATTTTTGGTTTGCGGAAACTCCCGACAAGCCTGTTATGGGCTGGGACGCCGCCTGCAAGAGAATCTGCTCATGGGGGAAATTCCGCGACCTGAAAACCGATAAAAAGTTTTTCTTTTTCAGCCTGCATTTCGACCACAAGGGCAAAATTGCAAGGGCCGAGTCCGCAAAGCTTCTTATAAAAAAAGTTAAAGAAATATCGGGAGGGCTGCCGTTTGTATGCGTCGGCGACTTCAACGCCCGCGAGGACTCAGAACCCATGAAAATAATATTTTCCGACAAATCTTTCAAAGATTCAATGCTCGAGTGCTCCCTTTCCCCAAAATCCGCCGGCGGCACTTTCCACAATTTCACGGGAAAGCCCGTTCCGCACAGAATAGACTATATATTAGTCTCAGAGGGAATCGGAGTTTTGGACTATTGTGTAATCCGCGACAAATCCTCAGACGTCGGGGCTCCGCGCGCGAAAAGCACAGAATACCCCTCCGACCACTTCCCAGTCGCCGCAAAACTATCTATTAAATAGAAAAACGGCACTTTTTTAGAATCCGGAAATCCGCTTCTTATAAAAACCCAGCCCACGCGCGCGCCGCCGAACCCTTCCTGGGCAGAACTAAAACCCGCATTTGAAACGAATGCGCTTTTTTGCGCGGCACGGCTTGCAACGCATATAATAATCCCCCTGCTCAATCTCCCACAACTTTTTGCGACAAGCTCTCTTTGTGCCTTGCAGCGAAATTTTTTTGCGGATATCGCGGCAAAATATTCACAATCCGCGAGAAAAAAAACATGCCAATACTCCCGCATTTTTACGATAAAAGATTGGTTTCAGATAAAATTTGAAGGGTTAAAGGCGAAAATTTTTTGTGGAAATCGGAGAGGAAAGGTGTTTTACTCATTTAATTTATTTTAGAGGCGCATTTTTCGCCGAAACAAAAAGGTACAAATATGGCAACACTTAAATTTGCAGTTCTCCCCGGAGACGGTATCGGACCGGAAGTAATGGACGCCGCGCTCGGCGTTCTACAAGCAGCGTGCCGCAAGGACGGCGACGAGCTATCTTATAAAATTTGCGACGTCGGCGGCGCGGCAATCGACTCGTGCGGGAAGGCCCTTCCCGAATCCACGGTAGAACAGTGCCGCAATTCGGACGCCATACTCTTCGGTTCGGTCGGCGGCCCGAAATGGGAAAACCTGCCGCCTAACGAACAGCCAGAACGCGCGGCTCTCCTGCCCCTAAGAAAAATATTTAAACTCTTCGCCAATATACGCCCAGGGCTTCTCTACCCGCAGCTTACAGACGCCTCCCCGCTAAAATCGGAGCGCATACCCGAAGGCATAGACATCGTCTGCATACGCGAGCTGACAGGCGGCATATACTTCGGCGAGAAAAAGACTTTTGAAATCGACGGCGAACCCGCCGCATGCGACACTATGATGTACCGCAAAAGCGAAATAGAGCGCATTGCAGACGTCGCAGGGAAAACAGCAATGGCGCGCGGCAAAAAAGTATGCTCCATCGACAAGGCAAACGTCCTCGAAACGTCAGTGCTCTGGCGCAAGACAGTCACCGAATTTTTCAAGAAAAACTACCCCGAAGTGGAGCTTTCCTACATGTACGTCGACAATGCCGCCATGCAGCTTGCCCGCAACCCCAACCAATTTGACGTTTTCTTTACGGAAAACATGTTCGGCGACATTCTGTCGGACGAAATGGCGGTTATTTGCGGGTCGCTGGGAATGCTTTGCAGCGCGTCTTTGGGAGTGTCGAAAAATTCGCTCGGAAACAAATTCGGTCTGTACGAACCCGCCGGCGGGACGGCACCAGACATCGCCGGAAAGAAAATAGCCAACCCCTGCGCGCAGATTCTCTCCGCCGCCTTGATGCTGCGCTACTCTTTCGGGCGCGACTCCACCGCCAAGAAAATCGAGGCTGCTGTCAGAGACGCCGTATGCTCCGGCGTTCGCACGGCTGATATAGCCTTCGGCAAGCAGGCGGTCTCCACCGACGAGATGGCTGCGGCCGTAATCGAAAGGCTCTAATCGAAGTTCGCCGCGCGGCAGGGAATTTTTTATCTTCCCTTCCCCGCCGCGGCGCGGTTTTAATACGGCGGCAACGGCAAACGCCGCCGCTCTTGCGCCGAACGAAATAAATAACAGGCAAAAATATTACGCACAAAAATATATGACCTCAACGGAAATAAGAAAAAGCTTTCTGGATTTCTTCAACTCGAAAGGGCACACGATAGTCCCGTCGGCGTCGCTGATGCCGACGTCGCCAAACCTCCTGTTCACGAACGCCGGTATGAACCAATTTGTGCCGTACTTTCTCGGAGAGGAAAAGGCCCCCTTCCGCCGCGCGGCGGATACCCAGAAGTGCATACGCGCCGGCGGCAAGCACAACGACCTTGAAGACGTCGGCTTCGACACTTACCACCACACTTTCTTTGAAATGCTTGGCAACTGGTCGTTCGGCGACTACTTTAAAAAAGAGGCGATAGAATGGGCGTGGGAACTTCTCACTCGCGTGTGGGGCTTCCCAAAGGAAAGGCTTTACGCGACAGTCTACGACCCCCGCGAAGGCGAGCCTTCGGAATTCGACGCCGAAGCATACCGCATCTGGGAAAAGATTTTTAAAGACGAAGGCATGTCGCCTGAAATCCACATAAAGAAATGCGGCAAAAAAGACAATTTCTGGATGATGGGCGAGACCGGCCCGTGCGGACCGTGCTCTGAAATACATATGGATCTGACCGAGAAGGGAGACTCGGACGGAGCGCTCGTAAACGCGGGCTCCCCGTACTGCATCGAGATATGGAACCTCGTTTTCATGCAGTTCAACGCTGAAACAGACGGTACTTTCCGCCCGCTGAAAAATAAAAACATCGACACCGGCATGGGATTCGAGCGGGTCGCCGGGATAATCGCCACCACAAAGAATTTCACCGACTTCACCCAGCTTGCCTCCAACTACAACAGCGACCTGTTCACCGATATTTTCACCCACATATCGCACATGTCCGGCAAGACCTACAAAGGCACCCTGCCGAAGGATCCGCGCGATATGTCGTCGCAGGAGCTTACCGACTGCGTATTTAGAGTTCTCGCCGACCATATCAGGACAATTACATTCTCCATAGCCGACGGCATAATTCCCGGCAATGAAGGGCGCAACTACGTTTTAAGGCGGATTCTGCGCCGCGCGATAATGTACGGAAAGAGGCTCGGGCTTGAATACGGATTTTTCACAAAGCTCGCCGATCCCGTAATCCAAAAGATGTCGCCGGTTTTTCCGGAGCTTAAAGAGCAGCGCAAGGTGATTTTAAAAGTAATAGAAAACGAGGAAAAGAGCTTTGCGCGCACTCTCGACAGGGGCTTGCAGCTTCTAGACCACATAACGGTCACGGAAGGCAGCATTTCTGGCGAGCAGGCGTTTATATTGTACGACACCTACGGCTTCCCGCTCGACCTCACCCAGCTCATCGCGCGCGAACGCAATATGCCCGTGGACGAAAAGGGCTTCGAGGTTGAAATGAACAAGCAGCGCGAACGCGCCCGCAACGCCCAAACGCGCGAAGTCATAAGCGTATCCGATGCTACTGAAGTGGAACACGCCACACAATTTGCCGGCTACGACCACGCAAACCTCTCCGATTTTGCGACATCCATAAGCGCGATAGTCGAAGGACCCGACGCCGATTTTGTAATAATGCCCCAAACCCCGTTTTACGCTGAAAAAGGCGGGCAAGTTGGCGACACCGGCTTTATAGAAATCAACGGCACGGCCCGCGAGGTTTTCGACACTAAAATGGACAACGCAGGCCACATACTGCACAAAGTCCGAAAGGGAGTATTTAAAAAGGACTGCATAGGAACGGAAGTGTCGGTGACGGTGGACATAGTGCGCCGCCGAGCTATTGAAAGGCACCACTCCGCAACGCACATACTTCACTGGGCGATGCGGCAAGTATTGGGAACGCATGTAAGGCAGGCGGGCTCGTACGTCGATCCCGACAGGCTCCGCTTCGACTTTACCCACTTTGAAGCGCCAACGCCAGAACAACTGCGCGAAATAGAAAACCTCGCCAACAAAAAGATTCTTGAAAACGCCCCTGTAAAGTGGCGCGAAATGCCATTCCGCGAGATTCCCAAAAACGCTCTCGCCTTCTTTGGAGAGAAGTACGGGGCGGTCGTGAGGCTCGTAGAGATGGGAGACTTTTCGAAGGAATTGTGCGGCGGCGCACACGTTTCGGCAACAGGGGAAATAGGCCTTATAAAAATAGTGTCCGAATCTGCGATATCGTCCGGGACGCGCAGAATAGAGGCAGTCGCCGGAACGGCCGCGCTGAAAAAGATAGACGCCATGCAGGATTCGCTCTCGCATGCCGCGCGCGAGCTATCCTGCAAGCAGGAGGAAATTGCCGACAGAATTGAAAAGCTCATTTCCTCCCGCGACGAAATTGAAAAAAAGCTGAGGGATTTTCTCCGCCAAAATGCGGGCAACGCCGCGCGGGAGCTCGCAGCCAAGAAGATTATCGCAAAAGGCTCCGTGCCGATAGTAGCCGCCGTGGTCGAAGCTGAAAATCCGCAGCTGATGCGGGAGCTTGCCGTTAAGATAGCAAAAGAAATCGGAGGCGGTGTTGTCGCCCTCGGCGCTAAGTTCGGGGAAAAGGCGACCGTCATGGCTCTGTGCGGAAGCGACGCTGTTGAAGCCGGATTCAAAGCCGGCGACATAGTCCGCCAAATAGCCTCCCAAATAGGCGGCAAGGGCGGCGGCAAACCGGATTTTGCGCAGGGCGGCGGCAAGCCGGAGAATCTCGACAACGCCATTGCGGACTTCGCAAACTCAATAAAATAGCCCAAATAATTTAATTTGCCCACCGTAAAATGTACTTAAAGCGGATAAAGATAAACGGCTTCAAGAGCTTCGCAGACGAGACGACAATTTCGCTGACCGACGGCATAACGTGCATAGTCGGCCCCAACGGCTGCGGCAAGAGCAATATAGTCGACGCTATCCGCTGGGTGCTTGGCGAGCAAAGCGCAAAGGCCCTGCGCGGCGGGAAAATGCAGGACGTCATATTCCAGGGGACGGAAACGCGCAAGCCGCTCCAATTCTGCGAAGTGTCCCTGCTCTTTTCCGACTGCGAAAAACAGCTTGGCACAAACTTTAACGAAGTCGAAATCACCCGCAAAGTATCGCGCGACGGCGGCAGCGACTATTTTATAAACGGCAAGGCAGGCAGATTAAAGGATATTCAAAGCCTGTTTATGGACACCGGCATAGGGCGGGTATCGTACTCGTTCATGGTGCAAGGGCAAATAGACCAGATACTATCGTCGAATCCCGGCGAGCGCCGCGCGATATTTGAGGAGGCGGCGGGTATTACAAAATACAAGACGCAAAGGAGGGAGGCTCTAAACAAGCTAGCTCTCGTAGACCAAAACCTCGCGCGCGCGACCGACAGAATCGAGGAGATTTCCCGGCAAATCGGAACCCTCAAAAGGCAGGCGTCAAAGGCCCTGCGCTACAAGCGCCTGAGCCACCGCTTGCGGCATCTGGACCTCGCTTTAAACGCTAAGAGCTACGCCGAACAGAGCGCGGAACTTGCGCGCGACGCGGAGTCGCTCAAAGAAGTGTCGGCGCAAATTTTTTCTCTAACCCAGAGGCTTTCGGAAAGCGAAGAGTCGCTTTCAGCGATGAGAAGCCAAAGGGCGGCAATGCTCGCTGAGCTTGAAACAATGCGCCAAAACGCAGCCGAGACGCGCTCGGCTAAGGAGCAGGCGCAAAGGAGCTCGGAATTCGCGCAAGTTAGAAAAAAGGACCTCGAAGAGAGGCTTTCGCAAATCTCTAAGGAGCTTGAAACCTTGCGCGAGCAACTTTCTGCCCTAGAAGGCAAGGCAAAGGGCGATGCCGAAGTAAAGCAAATGCAGCTCGAGCTCGTCATGGCCGACGACGAAGTTTTTAAGCAGCAGGCGGGAGAGCTTACGCAAATAGAGGAATCCATACGCGAAGCTGAGTCCGCGTTGTCGCGGGCCAAACAAGACGCCCTCGTAAACGACGGGACCATAACCCGGCTGCGCTCAAACTGCACCACGCTCGAATTGGATTTAAAATCCTACCAAGTGCGCCACGCAGCACTGTCTGATTCGATTTTCCAAATAAAAGAGGAGTCGCAATCGCTCGAAAGGCGCATTCTCGAGCTTGCTGAGGCGCTTGACGGAGCAAACGAAAGGCTTGGAGAGGCAGACGCGGACGTTGCGGAGCAGCAGTCGAAAATAGAGGAGCTGCGCAGGCAGTACAGAGACAAGCAGGCCGAAATACAGCAAGCCGACAGAGCCATCGCGAGCAAAGCCGCAAGGCTCGGGCTGCTAAACGATTTCCAGTCGAGAATGGAGGGTTTTTCGGACGGGATTAAATCCATAATGAAAGGCGCGCTAAACGACTGCCTGCCGGCGGATTCCGCAAAAATCGTAAGCCAGCACCTCGAAGTTGAAGAAGGATGGACGTCCGCATTTGAAACTTTAATGGGGCCGGCGCTTGACGCAGTCGCCCTGCCCGACGCCTCAGAGCTCTCAAAAATTCTCGCCGCCTTGCGCGAGCGAAACCTCGGCAAGGCATGTTTCCAGCTTGCGCAATCGGCGTTTTCCGGCGCCGACTTCCCGTTGCCGCCAACCATAAAAAAAGCGGCCGACGTAGTAAAATGCCAGTCTGAGGATATTGCCGAATACGCGCGCAACGCCGTTGCGGGCTGCTATTTTTGCGAGGATATTTCTGACTTTGCAAAATTCGTCTCCGAAAACCCCGAATTTAAATTTTTCTGCGCAGTTGCCCGCGACGGCTCAATGCTCGATGCCCGCGGGACAGTCTATGCCTCCACCGGAGAAAAGCGCGACACTGAAAGCAGTTTTCTGCTGCGCGCAAGCGAAATAAAGAGGCTGAAAAGCGAAATCGACTCCGACAACGACAACCTCACCGCGCTCAACGAGGCCGCCATGGCTCTCCAAAGCATGATGGACGCCGCCGAATCCGAAATAGAAAACAAGAAAAACGCCGCGGCGGAAATCAAGAGGGAAATATCCGCAATCAACGCCCAGACAAACGAGGCAAATTCCCAGATGGGCGCGAAGGAAACCGATCTGCAAAGGAAAAATGCGGAAATGCAGTCGATGGAAAACTCGCGCTTTGAAGTTCAGGACAGGCTCGACCGCGCGCAAAAGGCGCTTGAAGAGGCGGAGTCGGCAGTGGAATCCTCAAAGAGGGTAATCTCCGAAAGGGAGGCCGAGCTCGCGGAACTCAGGGAAGCTAAAGACGCGCGCTTTGCGGTTTTGTCGGAAACGCGCATTGAACTTGCGTCAAAAAAATCACGCTTGGAAAATTTGGAGCGCGGATTGGGAGCGATAAAGGTCCAGCAGGCTGAAGCGCAAGCTGCAATAGAAAGGCGCGAGTCCGAATCACAATCAATAAGGGCGCAAATTGAAAATTTGGAGCGCGAGACCTCCGAGGAGACGGAGCGCGCCGCCGCGCTTGCACAGAGCCTCGAAACCGCCCTCGAAGAAATAGAGGCCTTCCGCGTAAAGCTGTCGGCGGAAGAGACACGCCTTTCGGAATACGAATCGTCGCTCGTCGGCCTGCGCGAGGAGCATATGCGCGCCTCTGCCCAAAAGAGTGAATTGGACGTACGCTCCGCCCGCCTGCGCTCGAAGCTCGACTACATCTCCGAAAGAATTTTAAACGACTACGAAGTCTCCATCGCCACGGCCGACTGGAAGCGCGAACTTTGGAAGGCGGACGAAGAATTTGAGACAAAAATAAAACTCGACGAGCTTGAAGACGGCGAAATCGAGGCTAAAAGCAAAGGCAAGAGAGGCGAACCCACGGAGGAGGACTTCGCCGCAATGGACTCCGTAGATTTCGCGGCAGTCGGCGAAGAGGTCCGCGAACTGCGCGAGCGCATAAGTGCAATGGGGGCCGTAAACCTCGTTGCAATAGAGGAGTATGCCGAACTTAAAGAGAGGTACGACTTCCTAAAAGCGCAAACCGACGACTTGTGGGCGTCGAAAAATGCGCTGATTGCCGATATCGACGAAATAAATTCCACTTCCCAAAAACTATTCTCGGAGACTTTCGAACAAATAAGAAAGAATTTCTCGTTTACATTCGACAAAATATTCGGCGGCGGAACAGCCGACTTGAATCTCGTCGAAAGCGAGGACGTGCTCGACAGCGGCATAGAGATTGTAGCGCGCCCGCCCGGAACGGTTTTAAAGAGCCTTTCCCTTCTCTCGGGCGGACAGCGCACGATGACGGCAGTCTCGCTGCTATTTGCGATATACATGGTAAAGCCGAGCCCGTTCTGCGTGCTCGACGAGCTCGATGCGCCTCTCGACGACGCCAATATAGGCAGATACACCGACATGCTAAAAGAATTTACGCGCTACTCGCAATTCCTCGTAATCTCGCACAACAAGCGCACGATGTCGGCGGCGAAAACGATATACGGTGTGACCATGCAGGAGCGCGGAGTCACGCGGCTGATATCGATGCGTTTCAACCGCGAAAGCGGGAACGCCGAGACTGCCGAAGCCGATTCTGAAAAGCATTAAAAATTGCGCGCCGCACATTCTTAGCGGCATGTATTTTCATAGTATTTTTAGATGAAAAAATTGCCTCCGCGAAACGCTGCAAGCGCACACTTGCAATTAAGTATGACGCATATTCATACAACGGGATTAGAATTTCCTTGAACTGGCGGCTTTTTACATAAAAATTTTCCACATGGCCAATGAATTAGACGAACTTACATCTCCCGTTGAAGCGGGCGGGCGCGACATTAACGTGATACAGAAGCAGCTGCCGGTAAAAATTGGCTGGGGCTCCGTATTGTTTGAGGTTCTTTTATGGGTGTGCGGCATTCTGCCCGGAATTATTTTCATTTTTATGAAAATTTCCGCGGCCAACTATTTTAGAAAACTGCAACAAAAGCTGCAAGCCGACGCCTCAACAATCGACAATTACATAGAACAGCGCGTAATAATCCTAAAAAACGTGGCAAGCCTCGTAGGCAAAGCAATAGACTTGGACAAAGACGTCATGAAGGCCGTCGCCGCGTACAGGGGTGGAGTAAATCTGAACGACTCTTCAAGGAACACCGTATCCAACCAGCTTGACATGGCCTTTGGCAGACTCTTTCCGCAAGTTGAGGCCTATCCCGAATTAAAGGCGCACGCGGCCATTGCCGAGGCAATGCAGCAAAACGCATACCTACAAAAGGAAATAACCGCCGCGCGAAATCTGTACAACGACACTGTAAACCAATGGAACGCGTCCCTTTTTAACTGGCCTACAAAAATGATAGTTGCCGCCCGCGCCGGATACACGACGAGAATTCCGTTCTCAACAAGCGCCGAAATGAAAGCCGCCGCAAAAACGGTTCTTCTATGATTGAAGATTTTTACGAGCCCCTAAAAAAATACCGCGATTCTTTCCGCGAAAAATTCTCGGAATTAACCGCCCAGAAATTCAGGGAACTGCTCGAAAAATCCGGTGTCGACTTCGAAGCCAACCGCAAGCTGGTGGCGGAAATAAAGGATTTGAAAAACAAGTCGTCGGATAAATCGCGAACGTCCACGATGCTCGTATTCGCCTGCGTATTGCTGATAGTTGCTGCAGTAGCATGCGGATTTATCGCATACAGCTATTCTTTGGAGCCTGAAAAAATCGCATGCCTTGTTGCGGTGTGTGTCGCATCGTGTATTTTGGCGTTTTTTGCGGCGAAAAAATGTGTAGAACTTGGCAAACAAATAAACGCCCTAAAAAGCCTCATATCAAAAAAAACAGACGAAGCGCGCGAACAAATGCGCCCGCTCAACGAACTGTACACATGGGATATCCCGATTGCGCTAATAGAGAAAACAGTCCCCAGGCTGAACTTCGATCCGTATCTCACCACGCAAAGGCTCGACGACTTAAAGGAAATTTTCGGCTGGGACGACTCCTTCACCGACGGCAAGTCCATTCTCTTTTCGCAATCCGGTGTTATAAACGGCAATCCGTTCGTTTTCGGAGAATACCTAAAAATGGTTTGGGGTACGAAAACATATACCGGATATAAAACCATATCGTGGAGGGAGAGTGTCACCGACGGCAACGGGCGGAGACGCACTGTCACACGAACGCAAACTCTGTCGGCGAGCGTCAATAAGCCGTATCCGAAATTCTCAAGAGACAGGCTTCTAATTTACGGCAACGACGCCGCCCCCAACCTAAATTTTTCGCGCTCGCCATCGGGCCTGTCAAACGCCGAGGAGGGGTTTGTCACAAGCATTCGAAAGTGGTTTACCCTGCGCGACCTGAAAGAATATTCCGAAAACCTCGACGACGATTCAGACTTCACGCTGATGTCCAACCACGAATTTGAAACGCTCTTCCACGCAAAAAACCGCGACAACGAAGTAGAGTTTCGGCTGCTTTTCACCTCCCTCGCCCAAGAGCAAATGCTTGAATTATTGAAGGACGACGAAATCGGATACGGAGACGATTTCACTTTCATAAAACGCGGTAAGATAAACCTTCTGCACTCAAAGCATTTGTCTGGTTCCAGCCTGAACACCGACCCAGAAATCTTCCACGATTGGGATTTTGATCGCGCCCATTTAAACTTCAAAAACTTTAACGAAAACTACTTTAAAAATCTTTATTTTTCTCTGGCTCCTCTGCTTGCGATTCCGCTTTACCAGCAAACCAGAACCTACAAAGATATTTACAAGGGCGAAATACAATCGCCGTCCTCATCTTGGGAACACGAGGCCATCGCCAATTACTACGGCGCAGTATATTTTAAGCACGAAAGCAGCATCACCGAAAACATATTGAAGACCCAACTTGTAGAGATGCGGGACGGAGTCTCAAAAGTGCGCGTGACTGCAAACGGTTTTGGCGGCAAAAACCGCGTCGATTACGAAAGCGTTTGGGGCGGCGACGGAAGGTTCCACAGGGTTCCCATAAGGTGGGTAGAATATTTCCCCGTAGAAAGGAAATCATATATGTATGTAAGCGAAAATTCGCCAGTGCCCGAAAGCCTTGCCCATTCAGACCAGAAATTGCGGCGCAACATTTACGCGTGCATTTAATAGGCCAGCCAATCAGTTTTATTTCCGCATTTTACCAGCATTCCGCAGCACGTAATTTAAGGCTAAGAGCGCGACTTTTCAGATACAGTCACCATGTAAACTCCGCTGAATATAAGCATAGCGGCGACAATTTTCGACAGGCTGAAAGAATCCATGCCCCAGCATATGGCCACAATGCTCGCAACCAGCGGCTGTATATAGTTGTACATTCCGGCAACAGTCGGGCGCAGCCTGCGCTGCCCCACGGCAAGCAGCATATAGCTTCCAAAAGTTCCCCCGACGACTACAAACGCAAGCGACAGCGCTATGCTAAAATCCATATTCCAGTTAGTGGCGGCAACCTCTCCGTACGAGAATGGAACTGTCGCGAGAAACGAATATGTAAACATCCATTTCATTATGGTAACTGGCGAATATTTCCCGACGAGCCCTTTAAATAACACAATGTAGAGCGCATAACTAAACTGGGCGAATAAAACGAGCAAGTCCCCCAAGACATATCCGCCATAAGCGCCTTCCTTTGCGGGGCATGCGGAAGCTCCCATTACAAGCATTAAGGCGCCCGCTGCGCCAAGCGAAATGCCGATGACTTTCCTTCCATTTATAACCTCTTTTAGGAAAATCGCCGAAAGCACAAGGGCGATGAGCGGCATGCTTGTAGTTATTATGGAGGCGTCTACGGGCGACGCCATTTTTACACCGAAAATAAAACAACCTTGGTTAAAAACGATAGCAAGCATTGAAGCCGCAAACATCTTCATCATATCCCGGCCCCTAACGTGTTCTGGCTTTTGAAAAAACGACGCAATCCAAAATAGCGCGGCGGCTCCTACAATCCGCACCTCTGTCACCGCAAAAGCCCCGATTGCCCCGCATGACATTGCAAACTTTGCAACCGGCGACATGAGCCCCCACATTGCATTTGCGGCAAACATTGCCCCGTGACCTGCAAGTTTTGACGAGTTCATATCAGCAGCAAACCATTTTTCCACAAACCGCATAGATACCATATACTGCGGCCTTTGAACTTATTGCGAACGGGTATGCAAGCCCCTTTCCCATTTCAAATGTGGTCCACAACGCGGACCCAAACTTGACTTTCAATTTCATACCGTTTTCTTTTCCACAGGATTTGCATGCGCCTGCAAAATAGAACGTAAGGACAGAAAAACAAGCGCAAATACAATTTTGGAAATTTTCATTCCGGCGATAAAATCAAAAAATTGTACAATCTATCAATGCACAATAATTGTATTTTTACTCGATATATTGTACTTTTTCTATCTTTTTATGCTTTGCGCGAATTGCACTTATTGCGGTATTTGAGCGGAGACATTCCGCTATATTTCTTAAAATTTTTTACGAGGTGGCACGAGTCGGCAAAGCCCATGTCATAGGCAATCTCCTTAACCGACATAAGGCTGTTTGCCACCAAATATTCAACTCTCTTCATTCGGTTTCTGGTTATGTATTGCTGCAAAGTTTCCTGAAAATGTTTTTTGAAATATCGGCCTATGTAATTTTTTGAAAGCCCGAAGCGCTTTACGAGCGGATCTACCCTGAGTTCGTCGGGCTGATGGATGTGTGTCTGGATATATTGGAGCATGTGCATTTCAGTTTCGTCAGACTCTCGGATATGCGCGTCAGGAGAGCTGGCAAGGATTCGAGCCGCCAACGAAAGCACAATATCGGCCGAGTTTTGGAGCATTGTTTCCGACGCCTCACGCCCTTCGGCAAGCTCCGATTCTACAAGCTTAAAAAGAGCTACCGCGACTTCCCCCTGCATTCCCTCCAACAATATGCGCGGCATTGCGTAGGACAAATAGAGAGAATGTTTTGCCCTGTTGCCTAAATGTTCGTCAATATAGTGGTCGGTAAAGCGGACAAATAAAAATTTGCTACGTTTGGAAACTTTAAAGCAATGGGTGGTATTGGGCGGAATCAAAAAAAGGCTGCCCGCAGAATATTTAAACTCGCACGCGTCGGGTATCTGGCGGTATATCCGGAAACTTCCCTCCCCGGAAGCGATATATACAGCCTCAAAAAAGGAATGTTGATGCTCCTTCAGCGGGAAAGTTTCATGCTCGCGAAGCAAAATTTCAAACGGGCGGTATAGATTTTCTTTAAACATTGTTTGCAAAAGTACAATTACCGCAAATAAAAGTACAATAAAATTAATTTGATATATTGTATAAATACTACAATTTTACCCAGTATGAAAAAGCTCATATCCTATTTTTTAAAAAATCCTCCCGCTGACGGCGACAGCATGAATTTTGCGATTGCCTTTCTAAGAATATTTTCCGGACTTATGATGATTCCCTACGGCTGGGGGAAAGTCGAGAGGTATGAAACCCTGAAGGAGAACTTTTTTGGCGACCCCATAGGCATAGGCGACGAAACAAGCCTAATAATTTGCATATTCCAGCAGATATTTTGTTCAATAATGCTCGTATTGGGGATACAGTCGAGATTTGCGGCTCTGATGCTTTTTTCAAATATGGCAGTTGCCGTAAAGTTTCATTTTTTCGATCCGTTTTGTGCCGTCAAAGCCCTTCCAACAGTATTTTTGGGCATATACGCCTTTCTTATAATAACCGGCGGCGGAAGATTCTCATTGGATAATTTTATTTTTAGGAACTTTAAGGACGGGGAAATTTGCGGAAGCGACAAACACTATGCGCTAAGAATTGCGCTTATGGCTGCGGCATTTTGCATTTCATGGTTTGTATTTGGCAACATTTTCAATCTCGGAGGGGTTTGCAGCGCAATAGCACTGCTTGTAGCTCTCGCACTTTTTATTCTGTCTATATACGGAATTTTGCCTAACAATAAAGTTTGCGGCAAATAACATAAAACTGAATAAAATTTACGCCGCCTTGCGTTTTTATGTATGAATAGCGCATAGGCGGCGCAGTTTTTTATCTTGCAGCGCGCGGCAATCCATGAGGGTAAAGCTCAATAGATACCCTTGGTCTATATTTACTATATTCGTATAAATTGAGCAATCTCTGCAAATGGGGAAAAGCAATCAGAAACTCTGATTAAGCATGATAAAATTTTGAGAATTATATATTATAAATCCTCTTCCAATTGGGCATACTTAATTAAATTCCACTGGCTTTGCGGGCTTCACAAAACTATATGTGAATAGTGGCTCGTCCAATGCGGTACTTTCCACTAACTTTCACTGGATTTGGCGTTGACCCAATTTTCATTAATATGCACTGAGGTTTCTTGCTCCCGCGCAATTTTTGAAATTTACCATTTATCCCAAAGTGACAATTTTCCCCTACCCACACATAAAAAAAACTCCGAATCGCATTGATTCGGAGTAGTGCTCAAGAGGGGACTCGAACCCCTACGCCCTTGCGGGCACTGGCGCCTAAAGCCAGTGTGTCTACCAATTTCACCACCTGAGCTTTAAAAGATACTACTCTCCATATTTTGGTTAAAAATGCGAGCTAAAAATTCCAAGTTTATTTATTTCCCTACATATTCCACTTGTCCGTGGGTCAGTATTTTCGGATTATTCATAAATTTCTCAGAGTTTAAGCTTTCATGAATCCCCCATGGCCCCGACCAAAACACTATGCCGTACGCGCGCGGGCAATGCTTGTCTAACAGCGTAGGCAATTCGGCGAGGTCGTACGTTCCAAACTCCTTGTCGCGGCGCGGATTATGCGCGCTGTATGCGCCAAATTCTGACACTGTAAATAGCTTGCCTTTGGCTTTCGCAAGTTTGTATTTTTCGTCGACGACTTTCAGATTTTTCGCGGATTTATATCCGTACACATCGCAGCCTATGATATCCATTTTATCAAAATCCGGTCCGTTTTCGACATCAATCGGAATGTTTGGCGAAAGCGCATTAAGCCATACTGCGCGACATCCTTTCTTTTCAAGCGCACTGTATATTTGATCCCACAGCGCCCTTTGCGATTTGGGCGACAGCGACGCCCCCCACCAAAACCACTTGCCGTTCATTTCATGCATTGGGCCGAATATCGGCACCACTCCGAGATCGTTTAGATTTTTCACTCCCTCTGCGACATCGTCTAGCATTTTTAGCCAGCGCATTTTTTCGGGGGAATCTTCATTTGAGAGCAATTTAGCGGCGTCGTCTCCGAGCTTCGTTCTAAGCCCGCCGTAAGACTCGTTGTATGGGCTTGGAAAATGGCATGTAATTCTAACAATGCCGCCGGTATCCCAATGCTTTTTTATTATGGGATTTATCTCTTCCCACTGTATGGGCTTTTCCTTTTTTCCTAGTTTTCTGTTTCCTTCGCTAATGCAATATTCCACGCAGATTATAGCGGGCGTTTTACCGGTTTTTTCCCTTAATTTTTCCCAATCAGAAGCGTTCCAGCGCTGGCCGCTGAGATATTTATCCGATTCCGCAACCGATTTTAAGTAGGATAAAAGCGCCTCTTTTTTGGCGTCTATGCCGCCATCTTGTTTTGCATTCAAATATGGAGAAAGCGCGACTATTGCAATGAAAGCAAGGGCGTGAAGCGGTAGTGAATATTTCATTTATTTATTCTTTAATGATAAGTTTGGAGGGGGCAATTTTTTTCGCACTGAATTTTTTTATTTAAATTACTAAAGCCGCACATTAGTCCAGAACACTCTACAACATTTCTAATTTAGATTTTACAGTAGTCCGGAAAAAACGGCGGCAAACAGGCTCGTATGATTCCGCCGCGCAAGTGCGCAATTAAGAATAATTTTTTGCAATCTTTATGAATCCACACTCCCGAGAGCTTCTTCAATCGCAAATTATCAGCCATTCTAAACTGGCGGCTGCAATTCAAAATTGCGCTACATATCAATTTTTTACTCACAAGCCGCATCTGCTTAGATTCATGCCTTCATTTTTCTCTATCTGCACTGCGAAAAGCATGCGAAGATGACGGCATTGCCCAACACTAATAATTTTATGAATTCCACTATATCCTCTCGCGAAAATTCTGCGCGAAAAATTGCCGAATATAAATTATCTTTAGAAGCCCATGTAAAAAAGCGGAGTGGCTTCATACAAATATTATTTCCAATAAATGAACACGCGCATTGTCATAGTTGGCGCACGGCAAAAATTTGCATTCTTAACTTTTAAATATTTACCAATTTTATTTGAATGCCGGCGCGCGCTATTTATGCGCAGACAAAATTGCTTCAGATTCGATTTACAAAACCCGCACTAAAGGCAGAAGGCAAAAAATTTCGGCATTGCAGCAAAGACCCGCGCCAAAGGCAGAAATCCACTATTTAGAGAATCCTGCCTCGCGCCATACATAGACACCACCCCCTGCCCGCTTTTTGCGGGCTGACGGGCTTAGAGGCACTTTGAGAGGGTCGCTTTCAACGCCGCCGCCGAATTGCGAAGCCCCTGCATTTCCACAGGCCAAAGTTCGAGCTCCACGCTTTTTTGCGCGCCGTCTTTGCCAACTATTGTGGGCACGCTAAGAGCCACGTCCCTTATGCCGTACGCACCGTTTTGGACCGATGAGATCGGGAGAAGCTCGCGAGTGTCGAGCGCGACAGCTTTTACGACAGCGGCTATTGAGGCCCCAACCGCCCAGCCTGCTCCGCCCTTGCGCTTTATTACTTCCGCGCCGCTCGAACGCGTGCGCTCAAATATTCTGTTTTGGAAATTTACGTCGAAGCCTTTATAGCTTTTTAGTGGAAGCCCGTTTACAGTTGCGCCGCTCCATATGGGGAACATAGAGTCGCCATGCTCACCGAGAATCATTGCGCTGACTTGGTTCGCAGGTATTTTAAGCTCCTTGGCTATAAGCGAGCGGAACCTGGAAGTGTCAAGCATTGTGCCAAGCCCTATCACATGCCCGCTCGGAAGGTCGAGCTCTCTTTCCGCAATGTACGTCAGAATGTCAACAGGGTTTGAGACGACAAACACTATTGCGTCCCGCTTATATCCGCCCTCTTTAATCGACGCCAAAATCTGCCGGAAGAGCGAAACATTGCGGTTTACAAGATCGAGCCTGCTTTCATCGGGCTTTCTGCGCAACCCCGCAGTGATTATAAAAATATCGGAATTTGCCGCGCGCTTGTAGCAGCCTGTAAAAATTCTCTGTCCACCGAGCACCGCCGCGCCATGGAGAAGGTCGAGCGCCTCGCCCTCTGCCGCGTCGGCATTGGCGTCGATTATCTGAATGTCCGACACCAACCCTTGGCATTCGAGCGCGTAAGCGGCACATGCTCCCACTCGGCCGCCGCCTCCGATTATTGAAACTTTCATTTTTTAAGCTCCGAAATTATCATGTTTGTTATTTTTGACACGAGCTTTTCGGCTTCGCAATCGTAGCCGGCATCGGAAGCCGTGCTCTTTGAGGCGCATACGCAGCCGCGCGCATCGTCGGACGAGTCGCACAAGCCGCATTCTTTAAGGCTGTCCTGGTGGACCATTCCCATCGCGTCCCTAATCTTTACAAGTTCCTTTGCGTCTTTTTCCGAGAATTTTATTGGGCCGCCGATTTGGAAGGCGAGCATTGAAGTGTAGCAGTGGGCCTCGACGTTTTCCATTTTCCAGAAAGCCGTTTCAATATCGTTTGCCCAGGTCATTACACCGTGGTTGACCATAAATACACAGTCGTGGTCGATTCCGCATACGCCAACGGCGTCCGCCATTTTTTGTGTGCCCGGAGTCCCGTAGTCGGCAAGCCCCACTTGCCCTATAAAAATTTCAGTTTCCGGATTTACGCAGCGCGGCGGGGTTTTGCCGGATATTGCGAACGCGGTAGCATGCGGAGGATGGGCGTGGCAGCAGGCCTTCGCCATAGGCTGGCGCTTCATTATCGCAAGGTGCGCGAGAATTTCGCTCGTGCGCTTGCGGTTTCCGGCAAGCTGGTTGCCGTCGAGATCCACTAAGCACATGTCGTCCACGCTCATTGAGCCTTTGGATATCATAGTGGGTGTGCAAAGGACGAGATTGTCGCCGACTCTCACCGAAAAGTTTCCGCCGTTTCCGTCGTTGTAGTTTTTACCGTACGAACGCCTGCCGAGATCTACTATCAGCTTTTTCAATGCCTGAATTTGCGGTGAAAAGAAAAATTTTTCAAGCTCCTGCGGAGTTTTTGGATCGCCTCCGGGCTTCCATTTATACTCCTTTTCGGGAATTTTATATTCTTTCCTGCCCACGGCCGAAACCGCGGCCGACTTTGGCGCAGGCGCAGATGAGGAAATTTTTGCCCCACCAGAGAGAGCCTCTTTTGCCTGGGGAGTCAAAATAGCGTCAGGTGGAAGAGCGCCGCCTGAACGCTTTAGTTCAGCTATGTCTTTTGCTGTAAAAACTTTCTTCATAAATCTATCTGTAAATTGAGTTTATTTTTTCGACGATTCCGACGCAGTATGCATCGACGGGCGCGGGAGAATCGAATGGGGCAGTAGCTTCCGCCCCTTCAACGTACGCAACTATGTCTCCTGGAACCGCCCCGTTTTCATCGTACGCCACGAGCTTAAAAGGCTCGCCCGCGCTTGCGGTTTCGGCGTTCAAGCCATAAACGGCGCTTTTTTGAAGCGGGGAAAGAATCGCGAGAAATCCGTTCGGGAGCGCGCCGTCTTTTTTTGAAAGAACCACCCTGCCTATGACTTTTGCAAGTTTCATTTTTCGTCTATAACGCAGATTATCGAGTTTCTGATTGGGCTGTTCGGGTCGCCGACATATTCGCGCGCCGCAGATCCGTCCGTCGAAACCAGCACTTTCGATCCAATTCCGCCTCCGAAAGGGCTTATGGCCACTATCGGGTCCGATATTTCAGCCCCGTTTTCGTCGAGCGGCTGGCAGAGGAAAAGGGCGTTGCGCAGCGTGCTTGGGTGCGCGCAAGCAAGAACCACATTTCCCACTATTTTGGCGACTACCATATTAGAATATATTTAGGTTGCCGACCATTACGCACCTGCGGCGGCGCGTAAAGGTTTTCGGATTTGAAATGCCTTCGCCCGTGGCCGTCGCTATCGAGTACGACAAATACCCTTCGCCTCCGAGTCCAAGCCCGGCGGTTGACGGACCGTTTTTAACAAACAGCGTCGTGTTTAGAACCCTCGCCATTTCGGTCATTCTCGTCACGTCGAGAGAATGGATAATCGCGCTATGCCTGTAATTGCGCTCGGCTTTCGCCGCCGCGCGGACTGCCTCCTCAAAGTTCTTTACGACCACCACCGGAACCATCGGCATCATCTGTTCCTCAATTACGAACGGGTGGCTTGCGTCGGTTTCGGCAAAGAGCATTTTCGTCTTTGGGGATATTTCAGCTCCCGCAGCGCGCGCAAGCACTTGCGGGTCTTTGCCAACGAGTGCGCGGCGCAACGCGTACCCGCCGTTTTTCTTTTCAAAGACCTCGTTTGTAAGCCTATCGAGGGCGGAAGAGGATATGCGTTCGGCGCCGTTGTTTTCGAGCTCGCGCATAAAGGCGCTCGCGGCGGCTTCGGTGACAAATATCTCTTTTTCGCCGATGCACAGAAGGTTGTTGTCAAAAGCCCCGCCTGCGATTATGTCGCAAGCCGCCTTTTTCGGATCGGCAGTTTCGTCGACGATAACCGGAGGATTGCCCGGTCCCGCGCAAATGGATTTTTTGCCGGACTTCATGGCGGCTTTTACGACTCCGGGACCGCCCGTTATGCACATTATCGCAACGTCGTCGCTCTTGGCAATCGCCTCGAAGGATTCGAGTGTCGGGTTGCCCACGCAACAAATCAAATTTCTGATGCCGAGGCGGCGCTCTATTTCGGCATTGTATGCGGATATTGCCATAACCGCGCTCTTAACGCCGCCGGGGTGCGGATTAAACACTACGGCATTGCCCGCCGCGACCATATTTATAATGTTTCCCGCGATTGTCGGCACAGAGTGCGTGACTGGAGTTATCGCGCCTATTACGCCGTATGGGGCGTATTCTTCAAGCATTATTCCGTTGTCGCCGCTATACGCGTCGGGGGCTATCCACTCTACTCCGGGGACGAGTTTTACAATCTCAAGCTTTCCTATTTTATCTTCGAGCCTGCCGATTTTAGTTTCGTTGTATTCAAAAGTACCCCACTCTTTTGCGTTGGAAACCGTCATAGACTTTACAATGTCCACGACTTCCCTGCGCGCCGCGATTCCGCCCTTGCACAGTTGCGCGTATCCCTCACGCGCGGCTGCCGCCGCAGATGCACCGTCAGGAAAAATTCCGCGGGACTGCTGAAATTCTGCGGGCCTGGAAGGCGCGCGCTGAACGCCGTTCATCTTTCCGATGACGTCGCGCACGATGTTGCGTATGGATTCTTCGTCCAGATTCAAATTCATTTGAATATGCCTTTTGCCGCGCGGATTGCGCGGCGGATTTTACTGTTTGTCGAATATTTTTTTAGAGTGGGCCTCAACTTTGTCCACGAGTCCGATTACAGCCGCGTCAATCGGCAGTTCTTTCATGCCCGTCGCCTGCCTTGCGCTCGAGCCCTGCGTGAACAAAACAAGCTGCCCAACCCCCGCGCCGCAGTTATCGACCGCAACTACGGTGTTTTTACCCTCCGCAAACTTCGGGGGATTTTCCCCCTCTATTGTAAGCGGGCGAAGCACGAGCAATTTGTTGCCCGTAAGTTTGTCGTCCTTTTGCGAGGATACGACATTGCCTATTACTTTCGCCAAAAACATGGTTGCGGAATGCTTTTATTTTTTAGCGGGAGCTTTGGCTGCAGCAGCGACGAGAACCGTTTTTGACAGGTCCTCGTGCGGTCTTGCGATGACGTCTACGCTGACAACCTTGCCGACTTCCGACGCGGCGGCTGAACCAGCTTCTACTGCCGCCTTAACGCTTGCGACGTCGCCCGTTACGTACGCAGAAACGTACGCGCTTCCGGCGTCTTTGTATTGTCCCGCGAGGGTGACGTTGGCGGCTTTGAGCATGGCGTCAACTCCCTTGACGAGAGCGGTTAGTCCTTTTGTTTCGAGTATGCCTATTGCGTTTGCCATGATGTTTTCCTTTTTTTTTTGAATTTTAAATTTTTGAAGTCTTTGAGAGAAGTTTTGCGGCTTCGCGGGCGATTACGATTTCTTCATTTGCGCTTATTACCGCAACTTTTACCTTTGATTCGGGAGATGAAATTATTCCCTCCTTTTTGCGGACGCACTCCTCATTTTTTTTCCGGTCGATAACTACGCCCATAAATTCGAGCGGGGCGAGTATTTTCTCGCGCGTTTGGGGGGAATTTTCCCCAATGCCCCCGCTAAAGCTTATAGCGTCGAGCCCGCCGAGGTTTGCGGCGAATGCCCCAATGTATGAGCGCGCGGAATATGCCAAGACATTCAGCGAGAGAGCTGCGTCGGCATTGCCGTCCGCTGCGGCTTCTTCGATATCGCGAGCATCGTTTGAAACCCCGCTTATTCCGAGAAGCCCACTTTCCTTTGAAAGCTGGCGCAAAGCCTCCTCCGCCGTTATTCCGAGCTTGCTCATAGCGTAAGGCAGAGCCGACGGATCCAAGTCGCCGACGCGGTTGTTTTGCGGAAGGCCGCTTTGCGGACTAAACCCCATGCTCGAGCCCACCGCCGCGCCGTCAAGTATTCCGCAGACCGACGAAGAACCTCCGAGATGGCAGTTGACAAGCCTAAATGGAGTTTCGAGTTTCGTGCGGCCGTTGTTCTGGTAGAGATACTTTGCGCTTTCTGCGGCATCAGGGCGCCCGCACAGCTCCGCGGCGCGTTCTGCCGCGTACTTGTGGCTTGCTCCGTGGAATCCATTCCGGCATATTCCGATAGACGCCCAGCTTTTCGGCACGGCGTACCTTTTCCATTCAGGCGCGGCCCATTGGAAGAAAGACGTCTCAAACAATGCTATACGGCGCGCGCGCGGCAGAACTTTTTTGAAGGCGCGAATTGCCGCCGCGTACGGCGGATTGTGCGCGGGCGCCACAAAACTCATGGCTTCAAGCGCCTCCAAAACCTTGTCGTCGGCTTCGCGCAAACCAGAAAGGTCTTTGCCCAAAACCGTCTTAAAGGCCACGGCATCCACGCTGTCCGGCGAGAATCCCGCCTTTTCGAGAGCTTCAAGCGACTCCCTTATCGCGGATTCAAAGTCGGACACGCGCTCGATTCCAGAGCGGAACAATTCCGTGCACTCCCCGGATTCGGATATTCCGAAAAGGGTGTTTTTATAGCTCGTGGAGCCGACGTTTGCTATGAGGATTTTTTTCACTTTGCGCGCCGTAATTCAACTTAGAAGCAGCCGAGCTTTGAGAGATCTTCGTGCGGGCGCGCGATGACTGCGGCCGATTCGACAGTACCGACTTTTGAAGCGGCGTCTACTGCCGACTCGAGGGCGGCTTTTGCCGATGCAACGTCTCCGGTAAAGAATATCGCCACGAGCCCGCCGCCGACTTTTTTCCAGCCGAGGAGTTCAACGCTCGCAGATTTAAGAGCCGCATCCGCGGCTTCCATAGCCGCTACAAAGCCCTTTGTTTCAACCATTGCCAATGCCTGTTTCATACTGTATAAAATCCTTTCCAATTAGAGGCCCATTTTTTCGAGCAGCGCTGTGTGCGGGCGCGCAATTATGTTTGAGCAGACGAGCTCGCCGACTGCCTGAGCCGCCTGTGTCCCCGCTTCGACCGCCGCTTTGACGCTGCCGACGTCCCCGCGCACTATGACGGTGACGTATCCGCTTCCGATTTGCACCTGTTTCACGAATTCGACGTCCGCCGCCTTGACCATTGCGTCGGTCGCCTCTACGGCGCCGGCGAATCCGCGAGTTTCTATCATTCCGAGTGATTGACTCATATTTTGCCTTTCAATTTTTCGATTTAAAATTCTATTTTACAAGTTCGCATATCGAGGTTGGGCCCAAGTCGCAGGCATTGCCTTCGTCGGTATCTATATGGACTTCGAGTTTTAGAGCTTTATCTACCCTGCATAACACATTTTCAAAAATAGATGCGTTTTCTCCATAGACTTTAAGCTTCATAAAGTCTCCGTTTTGCACGCCATAAAATTTTGCGTCGTCTGGGTGCATATGCACATGGCGCGCCGCGCGGATTACGCCCTCGCGCATTTCGTAAAAACCCGCAGGCCCCATAAGCATGCAGCCGGGCGTTCCCTTTATATCGCCGCTATTTCGGATTGGAACTTCAAAGCCAAGGGCGCGTGCATCGGTTAGCGCAAGCTCCACTTGGCATGCGCTTCTGCATGGGCCGAGTATTCTCAGATTTGAAATCACCCTGCTTCGCGGCCCTATAAGCGTGACCGATTCCTTAGCGGCAAATTGCCCCGCTTGGTACAGGTTTTTATGCACTGAAAGTTTGTACCCTTTGCCGAATAAAGCTTCGACCGCTTCCTGCGTCAAATGTACGTGCCGCGCGCTTACGTTTACCACGAGTGGATTCGGCCCTTCCGTGCGCCTTGGAAGGGGTAGGTTCATTTCGCGGTAAACCGTCTCGCGGATTATCCGCTCTATTTCCACTCGTGGGGTGTCTTTTGTAAAATTCATATTTAAAATTGCTTGCCAAAATTTTATACGCCATTTTTGGCTGCATATTTTGGCAATATTTTGGTTTTTTATTTATGAAATTATAAAAATGTGGAATTTTCAAGAAAAATTTTAAACAATAACCCAAAAAAAAACAAAAAAAACAAAAAATAGGGAACAAAAAAATTGTGAAGAAAAGAAAAATTTTTCTTTTAGATTTATAATTTTTATCTTTATTACTCCCAACAAAAAAAACGCCAAAGTAAATTGGCGCTTTCTCTACCGCAGATCTGTCTAATCTCGCCGGATAAAAATAAGAAATTCTCGGCATTTATTTTTCCGTAGCAGAACCCGGCATGCTTTCCACATACACCGAGGTTGACGGGAAGGCGAAAGACAGTCCCCTGTCGGCAATAAGCTTCATAATGGCAAAATTGACTTTCGACTTAACATCCGTGTGAAAATCGTAATTTATCTTTTTGGTATAGTATATTATTTTTATATTTAAAGACGACGCGCCAAAGCTGTCGAAGCGCGCCGACACAGAGAACGGATCGACCCCCTCCACCGAAAGAATAGTAGTGCGTATTTCCGGTATTATGTCTTCAAGCTGCTTTGCTGTTGTCGAATATGTAAGCCCAATGACATCTACAACCCTCCTTGTCGGCATTCTCGAAAAGTTTTCTACAGACTCCTTTGCGAGAATTGAATTTGGGATAGTCACAAGCGTTTTGTCAAAAGTCCTAACTCTTGTCGAGCGGAAGCCTATTACTTCGACATTACCCTCGTAAGAGAGCGTTTTTATCCAGTCGCCTACAATAAAGGGGCGGTCGATGATAATCGAAACTGAACCGAAGAAATTTGCGATTGTGTCTTGAGAAGCGAACGCAAGCGCCATGCCGCCAATACCCAGGGAAGCCAGAATCGCATTTACGTTTGCGCCCATATTGTCGAGAATGGACAGCAGCGCGATAACTATCACGATTGTCTTTACGACTTTCCGCAAGAAGTTTATAAGGCTTGCGGCAGCTATGGATTTTTTGCTGAGCTTCGTTTCGGCGAAAGCAAAGAAAACGTCGAACGTATTGAGGATTAGCCAGAAAACAGTCGCCCAAAACGCAACAGCCGCCGCCCTGTTCAATATAATGAGCGAGCCCTTCTGGGTGATTATCACCATCGCTGCGAGATATAACCCCATTACGCAAACAAGCGTAGTTATCGGCGTTTTTACTTTTTTAAAGAAGAGGCTTGCGAAATTCTCAGATTCCCCGCGTTTTGAAGTCTTGTAGAGAAATTTGAATAAAAACCCGAGCAGATATTTTGCAAAAAACAGCGTAACAAGCAGTATTACTGAAACGAGAATGTATTGCGCAACATACAAACCAAACACCTTTTTTGCCACAAATTGTTTAAGCGTATCACTCTTTGAGACTATCGACTTAACAAAGTGACCTATCCGATCCTTAATTGTGTAGGCTTCTTTAAGGGCTGCGCGGTCGCGCATTTTCTGCTCTTTAATGTGCTCCAATTCTTCGGGAGTCAGTTTCTTCGCGATTTCAGGAAGCTTTATTTTGTCTGTATCCGCCTTTTGAGGATCTTGGGGTGCCGGGACAGCTGAGGCAGCCTGTTCTTGCCCGGCGCGAGCAGAGTCGGCGCCTTCTTTTACACCTTCGGCAGGTTTCTCTATGGATTGAGCGGGCGCTTCCGCCACCGCCGCTTTGCCGTCGGTTGCCCCCTCTTGCCGCGATTGAGCCTGTTGCGAATATGCGCAGACAGATGCAGCTATCGCAGCAGTTACAATAAAAAATAGTTTTTTCATATATATTTCGATATGTACACTGCTAAATAAATGTCAATTCAGCAAACCTCTAAGCCTCAGCTGGCGCCTTCTTTTTGGAGGCAAAAAGCCTCCTTATGACGTAATAGAACACGGGTGTAAAAATACACCCAAAAATTGTCACCCCGATCATTCCAAACATAACGGAAGTCCCGAGAGACTGGCGCAGCTCAAAGCCCGAGCCTGTCCCGTAAGCAAGCGGAACAACCCCGAGAATGAATGCAAGAGATGTCATAACAATGGGCCTCAGGCGGTTTTTCGCGGCGGTGCTCACGGCTGATACAATTTCTTCGCCGTGTTCCTCGCGCTGCTTTGCAAACTCTACAATCAGAATTGCGTTTTTACATGCAAGCCCAATCAAAACGACAAATCCGATTTGCGTCATTAGATTGTTGTCGAGCCCCCTAATGTTGACGCCTACCATCGCAAACAAAATCACGAGCGGCACAACAAGTATGACCGAAAGCGGAAGCGTCCAGCTTTCGTATAATGCCGAGAGCAGCAAAAATACGAATATTACGCACACCGCAAATATGTATATGGAGGAATTACCAGCTTTTTTCTGCTGGTATGCAAGGTCCGTCCATTCAATGCCCATTCCCTGCGGGAGGATTTTTGCAGCAAGCTTTTCTATTTCACCCATCACATACCCCGTGCTGTATCCGTGGTTCAAGTTTCCCTGAATTTCCGCGCTCGGATACAAATTGTAGCGTATGATCTTATATGGCCCAATGCCGCGCCTTATAGATACGACAGAACCCAATGGCACGTTTTGCCCGAGATCGTTGGGGACTTTTAGCTTATAAATATCCGCTATATCCTTTCTGTTGCCAGCCTCAGCCTGCGCGACAACACGGTAAACGCGCCCGAGAATATTGAAGTCGTTGACATATACAGACCCAAGGTTAAATTGCAGGGTTTTAAAGATAGAGTCTATTGAAACGTTCAGCTTTTGAGCCCTTTCGCGGTCTATAGTCGCGTACAGCTGCGGATTATTTGTCGTATAGGTTGTGTATGCGTCGGAGACAGCCGGAAGGGCGTTTATCTGCTCGATGAGCTGGTTTGTGTACTTTTCAAGCTCGAATACCCCGAGACCGACTCTGTCTTGGACTTGCAGCTTGAAGTCGCTTCCGCTTCCGATGCCGGGCACGGTAGCGGGGGTAGTCACATTGATAGTTGCTTCAAGTATTTCACGGTCGAGAACTTTTTTTACTTTGTCCATTATATAGTCGAGGCTCCAACCGTTTTTGTCGCGCTCTTTTCTATCAGACAACCTAAAATTTATCCTTCCAACGCTCGAACCGCCCTGCCCCGAGGTTGTAATGGAGTAGCGAATTCCCTCTATATCAGACAAGAGCTTGCCAGCCCTTATGACTGCCTCCTCTGTCCTTTCAAAGGAAGCTCCATCGGGAAGCCTCAGCCATGCGTTAAAAGAGCCTCTGTCTTGCTTGGGAATAAAACCTGTAGGAGTTTCAACAAAAATCTCCTTCGTCGCCCAAATCATTCCACAGTACAATATGAGCATTATCAGCGAAATCCTCACTACAAACTTTACAAACTTTCCGTAAAATTCCGCAAATTTATCAAAACCCAAATTAAAATATTTCAGTATGAACCCTATTGAGTACTCCCAACAATAATCAAATATGCTCTTGTTTTTATGGGTCGAGTGGCGCATAAAAAGTGCGCATAGCGCGGGAGTCAAGGTCAGCGAAACCAATCCTGAAATGATGGTCGAAGTTGAAATAGTCATCGCAAACTGCCTGTAAAACTGCCCAGATATGCCGGGCAAAAAGGCGGTCGGCAAAAAAGCGGAGCTGAGTACGAGAACAATCGCAATAAGCGCGCCCTGAATCTGGCTCATAGCCTGTTTTGTCGCCTCGCGCGCGTCGAGCCCCGTCTTCATGTTGCGCTCTACGTTTTCTACGACGACAATCGCGTCGTCAACGACAATACCTATCGCCAAGACAAGCCCAAACAGCGTCAGGTTGTTGATAGTAAACCCCGACGCATACATCATCGCAAACGTTCCGATTAGGGATACGGGAATTGCGAATAGCGGAATCATTGCCGCGCGCCAATTTTGAAGGAATACTATAATCACCAAAACAACCAGTATTACCGCTTCAAAAATTGTTCTGTAAAGGGCGTTGATGGATTCCTGCACATATTCAGTCGTGTCGTAGCCAATTACATAGTCAACGTCGTCGGGGAAGGATTTTTTCATCTCCTCCAATTCCGCGCGCAACCGTTTTACGGTTTCAATGGCGTTTGTTCCGGGGAGCTGGTAAACACCCATGGACACCGAACTTTTTTGGTTTATGTATGACTCGTTGGAATAGCTGTATGCCCCGAGCTCAATCCTCGCAATGTCTTTTAAGTGTATTATGCGTCCGTCCGGCGTATATTTTACGATTATATCGCCGAATTCGTCGGGAGTTTCGAGCCTTCCGCGGGCGTTGATTAGAAGCTCAAACGCAGCACCCGTATCGCTTGGGGGCTGATTGAGCCTTCCAGCAGCGACCTGCGTATTTTGCTCTTTAAGCGCGTCGATAACCTCTATCGGCGACAAATTTACAGCCGCGAGGCGGTCAGGATTGAGCCATATGCGCATGCTGTATTCCTTCGCGCCCCACACTCCGAACTCGCTGACGCCGTATATGCGGGCAAGCCTGTCCTGCATTTGCGTGATTGCGTAATTGGACAGATATATTTTATCGCGGGTACCGTTTGGTGAAACGAGGTTGATAGTCAAAAGAATATCTGGGTTGCGCTTATTGACGTTTAGCCCGACGTCCCTAACCTCTTGCGGGAGCCTGTTTTCAGCCTGCCTTACGCGGTTTTGCACGAGAACCTGCGCCATGTCGATGTCAACGCCGGTTTCAAACGTAATGCTGATAGACCACGAGCCTTCGGAGGTCGCCTCGCTCGACATGTAAATCATTCCCTCGACGCCGTTGAGTTTTTGTTCGAGCGGCGCTAGGGTTGTATTCATAATGACCTCCGGGGAGGCGCCCGAGTACGAGCCGCTTACCGTAATCGTCGGAGGGGCTATATTTGGATATTGGGTAAGCGATAGCTGCGAGAATGCTATAAGGCCAACAAATACGATGAATACGGAGATAACCGTCGCGAAAATTGGCCTGTCTATAAAGAAGTGGGAAAATTTCATAGTATTACAGCTTCTTTAAAACGGGTGTGACCTTCTTCTTGGGAGCGGCGCGCTGGAGGCCGTTTACGACGACTTTTTCCGAGCCGTCAAGGCCTGCCGTGACAACTTGCAGCTTTCCGACGAGTTCACCGGCGGTCACCGCGCGGTATTCGACGATATTGTCGGAGTTTACAATATACACAAATCGTCCGACGAGGTCCGTGCCGATTGCGGCCTCTGGCACGAGCAAACGCTTTGCAGGGGCGCCCGCGCGGAGCTCGACAGTTGCATACATGCCTGGATAGAGAGCGCCGGAAGAATTGTCGATTTCAGCGCGCAATTCAAGGCTTGAGGCGTTGAGGGTATTGTCAACATACGTCACTTGCCCGAAGTGCGAAGGTGCAATTTCGTCAAGAAGTTTCAGGCGGACAGGCGGACCTTGGCGCTTTTTTGAGTCGATAGTGTCAAATAGCCTGATTTTATTGTATTTTATAATGTCGCGCTCGCTGATTTCAAAGTATGCGTAAACCGTATCGCGCGAGACGACGCTAGCCATAAGTGTTGACGAAGCGTTGATTAGGTTGCCTTCGTCAACGAGCCTGCGGCTCACATAACCGGATATGGGAGAAGTAATGCGGGTAAATTCAAGATCGAGCTCGGCCTCTTTTAGTTTTGCCTTGTCGGATATTAAAACAGCCTCGGCGGAGAGCAGCTCGCTTTTGCGGGTTTCGTAAACTTCTTTTGAAATTGCGTTTTGGGCGAATAGCTCCTCGGCGCGTTTAAGGTTGCTTCTTGCCAGTTCAATGCGCGCATTGGTTTCCATGACGGACGCCTTACAGGCTTCGGCGATAGCCTGGAACGGGCGCGGGTCTATTTGGAATAGGACATCGCCCTGCTGGACGTAGTCGCCGTCTGTGAACATAATTTTTTCGAGGTACCCCGAGACGCGCGCGCGTATTTGTACAGATTTGACGCCTTCTATTCTCGCCGTGTATGAGTCCCACACTTCGACATCTTTTCTGACCGGAAGGGCGACCTCGACAGTGTCTGCTGGCGGCAATTTTTTTTGCTCGTACTTTTCCTTACAGCCGTATGAAAGCGCAACAAGAAGCGCGAGTGTAGACGCGTAAACTAATTTTGTAAGCTGGCCTGGCATTGCTTATATTTGTAAGTTATTTATTTGCAATATGTTAGTTTTTGTGTACCATGTGGCGTTTTTAACGCCGTGCCTGCAAAAATAAAACGAATCCCCCATTTAAACTTTGCAAACATTTTTATAATTATGCGCTTGTGGTTGCGCGTAATCAAGAAATAAAATGCATGCGCAGATTGAAAGTTTCAACTAAAAATTTTAAAAAAAACAAAAAATAGAATTGACTGATGTGGCTATAAATGTCGTAATCAAAAAATAATTTTACGGGGATGTAGCTCAGTTGGAAGAGCACCACAATGGCATTGTGGGGGTCGTCGGTTCGAACCCGATCATCTCCATTTATTGTATTTAAATTCCCTGGTGGTGTAATGGTAGCACAGATGATTTTGGTTCATCTAGTCGGGGTTCGAATCCCTGCCGGGGAACTTGGGTCAACACCAAAGTCAGTGGATTTTAATGAAAGACGCCGCATTGGACAAGG